>CASGAQ010000011.1 GCA_949299535.1 uncultured Eubacteriales bacterium | reverse complement strand
AATGAGGGCAACGGCAGCAACCGTCCTTCCGCTCCTTTCGGGTTCTGACCATTTGACATGAAAACAATCAAATAAAACAAGAACATCAGGCACTTTTATCTACCGCCTTGCGGAAAGAAATGTGTCTGATGTTTTTTGCTGCGTGATAATCTCTATATTTTTCGTCTATAATTTTATGTTAAGGTTGACATTGTACGCTAAAAAATGTATAATTTAATACGTAAAACGATTTTTAATCGATTTTGTCGGGCGGCGTCCCCGCAAAGTAAATTCGGAGGTGAATATTTCGTGAAAACAGCAAAACTCGAAATGTTAAAAGAAAAAGCACTCAATATCAGACTCGGTGCGCTTGAAGGTGTTCACGCGGCGGCTTCCGGTCATCCTGGCGGCTCTCTTGCCATCGCAGATATCCTTGCATATCTCTATTTTTCGGAAATGAATGTAGATCCGAAAAACCCCAAAGACCCCAATCGTGACAGACTCGTTCTTTCCAAAGGTCATACGGCTCCCGCTCTTTATGCGGCTCTGGCAGAAAAAGGTTATTTTGAAAAAGATATGCTGAAAACGCTCCGCAAATTCGGCTCCATTCTTCAGGGTCACCCTGACATGAAGCATATTCCCGGCATAGATATGTCGACAGGCTCTCTCGGTCAAGGTTTCTCCGCCGCTTGCGGTATCGCGCTTGCCGGCAAAATCGACAGCAAAGATTACCGTGTTTACTCCATCATCGGAGACGGCGAAAGCGAAGAAGGTCAGATTTGGGAAGCTGCAATGTTCGGCGCTCACTATAAGCTCGACAACCTTGTTGCTATCGTAGACAACAACGGTCTTCAGATAGACGGCAGAGTTACGGAAGTTATGAACCCCACTCCCCTTGATGAGAAATTCGCGGCGTTCGGCTGGAACGTTTACACGATAGACGGACATGATTTCGACCAGATCGCCGACGCTCTTGCAAAAGCCCGCAACGTAAAAGGCAAACCCACCGCGATCATCGCAAAATGCGTAAAGGGAAAAGGCGTTTCCTACATGGAAGATCAGGTAGGCTGGCACGGTTCCGCGCCCAAGGACGATCAATACGAAGCCGCTGTAGCAGAACTTAAAGCAAATGCATAAAAACGAGGAGTGTGAATAATATGGCAGAAAAAATCGCAACAAGAGAAGCATACGGCAACGCTCTGGCTTCTCTCGGTGAAAAATATACTGATTTCATTGTTCTCGACGCAGACCTTGCCGCTGCTACGAAAACAGGCACTTTTAAGAAAAAATTCCCCGAAAGATTTTTCGACTGCGGTATCGCAGAAGGAAACATGGTAGGCGTTGCGGCAGGTCTTGCCGCTTCCGGCAAAACTGTTTTCGCCTCGTCTTTCGCAATGTTCGCGGCAGGCAGAGCATTTGAACAGATAAGAAACTCCGTAGGTTATCCTCACCTCAACGTCAAAATAGGCGCAACGCACGCAGGTATTTCCGTAGGCGAAGACGGCGCTACTCACCAGTGCAACGAGGATATCGCTCTCATGCGTACGATCCCCGGCATGACGATCGTAAATCCCGCAGACGCAGTTGAAGCTGCCGCTGCAGTTGAAGCGGCTATCAACACATACGGTCCCTTCTACCTTCGTTTCGGCAGAGCCGCCGTTCCCACGCTTTATGATGCAAATTATAAATTCGAACTCGGCAAAGGCGTAAAACTCGCAGAAGGCTCCGATGTTACCATCGTCGCAACAGGACTTATGGTACACCTCGCTCTCGAAGCGGCAGAAACGCTCAAAAATGAAGGTATCTCCGCAGAAGTCATCAATATCCATACGATAAAACCTCTTGATAAGGATATAATCGTAGCTTCCGCCGCAAAAACAGGAGCTGTTGTAACGGCTGAAGAACACAGCGTTATCGGCGGTTTGGGCGGCGCTGTCTGCGAAGCTCTCGCAGACAGCTGCCCCGTTCCCGTTCTTCGTGTAGGCGTTGAAGACAGATTCGGCATGAGCGGCAAAGTTCCCGAACTTCTCGCAGAATACGGTCTTACGGCAGAAAATATCGCCGCACACGCAAGAAAAGCCGTTTCTCTCAAAAAATAAAAATAAACCGCTTTTCGGAATTAAGAGCGATCGGTCAAACTAAAAAAGTCGCGCCGAAAAAAGCGGCGTTATCGATGTAATATTTTTATTCGCCGTTGGTAAAACTAACGGCGAAGTTTTTTTAACGGGCAATATATAACAAAAAATCTGTCCATCTGCCGAAAATCTCCCTTTCCGTTCTTTATTCGGCAGAGCAAAGGAGTGCGAAGATGAAAATACTTATGACTGCCATGACAATGGATCTCGGAGGAGCGGAAACTCATATTTTGGAGCTTTCATTGGAGCTTACGAGCCGCGGTCACGATGTCACCGTCGCGTCAAACGGCGGCGTATACGCAGACAAGCTGATATTGGGCGGCGTTAAGCATATACATGCGCCGCTCCACTCAAAAAAACCGCATGACGTCGCAAAATCAATGAAAATTCTCTCGCAGCTTATGCAAAAAGAGAGATTTGACATAGTCCACGCCCATGCGCGCATACCGGCTTTTATCTGTGGCAGACTGCAAAAAAAGTTCGGGTTCATATTCATTACGACGGCTCACGGCGACTTTAAAGCAGGTCCCTTTCTCTCGCGTATGACCGACTGGGGGGATCACATTCTCGCCGTAAGCCGCGATATAGCGGAAAACTTATCGAAAAAATATTCTTATCCCGAAGAAAATATAACTCTTATCAACAACGGCATAGATACATCGCGCTTCAGTCCCGAAAACGACGGAACGATGATACGCAACCAATTCGGACTTTGCGGAAAGAAAGTCGTAATGTACCTTGGCAGACTCAACGACGACAGCGCTCTCGTCGCCAAAATGCTGCTTGAAAGCGCTCCTTCTCTGTATCGGAAAAATAAAGATATCAGAGTGATGATAGTCGGCGAGGGAAAGAATCTTATCGCCATGCGAAAGCGCGCTCTGGAAATAAACTCTTGCGTCGGCAAGGAGATAGTCCTCCTGCCCGGCGGCACGCCGAAAGCGGCGGAATATATCGCCGCCTGCGATATATTCGTAGCGCCGTCACGCTCCGCAATGGAAGCCGCGGCTTCCGGCAAGCCTACTGTGATAGCAGGCAGATACGGTATGCTCGGCATATTTTCCCCCGATATCGAAGAAGACGCAATGCGTACCAATTTCTGCTGCCGAGGAAGCGAACCGCCTACTTCCGAAAAAATCGAAAAATGCGTTATGGAACTTCTCCAAAGCGACGAAGAAAAGCTTAAAAGCCTTACAAAATACGGCAGAAATTTTATAGAAACACATTACTCCGTCCGTACAATGACGGACACATGCGAAAAACTATACCGAGATATGCTCAAAAAGAAAAAAACGAACGTCGTAATATGCGGATATTACGGTTACGGCAACGCCGGCGACGAAGCTATGCTCGCCTCGCTTATCTCATCACTTTCAGAGAACGAAAACATAGGCAATATCTGCGTTATGAGCGCCGCTCCGCACAACACCCGTCAAAAATACGTAGTCGACTCTGTTCACAGATTCAACTTTGTCAAGGTCATGCGCGCGCTTTCGGCATCTGACGCGATGATATTCGGCGGCGGAAATATCCTCCAAGACAAGACAAGTACAAAATCCTTGCTGTATTATTTACAGATAATGAATCTTGCCCGCAAAAGCGCCTGCAAAGTAGTGCTCTGCGCCAACGGGATAGGTCCGCTGAAACACAAAAGAAATATTGAGCGAGTCGGAAAAGAACTTGCGCTTGCGGATTATATCTCTATAAGGGATGAAGCTTCTCTTGCGTTCGTTCGCGAGATAACGGGACGCGACGACATATACGGCACAAGCGATCTTGTATGCGCGGCAAAAGAAACAAAAGAAAACGCTCCGTCTTTTGTTCGAAAAGGCAAATATTATCTCGTATTTCCAAAAAAAATAAAAGGCAGCTCAACAGGCAAGCTCGCACTGCTCTGCGCGGAGATAAACAGAAAATACGGCCTTTTCCCTGTTTTTATTCCCATGCACGGCCGCGAGGACTCAAAGCTCTGCAAAAAGCTCGCCGCACGCACGAATGGAATATACTTTTCCGCAGAGGACGACATCTCGCCGCTAGTTGAAAGAGCGGAATTTTCGATATGTATGCGCCTTCACGCGGCGATATTCTCGCTTATGAAAAAATGCCCCATGATAGGAATTTCCGATGACGGCAAAATATCCGCATTTCTCGGTTCGCTCGGCATAAGCGGTTGTGCGTTTTTCCCGCCCGGCGCGCAAAACAAGGATATCTCGGACGCTCTCCGCAAAACGATGGCAAACCGCGCAAATATCCGTAAGAATCTCGCTTTTGAAGCCTCACAGCAACACCAAAGAGCGGAAAAAGAGCTTGAAAGGCTCTCACAGTTTCTTGAGAAAAATGTCTGAAAAGAAGCAATTCCCGACTTTTCACCCGATTTTCTCGCGTCAAGACAACAAAAATCACATTTTATATTGAATTTCCGTTCTGTATCATGTATAATATTTATTATTATACATTCTATATTTTGTATGCTTCCCGTATGTGCCTTTTGCTTTCGCGGGAAGCAGAGTCAATTAAATAAGGAAGATACTTTATTATGAAAAGAACCACAGTCAAAGAGATTTTCGCCTCTCCCGAAACGTTCGCCGACAAGGAAATAACCGTTGCCGGCTGGGCAAAAACAATACGTTCCAGCAACGTATTCGGTTTTATCGAACTGAATGACGGCAGTACATTCTCCCGTATCCAGGTGGTCATTGAAGCGGATAAACTCGCAAACTACGCAGAGATCACAAAGCAGAACGTCGGCGTAGCTCTCATCGTCAAAGGCACTCTCGTACTCACTCCCGAAGCAAAACAGCCTTTTGAGATAAAGGCTTCGGAAGTTGCCGTTGAAGGCGCATCCACTCCCGATTTCCCTCTGCAAAAAAAGAAAACTTCTCTTGAATTTTTACGCACTATTCCCCATCTGCGCCCCAGAGCAAATATCTATACGGCGATATTCCGCGTTCGTTCCGAAGCGGCTTTCGCAATACATAACTTCTTCCATGAAAGAGGATTCCTCTACGCGCACACGCCCCTTATCACGGTAAGCGACTGCGAAGGCGCAGGAGAGATGTTCCGCGTAACGAGCCTTGATATGGATAATCTTCCGAAAACAGAAGACGGAAAAGTTGACTTTTCCAAAGACTTTTTCGGCAAACCCACAAGCCTTACCGTTTCAGGTCAGCTCAATGCAGAGTGTTTTGCTCAGGCTTTTGCAAACGTCTACACATTCGGACCCACTTTCCGCGCCGAGCGCTCATATACGCCCAGACACGCGGCGGAATTTTGGATGATAGAACCGGAAATAGCTTTCTCCGACCTTGAAGACGATATGGAACTTGCAGAAGCCATGACAAAATACGTCATCGGTCATATACTCGAAGCCTGCAAACCGGAGCTTGAATTTTTCAATAAATTCGTAGACAACACCGTTCTTGAAAGACTTAACAACATCGTTTCAAACGATTTCGCACGCGTAACATATACCGACGCCATAAAAATGCTCGAAGAAAGCGGCGAAAATTTCGAATACAAACCTTTCTGGGGCTGCGACCTCCAAACAGAACACGAAAGATATCTTTGCGAAAAGATTTTCAAAAAACCCGTGTTCGTCATAAACTATCCCAGAGAGATAAAAGCTTTTTATATGCGTCTTAACAACGACGGCAAGACAGTTGCCGCAATGGATATGCTCGTTCCCGGTGTCGGAGAACTCATAGGCGGTTCTCAGCGCGAAGAAAGACTTGAATATCTCGAAAAAGCATATCAGAACTTCGGTCTTAACCCCGACGATTACTGGTGGTACACAGAGCTTCGCAAATACGGCGGAACGCGCCATGCGGGATTCGGACTCGGCTTTGAGCGCCTGATAATGTATGTAACCGGCGTTTCCAATATCCGAGATGTCGAACTCTTCCCCAGAACAACAGGCAACGCAGATATTTAAATCCAATTCTTCCAACTCCAAGGAGAGCAGATAATATGAACAAACCTATTTCTCAAATGAGCCGTTGTGAGCTTATTGCCGAAATGAACGAACTCACGGCGGAATACGAAAAAATAAAGGCGGCAGGTCTTTCACTTGATATGTCACGCGGAAAACCCTGCAAAGAACAGCTGGATCTTTCCGACAGTATGCTTTCCATACTGAAAAGCGGAGAAGACTGCCTGAGCGCCTCCGGCGAAGACACAAGAAATTACGGCATATTATCCGGTATTCCGGAAGCCAAAAAACTTTTTGCAGACATTTGCGGCGTAAACACGGAAAATGTTTTTGTAGGCGGCAATGCCAGCCTTCAGCTCATGTATGACGCAGTAGCGCGCGCAGAGCTTTTCGGCACGTCACAGGGAAGCACTCCTTGGTGCAAATGCGAAAAAGTAAAATTTCTCTGCCCCGCTCCCGGCTATGACAGACATTTCGCCATATGCGAAGCTTTCGGAATCGAAATGATACCCGTTGAAATGCGCGAGGACGGTCCTGATATGGACACCGTAGAAAAACTTGTTTCCTCGGACGAATCCATAAAAGGTATCTGGTGCGTTCCGAAATATTCCAATCCTACCGGCGCCGTATACAGCGATGAAACGGTAAGACGCTTTGCCGCACTCACACCCGCCGCAAAGGATTTCCGCGTTTTCTGGGACAACGCATATATCATTCACGATCTCTATGACGAGTCACCGAAGCTTCTCAATATCTTTGACCTGACGCGCGGAACCGAGAACGAAGATATGGTGTATATGTTCACCTCCACCTCAAAGATAACTCACGCGGGCGCAGGCATATCGGCTTTTATTTCAAGCGCCGCAAACATAAAAGAAGCACTCTCTCATATAACCGCACAGACCATTTCATACGACAAGCTCAATCAGCTTCGCCACTGCAAATTCTTCGGCAGCGCCGACGGAGTGCGCGAACATATGAAAAAACACGCGGCTATTCTCCGTCCTCGCTTTGAAGTAGTTCTCGACGCTTTCGAAAAGGAACTCGGCAGCAGAGAAATCGCAACATGGACCAGACCACGCGGCGGATATTTCATAAGCCTTGACATAACGACGGGAAGCGCTAAAAGAGTTTATGAACTCTGCCTCGACGCAGGCGTAAAACTCACGGGTGTCGGAGCGACTTTCCCCTACGGAAAAGATCCGAAAAATTCAAACCTCCGCATAGCGCCCTCTTATCCGCCAATAGAAGAACTCAAAAAAGCGGCGGAAGTGCTGTGCCTTTGCGTAAAAATAGCGGCGATAGAAGCGTTTTCCGCTTAAATCTCCAAAAACGCAAAGTCTACGTAAAAACATCGTAATATTCTCAGACATATCATATAAAAATCATAATATTTTGTGCAAACGGAAAGGAATGTAAAAATGAACAGAAGTGAATATGAAAGCGCATTCTCCGGCAGATATGCAAGCAAAGAAATGCAGTATCTTTTCTCTCCAGATATGAAATTCACGACATGGCGCAAGCTTTGGATATCTCTTGCAAAAGCGGAAAAAGATCTTGGTCTTGCCATCACTGACGAACAAATAGCAGAGCTTGAAGCTCATGCAGAAGACGTAAACTACGAAGTTGCGGAAGATTACGAGAAAAAGCTCCGCCACGACGTTATGTCTCACGTTCACGCATACGGCGATCAGTGCCCCAAAGCCCGCGGCATAATCCATCTCGGCGCCACATCTTGCTATGTAGGCGATAACACCGATATGATAATCTCCAAAAAAGCTCTTGAGCTTGTACGCGAAAAGCTCGTTGCGGTTCTTGCAAACCTGCGCGAATTTGCAATGAAGTACAAGGGTATGCCCTGCCTTGCATACACTCATCTTCAGCCCGCTCAGCTCACAACGGTAGGCAAGCGCGCAACGCTTTGGATGTATGAGCTTTACCTTGACCTTTGCGACCTTGATTTCGTGCTCGATTCTCTTGCGATGCTCGGTCAAAAGGGCACCACAGGTACTCAGGCAAGCTTTATGGAGCTTTTCGACGGCGACGAAGCGAAGATAAAAGAACTTGAAATGCGTATTGCAAAAGATTTCGGATTTACAAAAGTAGTTCCCGTTTCCGGTCAGACTTACACAAGAAAATTCGATTCCAGAATAATGAACGTACTCTCCGGAATCGCTCAGAGCGCCTCTAAATTCGCAAACGATATGCGCCTTCTTCAGTCCTTCAAGGAAATGGAAGAACCTTTTGAAAAGAACCAGATAGGCTCCTCCGCAATGCCTTACAAGCGCAACCCCATGAGATGTGAACGCATCTGCTCTCTTGCAAGATATGTTATCGCCGATTCCACGAACCCTGCCATGACAGCTTCCACTCAATGGTTCGAGCGTACTCTCGACGACAGCGCAAACAAACGCATTGCAATGAGCGAAGCTTTCCTTGCGGCAGACGCGATACTCAATATCTACATAAACGTAACCTCCGACCTCGTTGTTTATCCTAAAGTCATAGAATCCCGCGTTATGGCTGAGCTTCCCTTCATCGCTTCTGAAAACATCATGATGGACCTTGTTCGCCGCGGCGGAGACAGACAGGAAATACATGAAAAGATAAGAGTACACTCAATCGCCGCAGGCAAAAAGGTAAAAGAAGAGGGCGAAAAGAACGATATGCTTGAACGTATCTGCAACGATCCCTCTTTCAGCATCACTATGGAAGAACTCAAAAATATCCTCGTTCCTTCTCTCTACACAGGAAGAAGCGAACATCAGGTAGAAGAATTTATCGCCGGATACATCGATCCCGTTCTCGGCGAAGCAAAGAAAACGACTGTCGAACTTTCCGTATAATTTTATTTTTTCGATAGGAGCTTTTCATGAAAATAGCAGTTTTAGCAGGTGGATTTTCTCCCGAACGTGAGGTCTCTCTTTCCTCAGGCTCGCTTATAGCGAACGCACTTCGCGAGCGCGGTCATAAAGCGGCTCTCGCCGATGTTTATCTCGGCACAAACGGCAAAACGCCGGAGGAGCTTTTCACCGCTGATACGAAATATTCATACGATATTCCGAAAGATCCGCCCGACTTGAACGAACTCAAAAAAAAGGCAGGTATCGGCTCCCGTCTTATAGGCGACGGGATAGCCGAGCTTGCGGAAGCTGCCGATGTGGTCTTTCTCGCAATGCACGGCGGAATGGGGGAAAACGGACAGCTTCAGGCTTATCTCGATTGTCTTGGCATAAAGTATACCGGAAGCGGATATTCTGCCTGCCTTGAAGCCATGGACAAAGACCTTTCCAAAACTATATTCTGCGCAGCGGGAGTGCCGACAGCAGACTGGATATGCGTTTTCTCCGAAAACGCGCAGAAATTTGAAGACAAAATAAAATTTCCCTGCGTTATAAAACCGTGTTCCTGCGGTTCCAGCGTAGGGGTTGCCATGGCGGAAACGAGAGAACAGCTCTACTCAGCACTCATGGGAGCAAAAAAATACGAAAACAAAATCATCATAGAAGACAAACTCTGTGGCAGAGAATTTTCCGTCGGCATACTCGGCGGAAAAGCTTTGCCCCCGATAGAGATAAAACCTTTGGGCGAAGGATTCTACGACTTTACAAAGAAATATCAGTCGGGACTTACGCTTGAGATATGCCCTGCTCCGCTTTCCGAGATCGAGCTTTCAAGACTTTGCTCGCTTGCCGAAAAAGTTCACTCGGCACTTGGACTCGGAGATTACAGCAGAATAGATTTTATATTCGACGAAGACAAAAAAGACTTCTATTGTCTTGAGGCAAATACTCTTCCCGGAATGACGCCGATGAGCCTTCTTCCGCAGGAAGCCGCCGCGGCGGGAATAAGTTACGGCGAGCTTTGCGAAAAAATCGCTCTTTCGGCATACAACAAATAAAAGAGGTATCAAAAGTGAAAGTTATAATAGGTATAGACGTTGGCGGAAGCACGACAAAAATAGTCGGCTTTCGCGGAGAAAAAGTTCTCGGCGCGACATTCGTACACGCGACAGATCCGATAACCTCTCTTTACGGAGCATTCGGCAAATTTACGGTAGACCACGAAATAGCTCTTGACGATATCGAAAAGATAATCGCAACAGGCGCAGGCTCTTCCTATGTGAAAGGTCCTCTCTACGGGCTGCCCTGTATACACGAATCCGAATTTTCATGCGTAGGCAGAGGCGGTCTTTACCTATCGGGACTTTCGGAAGCCATCGTAATAAGCATGGGCACGGGTACGGCTCTTGTCCATGCGAAAAAAGAAGGAGACTCGGTTTCAACAAAGTATCTCGGCGGCACAGGCGTCGGTGGCGGTACGCTCATCGGACTTTCAAAAAAGCTCATTGGGATAGAAAACATAGAGCATATCGTTGAGGTCGCAAAAACGGGAAATCTCGACAACATAGATCTCCGTATATCCGATATCGCAAAAAAGACGTCGGGACATATGGTGCTTCCCAACGATATGACGGCGGCAAACTTCGGAAAAGTCTCCGACATAGCAACGACAGGAGATTTGGCGCTGGGCGTTATCAATATGGTATTCGAAACCATAGGCATGATAGGAATGTTCGCCTCTCGCAACGCCGGAACGAAAAATATCGTGCTCACGGGAAATATGACCAGCCTCCCCCAGTCCAGAGACATTTTTGCTAACCTCAACAAGCTTTTCGACCTTAATTTCATAATCCCCGAAAATGCAGTGTTCGCCACGGCGCACGGAGCAGCTCTCACAAAATAATCATCTTCTGTCATATCGGAAGCAAGGAGCAAGAGCATTTTATGAATCCTAAGATAAGCAAATTTTTATTTTCTCTCGTTCACTTGGAGACTTCCATTTACTATCATCGGATATCTTGCCGCCGCTTTTCTTTTGATAAAAGGATATCGCCCTAAAAAATGGGGATATTGCCGCTATTTAAAAAACGACAAAACAAAAATAATAAACCAAATATCCATAAATACAGATCTCCTCTAAAAAAGTCCTGTGAGTTTCGCGGAGCGCTTTAAGAGGAGATCTCGTCTTTTAAGACATGGTTAGGAAATAATGACAAACAAAAAAATGAGTATAAACGACATTTTTTCACAAAAACCAAAAAATTTAAAATTCGTTCACAAAATGATCGTTTATTATTGATTTTTCTCTCTTCTTCGTTCTCGTGCTTTTCGCCGCACTCACTTCCTCCATATCCATTATGGAAACAGTCGTTTCCATAATTATGGACAAGTTCAAGCTGAAAAGAAAGGTTGCCGTCGCCATAGTCTTCGCTTTCGCCCTCTCGATAGGCATAGTGATTTCGCTCGGCAACGGTGTTTGGAGCAATATCACAATCTTCGGAATGAGCCTGCTCGGCTTCTTCGACTTTATCACAAACAGCGTTATAATGCCGATAGTAGCGCTTCTCACGTGCATACTCGTAGGATATGTGATAAAGCCTCAAAACATTATCGACGAAATAGAGCTTTCAGGCAGATTCAAAGCAAAAAAACTTTTCACTGTAGTTATAAAATATATAGCTCCCGTATGCATAGTAGCTATACTCATATTCTCCGTAATGGAATCTTTCGGATTTATAGTTGTATAATAATCTATAATAATTATAGAAAAACATTCCCGCGCTGTAACACATGACACGCGGGAATGTTTTTTCAAAAAGTCTTGTAAGGTAAGAAACTTCGTCATTCCTTTTCCAATATTTCCGACATCTTCTCATAGAAAGCAGGCATATCGCGCCTGATAGAGATTATCTTTCCGGCTTTGTTCAAAAAGCAGTGACTGCTCCTGCCGATGCAGACGATATCATCACCGCACTTCATCTCATAGCGCAGACCTATGCGTGCGGCAGAAAGCTCGCATAGTTTTACATCTACGAATATCTCATCAGCATAAGTCGTTGACCTTTTGTAATCGCACGAAACTGAAACAACGGGAGAGATTACTCCCTCGCGCTCCATTCGGTCGTATCCGAAACCGGATCTTTCAAGAAAATCAGTCCTTGCTTCTTCCATAAAACGAATATAGTTGGAATGATGGGTTATACCCATTTTATCCGTTTCATAATATTGTACCTTATGCTTATACATAGCTCTCTCCCTCAAAAAAGCGCCCATAGCGCCGAGATATTTTACGTCTATTTCATCACAAAACAGAAGATATGTCCACACGATTGCCGTTTTATCATAAAAATACATTGTCATAATCTTTGGCGGTTGACTTTTTCGGAAATTATGGTACACTCAAAATATCCCGTTATTTATTTTAAATATAGTCGTGAGGTATGTTATGAAGATAAAAATAAACTCTATTACCGCCCCTTTTACGGATTCCTCGCCGCGATTCTCCTGGACATTGCCGGACGATGAATTTTCCTCGCAGAAGGAATATACTCTTACAGTTGCAAAAGACGAAGATTTCAAGGATATCGCCGCGTCGTTCACGAAAAAGACTGACGAGCGTGTAAATATATATCCCGCGCTTTCACTTGAACCGTTCACAAAATATTTTGTAAAAGTAAATTCTCTGCTTGAAAACGGAAAAGAGTACTCTGCCATATCAAACTTTTCCACAGGCTTTATGGGAACGCCTCCCAAAGCGCGCTATATCACAGGCGGGAAGTCGCGCAAGCGCGACGATATCCTTTCCGCAGTTTATCTGCGCCGTGAATTTTCCGCTCAAAAAGCGCGGCGCGCCGTGCTTTATATAGTCGGACTCGGATATTTTGAAGCACATATAAACGGCAAAAAAGTCGGTGACGATTTTCTCTCCACGCCGTTTACTGCGTACGATAAAAACATACTCTACCGCGCTTTTGACGTGACTAATATGATAGAAAACGGCGAAAACGCGATCGGCATAATACTCGGCAACGGATTTTACAACTGCTTTACTCAGGATCCGTGGCAGACAAATACCGCGCCATGGAGAGATGTGCCCAAACTTCTGCTTGAACTTCATCTCGAATATGACGACCGCACCGAAAAGATAGTAAGCGACGACTCGTGGGATTATGTAGAAGGTCCGATAGTTTTCAACGGCATACGTCACGGTGAAGAATATGACGCGCGTCTTGAAAAAAACGGCTGGGACAAAGCAGGCTACAAAGGAGAATCATTCCCTGCAAGATATGCGAGAAATCCAGGCGCCACTCTTTCCGTTTCTGAAATGGAGCCTATCCGAGTCCGCGCAAAATACAAGCCGATACTTTCAAGAAAGGTCAAAAACGGCTGGCTCTATGAGTTCCCGCAAAATATCGCAGGCGTCGCTCATGTTACTTTCCGCGGCAAAGCGGGCACAAGATACAAAATGCGCTACTGCGACCGTCTTCATCCCGACGGAGAGCTTGACCAGGAAGCTCTTTCCTGCTTTATAAAAAATTACTGCTTCCAAACAGACATTTATACAAAAGGATCCGACGCCCCCGAAGAATGGAACGCGATATTCACTTATCACGGTTTTCAGTATATAGAGATATCCGGCTGCGACGAGTCGATAGAACTGTGCGATATCGAAGCATGGGCGCTCTGCAATGATATGGAAGAAAAAGGGCGTTTCACCTGCTCAGATGAAACTATAAACGCCATACAGCGCCTTTGTATTGCCTCTACCGTTTCATGCTGTATGAATACTCTTGCTGCCGACGCGGTGCGGGAAAAAAGCTCTTGGACGGGCGACACCGGGCTTTCCGCAGAACAGCTTATGATAAATTTCGGCGCGGAAAACCTCATGAGAAAATGGCAGCAGGACCTTCGAGATTCTCAGCGAGTCGGAGGTTGTCTGCCGTGCATAGTTCCCTCCGCGGGCTGGGGATATAACAGCCTTAACGGACCTGACTGGTCGCACCCGATGGTCGACGTGCCGTGGAATCTTTTCACGGAATACGGCGACAAAGAGGTGCTCAGACAAAATCACGAAGCGCTCAAAGCGCATATCGAATATATCTGCTCGATGGCGAACGGTTATATAGCCGATTACGGTCTGGGCGACTGGTGCGCTCCATTTGACGGTCCCGCGATAAGCGTAAACATGAGTTCTTTTAAATGCCCTGTTCCCGTAAGCGATACGGCTTTCTTCCACAGCGCCGTAAAAACGGCTGAAAAATGCGCCCATATCCTCGGGCTTTATGACGACGAGAAAAAATATACTTCGCTCGCTTCAAAGATAAAAGAGGCATTCAGACGTGAATTTTTCGATGCAGAATCGTTTACGGTCAAAGGCGACTGTCAGAGCGCGACCGCGCTTATGATATATCACGGGCTTGCAGAAGAAAACGAGATTCCCCGTCTTGTTGAACGTCTGCTCGAACAGATAGAACGCGACGGCGGACATCTTGACCTCGGAGTACTCGGTTTCAAAGCCGCATTGGAAGTCCTCGGCAGATACGGTCATGCCGAAACCGCCATGAAAATGCTTACAAATCCGACATATCCCAGCATGAAAGTCTGGCTTGATATGGGCGCGACAACTCTCTTTGAATGTTGGAACGGCGGCGGTTCCCGCAATCAGCATATGTTCTCCTGCGTTTCGGCATTTTTCTATAAATATGCAGCCGGTATCTCCGCCGCAGAGCCCGGATATAAAACCATCGATTTCCGTCCCGCTTTCTCAAGTTATCTTACCTCAGCACACGGAAGCGTCAACACCCCTTACGGTAAAGCTGAGTGCTGTTTTGAGAAAAAAGACGGAAAAACAACAATATCATTGACGGTGCCCTCGTCCTGCCGCGGCATTCTTCATCTTGAAAACGAAACGAAGGAGCTGACCGCCGGAAGATACACTTTCACTTTTTAAAATTATTATCCGGTATTTGCTAAACTTCTTTTTTGTTGTTATCTTCTTATAATATCCGCATATTCGAATTTTATGACCTGTGCGAGCTTCTGCGGCGAAAGCTCTATCTGAAAGCCTATCTTGCCGCCGCTGAAAAAGATATCCTCAAAATCAAGAGCGCTTGAATGTACCGTCGTTCTGAAAAACTTCTTCATGCCTATGGGAGAACAGCCTCCGTGAATATATCCTGTAAGAGGCAAGAGTTCTTTCGACTTAACCATTTCAACTGATTTTTCCCCTACTGCCGCGGCGGCTTTTTTAGTGTCAAGCTCCTCCGCCACGGGTATCATGAATACATAATGCGCGCCGCTCTTGCCGACCGTCACAAGCGTCTTGAATACGCGGGCCGGATCCTCGTTAAGCACACGCGCTATCTCAACGCCAGAAACGGCTCCCGTATCGGCGTAATAATGCTCTTTATATTTTATCTTCATGCTGTCCAGCTTTCGCATGGCATTCGTCTTTTCCGCCATAATGCACCTCGTTATGAATTTTGATTATTTTCAATGATATATAACATAATATATCTTTTCTTAAAAATTTTCAATACCGTCAAAAAAAAACACGGCAAAAAACTCTTGACATCTTACTGTTTTCGGAAATATAATATTCCCGTATTTTTTTGAAAAGAGGTCTTTTTTACGAAAAAAGAAAAATTCATCATACCTGATTACTATAAGAATTTCGTTTGCAAATGCGGCGAATGCAGAGACACCTGCTGCCGCGGCTGGGGGATATCACTCAGCTTTGCCGAATATAACCGCATACTCGGCTTGGACTGCAAAAAGGAACTGCGACGCGAAATAGACCGCGCGTTTTACATCGCAGACCGCCCGACAAACGAAAGATATGCGCTCATCAATCACAAATACGATGGCTCCTGCCCTCTCATAGACGAAGAAGGCTACTGTTCGCTTCAGCGCGCCTGTGGCGAAGAAGCAATTCCTCTTGTTTGCCGAATGTATCCGCGCGCCGTAAAAAAAGGCGAGCTATACGAACTTTCATGTTCGGGAAGCTGTGAAAAAACGCTGGAACTGCTCACTGAAAACACCCGTCCTCTCGAATTTGAAACAGCAGAACCGAAAATTCCCTACGACGGTATAATTCTTACAAATCCGCGCGCGCAAAGCAAGACCGAAATAAGAAAACTTGCCGCCGAAAAAATGCGCGACCGCAAAGAGCCGCTCTGCGTAAGGCTCCACGCCGTCGGAAAGATAGTAAACGGACCATCAGACGAAAACGCACCCACGTTCGAGAAGATTCTAAAAGGACTTGGGGAAAAAGCTTTGCGCTTTATTGTACGAATGTTGCTTCGCTTTGAAAGCATGAGCGCGGCTCTGAGCAGATATGTTCCGTCAGCACTCGCAAACCTCGGCATAACGGAGGAGATTTTCGAAGACGCGGACGCTCTTGCTTCAGCCGCCGAAAAATATAAGCTTGCAAACGAGCATTTTTTCACAGTGCTTCCCGAAGCCGAAGCATATCTTGAAAAAATGATGATAAACCATATGTTTTACGAACAATTTCCTTATACGGATTTTGAGGAGACGAACGGCGACGCATATCTTGCACTATGCGCCTCTTACGCGATACTTAAATTTCTATCTGTATCGTATATGGCAGACAAGAGCAAAAAAGACGATTTTATAAGCGTTGCCGCCGCGGTATTCCGTTTTACGGAGCATACCTCGTTTTACAAAAACGCCATGATACTTATGAAGAACGAAGGCTTCGCAGACGAAGACAGCGCGTTTGAGCTTATAGAAATATAAAAAAAGTATTGACAAGCAAAAAAACAAGAATATAATATACTCAACATATCTGCATATAAGGAGCTTTTTATAATATGAAAGTACAAAAATCAAACGGTATCATTCCAAATGACACCACGATCTCAAAAGGAGATCCTGTTTTCCTTGATATTACAAAGCCGCCCTTCCGTCTTTACGGTATCTGCGAGCCTTTTCGCCGCGTTCCCGAGGACGTCGCAAAAGCGACAAGCTCTATTGAAGAAAACGGAGTAACGTCGGTTGAAAATCTCGCTTCTACAAGCGCAGGCGTAAGAGTTCATTTTGCTACCGACTCCGATTACATAGTTATCCACGCAGAGCTCAGCAAAGATAATTTTTATGTGCCTCCTAAAGACGTTGCGTCAATAGGCTTTGACCTATATCAAAAAGAAAACGGAAAATATCGCATGCTCGGCGTATTTGTACCGTCTCAAGGAGAAGGCAAAACATATGTCGAAAGCCGTATCCGTCTTGAACCGGGAATGAAAGACATTGTCATAAACTTCCCTCTTTTCGCAAGCATAACCTCTGCCTATGTAGCGCTCAGAGAAGGCTGTGAGCTCATGGAAGGAAGCCGTTACATGATCGAAAGACCTGTAGTTTTCTACGGTTCTTCCATAGTCCACGGTTCCGGCGTGAGCAGACCGGGCAATAACTATCCCGCAATAATTTCACACAAACTCGACTGCAATTTCATAAATCTCGGTTTTGCGGGAGCTGCAAAAGCGGAAATACCGATAATCGATTACATAAGCGGACTTGACATGAGCGTTTTTGTATACGACTATGACCATAACGCTCCCAACGCGGAATATTTGCAGAAAACTCACTTCGAAGGATACCGCCGTTTCCGCGCCGCACAGCCAAACACTCCCGTTATAATGGCGTCTAAAGTCGACTATTATAACGACGGTGCAAAAGAAAACGAAAAGCGCAGACAGATAATCATGGAAAGCTACCGCCGCGGCATAGAATCGGGAGATAAAAATCTCTTTTTTGTAGACGGCAAAACAATATACGATCCTGACTACCTCGACGAGTTGACCGCAGACGGCTGTCATCCGAACGACGCAGGTTATATTTACATGGCAAAAGCGATAGGCAAAGAAGTCGCCAAAGCGCTTGGACTTTCAAAAAAAATTTAATCCTTAAATTCATTGTTTATCAAAAGAGCAGTTTTTTCCACAATGATGTGGAAAAAACTGCTCTTTTATTTTTATTATTTATCTTTTTTATTGTGTATCTTTTTTCTTGTTTTGAACTCGTCTTCATCGGTAATATATTCGCCTGCGTCGTAAAGCTCACCGTCGTCTTCGCCGTATCCTTCGGAAGTTTTGCCCTGCGTCTCGCTCTCCGCTTCGTCGTCATATGACTCGGCGTCTTTATAGTAAGGATCTATCATGTATTTTTTCATCTGAGGATATGCGACGTATGTTGAGATAAACAGCATAGCTCCGAAAAACAGTACCAAAAGAATTATAATACCTAACGGAGTATACACGGCGGCAAAAAACATCGTAAGGAAGATAAGGAGCAATATTCCGAACAGCGCAAGGAAATTTTTCCCTATGCAAAGTATGGAGAAGATAAAACTGTTCTTTATTATCTTTAAAATTCCCATATCGAACGTCACCATTATCAAATACATATAAAAACGCATGAACGTGTATACGGCAAGCGTCACAAGCGAACAGAAGAACATGATATAGTTGACCGTATATGTTATATAGTAATAATATACCGCATATAAGCATAACGAAAATACGGCTGCGTCCAATACACCCACGGGTATAGCCTGCTTCCAGTTCTTCTTTATAGTGCCGAAAAAGTCCTGCCAAAGAAAGATAGGCTCGCCTTTTATCACATTTCTCATTATATAGGCACAGCCTGCATTTACAAAACCGAAAGTTATCAAAATCAGCAGCGAAAGTCCGTATAATATCTTAACGAACAGATTGTCCGCGCCAATCGATACCGGAAAAGAACCCATAAGTCCGTGTATGCCGGAAACGGGAAGCATTGAAATGCCATCTGCGCTCGCAGTGGAGATACCGTACAGAACGGAATACATCTCGCTCATCGGAAGCACCGCGTGTCTGCTGAAATTTCCGCTTATTGCGAAAAGGAAGAAGAATATCGGAAAATTGCCTACTATATAGATAAGGTTAGTGTTCACTATATATCGGAATTTTCTGCCGAAAAGCTTAAAAAAGTTCCGGAAATTGTAGTTTTTTATAACGTCTTTTTTACGCACTCCGCGTCCGTCGCGGCCGTACATCAAATTGTAGATGTTAAATCGTCTTTTCTTTTTTTCACCGTTTTTGTTTTCTTCGTTCAAAACAGGATCCTCCGAAAAAATTAGTTATGCGGTTCATCCGCCGCGAAGTCTTCGCTCCAACTGTCCGCAAGGTAATTCATATCTCCCGAAAGCAGCGCCAGCATACCGCGGTAGATAAATTCGCTGCGCTCATTGAAGTTCAGCAGCATACGTTCAGCCTGCTTTCTGGAATCGAGCAGAAGTTTCGTTTCCATATAGACTCCGTCCTTTCCGTCTACCGAGCAGTTAAGAATGTATTTTCCGTTTCCCGCTTCTTCTACGGAAGCGTGCGGGGAAAGTCCTCTCGTCTGAAACGATATCAGCTGAAGCGCGGATCTCACGGCATGGTCGAGTATTTCAGGCAGTATGGAATCTTTCATGGTCTGCGCCGTTTCTCTGCCCTTTCGCGTAATACGCACGACATCGTCGCCTTCATCGTTCTTTTCTACGGAAAGCGCTTTTATGTCGCAAAGTTCATAGAACTCGTCCATAAAGTCGAAAGTATTTATAAACTCGTCCTGCACGCATATATCGTGGAGCGTTACAAAGTCCAGCGGACGATCCACACGAGAAAGCAGGTAGAGTATAAAAATTTTTATATCGGACTTTTCGGTAAGCCGCAGTGCCATGATTCTCCTCCGAAATATTTTACTTATGATATTCCTTGTGCGATATTATTAGTTTAACATATTTTCCGCCGAAAGTATATACAAGAAAGAAAAATTATTTTCAATAAATCTCAAAATATTTACAAAAATATTTATAATATATATGCACATCTCCGCCGAGTTTCTTATTTTTCTTACGCATATGAAAAAATATCGATTTCTCGCTTGCCTTTATACACGCATTATGCTAAAATGACAATATATATTTTTGTCGAATAACGTTATACGAGGTATTTTAAATGAAAAAAAACATGCATCTTATCTGCAATGCTCACATAGATCCTGTCTGGCTCTGGGAAATAGGCGAGGGCGTTGCCGAAACTCTTTCCACTTTCCGTGTTGCGGCTGACTTCTGCGAAGACTATGACGGATTCATCTTCTGTCACAACGAGGCCATGCTCTACGAATGGGTAGAGGAAAACGATCCCGCGCTTTTTGCGCGTATACAGAAACTCGTTGCCGAAGGAAAATGGCACATCATGGGCGGCTGGTATCTCCAGCCGGACTGCAACCTGCCAAGCGGCGAAAGCTTCGTTCGCCAGATACTCCACGGCAGATACTACTTCAAGGAAAAATTTGACTCCGAACCCAAAACCGTCATAAACTTTGACGCGTTCGGTCATTCGCGTGGTCTTGTCGCCATAATGAAAAAAGCGGGATTTGATTCCTGTATCTTCTGCCGTCCCGAACCCGACATGCTCTCTCTTCCAGCGGAAGATTTCAACTGGGTAGGTTTTGACGGCTCCAAGATAACATGCCACCGCGCATATAATTCCTATGAATCTCACCGCGGCGAAGCCGATGAAAAAATAAAAGGCTATGTAGAGAAAAACAGAGGAAAAAAAGTAGGCATGGTGCTTTGGGGTATAGGCGACCACGGCGGCGGTCCCTCCAGAATAGACTACGAGAAGATAAGCAAGCTCAACGAAACGGAAGAAGAATATAAATTCATTCATTCCACACCGGAAGCTTATTTTGAAGAGCTTCGCTCTGTCGGAGAAGATATACCGGATTACGACGGCATACTCAATCCACGTTACACCGGCTGTTATACGACTATGGCAAACATAAAGAAACTCCACAGACAGCTTGAAAACGAACTTTACATGACTGAAAAAATGGCGGCTCACGCTTCCCTTGCAGGCGTATACAAATATCCCGCCGAAAAAATAGCCGCAGCTACAAAAGACCTGCTCATGCTCGAATTTCATGATATCCTCCCCGGAAGCGCGATAGCTCCCGTTGAGAAATATTCCGAAGCTCTTGCCGGGCACGGACTTACCGAATTGAACAGCATAAAGATAAACGCTTTTCTCGCGCTCTGCCGCGACAAGGCAAAGGCGGAAGACGGAACAATTCCCGTTTTCGTATACAATCCCCACCCCTACGAGATAGAAGAAGTTGTAGAAGTTGAATACCAACTTCCCGACCAGAATAAAAATCCCGCTCTCTTTGCGCTCCCCGTCGTATACAAAGACGGCAAGCAGATCCCCTCCCAGTGCGAACATGAATATTCCAACTTCAACGTAGACTGGCGCAAGCGTTCTGTTTTCAGAGCGACGCTTGATGCAGGCACAATGACTCGCTTTGACATCAAGATAAAACTCATTCCAACTCCCGCGGAAAGAGAAGCGCTCTCATCCGACACCTTCACATTTAAAAACGACCGCATGACAGTCGTTATCAACCTTGCAACCGGTCTTGTAGACAAATATGAAGTAGACGGAAAAGATTACTTTAAAGCAGGCGCGCTCCGTCCTCTGGTAATGAAAGACGACGAAAACTGCTGGGCTCATAAAGAAAAAGAATTTCGCAATATAATCGGAGAATTTACGCTTATGAGCGAAGAACGCGGCACTGCTTTCTCCGGCATAATCGACGGTCACAAGGCAAAGTCTGTCCGCATAATCGAAGACGGCCCTGTCCGCACGATAGTGGAAGCTGTATTTGAATACGGAGATTCCACAATGTGCCGCAGATATTATCTGTCCAAAAACTCGTCCGAGATAAAAGTATGCGATAAAGTATACTGGAACGAAAAAATGAAAATGCTAAAGATATCCGTTCCCACGACGATATGCGGCGAATATATTGGACAAGCCGCCTACGGTAGTGAGAAGCTTCTTACAAACGGCGAAGAAATGGTAAGCGGAAAATGGAATCTGGTAAAAGACGACAAATTTGCGATTTCCGTCATCAACAGCAGCACTCACGGCTCCGACTGCCTCGACGGCGAGATGAGAATAACGCTTCTCCGCGCCCCCGGCTACTCCGCAGGCAAGAGCGACTTCTCCGTACGCAAACCGTACATCATGGAACAGGACCGCTTCTCTCCGTTTATCGACCAGGGCGAACATGATTTCACATTCGTATTCGATGCAGGCACGGCGGAAGAACGCCTTGAAAAAATAGAACGCGAAGCAAACGCTTTCGCGGAAGAACCTTTCGCGCTCTCCTTCTTCCCCATAGGTTGCACAAAAGATGAGGAAAACACCATAAAGCCGTTTGCAAGTCTTTCCGACGGCGCCGTAACTCTTTCTGCTTTTAAGAAAGCAGAACGCGGCGACGATTTCGTTCTCCGTCTGTTCAATCCCACAAACAAAGCGCGCACAACAAAGCTCTCCATGCCCGCGCTCGGTCTTTGCGAAGAATTTTCTCTTGAACCGTTCGAAATAGCGACATACCGCGTAAATCCCGAAACAAAGCAGATAAGAAAAACAGACCTTACAGAGAAATAATATCGAAGCCAAAAAATCATTGCATCTCTACTGAATACAAAAATACGGGAAACTGCTTTTGCGGCAGTTTCCCGTATTTTTTATGTTTCGGATTTTCGTCTGGAAATAATCACGGCAATACTGCAATCAGAGCTTAGATATGCCTTTTTTCAACTCGCCTGTGCTTCTTCAAACTGGCTTCCCCACAAGTCTGAGTAGAATCCGCCTTTTCTGAGCAATTCGTCATGCGTACCGCTTTCTATGATATCGCCGTTTTTCATAACAAGAATGAGGTCTGAATTTTTTATAGTCGACAATCTATGAGCTATAACGAACGAGGTGCGGTTTTCCATAAGTTTATCCATTGCGTTCTGGATAGCCGCTTCCGTGCGCGTATCGACGGAGCTTGTCGCCTCGTCAAGAATGAGCATGGGACGGTCGGCTATCATTGCGCGCGCTATCGTAAGCTGCTGTTTCTGCCCCTGAGAAAGATTTACCTGATCGCTCAGAACAGTGTCATATCCCTTGGGGAGAGTGCGTATAAAGTGGTCAAGTCCGACGGCTTTGCAGGCTTCGCGCATTTTTTCATCGCTTACGCCCTGCGTGCAGTAGATAAGATTTTCACGGACGGTTCCCTCAAAGAGCCATGTGTCCTGAAGCACCATACAGAACTGCGAGTGAACGTCTTCTCTCGTAAGTTCCTTTGTAGGAACTCCGTCTATTCGTATCTGACCGTCCTGTATCTCGTGGAAACGCATTAGCAGATTTACCATAGTCGTTTTTCCGGCGCCCGTAGGACCTACTATCGCCACTTTCTGTCCCGGTTTTGCCTCAGCGGAAAAATCGTGAATTATCACTTTATCGGAATCTTCGTATCCGAATTTAACATGGTCAAATTCAACAAAGCCTTTGACTTTATCGAGTTTTCTTGTCTTGCCGCTCTCGTCTTCCATCTCCTCGGCTTCGCAAAATTCAAATACACGTTCGCCGGCTGCCGCCGCAGACTGAAGCGACTGCATTGCCTGAGCCATCTGCGAAAGAGGCTGTGTGAAATATCTTATATACATCATAAAAGCAACGATAACGTCAAGTCCTATCTTGTCGTTGAGAGCAAGCATACCGCCGACAACGCATACGGCAACGTATCCGAAGTTGCCGATAAAGCTCATTATAGGCTGCATAAGACCTGAAAGGCACTGTGCGCGGAAAGCGCTTTCGCGAAGCGAACCGTTCATCTTTTCAAACTTTTGTTTAGCCTGAGTTTCGCCGTTATAAGCCTTAACTACTGTATGACCTGCGTATATCTCCTCTATATGACCGTTTAACTCACCAAGGTGTTTCTGCTGGCGAGTAAAATATTTCTGGCTCTTGCCCATGATAACGAACATGAGAACAAAGCCTATAATGGTTGCAAGCACGCCCGTAGCAGTAAGAATGAGATTCGTTTTGAGCATCATAAAGAGCGAACCGGCAAAAAGAACTATGGCGTGAACAAGATTGCCGAGGCTCTGGTTCATAGACTGACCTATCGTATCGACGTCGTTCGTTACACGGGAAAGTATGTCGCCCGTAGAGGTGCGGTTATAATACCACATCGGCAGACGGTTTATTTTGCGGGAAATATCGGAGCGAAGCTTATATGACATACGTTGTGTGACCGTTGCCATTATCCAACCCTGCACCGCAGAGAAAATATAGCTTGCCGCATAGAACGCGACGAGCGTGAAACCGACTTTTGCGACGGCTTCCATATCTATTCCCGTAAATATACCCTCTTCGATATATCTTGTTATCTGAGAAAGCTTGTCGGGGCCAAGAAGCGTAAGCACGGTGCCCGCGACGGAGCAGGCAAGCGCAATTATTATAAATACCGTATAATTACTGAAATATGAGAATATTTTTTTCCAAGTTCCGATAAAGTCTTTGGCTTTCTCTCCGCCGCCCTGTCTGCCCGGACCGCCGAAGCCGCCGGGACCGCCGGGACCGCGGTGAGCATGTTTGCCGGCACTTCCAAATTCATATTCTTTTTTATTTTCCATTATGCAAGTTCCTCCTTTGAAAGCTGTGAAAAAGCTATCTGGCGGTACACTTCGCAGTTTTCCATAAGTTCGGAATGTTTGCCCATTCCGGCTATTCTGCCTTCGTCAAGCACGATTATTTTGTCTGCGTCGCGTATCGTTCCTATACGCTGGGCAACGATGAGGCGAGTGGAATCTTTACATTCTTTATCAAGAGTCTTGCGCAGCGTACGGTCTGTTTTATAGTCGAGCGCCGAGAACGAATCGTCGAAAATAAATATTTCCGGTTTTCTCGCTATGGCGCGCGCTATGGAAAGACGCTGTTTCTGACCGCCGGAGAGGTTTGAACCGCCCTGCGCGATGAAGCCATCGTATCCATCGGGCATTTTTTCGACAAATTCGCTCGCCTGTGCTATACGCGCGGAATTTTTTATATCTTCTGCGGTAATATCTTTTCCGCCGTTGTCGCCGTAATTTATATTTGAACTTACCGTGCCGCTGAAAAGCGTCGCCTTTTGCGAAACATATCCTATCTTATTGCGGAGAGTATACTGAGAATATTCCTTTACGTTTACTCCGTCTACAAGCACTTCGCCCTCAGTCGCGTCATAGAAGCGCGGCACCAGATTGATAACGGTACTTTTGCCGCAGCCGGTCGAGCCGATAAATGCAACCGTCTCTCCTTTTTTTGCGGTAAAGGTGATATCGTGAAGAACATCTTCCTCTGCATCGGGGTAGCGGAAAGACACATGGCGAAATTCAACTTCGCCGTATTTGCCAGAGGCGCCGTCCGTACGCGTGCCGTCGGCAATGGAAAGAGATGTTTCAAGCACCTCGTTTATACGTTTTGCGGAAACGGAGGCACGAGGAAGCATTATAAATATCATTACAAGCATCATAAACGACATCACGACTTGAATGGCATACTGCGAGAATACCATCATGTCTGCAAATATCGTGGCTTTTTCCATAAGAGCGGCATTGTTTATGAGCGCGGCTCCTATCCAATACACCGCCAGAGAAAGTCCGCTCATCACAAGCTGTATGCTCGGCATGAGGAACGACATAGTGCGCTGTGCAAACAGAGCCGTATCGGTAAGCTCGGTATTTACATCGTCAAATTTCTTTTCCTGATATCCTTCGGCGTTGTAAGCGCGAACTACGCGAAGTCCCGTAAGATTTTCACGCGTTACTCTGTTGACGTCGTCGGTAAGTCTTTGCATTTTCTTGAATTTAGGCATTGCAAGTATTATGCATATAGTTACAACTGTCATCAGCACAACGACAGCGGCTCCTGTGGAAAAAGTCCACTGCCAGCTCTTGCCTGCTATCTTGCATATAGCCCAGACAGCGGTTATCGGAGCTTTTATCAGCATTTGAAGTCCCATAACTATAAGCATTTGGACTTGTGTTATATCGTTTGTGGAACGCGTTATAAGGCTCGCTGTCGAAAAACGGCCTATTTCTTCCATAGAGAAAGACTGAACCTTATCAAAAAGCTTTTCGCGCAGATTTGCGGAAAGATTCGAGGCGATACGCGCGGCGCAAACAGCCGTCAGGATCGACGCCGCAAGGCTTCCGAACGCACATGCCATCATCTTCGCGCCTGCGGTAATTATCTGCGACATGGTGCTTCCTTCTGTCTGAATAAGCATGGTTATCTCCGACATATAGTCCGGCATGGTAAGGTCAAGCCAGACCTGAACAACGATGAACAAAACTGCCAAAGCGCCTATACACCATTCTTTCCATGTGAAATTTTTCAAAATTTTCAGCATTTCCTTGTGTTTCTCCTTAAATTATTAAAATAAAATTGCTAACTTGGTTAGACAAATATTAAAAACAAAAACAGACGCCGGTCTGTTGTTGATTATCAAAAGTCTATCTTAGGAGCGCTCAATTCCTTTCCCACTTCTTCTGCGATATTTATAAAATCAAGCAGTTTTTCCATACCCATCTTATCTATGAGCTTTCCTATCTGTTCACAAAATTCATTTTGCAAACGCTCCGATACTTGTCTTCCCTTCTCGGAAAGACAAACGATGGATACTCTGGCATCATACGGCGCAACATTTTTTATTATAAGTTCTTTGGCGACCATTTTTTTCAAAAGCACCGCGACTCTTGCCGTGCTGACATTCATAAAGTCGCTTATCTGACCTGCCGTAACAGGAGAATCAGCGTCGTAAAGATATCGCATAATAGCGCATATTCCGGTATTCGTTCTGTTTACCGCCTGAGTAGAAGGCATTCTGTATATCTTCGACAGACTTTTTACGATCAACTCTATCTCTTTCTCCGTTGCCATATAATATCTCCTTTCCCACGAAATTATCTAACCGAGTTAGATTATATCATATATAGATTATTATATCAATACAAATATGTATAAATTTTTTGTGAATAAAATCAAAACAAAAAGCTTCGGCACATGAATGTGCCGAAGCTCTGACCACTGATAGACACGGTGGAAAAACCCGTCCCACGGTAAGTTGTACAAATCCTACACCCGCTTTTTCTTTGACCATGCAGGCGCAAAGAAAAAGCTTGGCAAAAAGAAATCGCCTGAAGGGAATTTCGCCGACTGCGGTCGGCGACGAGGGTTACGCACCCTCAACCGCGCCGCCTTTTGAAAAAGGCGGACGAAAACTTTCCGTCATTTTGCCCACCCATTACCTTTGTCAGCAAACTGAGCTTCGGCACGTGAATGTGCCGAAGCTTTTCTGACGACGATCATATCACTTGCTCAAAAACAGCTTTGCTTTGAGCACAGCCGTCTGCGTCTTTCCGTCCGGTATTTTGTTTTCCATTATCATATTTACCACTTCGTCAAAGGGTACCTTTACAACATCGAGAAATTCGTCCTCATCAAGCTCCTGTTCGCCTTTGCAGAGTCCCGTTGCCATGTACATGGCTATCTTCTCACTGAGAATAGCGGGAGAAGGATATATATATCCGAGAAAATGATAATTCTCAGCGGTATATCCTGTTTCCTCGCGCAATTCCCGCGCCGCCGCGGAAAATTCGTCCGTTTCGCCCTTATCGAGTTTACCCGCAGGAATCTCCCATATCACCTCGCCGAAAGGATATCTGAACTGACGCTCCATGATTATCTCCCCGTCGTCGGTTATCGGCACGACGCATACCGCGCCGTTGTGCAGGCACACCTCTCTTGTAGCGGGATTTCCGTCAGGCAGAGTTATATTATCCTTTACAAGATGGACTATGTTTCCATTGAATATCTCCTCGCGTGAAACCTTTGTTTCCTTGAGTTTTTCATAAAGTTCTTTTGAAATTTCCGCCATGATAAGTTCCTTTCCGAAAATAATGTATATACGATGTTAAGCCCATTCGAATTTGTGTTCGCCGGCTCCGAGTTCAAAGTGATATTTAACAATGCCCAAGTCCATCTTCGCATAAGGCGCGCGCAAAGCCGTCGCTTTAACCGTGTTGCCGGAAAGCGTGAACTTAAACTTTTGCTGATTGAGCGCGGTAGGAGCAGTAAGAGCCGCTTCCATTGCGTTTTTGAACCATTCCGGCATTTCTCCTTCGCACTCGCAGAGTGATTCGAGCGGCTTGTTTTTGTGTTCTCTGCCCTCATGCTCGCCGTATCCGACTGATATAACAGCCTGTACTTTCTCGCCTGCGGCAAGATTTGCGGGTACGGCGCGCTTTTTGTAAGTTATCACGACCCAGCATGTATTGAGTCCGAGCGTCTGAGCCAAAAGCACGAGCTTTTCGCCGTGATATCCTATCTCCTCATCTCTGCCGTCTGCCGCGGAAATGGAAAAATAATTCTTACAGCCGCTGAAATGGCCGTATTCGGCAAGAACTCCCGAAAAAGCTTTCGGCTCGTTCATCACAAGTTCTATATTCAGTCCCGTTTCGGCTCTTATCGAATCTATTTCTTTTTGCAGTACAGCCGCCTTTTCAGGTTCTATCGGAATATCCTTATATTTGCGGACGGAATGGCGGGTGTACATCGCCTCATAAACAGTCATGTTATTTCTCCTTTCGGCTTTCACGGCGGAAAGCTCTGTTGATTTTTTATATTTTTAATGTATATATTATTTTTTCATTATTCGATTATTCGAACTCGCCGCGGTGCTTTTCAAAGAAGTCACGGTATATCATCACGTTTTCAAGCTCCGTCCATTTCTTTTCGGCAACCGGCTCCGAGTCGAGGTCGTATATTTTTGCCCCGCGTGCCGAAAGCAGGAAAGGTGAATGTGTGGACATTATAATCTGACAGTCGAAAAACCGCACAGAATCCTCCAAAAACGTGAGCAGAGCCATTTGAAGTTTGG
This sequence comes from uncultured Eubacteriales bacterium, assembly GCA_949299535.1. Taxonomy (GTDB): domain Bacteria; phylum Bacillota; class Clostridia; order Oscillospirales; family CAG-272; genus UMGS731. Next base: position 12,927 of record CASGAQ010000011.1, on the reverse strand, counting down.
GTGAAAGACTGTTTTCCGGTTCGTCCAAAAGGTAAAGCGCTCCGTCCGTTATATGCTCCGTAAAATAGCAGAAAGCACTCTCTCCGTTGGACCTTGCAGCATGCTCTACGCCGCCGAGCCTTTTTGTCACGTATACGGATTTTGTCTTTCTGCGCGCTTCGTTTCGGCGAATAAGTTCTTCATGATCGTCCATCGTCCGCATAAGGAACGTGGGAGCCTCCTTATCGTTAAGCTTCTCGTATTCGTCAAAGAGAAATTCACGCCTGTGCTCTATTCCTTCGTTCATGCGGCGTATCTTAAGCAGATGGTCGAAAACATCGTCGCTTGTGATCACCCTGCTTTTTTTCGGAAGTTCTCCGCGTGAGAGCGTGAATCTGCAAAAACGGAGATATTCCTCCATGAACGGAGTGTTGTTGAAAGGAGCCGCCCTTTCGAGCATAAGCTTCTGTGCGATAATATTAAGCAATGTGGATTTTCCCGAACCGTTGCCCCCGTAAAATATCGTGACAGGTTCAAATTCCATGTGAGAAAATCCCCTTTGCGCAAATATTTTGAACGGATAAACATTTTGATGAGAATAACAAGCCATTTCAAGCTTATACGGAAACGAAAGCAGGAATTTCGCTTCTTTTCTCTCGTCAGGTATCGTAAAGGATTCGAGGTATTTCATGGAAACCTCCGAATAATATTAAAACAAAACCGTTTTATTCATTTTAGCATATTACAAAAAAAGATTCCATAGTTTTGCAAAAAATATCGCGTAAAAATTATGGCAGAAGATTTATCTCATCATATGGACACATACATCAAAATGTGATAAAATATATAATTATTCTAAAAAAGCTCATTTTCGGGAGAAAAATTATGTTATCAGAATTTGGAAGACCGTTAAACACAGAAGGCAGACTGCAAAAAGAGATACGTTCATATGATTTTCTTGACTCGTTAGGCATATCATATTACCGCATAGACCACGAACCGGCGATGAAAATGGAGGCTTGCGCCGCGATAGACAAAAAGCTCGGAGCCGCCATATGCAAAAATCTGTTTCTCTGCAACAGAGGAAAAACATCTTTTTACCTTTTGATGATGCGCGCGGACAAGCATTTTGACACGCGAGAGGTTTCCGACCAGGCAGGTTCTTCGCGTCTTTGCTTCGCTTCTCCGGAAGACCTTGAAAGTATGCTCGACCTGACTCCCGGCTCGGTGAGCGTGCTGGGACTTATGAACGACAAAGAAAACCGCGTAAAACTGCTCGTGGACAAAGACATTCTCGAAAGCGAATACTTCGGCTGCCACCCGTGCATAAATACGACCAGCCTGCGTATAAAGACCTCCGATCTCACCGAAAAGATCTTCCCCGCCATGGGACATATGCCGAAACTTGTGCATATTTCAGGACAGGAATGAAATACCTTTGCGTCTGCTTAAACGAAGCAAGACGCCCGAAAGTAAAATTTCACATATATTCTGTATATTTTCACAAAAAACATTGACTTTTTTGAAAATATATGATAAAATTAGGCTTCGGAAAAGTGTCTTTAAACAGACAACTTTCTCCTTGCTGCGGAAAATCGAATATCCGCGGCCTTATGTCCAAAAGGAGGTGTACTTAAATGGAAAACATCAAAGCGTCCTATGAAACAATGTTCATCGTTGAGACGACAAAGGGCGAAGAAGCTGTTGCAGCAGTAGTTGCAAAGTTCAAAGCTCTTATCGAAGCTAACGGTGAAATTGAATCTTTCAACGAATGGGGCAAACGCAAACTCGCATACCCCATCAACGATCTTACGGAAGGCTATTATGTTCTCGTAAACTACAAAGCAGACAAGAGCTTTGTTGCAGAACTTGAGCGTAACTTCAACATTTCCGAAGATGTAATGCGCTCCATGACGATCAGCGTAGCATAAATTTTAAAAAGGAGAAAGCTAAACATGGCAAGTCTTAACAAGGTAATTCTTATCGGACATCTTACCGCCGATCCGGAACTTAAACAGACTCCCTCCGGCGTAAGCGTCACGACATTTTCTATCGGCGTAACCCGCAGATTCACAAGAGCCGGCGAACAGGCGCAGAGCGACTTTATCAATATAGTCGCGTGGAGAAATACCGCTGAATTTATTTCCAAATATTTCAGAAAAGGCAACGCCATCTGCATATGCGGCTCTCTCCAGACAAGAAGCTGGACCGCAAACGACGGCTCCAAGCGTTATGCGACGGAAGTCGTGGCTGACGAAGCAACTTTCGTTGAAAAGAAGAGCGAAAGCTCTCGCGGAGAAGATTTTCAGGCTCCTTCATTTTCTTCCGATATGGGAAGCGCTCCCAAGTTCGAAGAAATGGCTGCCGACGACGATCTCCCGTTCTGATGCCGTTATATCACGGCTGAAAATAATATAGGAGGTTTTTTATCATGGAAAATAGAGAACAGAAACCCGCAAGAAGCGGCAATATGCACAGAAGAAAAAAAGTCTGCCTCTTCTGCGCTGAAAAAGCTGAATCCATCGATTACAAAGATGTAGCAAAGCTTCACAAATTCATTTCCGAGCGTTCCAAAATTCTTCCCAGAAGAGTAACCGGAACTTGCGCGGCTCACCAGCGTGCATTGACAGAAGCTATCAAACGCGCTCGTCACATGGCGCTTCTCCCCTTCGTTACAGACTAAACATATTTCTGTATATTCAAAACAGCAAGCCATATCAGCTTGCTGTTTTTTCGTTTTATTTTATCATACGTCGTCGCCTGATTTTTCAAAGCCGTGTATAAATCCCGCGGAATCGGCAGAGCAAACGTCTCCGCCGATTATCTTATTTCTGTAAACAAGCAGATTTATGTAAACGACGCCTTCATAATCTTCATAGTTTGTCACCTGATATGTATATCTGACGACTTCCTTGCCCCTGTATTTTGCAAGATCTAGTCCCTGCGTTTTCTGAATATCGTTATAGCCGACATATACCGTATCAAATTCCGAGGGTATAGTGACCTCTACCTCTTCTATGGGAGTTTGATTTACATTCCAGCCGAACTGAGAAATAAAATCTATCCTGTCGCTGTTTGAATAAACCTTTTGATAATTTACCTTTGACGGCGCAGACGTGCTTTCATAAGTTGGAACGAATACGACAAGCGCGGCAACGACCAAAAAAGACAGCGCCGTTATACATATGAATTTTATTGTGTTTGAACGCAAAGTGGTGATAAACATAAAAAACCTCCGAAAATATTTTCTTATTGAAAATCTATTCGGAGGTCTTTTCGAATATGACGGATATATTATTCTTTTTTATCTTCCTTTTTCTTTTCGCCTTTTTTCTCAGGCTCGACTGCACGGAACGCAGCGCAGGCGTAAGCGACCACCAGCTTTTCCGTAACGGCGCTTATGGCATTCTCGGTTGCGACGGCGCAGAGAAGTTCTTCCGTATTTTCAGCGTTTTCAAACAAAGCGGCCGCGCTTTTGGAGAGCGCGCACAAACGCTCCTCGAACATAGCGGAAAAATCGTCCAGCATTCGCGCCGTACCGAAAAGCTTTTCGCTGAGATTTATGACATCAGCTATGGCGGATATCTCCATCACCGGCTTGAGAACACATATGACCATAAGTTTTGCCAGATGTTCCCTGCTGTATTTTTTCTTTACGGGCGGCGGCAGTATATGGTTTTTTACATAATTGTTTATCATGGACGGTGTGAGAACGGGATCGGATGACGAAGAAAGCGCGCCGAGGTATTTGTCCGCTACGGATATAACCTGATCCATATAAAGTTCTATTTCGGGAAGCTCCGACCAACGAGGCATTTTAAACGTGCCGAAAAGCTTCATTTTTTCAAAAAAGAGCGCCTCATTATTCATAAAAGCCTTTCCTTTCGGGAAAAATATAAGAATATCTGTTATTTATATTTTAACATATTTTATAAGTCAAAGCAATAAAAATATATTTCTTTCCAATTTTTGCAACGGTTTCTTTCTGAATCTGCCCTCTTTACAAAGTGATAAAATTATGCTATCATGAAAATACGGTATAATCTATCTTTAAGGAGGAGATAATGGAAAACATAATGCCTTACATATGGATAGCAGTGATCATCTTTTCCGTCGCAGCGGAAGCACTCTCGTCTTCCCTTGTAGCCATTTGGTTCATGCCGTCCGCGCTGATAGCCATGATACTTGCTTTTTTCAAAGTGCCCTTATATGTGCAGATAATAGTATTTTTGGCCTGTGCCGTGATTTTTATAGTTTTTTCACGCACGATATTCAAAAAAACGATCATTAAAAAAGCTCCTACGCCGACAAATGCTGACGCAGTGATCGGAGAGAGCGCAATCGTGACAGAGCAGATATGCAACATCGAAAACCGCGGTCTTGTAAAAGTGCGCGGTCAGATATGGAGCGCAAGAAGCGCCGACGGAGATATCCTTGAGGAAGGCGATATCGTCAGCGTCATCTCCATACAGGGTGTAAAACTCATCTGCCGCAAAGACACAACTGCTCAGACAAAAAATAAACAGTAAAGAGAGGTTATCATCATAATGCCCTTCATAATCATCGGAATCATTTTGGCAATAATCGTTATCGTCGCCATAGCCAATATCCGCATCGTTCCTCAGGCGCAGGCGTATATCGTAGAGCGTCTCGGAACATATCATTCGACATGGCATACAGGACTTCATTTCAAGATTCCTTTCTTCGACAACATAAGAAACAAGATATCTCTCATGGAAAAGATAGCCGATTTCGAACCTCAGGACGTTATAACGAAAGACAACGTCAAAATGAGGATAGACACCGTCGTTTTCTATCAGATAACAGACTGCAAACTTTACACATACGGTGTGGAAAATCCCAGAAACGCAATCGAAAACCTTACCGCAACGACGCTTCGCAACATAATAGGCGAGTTGGAGCTTGACAACACGCTCACCTCCCGCGACCTTATAAACGCCAGAATGAGAACGACTCTCGACGAAGCGACCGACCCTTGGGGCATAAAGGTCAACAGAGTCGAACTTAAAAATATCATTCCGCCCAAAGAGATACAGGACGCAATGGAAAAACAGATGAAAGCGGAGCGCGAACGCCGCGAGAAGATACTCATAGCAGAGGGTACGAAAGCGGCGGATATACTCACCGCCGAAGGTAAAAAGCAGGCTATGATACTCAACGCGGAAGCTCAGAAGCAGGAGCAGATACTTCTTGCCGAAGCCGAAAAAGAAGCTCGCATACGCCGCGCCGAAGGCGAAGCGGAAGCTATCATTCAGATACAGCAGGCGACGGCGGACGGCATAAAGCTCATCAACGAAGCCGCCCCCTCCGACGCAGTTATTGCAATAAAGAGCCTCGAAGCTTTTGAAAAAGCGGCAGACGGAAAAGCCACAAAGATAATAATTCCAAGCAATCTTCAGTCGCTCGCAGGACTTGCGACAAGCGTGAAGGAATTTGTTTCAGATCAGACTCACGCCGAATAAAAATCTCGCTTCATTTACCGTATACTTGACAAAAATCGGAGAACTTTCCGGAGTTCTCCGATTTTTTGTTTATATGCACACAGTTTTCTTTTCCCAAAGATCTTTTGGATAATTTCCCAAGCGCTTTTCATTTCTTATAAATTCGCGGAACGGTTCGCTGTCCTGAACATATGTTACACCCTTCCAAACGGAACACGTAGGTATTACCCTGACGTCGCATTTGCCTCTGTCGATGAGCATTTTCACCGCCGTAGGTATCAAAAATTCGCATTTTGAAAGGTCGTTTTTATTGTTCTCCAAAAATTCATCGAAAAGCGGCTTCATATGTCTTGTTACCGACGGCGTAAAACCGAAGCAGTTCATCGAAACTGTGCAGTTTTTGGGAATCTCGGCTACTCTGCCGTCTTCATAAGTATTTATCACCTTGCCGTCGGGAAGTTTCTCCACCTTCTTGTTTTCCTCAATAAAATCAAGCGTGCCGCGCTCATTTACACGGCATATCCCGCGAGATACCGTACCGTGCTCGCTCAAAGTTTTTTCAAGCTCATAGCCTATCATACAATAATGCGATATCTCATCGTCCTTTGCCGAATCAAGAAAATCGCGGAGCTTCTTCAGCGTATCAAAGCCGTAAAAATCGTCGGCGTTGAGTATGCCGAAGTTTTCTTTCATCTCGCCGAGCGCCAAAAGCGCATGAGTTGTTCCCCACGGCTTTACTCTGTCCTGCGGCACTTCATACCCCTCAATCTCCTGTCTTTGAAAAGCATATCCGACCTCAATGCCGCTTTTTCTCACGCGCGCACCGATCGTCTTTTCAAAAAGCTCAAGATTTTCTTCTTTTATGATAAAAATTATTTTATCGAATCCTGCACGGACAGCGTCGTAAACGGTAAAATCTATAATAAATTCATTATCATCGGTAAGGGGGGTAAGCTGCTTCAGCCCGCCGAAACGGCTTCCCATACCTGCCGCCATAACAACAAGTGTCAAAGTATCATCTCCTTATTCAATTTTTTGTTATTTTTGAACATTATCTTCCCAAAATATACATTCTGACTTATTTTTCACAAAATATTCCTTGTTCCTAAGTGAACGCGATTCATAAAACGTCTCCTGTTTCAATATAATTAAACAGCATTTTATGACGGAGGCGTTAAAATGAAACGTATGCTGTGCATTATTATGATGTTATTATCTCTTTTCTGTTTTTCCTCGTGTTCAGAAAACGTAAATATGGAAAAGCTGACCGGATACCAAAAGAACGGGTTCCGAGCGACGGCTAACATCACCCTTGACGGTATAAAATACAGGACGTACATAGAAAAGACAAGAGATTCTGTTTCTTTCTCATTTACCGAGCCGTCCGAACTCAAAGATATCACATTTATAACAAACGAAAACGGCGTATTCCTGAAGACAAACGGACTGAATGCTCCGATATGCGAGGGACGGAAACTGCTCAAATCCGAGAAAATTTCAAGCCTCTTTTCGATCCAATCATACGGCTCATGGAAGATAGAAAAAGCCTCTCCCGGAGGAGTCGCGGTATACGTCTGCACAAACGAAAGTGAAGATATAACCATATATATAGACAGAGGCACGAAACTGCCTTTGAAAATAATACGCAAAGGAACAGAGGCAGATATAATATCATTCGAAGCGACGACGCAATAAAAAATCTCCCGATCTCCCATGCGGAAAATCGGGAGAAAAACGAGCCGTCATTCACAACAGCGAAAGCACAGACTCTTTTGACATATATCCAAGAGCTTTATTTGTAACTTTTCCGTTTTTGAATACGATAAGCGTGGGTATGCTCTCTATTCCGAAAGCCGCGGCAAGCGCAGGCTGTTCGTCAACATTGACTTTGCCGACCTTGAGTTTTCCCTCGTTTTCTTTTGCTATTTCCTCGATTATCGGCGCAAGCATATGGCAGGGACCGCACCATGTCGCAAAAAAATCTACCAGCACGGGAATATCAGAGCCTAAAACTTCTTTTTCAAAATTCTGTTCGGTGATCACTGTTTCGGACATCACATTTTCGCCTTTCATTTTGATTTGTAGTAAAGCATACAGTGGCAGAAGCCTTCGAAATCGGGATCTTTTATCTGATCTCTAAACTCTTTGCACATACACTTGAAATCCTCTGTGCGCTGTATGCGGCAGGGGCAATAGCCGCCTGTTTTCTCAAGTCCTTCTTTGACGGAGCGTACTATCTCTTCGTCCGGATTCAGCGTTATCTTCATAAATATACCTCCCGATGGCGAAACATACTTTATATTTTAAGTATATCATATGGTAAAGAATTATTCAATTATTTTTACAATTTTTTCATTATGAAACCTTTAAGCAGAACGCCCGCGCATTTTCCGGCATATATTATAAGGAGTTCTTCCGAAACGGAAGGCAGAAAGGTAGGAACGGAAATGGGCATAACAAATTCAAACAAATAACTGGACAGTCAGAGCATAGAATGCGGCGGCTCTTTTAAGGTCAAACTCTCCATCACTGCGGAACCGGATATTATCTCAAATCCCGCAGATATCGTTTTGATATTGGATCGTTCAAGAAGCATGGCAGGCGCGTCGCTGGCAAATCTCAAAAACGGAGCAAAAAAATTCATCGACATAATATATGACGCTACGCGAGGCGATACCGAAGGTCAAATAGGCTTCGGAAGTCATATCGGAATCGTAAGCTTTGCAACAGAAGCGACAAAAGACACTTCTCTCATAACATCGGTCGAAGAGCTTAAATCGGCGGTAGACGCGCTTTCGGCAGAAGGTTCCACGAATCACGAAGACGCTTTTATAAAAGCCTCCGAACTGTTCGATCTCACATCATCAAACGAGAAGATCATGGTAATGTTTACCGACGGAAAAACAACGGCGGGAGGCGACGCGAATGTTCCCGCCTCCGCCGCCAAAGCGCAAGGTGTTGTCATCTACTGCATAGGGCTTGAAGGAAACGGAGGCATAGACGTTCAGGCTATGAGCGACTGGGCTTCCGATCCCGATTCGGCATACGTCGCAATATCTCCGAGCGACGAGGAACTTGAAAAGATATTTGAAGACCTCGCCAAAAACATAACAAAACCGGGGGCGCGCGATATCGTAATAACAGATACAGTATCTCCCTGCTTCAAAATAACGTCGCTCTCATCTCCCGACAAAGGAACGGCAAGTCTCATAGACAACAGGACGGCTGAATGGAAAATAGACGAACTCGGCGTAAGCAAAAGTGAAGGAGCGTTTCTGGAGTTTACCGTACGCCACGTCGGAGATTGCTCGGGAACTACGGAAGTGAATGAAAGTATCGAATACGAAGATAAAGACGGTAACACTGTTAATTTTCCCTCGCCGACAATAGAGATCGACTGCGGCGGGGTAGTTACGCCGGAATCATGCCCGAAACCGGTCGAATTTACTGCGGACAGCTGCGACGACTCGATAGAATTCGATGCAGGAGATATATATCTGGATTCTCTCGGCAGGATAATTCAGATAGACGTTACGCTTCGCAATGTCTGCCCAAACAAACGCGTAGCGCTCGCAGTTATACTGAACGAAACGGATAAATGCGGCAAAGAGTACAAACGGGGACTCAAGACCTTGACCATTCCGGCTCACACACGCGAGGGCTGCCGCGACATAACCGTAAGATGCATAAAATTCGTTCTTCCCGAAGATATCGATGTCGCCGGAGGAGAAAGAACGCTCTGCAGCTCCCGCAGATTCAACGTCCGCTTTATAGCCAATTACATAGACAACGGCTTTGACTGCTGTGACAAAACCTGATAAAATATAAACCCGCAGACTCAAAACAGACATATTCGGGAATACGGCGAAAATCATATGATATTTATATATTTTTTCATGGTTATAAAACTCTTTTTTTTCATGGTTACTTATAAAAAACTCTTGCATTTTCCGCCGCCGTATGGTATTATTAAATACAAATGTTTATAAAGGCTGTTTTTATCCCTTTATATATCTGTGATATTTCAAAGAAAATCTGCGGGCTGTGTCCCGTAAATTCGGAGGTTTATAAAATGACGGTTCTCGCTTATATTCTCGGTTCTGTCCTCATGCTCGTATCAGTTGTGATAATTCTTCTCGTTTTTTTCCAGAACTCCAAGAAACGCGGTCTTTCCGGCGCCATCGGCGGTACGTCCGGCGATTCTTATTTCGGCAAAAACCAGGGACAGACGAAAGAAAAAAGACTTTCCCGCTATACGACCATCGCTTGCGCGGTATTCGCGGTTTTGGCTATTGCTGCTTACATTCTCTGCTCTTGAATAAATAAGTTATCGCGCTTTGCGAACAGTAAAAATGCCCGTCAGACGGGCATTTTTACATGATACGTTTTTTTCGGCGGATATTTCGTTCATTTAAGACAAATCACCGCACTTATTTCAAGACACACGGCAAAACGGACACGGCGCAGTAAAAAATACGCCTTATAACATAAAGATGATAAAAAAACCGTTTTTTAAGAGCGGCTTTTTTATTTTTTTACTTTATTTGTTAACATTTGTGATGTATAATATGTCGTGTATCAACAAAACTGAAGAAAGGCTTTAAAATGGGAAACAAAAATCAAAAATGCTCATATATCCCCGAACGCTGCGGAAAAGTCGGCGGTCAGGCGGTTCTTGAAGGCGTAATGATGAAGTGCGGCGACAATGTTGCAACGACTGTGCGCCGCGATGACGGAACAAAGCTCACAAAAACATCAAAATTCAAATCATGGAGAAAAAAAAGCAAATTTTTTAAGATACCGATCATACGAGGTGTCGTAAATTTTATAGATTCCATGCGGCTTTCCCTCTCCACTCTAAACGATTCCGCCTCAATGCTCGGCATAGACGAAGAAGCACAGGAAACAAAATTTGAAAAATGGCTCAAAAAGCACTTCGGTAAAAGCGTTATGGACTTCATCATGGTCATCGCCATGATACTCGGCGTGGCTCTTGCGCTCTTTTTATTCATGTTCCTCCCCACCTTCTTTACAAATCTGCTTGAAAAAGCTACGGGAGATCTCGGACTTTGGAAAAGCGCAGTCGAAGGCGCCATAAAAGTCATCATCTTTGTCGCGTATATGCTCCTTGTATCCCTGATGAAAGATATACGCCGCACTTTCGAATACCACGGTGCAGAACACAAATCCATATTCTGCTACGAGGCAGGAGAAGAACTCACCGTTGAAAATGTAAAAAAACATTCCCGTTTCCACCCTCGCTGCGGAACGAGCTTTATGTTCGTAATGATACTGCTCGGTATCGTGGCTGGACTTTTTATCACTTGGGAAAACGGTCTTCTCAGAGTGCTTATAAAACTGCTCATTCTTCCGCTTGTAATGGGCGTCGGATATGAATTTCTCATGTATGCAGGCAAGCACGACAACATCGTTGTGCGTATCCTTTCCGCACCCGGTCTTTGGATGCAGCGCATAACAACCCGAGAACCCGACGACTCTCAGATAGAATGTGCCATAGCCTCGCTCAAAGCGGCAATGCCCGACGAATTTCCGCCTGAACCCAAAGTGTCCGAAACGCCCGATGACTCTGCTGAAAGCGGCACAAACGATAACTTCAAAACCGACTCAGACACAGCAGAGAAAAATTCCGACACAGACGGCAAAACGGAAAAGCAATGACATATTTTCAAGTTAAAAAAAATATAAAAGACGCTCTCCTGCCTATATCCGGAGAGTTTGCCGATTATGAAGCGGAGAAGATAGTCTGCCATGTTTTCGGCGTTGACAAAAGGACTCTGACTCTGCGCTACGGAGAAGAAGCGCCCGATGTATCGGAGGAAATTCAAATCGCCGTTGCTCGCCGCCAAAACGGCGAGCCTCTTGCTTATATACTCGGAAAAACGGATTTTTTCGGCCTTGAAATCTCTGTATCTCCCGCGTGTCTTATACCGAGGGCGGACACCGAAGTGATAGTAGAAAAAGCCATTGAATTTCTCGGTCAAAAAGAAGCCAAAGTGCTCGATATATGTACCGGAAGCGGCTGCATAGCGCTCGCCGTCGCCGCAAACTCAAATGCGTCAGTACATGCACTCGACATTTCCGAAGAAGCACTCAAAACGGCAGAGTCAAACGCCGAACGCCTGTCGCTTTCGGGCAGGATGACTTTTGAAAAGTGCGATATTTTTTCCGAAAAATTCACATCTGACGAGAAAAAATACGATCTTATCGTTTCAAATCCGCCGTATATACCGACAGGAGATATATCAGCTCTCTCACGCGAGGTCTGCCGCGAGCCTTACGGCGCGCTCGACGGCGGAGCGGACGGACTTATATTCTATAAAAGATTCATTTCCACTCTGCCGCAAAAGCTCTTGCCCGGCGGCGCGATAATCTTTGAGATAGGATACGATCAGCGCAGCGCACTTCATGCTATTTGCGAGAACGCGGCTTTGGAACACGAATTTTTCCGAGATTACGGCGGTAATACAAGAGGTATCGTCATAAAACCTTGAGTATGCGAATAAAATTTAAAACGATCAATATATTCGGAGGTGCGTATGCCGAACGACAGCGCCATAGGCATTTTTGACAGCGGACTTGGCGGACTTTGCGCGGTCCGCGAACTTTCAGACCTTCTGCCCTGCGAAAACATCATATATTTCGGCGACACCGGAAGAGTTCCTTACGGAACGAAATCAAGAGAAACGATACGAAAATATACGAATGAGGACGCATGTTTTTTGCTCTCACACGGAGTAAAAGCGATACTTGCCGCTTGCGGCACGGTCAGCTCAAACGCAATAGAAGTAATATCTGACATAACGGATATTCCCGTTTTCGGGGTTGTAAACGATGCGGCAAAAGCGGCTTATAACGCCTCGAAAACAAAGCGCATAGGCGTTATCGGAACACAGGCAACGATAAATTCAAACATATTCAAGCGCAAAATAGAAGCCATCGACGACAAAGCAGTCGTTCTGCAAAGTGCGTGTCCCCTTTTCGTGCCTCTTGTGGAATACGGCTTTACAGATGAAGGCGATGAAATAACGCGCCTCGCCTGCGAAAAATACCTTTCGCATTTCCGCGGAGAGGTGGATACGCTCATCATGGGCTGTACACACTTTCCGATAATAAAAAATGCAATAGAAAAAGCTCTTCCCGACGTTACACTTATAAATCCTGCAAAAGAAGCCGTAAAGACCATGGCGGAAGCGCTCCGCGAAAAAGACCTGCTCAGCAAATCCGGAAAGCATGGAACCATACGCTACTTCGTGTCCGATGATCCGGCAGGATTTTCAGCCTCGGCGGAAATATTTCTCGGCAAAAAAGGAAGCATCATCGCGGAAAAGACGAATGTTGCATTATCATGACACCAGCCTATCATAAGAAAAGGGGCTGTCTCATTAAGATAGCCCCAAAACAGAAAAAGCGGATGCTATTTACCGAAAGGTATTGAGCATCCGCTTGCTTTTTGGTATAATTAAAT
>CASGAQ010000010.1 GCA_949299535.1 uncultured Eubacteriales bacterium | reverse complement strand
TTGTTCTTGTGTGATCGTCTTTGCATAAAAATAACCCCCTTAAAGTAGTCTTGAAAAATTTTTGTTTTTTCAAGTGTCTACTCTAAGGGGATTATATCAAAGCAAGCACCGCTTTTTTAATATATTTTAATACATCATTCGCTCTATTCGCCGCTCTCACGTTTTCCAGAACGGCTGTATCTGTCTGCCAGCAAACGCGGCCACCATCGTGGATTTCAATTCTCCGAAGTCGCATACAAGGGAGTTCGGCTTTTTTTCTGTATCGTCTTGATACATCGGCACGAAAAATACATTTTTGCGAACGCTCATCTTCGCTATGTTTTGAAGATTCGCGGAAAGAGCGTCATTGCTTGCAAGAGCGATAACCACGGGTTTTCCCGTACGCAGCTGAGCCTTTGCCGCCATCGTAACGGCGGTATCGGTTATGCCGTTTGCAAGCTTTGCAAGCGTATTTCCCGTACACGGGGCGATGACCAGCATATCAAGGCTTTCTTTTGGTCCTATAGGTTCCGCGTCAACGATCGTATGTATAACCGGTCTTCCGCATATTCGTTCTGCTTCCTCCGCAACGTCTTTAGCGGCGGCAAAACGAGTGTCTGTCGAATAGACCGTTTCGCTCATTATCGGCTGTATCTCATTTCCCTCCGCTACAAGTTCGGAAAGGACTTTCATGGATCTTGCTATCGTGCAGAATGAGCCGCAAAATGCATATCCTATCATTTTTTCTCCTCCTCTATGATTTCTTTAAGCGTTTCGTATATGATGTTACCGGCAGTCTTCGGCGTTATCCTGCCGGGAAGCGAAGATGCCTGACAAAAACGCGCACCTGCTGCGGATACTGCCTCCGCGTCCGCTCCGTAAGGCGCAGACGCAAGCTCTATGATGACCGTTCCGCGCCTTATATGTTCAAGCTCCCGATCTGATATAACGCGGGCGGGCACCGTATTAAATATGCATGAAAACTCCCCGATATGTTCATAAAGCTCGGAAAAAGCAAGCGGACGGCAGAAAAAAATTTTCGCCCAGGCGCGCGCTTCGGCGCTTCTGGCAAAGACTGTGACATCAGCTCCGAGTGAGACAAGAGTTTTAGCCAAAATTTTTCCGACTCTTCCAAATCCCAATACGGCGACATTCATACCGCAAATCGAACGTTTCGTTTCTTCAAGCGCGAGCTTCACCGCGCTCTCCGCCGTCGGCACCGCGTTCAGCACGGCAAAATCCTCGCGCGAATAATAATCCAGAGTATGTTCCCTTTTCAAAATTTTTTCGTTGAACATACCGCCGTATATATATGAACTTTCGTCAGTTTGAGCCAATATCTCACTTATTTTGATTTTTTCCTTGGAAAACGGCGTATTTATATTCTCTCCGTCGCGGCTGTAAGGCAAAGGCAATACCACATGCCGAGCACCTTCAAGAGCATTTCTGAGATCGGTTTCTCCGTCTATTCTGCCGTACTCGCCAACAGATATATCAAAACCGCAAACGCTGACGTCATATCCGTTTTCCGCAAATGCGCCCGCGGCAAAAAGCATACGCTCGTCGCCGCCTACAAAAGTCATTTTATTTTCCGTATCATATCGCTCCTTTCTTTTTTATGGGACTTCGCCCTTACCATATTATATGCAAAAGAACAAAAAGCGACAAAAAACGTCTGCTCCAATATCACGTGTTTTACAGACGCACAAGATAATATCCCGTATATTCAAAGAAAAAAATCAGAAAAAAAGAGCCTGCGATACGCAGGCTCAGGCTACTGACAAACCCGGTTGAAAAATCTGTCCCTCGGTCAAGTCGTACAAATCAGACACCCGCTTTTTCTTTGACCATGCAGGCGCAAAGAAAAAGCTTGGCAAAAAGAAATCGCCGAAAGGAAATTTCGCCGACTGCGGTCGGCGACGAGGATTACGACTCTCGACCGCGCCGCCTTTTGAAAAAGGCGGACGAAAACTTTCCGTCATTTTGCCCGTCTATTACCTTTGTCAACAAACTGAGCCTGCGATACGCAGGCTCTTTCAGTTCGGAATATTTCATTTTCAGCCGGCAGCTTCTTCTGTACCGGAAGTAGTAGCGACAGTAGCTTCGGCAAGATAATCAACATAGTTGTTGAGGTATGCTTTCTTAAAGCATGTAGCGCCCCAGAAATTGGTTTTCAGCTCAGAAAGACCGCTTGTAACATACGCTTCGGAGTTGAAAATTACGGGAACTACCGCGGCGTCTTTAAGGAGCATTTCTTCTGCTTGATGGAGCAGTTCGGCTTTCTCGCTCTGAGAGGAAGCGGCAAACGCAGACGCTATAAGCGCATCGTATTCTTCGTTATAGTAACCGGAAACGTGCGTCATAGGCGTGTAGATAACGTCGGAGGCTGTGTCTGTTTCGGAAACTCTTCCGCTGTAAGCTTTTGCAAACGGAGCAAGCGCATAAATAGGATATGCGGACAGCATCTGATAATCAAGACCTATAACGTCGTAAGTACCTTCGGCATATACTTTAGCGTATTCCTCAGAGGTAACGCCTTTGATAACGACACTAAAACCGAGTTGTTCCCAAGCCTGTTTTGTATAGTAAGCAACAGTCTTTTCCTTGCTCATATAACCGAAGCCGTTTTCAGAAGAAGCGGACTGATAGCTGTCGTTTGCGGAATCTTTGATATAGTAAAGATAGATATCTTCATATTCGGCAGGATTTACACCGGCTTCGGAAAGTATACGCTGTGCCTCTTCGATGTTTGCATTTGAAGAGAGGATATCTCCGCCTTTTTTACGGAAAGATGTGCCTTTCTTCGTATTGAATATCATAGAGGGGATAAGACCCGTAGCAGCTTTGGAACCGTTGTTGAGTTCGTCCGCAATAGCTGTTCTGTCGATAGCGATAGAGAGCGCATATCTTACGGAAGCGTTGGAGCCTATCTCTGAATTTGTATTGAAATAATATGAATATGTAGATGCGATGTCTTTGTATTCTATATCGGAAGATTTAAAATTATCGAGAATGGAACCGGTAAGGTTGGAAGCATAGAACAGCTTGTTCTCGGAGAGCATCGTAATAATATCCGTTTCAGCGTCTTCGGAATATATTACAGAACGGTCGATAGGTTCCGCGTAGTGCAGGATTATCTGATAAGGAGTAACATATTTATCGAGCGCTTCATTGTTTGCCTGCTGAGAGAGATAGTAATACTGGCTTCTTTCGAGAATTATCTCTTCACCTTCCGCACCGGAGAATTTCTTTACTTTAAAAGCGCCGTTTGTGGAAAGGTCGCTGCTCTTCTTTGACCATGTATCAGGGTATGTCTTGACTTTTGTTTCGCGCACGGGAACAAGAGCAAGGCTTGCAAGGTTATAAAGAAATTCATCGATATCGGCGCCGTCTTCAAATTCGACAGTCATTTTGTCTTTGGCGGTAGAGTAAATGCCGATGTCGTCTTCACCTATATTACCCATCTTTCTGTCATAAGCACCCTTTATGCAGAAGAGCATAGAAGCCGCTTCGGACTCAAAAGCAGGGTCGAGTATGCGTTTCCACGCATATATAATATCGTTTGTCTGAACGAGAGAACCGTCGCTCCAGTATGTCTCGTTTATCGTGATATCCATTTCGGTAACGCCTGTTTTTTCGTTTTCGGATATCGTATAATCTTTCATAAGAGCTTTTTCAAGACTGCCTTTTTCATCTATCTCCATAAGTCCTTCGAAAATAAGGCTGAGTATCTTCGACGTATTTTCGTCCGTATAGGCTATTGCCGGGTCAAGATCGTATACTTTTGTTCCCATGTATATATCGATCTTCGCACCTTTGCCGTTGGGATCATCGTCTTCGATTTTCGTGCAACTTGCGAAGCAAAGCAGGCACATCGCAAGAGCCAAAGTAAGAGATAAAATTTTCTTCATTTTAACGAACCCTCCAAGTTTCTTGTCTGCATACCGCCTTTGCGGTAATCATGCGATTATTTGTCTATATAATTATATCACTTATTACTACCATAAATCAAACCTTATTTTTATAATATTTAATATTTATATAGTTTCCACTAAATCCTCCCGTTCAACTTATTGATTTTTCACAAGGCAAAACTCTATTTATTTCAAAAAAAGACTATTTCTTTTTGCAAAAATGCTCATTTCCACCTTGCACATGCAAATAAATTGTAGTATAATACAGAAATATGATAGAATTTAAATATATCAAATCACTTAAACATGTATAATCGGAGAAAAACATGACTGAATTCAAACACAGTATAGCTGCTTCTTTGAAGGAAAGTATATCCTCCATTTACCCCTCGGCGGATATTTCCGAAAAAGAAATTTTCGAAATGCTTGAATATCCCCCCGACGATAATATGGGAGACGTTGCGTTCCCCTGCTTTAAGCTTTCACGTACGCTCCGCTCAGCCCCTGCCAAGATAGCGGAAAATATTTTCGCCGTCATAAGCGCCGCGCTCCCCGAATGTGCGGAAACAGCTCAGATAGTCGGCGGATACATCAATTTCTTTATATCCGACACTTTTCTGCAAAAGAACGTGCTTGCAAAGCTTGCAAGTACAGGCGCCGATTTCGGCCGAACAGAAGCAGGCAAAGGTAAGACGGTCGTTCTCGACTACTCCTCCCCCAACGTTGCAAAGCCTTTCCATATAGGACACCTCGGCACGACTGTTATCGGTCACTCGCTCAAACTTTTGCACGAGTATCAAGGTTATAGCTGCGTAGGCATGAATCATCTGGGAGACTGGGGCACGCAGTTCGGCAAGCTTATTGTTGCCTACAGAAAATGGGGATGCCGTGAAGATATCGAAAAAGGCGGTATAGACAAGCTCGTTGAGATCTATGTAAAATTCCATGAAGAAGCCGAAAAAGACCCCTCTCTCGAAGATGAAGCAAGAGCTGAGTTTACAAAGCTCGAACACCATGATGAGGAAAATCTCGCCCTCTGGCGCTGGTTTATCGACATAAGTCTTGCAGAATACAAAAAGACATACGATCAGCTCGGAATCACTTTTGACAGCTACAACGGCGAAAGCTTTTATGTGGACAAGGTTCCCGAACAGATACAGGTGCTCAAAGACAAGAATCTTCTGAAAATAGACGACGGAGCCTCCATAGTCGACCTTTCCGAATACAATATGCCCCCCTGCCTCATTCTCAAGCGCGATGGCTCCACAATATATCACTCCCGCGATATTGCGGCAGCAGTCTACCGCCACAGAACATACAACTTTGAAAAATGCATATATGTCACTTCGGCAGGTCAGTCGCTCCACTTCGCACAGCTTTTCAAGGTGATTGAGCTTATGGGATACGATTTTGCCGACAAACTCTATCACGTCCCTTACGGGACGGTGAGCATCAACGGCTCCAAACTCGCCACAAGAACGGGTAATGTAATTCTTCTGCGCGATCTTTTCGAAACGGCTATAGAAAAAGTCAGAGCCATCATGGAAGAAAAGAATCCGAATATGCAGAATAAAGACGAAGCGGCGGAAGCCGTCGGCGTCGGCGCTATAGTTTTCTATTATCTTTCCAGCAACCGCATACGCGATATAAACTTCGTAATGGAAGACGCGCTTGATTTTAACGGAAATACAGGTCCTTACGCTCAGTACACATATGCAAGAACGTGCAGCATTCTCGCAAAGCTCTCGTGCGATGCAGACGCAGCTCTGCCCGAAAACACGGCAAAACTAGACAAGGCAGAGCGCGACCTTATAAAAACGTTCTCACTCTTCCCCGAAAAGACTCAGGAAGCTGTTATCGGCATGGAGCCGAGTATCGTAACGAGATATATTCTAGACCTATGCGGCGCGTTCAACAGATTTTATCAATCATGCCCTATCGCCGCATGTGAAGATGCAGACAAGAAGAAAATACGTATCGCTCTTACTCGCGGCACACGCGATATACTCGGAAAAGCGCTTGAGCTCATCTGCATAAAACACCCGGAAAAAATCTGAGCTTATTTCCCGGCGATCGGGAACGAACAAAAAATATTTATCTTTAAAATAAATATATTCAAGTATATTCAAGGAGATTACCCATGTCAGGACACAGCAAATGGAAAAATATAATGCATAAAAAAGAAAAGACCGACGCTCAGAGAGCAAAAGTCTTTACAAAAATCGGCAAGGAAATGGCCATCGCCGTTAAAGAAGGCGGTCCCGATCCCGTTTCCAACGCAAAACTCCGCGACCTCATTGCAAAAGCAAAAGCAAACAACGTTCCCAACGACAATATCGAAAGAGTTATCAAAAAAGCTTCCGGCGCAGACGCGGTAGCATACGAAGAACTTGTATACGAAGGATACGGTCCCTGCGGCGTTGCCGTTATCGTAGAAACCGCGACGGACAACAAAAACAGAACGGCAGGCGACGTTCGCCATTACTTCGACAAATTCGGCGGCAAGCTCGGCGTTACCGGCTCCGTAAGCTTCATGTTCTCCGCAAAAGGCGTTATCGTCATCTCCGAAACAGACGAGTACGGCGACAAAGTCGTAGACGGCGACAAACTCATGGAAGACGCTCTCGAATGCGGCGCGGCAGACTTCGCGCAGGAAGAAGGCTACTTCGAGATATATACCGAACCCGACGATCTTTCCGCAGTATGCGAAGGTCTTGAAAACAAAGATTACAAATTCGCCTCCGCAGAAGTTGCAAAAGTTCCCGCAACATATGTTTCAATTGATACAGATGACGGCAAAAAATTCATGAACCTGTTGCTTGAAAACCTCGAAGAAAACGATGACGTCGTAAACGTTTGGCATAACTGGGACGAAGAATAAGCCAAAAACAGTTTTCCAATATCAGTCGCAAGCAAAATCCACCGAAAGGCAGAAATCAAATATATGATCATAGATAACAAATATCCTCAGGCTTTCCGCAGTATGTTCCGCGAATATGATATACGCGGCAGAGTCTGCGAAGAAGAACTTTCACCCGAAAATGTTTACAGAATAGTAAGCGCATATGCAAAATACCTCAAAAGAAGAAATATCTTTAAGGCAGTAGTCGGATATGACAGCCGCTCCTGCTCCGTTGCATTTGCAAATTCCGCTTCCGAAGCGCTTCTGGACAACGGAATAAACGTATTCTTTACAGGACTCTCTCTTTCTCCTGTAACATACTTTGCACAGTATCATCTGGAATGTGAGGGCGCCGTTATGATAACGGCAAGCCACAATCCCGACGGCTGGTCAGGTTTCAAATTTGCAAACGGATATTCCAAAACTCTCGAACCCGACGACATAAAAGAAGTATATTCCTTGCTCGATATGCCCAACGAGGGCGCAAGAGGCGAATATAAAGAAGTCGACGTGCGCGAAGCTTATATCGAAGATATCGTTTCACGCATACACATGGGTCCCAAAAAGCTCCGCGTTGTACTCGACGCGGCAAACGGCGGCGCAGGTCTTTTCGTTTACGAGGTGTTCCAGCGGCTCGGCTGTATGACGTTCCAGCTCAACATCGACCCCGACACATCTTTCCCACACTATTTCCCCAACCCATCTGAGCTCAAAGGCAGAGAAAGACTTAAAGAGATGGTGCTCCATCCGTATATCCGCGCCGACATCGGTCTTTCCTTTGACGGCGACGGCGACAGAATAGGCGTTATAGACGAAAAAGGCAATAACGTATGGAGTGACACCCTTCTTGCGCTTCTTGCAAAACAACTTCTTGAAAAAGTTCCCGGTGCAAAGGTCATCTACGACGTCAAATGCTCAAAAGCGCTCACAGACGTTATTGAAGCAAACGGCGGCACGCCCATCATGTGGAAAACGGGACACTCTTATATCAAGGCAAAAATGCACGAAATGAAGGCAGAACTCGCAGGAGAACGAAGCGGTCACATATTCATCGGCGGCGACGACTGGTACGGCTTTGACGATGCGATATTCGTAGCGGCAAAGCTTGTTGAATTTCTCTCTTACAACGACGCGTCCGTTTCCGAGATAATCGACACGTTCCCGAAATACGTCACATCTCCCGAAATAAAAGCGCACTGCGCCGACGAGAAAAAATACGGTATCGTAGACGAGATAACGGAAACTCTCAAAAAAGATTTTCCCGGCAAAGTATGCGACATCAACGGCGCTCGCGTTCAATTCGAAGACGGCTGGGGACTTATACGAGCTTCATCCAATATGCCTGAGCTTGTATTGATATTCGAAGCGACGACAAAAGAGCGCATGCTGGAGATACACGACCTTATCAAAAATTACACTCGCCGTTACCCCGAAATTTCCGACAAATGGGAAAACGACGTTATCTGATTCTGACGTTATCTTTATAAATTTAAAAGAACTCAAAAAAACTTCCAAGATAAAAACAGAAAGTATCCGGCACAGGAAAACCGATTCCCGCGCCGGATATTTCTTTTGCTTATTTCTTCTTTTTCAGCTTCGCCATTAGATATGCGGCTCGTTCGCGGCGTGCACGAGTTTCTTCTTCGAGAAAAACGGCTTTTCTGAGTCTGCCGTCAGACTCAAATTCGACGTCAAGCACATCTCCCTCATGCACCTCTATCGAAAAATACTCATGCGGTACGTCGTACGCGCCGACTCCCTCGTCTTTTATCAAAACGACAAGTCCTTCCTCAAAACGGTTTACCGTAACTTTCATCTTATACACCGCCATATAGTTTGATTATAATAATATTTTACGATAAAATCGCATATCAATCAATATTTATTTTGAAAAATACTGTTTTTCTGCACGAAAATATGGTAAAATATTATGATAGAGTAACTAAGATATATTTCATTTGTTCGGAGTGTAGAATTATGTCAGAAAAAGAAACCGCGGCAAAGCGAATGGCAGAACTTTGTGAAAAGCTCAACAGAGCGGCAAAGCTTTACTACATCGACGATTCGCCCGAAATATCGGACTATGAATACGATATGATGTTCCGTGAGCTTTTGGAATTGGAATCGGAATTTCCCGAACTTGCCGACGAAAACTCACCGGCAAAGCGAGTCGGAGGCAAGGCTTTGGAGAAATTCTCAAAAGTCACGCATACTGTCCGAATGGGCAGTCTTTCAGATGTTTTCTCTTTTGAAGAAACAGAGGATTTTATCTTCAAAACGCGCGAAGCTTTAGGACATGACCCCAAATTCTCCGTAGAACCTAAAATAGACGGGCTTTCCGTATCTCTTGAATACAGAGACGGCAAACTCACGGTAGGCTCCACTCGCGGCGACGGGATAACGGGCGAAGATGTGACCGAGAATCTGAAAACAATAAAGACTATCCCTCTCACGCTTCCCGATGCGCTTCCGCTCATAGAAGTGCGCGGCGAGGTATATATGCCGCGAAAAAGCTTTGCGAAGCTAAACGAGGAATGTGAAGAAGCGGGAATAAAATCATTTGCAAATCCACGAAATGCCGCCGCCGGCTCTCTGCGGCAGCTTGATTCAAAGATAACGGCAAAACGCAGTCTGGACATCCTCGTTTTCAACATCCAGCGTTGCGAGGGTAAAACCTTTTCTTCACACAGCGAAAGTCTTGAATATCTCAGAACTCAGGGTTTTCATGTGATCCCCGAGCAAAAAACGCTTTCGGGAGCTGAGAAAATCATCACAAGAATACAAGAGATAGGAAAATTACGCGGAGCCTTGCCATATGACATAGACGGAGTCGTCATAAAGGCAGACAGCCTTGCCGAACGCATTGAGCTTGGCGAAAACACAAGCACTCCCAAATGGGCGGTAGCGTACAAATTTCCGCCGGAACAGGCAAAAACAAAAGTTGAAGATATAGTGATACAGGTAGGACGCACTGGCGTGCTGACGCCCAAAGCACTGCTCTCTCCCGTTCGCGTAGCCGGCTCCACGGTTTCCGCCGCGACGCTTCACAACATAGATTTTATAAGGGAAAAAGACATTCGCATAGGCGATACCGTAATACTCCAAAAAGCCGGCGACATTATCCCTGAAATAGTGTCCGTCTGCAAGGAGAACCGATGCGGCACGGAAGTCCCGTATGAAATGCCCGCCGTATGTCCCTCATGCGGCGAAACAGTATTCCGCAGCGCTGACGAAGCGGCTACAAGATGCACAAACAATACATCATGTCCCGCTCAGATAGAGCGCAGTATAGAACATTTTGCTTCGCGCAACGCCATGAATATAGAAGGCATGGGACCTGCGATAGTGCGTCTGTTAATATCAAACGGACTTATCTCCAAAACATCTGACATATATAAACTGCGTGCTGAAGACATCGAAAATCTTGAACGTATGGGCAAAAAAAGCTCACAAAAGCTGGTTGCCGCCATCGAAAATTCAAAATCTCGCGGACTTGACAAGCTCATCTTCGCACTCGGCATAAGAAACGTCGGAGAAAAAGCGGCAAAGAGCCTTGCCGAAAAATTCTGCGATATTGAAAACCTATTCAAAGCCTCAGCAGAAGATATAGTCGCAATAGATGATTTCGGTCAGGTCACGGCGGAAGACATAGTAAGCTTCTTTTCACACCCTCAAACGCGCGTCTTTGTAGACGAACTCAAAGCAAACGGCGTTGTAACGGAATATAAGCAAGAAAAAAACGGCGGACTTTTCTCAGGTCTTACTTTCGTTCTGACAGGTACACTTCCTACACTTTCAAGAGATGAGGCAAGCTCTATGATAGAGAGCCTCGGCGGAAAATGCACCGGCAGTGTTTCCAAAAAAACAAATTTCGTTCTTGCGGGCGATAAGGCAGGCTCAAAGCTTGCAAAGGCAGAATCACTCGGAATAAAAATAATAGACGAAGAAAAATTTCTTTCAATGATAAAGGAACAAAAAATATGACATACGACTTTTACGATCACGTTAAAATTTACGTTAAAGCAGGCGACGGCGGCAACGGAGCCATTGCTTTCCACAGAGAAAAATTTGTATCTCACGGCGGCCCTTCCGGCGGCGACGGCGGCAACGGCGGCAACGTCATAATCGAAATAGCAAAGGGCGTTAATACGCTTCTGGCATACAAAAACAAGCGCAAATTTATCGCCAAAAACGGTCAGGACGGTATGAACGAGAAATTTCACGGAGCAAACGCGGAAGACCTTGTTCTTCAAGTTCCCGAAGGCACCGTTAT
The DNA here is from genome assembly GCA_949299535.1 of uncultured Eubacteriales bacterium. Taxonomy (GTDB): domain Bacteria; phylum Bacillota; class Clostridia; order Oscillospirales; family CAG-272; genus UMGS731. The sequence continues at coordinate 32,948 of CASGAQ010000010.1, read as the reverse complement.
AAAAGATGCGGAAACGGGAAAAGTCATCAAAGACATGAGCGGCTGCGAACCGTTCATCATAGCGCGCGGCGGAAAAGGCGGCTGGGGCAACGCTCACTTCGCAACGCCCACGCGCCAAGCTCCCAGATTTGCAAAAACCGGCTATAAAGGCGAAGAAAGAGAGATACTTCTCGAACTCAAAATGCTCGCGGACGTAGGCTTTGTCGGACTTCCCAACGTCGGAAAATCAACGCTTCTCTCGATGATAAGCGCAGCTCGCCCAAAAATAGCAAACTATCACTTTACAACACTTGCCCCCATGCTCGGCGTCGTTTCCACATCTGACGGCGACGGATTTGTGGCAGCGGATATCCCCGGTCTTATCGAAGGGGCTTCAGAAGGTATCGGACTCGGACATGAGTTTTTGCGCCATGTCGACAGATGCCGCCTGCTCGTTCATGTCGTTGACGTCGCGGGAACAGAGGGACGCGATCCTATCGATGACATAAAAACGATAAATGCAGAGCTTGCTAAATACAGCGAATCTCTCGCCTCGCGTCCGCAGATAATCGCCGCGAACAAATGCGATGTTCTGCCGGAAGACGCAGATCTTACCGATTTTGAAGAATTTTGCTCCATGCTCGGATATGAGATAGTTTATATAAGTGCGGCAACAAAACACAACACTACCCTGCTCTGCCATAAGATAGCTGAAAAACTCAAAGAGCTTCCTCCTCTTACGATATACGAAACCGAACACTCCATCGACGCTCCCAAGGAAAAAACAGAACTCGATCCGTGCGATATCACGGTAAGACGCGAAAACGGAATGTTCGTTATAGAAGGCGAATGGCTTGAAAACTTCATGCGTGGCATAAACCTCAACGACCGCGAATCGCTCATGTATTTCCAGCGCACGCTCCGCACAACCGGCATAATAGATAAATTGAGAAGTTTCGGAATTGCAGACGGCTCAGAAGTAGATATCTACGGACTTGAATTTGACTTTGTCGACTGACACGGAATTTTATATCAGGACAAAAAATAAATCTCATGACTGCGGACTTTTCCGCTTCTAACGAACCAACCACGGCAATACCTAAACCGCAAATCCGGCATAAAACAAATTTTTCCCTTAATACAGGCTGTTTTGACTTGATAATGCGGATATGCCGTTATATAGTTATGAGTTTCAACCATACAAGAAAAGAAAACGAAATTTTTCTGCCGTAATACCGAACCGATATTCACACAGCAAAATAATAATCAAATATTATATTTTAGCTTACAACATAAAAAATCCCGCCGTATTGACATACGTCGGGATTTTTATTTTATATTGCTTTACTGCTAACAGAGAATTTTTCGAACTTATTTGTCCTCTTCAATTATTTTATAGCCTTTCATTTTGAAAAGGAATTTGAGTTCCTTGCGGAAATCACCGAAAACGGTAACTCTGTGCCACTGAGGCATCCAGTTCGAAAGTATATTTTCGGCGTTGCATTTTGCCGCAAGTTTGCTTCTGCAGCCGTTTTCTCCTCCGACATTGCCGCACGATTCAGCAGAATGTATGGACGCCCAGCCGTCAGTAATGCTTATTTGAACAGTTGTAAGTTTTTCTCCTGACGGAAAAATAACCTGTACCGAAGCGCCTTTTTTATCTTCGGCGTGGCTTCTCAGATAGTAATGGCATGTTCTCGGATCATCTTTTCCGTAAACTTTGCGACAGGCAACGCAGTGTGAGTATATTATCTGATTACTTGACGTATCTATGACAGGATCTGAAACGTATCCGGGACGTCCCGTCAGATAAAGTGTTATCATGGAAGAGACGGTGGAATTTATATCGGCTTCGCAAACCCCGATTTCACCGTCGTTTGCCATTTGATAATATGCAAGGCAGGGATACATATGGCAGTTCTTGCCGTATATGTCGTTATACGAAAGCTCAAGACAGTCGATAGTTACCGCGTCGGCACCACATTCTTTCATCATTTTCTTTACCGCATAGTACAGTCTTGCGCTCTGCATAATATCTGACTTTGTCGGTTCAAGTACCCCCGTCGCTTCGTTTATCCATTTTTCAGCAAGAGGCGCTGCCTCTTCTTCGGAAATGGTGTCAAATACGTTCATAAGTTCCGCGGAAGTTCTGTTTATAAACTCGCATCCCCATATATCGGATGCCGCCTTTTGAACCTTTGTTTGAATCTCATTTTTAACGACAAGTATCTTTGCGTCTTTCATCTTTTTTATAACGCCGAAAAGAGAAACCGCGCGTGCTGTATCGTTATAATCCAGCGATGAAACAAGCGGAACAGGAAAGCCTCCTTCACGCACGAGCGGACTGGATTTTTCGAGCATAGACCCGCTTCCGCAGTAAGGCACATCGGCGACTATAACAGGAAGTCCGTCCGTGTTTTTCGACTGTTCAATATAGAAAGTATCTATCTTAAGCCAGTTAGTCATAAGAAGCACAAGCACGCCGTCATATTTCTTTTTGTCTTCCTTATAATCCTCCTTTGCCTGTTCCACATCAGTATATTTACAAATGTCGAATTCAATATCGGGATTCCTTGCAAACAACGGAGATGTAACCAAAGCAAGCTCCTTGTCGTAATCGTAATTTATGCAGGGCCAGCCGGGAATGTCCTTTCCCTTCATCTGCACTGCTATTTTGACCTTCGTTTTCATAAATAATCCTCCTGAAATAATGCCCGTAGGCTTTTACATCTACATTTAACCATAAAAAGCAAAAAAAATCCATTGACAAATCCGTTCAATTATTGTACGATTACGTCATGAATAATTTTGATTTTATAAATAGTATAAAAATAAACTCCTGCGGTATATCGGACTGCAGTGCCGACTGGAGATGGGACACGGGGGAAAACGGATTTCATGATTTCGATTTTTGGTTTGTCGTGCGGGGAAAGGGGCGCATGACATCAAACAACGAAACGGTATCCGTACTTCCGGGCTCCTGTCTTTTACTGTTTCCGCGCACACATTATATAGGAGAGCATGATGTTTCTTCTCCGCTTATGACAATGAACGTACATTTTTCCCTGCCGGAAAATCTTTCCTCCGAAATTTACGCGGACAGAACCTCGCTTACATGCCTTTGCATATCCGACCCGGCTTATCTGTCCGGTATTTTGCAGCGCGTAATTTATCTGTACAATTCCGGAAACTTCAGTCTTTCCGAAACGGTTTTCTGCTCCGCCCTTGCGGAATATTTTACACAGAACTGCATATCACCAAAAAGCAAAGCAAAAAAAGAATACGGCGGCAACAAGAATCTGATTTTAAAAAAGATGTGTGATGCTGTAAATACAAGCCCCGAAAACACACCCTCTCTTGCACAATTTGCAAAAGAGTATGGTTATTCCACCGATTATCTCGGAAAAATATTTTCTTCAGGCGTTGGTATATCTTTTTCAGAATACACAGCAAACGCACGCATAAACAAAGCCAAGCTACTGCTTTCCTCCACATCGCTCTCTCTTGAAGAAATATCGGAAAATCTGGGATATTACGATACGTGCCATTTTTCAAAGCAGTTCAAGCGTATAACCGGAATTTCGCCGGGAAAATACAAAAGACATATGTAGAGGGAAAGCCACAAAATCACATAATGGATATTGTGGATAGTGGACGAATCGCATTTACCCCCGCTGTTGAGCTTTCTTATCTTCCGCATGAGTTGCAGGACAAGGTCGTGGAGATCTTTGAGAGAGATGAAGCCACGCCGTCCTATGCACAGACGGTGAGATTCAGAAGGCTGCTCGGCGAGGGCAAGCTGACGGCAGATGCCATTGAGGATATTATGGCAAAGCCGAAAGCCAATCAGAAAGAGACGGTTAAATTCAGCTACGAGAGAATCGCCCGTTTCTTTCCTCCCGAGTATAGCACAAAACAGATGGAGGATGCAATTGTGCGGATGCTTGAAGAGCGCAGACGAGAGGTTGGCACAATGCCGCGCCGACGCGACGATGCAGAAAGGGGTTGATCGATTGGGAAAGATAAACAGATGGAAATGGTTTTTGTGTATGGCGCGTTTTATCCTTGATAACAAGGTTGGCGGTTATCGCTGTCGCTCCAAAGTCCCAGAACACGAAATCTTGAAAATCGTGCGTATGTACGAGCCGATCATTACCGAATTTTTCGACAACGAGGAAGAAATGGCGAAATTCCAAAAGTGGCGTGAGGAGCAGGAGGAAAAGGAGAGAATGGAAAAGGAGGAGAAAGCAAAGAAGAAGGCAGGCTCGACTAATGTAGCATAATGAAGAAAGCCTCGGCAGGGAGTTTCCTTGCCGAGGTTTTTAGAGCAAACAACTAAAAGTTGTAAAATCCGCCTGTAAATAAACTTTGCGGTTCTTGAAATGGCAACAAATATTTGCTATAATATAGTCAAGATAAGCGCTTATCAATCTAAACAAAGGTGGATTGAATATATGGAAATCAACTTAAAGGAAAAATTACGTTCATTGAGACAGCAGAAAAACATTACCCAAGAAGCCCTCGCCAATCATCTCGGAATCACTCCTCAATCCGTCGGAAAGTGGGAGCGCGGCGAAGGCTTTCCGGATATCACTTTGCTACCCAAAATCGCGTTTTACTTTGATGTGACTGTTGATGAATTGCTTTGCGTAGATCAAGTAAGAGTAGAAGAAGCGATTTGTGAATATCAAAGACAGAGTAAAATTTGCTGTCAAAACGGTGAAAATCAGAAAAATCTTGAAATCTGGGAGAAGGCATATTCTGAATTTCCTAAAGATTGCCGTGTTATAGAAGGGCTTATGTATGCCATCAATAGAGATGCGGTATATCCTTGCCCTAAAGATAAAGCGGAGCGCATCATTGCTCTTGGCGAAGAGCTTTTGCAGAGATCTACGGACACTCATCAAAGAGAAAATGCCGTACAATGTTTGTGCTACACTTACAATAACATCGACAAAGAAAAAGCACTGTATTATGCCGATATGAGTGGAACGTTTAATATAACAAGGGAGGATCTGAGAACTACGATTCTCGATGGAGAAGAAGGTGTTAAGGCTTGTCAAAGTTATATGATGTCTTTAATTCATACGGCTGCGATGACGGCATCAAGTATGATTTTAAAAACACATTTTTCGCACCAAGAAACTATTGAAGCATATACCTTTGCAATCGATATCCTTAAGCGCTTGTATTCGGATGATAACGTTGGTTTTTATGCTTTTGATATATCCTATTACTACCTTCATATAGCTTTTGAGTATGCAGAGCTGAAGGATGTAGAGAACACTCTAAAAGCGCTTGAAGAAAGCTGTCGATATGCAATTATCGAAGCAAATCTAAAAGATATGAATTACACAGCGCCTATGGTAAATCGCATGAAGCATACAAAAGCAAATACTTCTAAGAACTATAAGGGTAATGCTTGTAATCTCAGATTGAAAGCATTAGAAGATAACAGATTTGATCTTATAAAAAATGAGGAAAGATTCAAGAAGATTATTTCTAACCTTGAAAACCACGCTGAACAGATCTAATAGGTAAGCCTCCGATAGGGAAAATCCTTGTCGGAGGCTATTTTCATTTCTTGCTATTGAAATTAGGATACTCAAATAAAACAAATAATCCGAACGCTTCTCCAAGTAAGAGAACGTTCGGATTATTTTCATGTGGTCGGAGTGACAGGATTCGAACCTGCGACCTCTTGGTCCCGAACCAAGCACTCTACCAAACTGAGCCACACCCCGACAATATTAAAAGCATTGATCATCACAATGCTTTTAATATTATAATATATAACATCTCATTTGTCAATATTTTTTATCAAAATCCTAACGGCAAAAACGGCGGATACTTATACTTGCATCGCGCCGCTGTTCGCAATATTACTCGGTCATATCAAGAATATCGTCTATCGCCTCTCTCAGCATTGAAAGCGCGTCTTTCATTAAAACTCCTCTGAGCTGAGCGCCCGCCGCGTCGAAGTGTCCGCCTCCGCCCAGCTTCTCCAGTATGCGCTGAACGTTGACAGAACCGTCAGAGCGAGCCGAAATGTGTATAGAGTCGTCAAACGTGCAGAGTGCGAACGCCGCACATATTCCTTCCACATGAAGAAGTCTGTCTGCGGCTTTTGCCGCGGTAACTCTTATAGAGGCGTTTTCGCCGTTTTGCTCATTGAGCGCAATGGCGATAACATTTTTATAAATAGATACGTTGCTTTCAAACTTCGCTTCGCTCAGGAAATCGTAAATATCAGTTTTGAACAATGCCTGCGCGTCTATCGGAGAAGCACCTTCTCCGCGCAGATAAAGCGCAGAGCCGAAAGTTCGAACGCCGGCATTATGGGTAAACTGCTTCGTATCGAGTAGCATTCCCGCAAAAAGCAAGTCCGCTTCGGTTTTGGTAAGCGTTCCCTGCGGAAGTATAAGTTCCAAAAGCTCAGCCAACAGCTCAGACGCGCTTGACGCACTCGGTTCGATATATACGATATTTGGTTTTCTCTTAAATTCCGAAGTTTTTCTGTGATGATCTATGATGACGACATTTCTCGCACTATCCACAACATCGGGCGCCTCGCAGAAGCCTATATTGTTCACGTCTACAACGACAACAAGCGTTTCGCTCATGATAAGATCCTGAGCCTGAGCGCGGTCGACAAATATACCGCTGTATTCCGGACTGTCTTCTATGAGCCGGAATGCACTGCGTAGGTTCTTATCGTTTTTATCCATTATTATATGAGACGTGGCTCCGCAGAATCTTGCTATTCTGGCAACAGCTATGCACGAAGCAAACGCATCCATATCGGGAAATTTATGACCCATTATAAGGACATTGTCGCTTCTGGAAATGAGCGATATAAGTTCGTTTGCGATGACGCGAGAACGAACTTTCGTGCGTTTCTGAACGGATTTTGTCTTTCCGCCGTAAAATTCAACTCCTTCGGGAGTCTTTATAACGACTTGGTCACCGCCGCGCTGAAGCGCCATATCAAGCGCAGACTGAGTTACTCGCTCTTTTTCGTGAAGAGTTCCGCCCGTTTTCGCTATACCCATAGAAACCGTTACGGGCAATGTTGAGTCTCCGACGCGTATCTCACGTACTTCGTCAAGAAGTGAGAACTTATCTTTTTCAAATTCAGGCAGAAATTTCGCCGGAAACATACATATGAACCTGTTATTTCCGTATTCGCGGACAAAACCGCCCGCTTTTTCAAAATACCTTTCGAGTATCGCCTCGACTTCGCGCGAGGCATCAGAGTAAAGCTCCTGCACATACTGAAGCAATTCGTCAAGGTTGTCTATCATGGCATAGGCGATAATAGTATCTTCATCGTGCAGTTTTTTCTCGGCTTCTTTTAGAGCCGTGATATTTGTAAACACAGCCATATAATAGCGCTTGTTTTCAAAGTTTATCTCATAACCGAGGGCGTTAAATATCTCTTCTCCTTTGCCGTCGGCATTTTCAACCGACGAAAAGCGAACCTCTTCTCCGAAAGCAAGCTCGCTTTTGACAATACGTTCCATCGTAGCATCGCAGATGTTGTCTATGTATTTATTATAGATAACACCGCCGTTTTTACAACAATCCTTCAAACTATGATTATACCATATGACCTTTCCCTTTTCATCGCAGATGACAACGGGTTTTTGAAGTTTCTGTAAAAATTGCACGGATATTCCCTGCGTTACGGAAACAGCCATTCCGGCGCTTCCGCTATGAGCAAACACGGAGACGATAATAGATACTGCAAGCGTCAGTATAAGCAGGCCGATATACACGGCAAGGAAAAACAAAGCTATCTTTTCCGCGGGATAATCCGTATAAATTATGCAGAGCGAACACAATGCCAGTGCGATAATACCGAAACAAGCGCAAAATATCCCGCTGAGCGGCACGCGCCCGAAGCTAAAAGTTCTGTTTTTCTTATCAGGCATTTAATTTGTCCTCACTTTTAAAATAAAATTGTTGATCAGTTTTTATATTCTCTTTTTTTCATGATATCTCTGCGGCGCAGTGTCTCCCTGACGCCGAAGAAAGACAGAATGTATACAGACAAGGATCCGATAAAAAACAGAGAGAATATAAACAGCACTATGATGCCCCATTTGTTTCTAAGCGTCATGACCCATTTAGCACCCATAAGAAGCATAGCGGGCGTAAGCAAAGTGATTATGCTGTTTGACGCGAGTTCGAAAACGCCCGTACCGGGGGAAAAGAAAGAAGTGAAAAAATAGACGAAGTATGCGCCTATATAAACCCATGCACACACAGAAGACGGAAGTATTTCCCATCTTGGGTCGGGCAACACCAGCTCGCAACCTGCTATCTTTGCCGACAATTTGAAAACACACGCCGTAATATATCCGAGAATGAGAAAAGAAGCGGCGGCATAAGCGGGCAGCATAAGTTTGATATAATCGAATTGTGAATCGAACATATCGTATACTGTGGCGGCGTCTACACCGTAGCGCTCGCAAAGCACTTCTATGCTCGGCTCCATATATGAGATAAAGGCACTCTTCACAGAGTCAAAAAGTTCCGAAAAAAATCCTGTCAAAGAAGATATTGACAACTCATTTCCGGAAAGAGCGAATCCGACAAGGAAAAGCACGAAAAAGAGCAATCCGTAAAGGCAGGCTGTCACAAGAGAAGCCATTACCTTTGTCTGTTTTTTTCTTATCAGAACGGACAATACTATTCCCGTCGGTACAGCGCACAGACAAAAACCGAAAGCATAAAATCCTCCGATAAGATATGAAACAGAGAGGGAAAGCGCAACAGAAACAAAATACCAGTAACTTTTTGAAATGATTATCTGAAGCGCAAGCGTCGCACACAAAACAACAGCGCCTAAAACAGCGACATACAAAGCTCCCGCACGGCAGCAAAGTGCAAAAACGACAGTCGCGCAGACCTGTATGGCATAAATTGGGAAAGTTTGTATTTTTCCCGGTTTGATGGGGTTACTGTTCATTAAAAATCACCTTATAAATAAACCTTGTATAAAAATATATCAGGGCAAAAACGAGCCTTTGCCGTTGAGCATGAAATCGTTAAGACGCTGCGTAAAATGTTCCGCCGTGTTGTATCCCAATCGTCTTTGTTTGTTGTTCATCGCCGCAACTTCTATAATTACGGCAAGATTTCGTCCGGAACTTACGGGGATAGTCGTCGTCGCTATCTCTATGCCGAGGATATTAGTCGTCTGTGTTTCAAGACCTATCCTGTCGTAGAATTTGTCCTTGTCCCAGTGCTCCAGTTTAAGTACCATATTGACTCTTTCGGTCTCCTTGACTGCGCCTATACCGAATGTACGTCTGACGTCGACGATACCTATGCCGCGAAGCTCTGTAAAATGGCGGAGAACTTCGGGAGCAGAGCCGACGATGGTCTTGGAGGAAACCCTTTTGAGTTCTACCGCGTCATCGGCAATAAGGCGGTGTCCTCGCTTTACAAGCTCTATGGCCGTTTCGCTCTTACCGATACCGCTGTCGCCGAGTATAAGCACGCCCTCGCCGTATACTTCAACGAGAACGCCGTGCCGCGTGATACGAGGCGCAAGCTCTACGTTCAAGTAAGATATGAGCGCATAATGGGTGTCCGTGGTGCTTTCAACCGTGCGGAAAATGGGAGTGCCGTATTTTTGAGCCGCTTCGAGCATTCCCGGCAGCACAGGCTGCCCCCATGTGATGATTATTGCGGGAATATCGCGGGCAAACAGCGTTTCGTATTTCTTTATTCTCTCTTCCGTCGAGAATACCTCCATATATTCATGTTCCGCTTTTCCGATAAGTTCTATTCTTCTTTTATCAAAGCAATCGAAAAATCCCGAAAGAGCAAGTCCGGGGCGATTTACGTCGCGCGATATTATCTTGCGCTCCTCCCAGCCTTCGGGTGCGTATATCTTTTCGAGTTTGAACTCATCGGCTATTGCGGAAAGAGACGTCTCATACACCGTATGAGAATCATCTTCCATAACTTCTGTTTTATTTATATCGTCACTCATAATTTTTCCTTTCTCATAAACAAAAATATTAAAAAGGTGCAGAAAGCTTCATAACAAAGCTAAATACTTATATATAACAATTATACCCTAACATGATAAATTTTTCAACCGATATTGAAAATAAACTTGTAAATAATAAATTAAAAAAGAAATATATTCAGAAGGAGGTTTTTTATTTGGCAGCAATATTCATGAGGACGCTTGCGGTATACGCCGTACTGATCGCGGTCATGCGCTTTTCAGGGAAAAGACAGATAGGAGAATTGCAGATATCGGAGCTTGTCACAACATTTCTTCTCTCCAATCTCGCAAGCGCGCCGCTTACGAACGCCTCCGTTCCCATACTTTACGCAATAATTCCGATAGTTACGCTCATATGTTTTGAGGTGTTTTTTTCATATCTTACCACAAAAATAACTTTTGTAAAGAAGCTCTTGGACGGAAAGCCGAGCATAATCGTCAATAAAGGCGTGATAGACATCAGAGAGATGAGCAAAATGCGAATGAGCATAGACGACCTGATATGCGAGCTTCATCTGGCGGGTTTTTCAGCCGTTTCGGAGATAGATTACGCCGTACTTGAACCTAACGGAAGGCTCGCATTTTTCCCCAAAGCTTCCGAAAGACCGCTTACGAGGTCTGATATGCCGAAAGAACTTTCGCTGAATCAACCAAGCGTGAATGGACTTGCACACCCCGTCATAATCGACGGCAAAATAGTCGAATACGCCATGCGCGACTCAGGAAAGAGTGAAAAATGGGTTCTTAACAAACTGAAGGAAAACAGGATAAAAGAGGTTTCTTCCGTATTTCTTATGACCGTCGACGATTCGGAAAAAGTAGAAATAATTAAAAAGGGGGATTGCAAACAGTGAAAACGTTCGTTTGCGCGCTTTTAATATTCGCTCTTCTCTGCACTTTTGTTTTCATAAATTCATATTCAATATCAAAAAAACTCGACGAGCTTATCACGATTACCGCCTCTCTTCCGAAAAACGAGGAGGATATAAAAAGCGGCGGTGAAGAACTTCGACGTCAGATTGAAGCGCTGCGCGGCAAATGGAGCGAAAACATGAGTATGTTCGCTTATTTTTTAAGCTACGACCTGCTTGACCGCGCGGATCAGGCGATAATAGAGCTTTATTGTGCATACTTTTCGGGAAACACAGGAGATTTTCTTTATGCCGCGGAAAATTTCCGTGACGCCGCCGCGCGCCTTAAAATCTTATGCGGCGCGGGATTTGAAAGCTTTGCATAAAATCACGCATTTGACGTCCGGCTCAAAAACAAATGCAAAACTCTTCTCATCTCAACGTTTTTTGTTGACAACGCTCTTTTTATCAATTATAATGGATTATAATATTTTTTAAGGAACTCTCTTAAAAAATCGGCATTAACGGAGGACAAATAAAATGTATACCATAGGTGTTGATCTCGGCGGAACAAACATTGCCGTAGGTCTTGTTGATGAAAATTACAAAATAATCAAAAAAATCTCCTCTCCCACGCTTGCACAGCGCGGTCCCGAGGAGATAACAAAAGATATAGCCTTGCTCTGCGCCAAGGTCTGCACGGAGTGCGGACTCGACCTGCTCAAAGACAATGTAAAAGTAGGCATAGCCGCACCCGGAACGGTAAACACAAAGACCGGTCTTATAGAATATGCGAACAACATCAAAATGAGGGATTTCCCCGTTATAAAAACGTTCATGCAATATTCCGGCGTTGCCGAGGAGAATATCGCCATCGGCAATGACGCAAACGTAGCCGCATTGGCAGAAGCTACCGTGGGAGCGGCTAAAGACGCCGAAATATCCGTGACCGTAACTTTGGGAACAGGCGTCGGCAGCGGTATCGTTATAGGCGGCAAACTGCTTACCGGCTGCGCTTTCGGCGGCGCAGAGCTGGGACACATGGTAATAGAATACGGCGGCAGAAAATGCTCCTGCGGCAGAAACGGCTGTTTCGAGGCATACAGCTCCGCTTCCGCACTTGTGGCTTTGACTCGTGAAGAATACGCGCGCACAAAATCCCCCGTCATAACGGAAATGTGCGCCGGCGATCCTTCCAAAATAGGCGGCAAGACGGCTTTCGCCGCAATGCGTAAGGGCGACGCCTCAAGCGCCGCAGTCGTAGACTACTACATAAAACACCTCGCCTGCGGAATCGCAAATATCATAAACATATTCCAGCCGAATGTGCTTCTCATCGGCGGCGGCGTATGCAACGAGGGCGATCCGCTCCTTCTCCCTCTCAAGAAAGAAGTCGCAAAAGAAGTATATTCCGCCGATAAAACGCTCAAGACCGATATACGCATAGCTACGCTCGGAAACGACGCCGGCATAATCGGCGCGGCGGCGCTCGTACGCACCAACTGATTTTTATAACAAATTATCACAAACCGAAATACGTCAATATCCCGTTATATATTCCGCGGGCAACAAGCGCAGGGTTCTCCGCCATCATGGCGGCGTCCCCTGCGTTTGTAATAAATCCTATCTCCAAAAGGAGTGCAGGCATGGCCGTCTTTCTCAGCACATACAGAGTGGGACGTTCGAAAACGCCGCGGTTTGCAAGTCCTGTCGCCTCCGAAAGACGCAGCAGTATGTCTTCGGCAAGCACATACGCCGGAGAGTCGGCGCTGTAAACATACGCCTCGCTTCCGGAAGCGGACGCGATATCCGAAGCATTCGCATGAAGGCTTATAAAATAATCCGCGCCCCACGCGTTCGCCTCATTCACACGAGCCGAAAGGCTGGACGAAAGACTTGTGCCAAGCACCTCCGTGGGAGAATTGCGCGAGGTTATCGCTTCAAAATTCGGGTCTGCGTTAAGCAGTTTTTCAAGTTCCTTTCCTATATAATATACAAGGTCCTGTTCACGATATCCGTTGCCCTCTGCTCCGGCATTTGGATTTACGGCGTTATGCCCCTGATCTATGTAGATTTTTATTGCCATATATGCTCCTCCTTCTGCAAATATACTGCGGTATAAGTATATGACGCGCGCCCGACGAATGTGATAAAATGACGCCGAGCGATTTTATCGGTATCCGGAATGCGATTTTTTGACACGGCAATATTCCCCTAATATCAAGGAAAAAAACGTGTATATTTAAAAAAATTTGATGTTTTTTTATCCGTATCGGAAGCAAAAACGCAAAATGCACTTGACAATTACACCTTTTTATGTGTATAATGTACTTTGTAAATCATAGCGGCATACCGTCGTCCGGCGGCAGCCGGTCGTTAATTAAGGAGGTGCGAAAATAAATGCTTAGAACATATCAGCCTAAGAAGCTTCAGAGACAGAAAGAACACGGCTTCAGAAAAAGAATGAGTACCGCCAACGGTCGCAAAGTTTTGAAGAGAAGACGTGCAAAAGGCAGAGCAAGACTCTCCTATTGATTTGCGAAAAAGCAAATAAAAAACGCAAAGCCTGTGCATTATATCATAGGCTTTGATTTTTTATGAGGCGAAAAAACTCTTTTTGCGAGTAGATTCGCGCTTCACCGCGCTGTTTTCGGACGAACAAGACGCGGAAAACAACCCAAGAGAGGAAACCGAGTGAAAAACATCGCAATTTCCGAAGACCATCTTTTCAGAAAAGTCTATTCAAAAGGACAAAAAGTATTTTGCAAGCATATAGCGGTATATGTATTGATCGATTACCGCGCTTCGCGCATAGCGCGCGAAAATCCGCAGAAGACGAGGCTCAACCGCGTAGGTCTTACGGTCACAAAAAAACTCGGGCATGCGGTGGTGCGTACGAGAACAAGAAGGATTCTCCGCGCCGCATATCAACAGCTCGAAAAGGAAAACATAGTGAAAAAAGGCTTCCTTGTCGTCATAGTCGCGCGAGACGCGGCGACAAGCGCTAAAACACAGGATATCTACCGCGACCTTTTATATGCTTTCCGCAAGCTCGGGCTGATAGTTCAGGATACCGAAAACGCATGAAGAAGATATGCATATTTCTCATAAAGTTTTACAGAAAATATATTTCGCCGTATAAACCCGCATGTTGCCGCTTTACGCCTACATGCTCTCAATATGCGCTGGATGCGTTCGAAGAATGGGGGTTTTTCCGCGGAGCTTTTCTTACTCTCATGAGAATCTTACGGTGTCACCCATTTTGCCGCGGCGGAGAAGATCCCGTTCCCGAAAATCCGAAAAAGCGCGGCGGAAAAGGCGGTTCTTCCGCTTCAAAAATCGAAGGAGAAAACAAATAAATGAACGCCATATATAAATTTTTCGGAACGATACTCTCGTTCTTTTCAAACATCACAGGCGGATACTATCTTTTCGGTCTTTTCCTTTTTGCATTGCTCATAAAGCTCATCCTCCTGCCTTTTGCAATAAAGCAGCAGAGAACTTCTATCAAGCAGGCAAAAATGCGTCCCAAGGAAATGGCTATCAGAAAAAAATACAGAGGACGTAACGACAAAGTAACTCAGCAGAAAATGCAGAACGAGATAATGGAACTCTACCAGAGAGAAGGTTACAATCCTGCGGCCGGTTGTCTGCCGCTTCTCATTCAGATGCCCATAATCTTCATTCTTTACAATGTTATCATAAACCCCTTAAAGTATATCTGCGGCTGGACTGCAACACAGATAACGACTATCGCAAACTCATTGGGTCTTGCGGAAAATGTCGTAAACGGACTTTCTTCGCGTGATATAAGCCTTATTCAGTATATCACATCCGACAAGTACGATATGATAAACAGCGCGCTTGCCGCGGCTGAACTCGAAGCAGTCGATTTTTCAGAGATACCGGACTTTACGATGGGTATATTCGATCTTTCCGCAAATCCCGGCTGGAACATTCTTATAATCGTTCCGATATTGACATTCGTATTCCAGTTCCTCTCCATGAAAGTTCAGAGAAAATTCACCTATCAGCCCGGAATGGCGGAACAAACGCAGCAAAACAAGACAACGATGCTCGTTATGGACCTTATGCTTCCCGCAATGACGACATGGATCGCATTCACCGTTCCCGCAGCCATCGGTATCTACTGGATGTTCAACAATATCATCGGCGTTGCACAGTCCATAATCCTTCATAAGGCGATGCCGCTTCCTACCTGCACGGAAGAAGATATCAAAGCCGCAGAAAGAGAAATGGCAGGCAAAGCTCCCAAAAACGCTAAGCCCAGCGAGAACCGCGGCCCCATTCGTTCGCTCCACAGCATAGACTTTTCCGACGAGGAGATAGAAGAGGATCTCGGAGATTACGTTTCTATATACGACAGACCGAAAACGGAAGAAACCTCCGATAAAGACGAAAAACCGGTTTCCGAGAAAAAGAAAAAGCTTTTCGGCAAAGCAGATATAAAAGACGAAGACAATAAATAAAAAGGACTTCCAAAAACATGAAACAAGAACTTATAAAAATAGCAAAGAACACGGAAGAAGCCGTAAGACTCGCGGCTGAAGAGCTCGGCGTTTCAGCCGACGCGCTCGAATACGAAGTGATTGAAGAAGCAAAAAAAGGACTTTTCGGCATAGGCGCTTCTCCTGCCAAAGTCAAAATAACTTATGTGTTCAAACCGGTGGAAGCGGCAAAGAATTTTGCAAACACACTCATAAAAGACATGGAGCTCGACGCCTCCGTTGAAGTTATAAGCGAAAAAAACGGTGAAGCTTTCCTCAACATTACGGGCAGCGGCGCAGGAACTCTTATAGGACATCACGGAGATACGCTTGACGCGCTCCAGTACCTTATAAACCTTGCCGCAAACAAAAAAGAAACTGACGAACGCAAATATACACGCATAACCGTAGATATCGAAAACTACCGCGAAAAGAGAGAAGAAACTCTTAAAAAGCTCGCGCGCCATATGGCTGAAAAGGTAAAGAGAACCGGCAGAAATACCGTTCTCGAACCCATGAACGCATATGAACGCAGAATAATCCATTCCGAAGTTCAGACCATAGAGGGAGTTTCCACAAACTCCGTCGGCGCCGAAGGCAACCGCCGCGTCATCATCTTCCCCGAAGGCGGCGAAAAACCCATATCCGCATATAAATTCGACCGCAAAGGCGGCAAAGGCAAACGCGACGGCGGCAAAAGTTCCGCAAAACATGCCGCCGGAAGCGAAGAGCGTACATATGACGCTCCCGCAAAAGACGCAAAGGAAGATAAGGAACGCGTTGAAAAGACCGAAAAGATTACAAGAACGGAAAGAAGCGAATATGTTCCCCGCGCCCGCAGAACGAGCGATACGCCTCGCCCCGCTCCCCGCAAAATAGAAAAAGCAAAAGACCTCGACAGCTACTTCGCGCGCCTTAAAGAATTCGGCAGTACCATCAATTCCGCGCAAAGCGAAGAAGATGACAACAAATAATATTCAAAAGGCGCACCCAAAGGTGCGCCTTTTTTCAAAAAGATTTCAAATCTCGGAGTTTAAGCTATGTATACAATGTTTTCAGACACGATAGCCGCCGTTTCCACTCCGTACGGCAAAGGCGGCGTTGCACTCATTCGCATGTCAGGCGATGACGCTCTGTCCATTGCCGAAAAATTTATATTCCCGAAAAGCAAGAAGAGCTTCTCGGAGATAAAATCCAACTTCGTTTTCCTCGCTGATATAAAATCGCCTGACGGAAAGATACTCGACGAAGCCCTCGTTACCATTTTCCGTGCGCCAAGGTCATATACGGGAGAAAACATTGTTGAGATAAGCTGTCACGGCGGAATACTTCTTACACAGAATATTCTCTCCGCCGCATTTTCCGCAGGCGCGGTACAGGCAGGTCCCGGCGAATTCACGCGCCGCGCTTTCTCGGCGGGCAAGCTCTCACTTTCCGAAGCGGAATCCGTTATAGGTATGATAGACGCTAAGACAAACGCTTCTCTTGCGCTTGCGCGCCGCGGAATATCAGGCTCTCTCAGAAAAAAGACAGAACAGATATACTCCGACATCACCTCGGTCATAGGAAACATATATGCGCTCATAGACTTTCCTGACGAGGACTTGGAGCAAATGCCGCGTGATGAAATGTACTCCGCCATAGACGGCATAATAAAAGAACTCGAATCGCTCAAAGCATCGTACAGGACAGGTCACGCCGTGTGCGAAGGAATCCCCACTGTAATATGCGGAAAGCCGAACACAGGCAAATCTACCATACTCAATATGCTCGCTGAAAACGAGCGCGCCATAGTAACTGATATCGCAGGCACGACAAGAGACGTCATATCCGAAACCGTCGTTTGCGGTAATGTGCTTCTTCGCCTTTCCGACACGGCGGGAATACGTGAAACTGCCGATATAGTTGAAAAACTCGGCGTAGAACGCTCCAAAAAGGAGATGGAAAATTCTGAACTCATTCTGGCTGTATTCGATACATCTCGACCGTTCGACAGCGAGGACGGAAAAGTCCTTGAACTCATAGAGCGGGCGAAGCAGAGCGGAAAGACTGTTCTCGTAATCCTCAACAAGTCGGATAAAAACACCGTTTTCGGAGAAGAACTTTTCGGCGGCTTCGACACGCTTTCGCTTTCTGCAAAACACGACGAAAAGAAAACTCTCGCCGACGCCATCGAAAGCAGATTCATAAGCGGAGATATCGAAAATTCCGACGAGGAGATACTCACAAACGCGCGTCAATACAGCGCCGTATGCAGTTGTCTTTCTTCTGTCATTTCGGCAAAAAATGCCATTTCATTTCTCGGTGACGATATCGCCGGAACAGAACTCGAACGCGCTGCTTCCGCCATTGCCGAACTTGACGGCAGAGAAGTCTCCGCAGACGTAGTAGACAATATATTCCACAAATTCTGCGTGGGAAAATAATAAATTTATTTTTCTTGGTTTATAAATATAAAAAAACTCGGATCGTTTTGAACCGAGCTTTTTTATTAAGAGCATAAGACGAGAAAGCAGTTTATTGCACTGATAATTTTATATGATTTTATCTTGTCTTTTCAGCGTTTTCTTTTACGGCTTTTGCGGAAAATTCCTCAAGAGTCATTGTCTGCGTGCTGCCGTCTCTGGAACGTACGGATACCGAATCCGTTTCAGCCTCTTTCTCGCCGACTATAAGCATATAAGGAACTTTTGAAAGCTGTGCTTCGCGTATCTTAAAACCTATCTTTTCATTGCGGTAATCGACATCTGCGCGCAGACCTACGTCTGTAAGAGCTTTGCCGACTTTCTCCGCGTAGCCGTTGTATGCTTCAGAGATAGGAAGCACCTCGACCTGTACAGGAGCGAGCCAGAGCGGGAATGCACCGGCATATTTTTCTATAAGCAGCGCAAGCGTACGCTCATAACATCCTATGGAAGTGCGGTGAATGATATATGGCAGTTTCTGTTTGTTGTCGCTGTCTGTATAGTACATGCCGAATTTTTCCGCAAGAAGCATATCTATCTGGATAGTAACGATAGTATCCTCTTTTCCGTAAACATTCTTGCACTGGATATCGAGTTTCGGACCGTAGAAGGCAGCTTCGTCGATACCTATATCATATTTTACGCCGAGGTGGTCGAGTATGTTTTTCATGACCGTCTGAGCTTCCTCCCACTGTTCGGGAGTACCTTCATATTTTGCTGTATTGCTTGGATCCCATTGAGAAAAACGGAATGTGCAGTCCTCAAGCAGCCCTACCGTATCAAGGCAGTATTTTGCAAGTTCCAGACACCCTTTGAATTCTTCTTCAAGCTGGTCGGGACGGAGAATAAGATGCCCTTCGGAAATAGTAAACTGACGAACACGTATAAGTCCGTGCATCTCGCCGGAATCCTCGTTGCGGAAAAGCGTGGACGTTTCGCCAAGACGCATGGGAAGTTCACGGTAGGAGCGTTTCTTGTTAAGGTAAGCCTGATATTGGAACGGGCAAGTCATTGGACGGAGCGCAAGGCACTCTTTCGTCTCATCGTGAGGGTCTCCGAGAACAAACATTCCGTCAAGATAATGATCCCAGTGGCCGGATATCTTATAAAGTTCGCGTTTAGCCATATATGGAGTTTTTGTGCGAACATATCCTCGTTTTGTTTCCTCGTCCTCTATCCATCTTTGAAGCGTCTGCATTACAGTAACGCCTTTGGGAAGAATAATGGGAAGTCCCTGCCCGATAACATCTACCGTCGTAAAGAGTTCAAGATCTCGTCCGAGCTTGTTGTGATCGCGTTTTTTAGCTTCTTCAAGCATCGTAAGGTGGGCATTAAGTTCGTCTTTCGTGGGGAAAGATACTCCGTATACGCGCTGAAGCATTTTGTTGTTGGAGTTTCCTTCCCAATATGCGCCGGTACACTGTGTAAGCTTAAATGCTTTTACAGCACCCGTAGAGAAAAGATGAGGACCGGCGCAAAGGTCGGTAAACTCGACCTGACGATAGAATGAGATGTCATCGCCTTCGGGAACGCGTGCAATCAGCGCTACTTTATATGTTTCTCCCTTTTCTTCCATAAACTTGATAGCTTCTTCTCTGGGAAGCGTGTATCTTTCAAGTTTGATGTTCTCCTTGACTATTTTTTTCATCTCGGATTCGATTTTGGAAAGTATCTCGGGAGTGAACGAAACATCGGAATCAAAGTCATAATAGAATCCGTTGTCAACGGCAGGTCCTATCGTCAGCTTTGTTTCGGGATAAAGACGTTTTACCGCCTGAGCAAGTATATGAGATGTCGTATGCCAGAACACTTTTTTGCCGTCTGCGTCTGCAAATGTGAGAAGTTCTACATCGGAATCCTTGTCGAGCATATGCGTAAGCTCACATACCGCGCCGTCGACGCGTGCGCAAAGAACTTCGCGTGAGATGAGCCCCGCCTGCTGAGCCGCTTCATAAACAGTAAGCGGGGAATCAAAATTAAGTTTGTTTTCTCCGAAAGAAATAACCATGATATTTTTCTCCTTATAAAAAATAAATTCATTTCATAAAATCAAGACTGCGTAAATGATATGGAAAAATCAAATTTCATTGTGAAAAATCAAAAAACCTCAAAACAGGAAAAAGCCTGCTTTGAGGTGCATAAACACGGTTCCACTCAAATTTTTAACTCTGTTTCACACTGTAACGGGCGTACCCGTCGCGCCATTTCCTGCGCGCGGCTCTGCAAGCGGTACTTGCGCGGGTTCTTGCCGCAAGGAACTTTCAGCCTTGGCTCCTCTCTCTGTCCGGGTAACACGCGAAGCTTGTCTTGCTTCTATGCTTTTCTATTATGATATCATTGTTTTTTTTAAAAGTCAAGCACAAAACAAAGTTTTTTTCAGAAAAGCAAAAACAAGAATTTTCAGTTTATTTACTCTATTGTTTAATAGTTCCAATTATCTTAAAAGAATTTTTTATAAATTTTACGAAATTTTTACATATACTTTATTAAAACCTTATTTTGAATTGACACAAATCGGATTTTATGGTATAAATATATCAATATAGTATAGGCGTTTTTGCCCAATACTATTATACAACAAATGATAAATTTTTATTTTGGAGGAAAAAGAAAAAATGAAAAAAATCATTTCACTGATTCTCGTAATCGCAATGTCTGCTATGGTTTTTGCATGTGGCGATAATCCCGAAAAAACAACGGATTCTAACGTAACAACAGACACCCCCACAACCGCGACAGATGCAACTACAGATGAATCAAGCGGAACCACTTCATCCACAACAAACGCAACTACAACAACTTCCACTACAGCAGCTACGACAGAAGCAACAACATCAACAACAGGAACCACAAGTGAAATCGTTACACCTCCCACTATAGAATACCCTGTTGATCCTTATGCTCACATCTCTTTCAGCAACGGCAACATAGTTGACTTTAAGAATGTTGTAACACTCGAAATAAAAACAACAGGCGATGCAGCTGCCGCAACTGTTGAGGACACCGAAGTTACTTTCGGTGTCAAAACAAAAACTCTTCCCACTCTTCGCATTAAAAACGTCGGTACATGGGTAAAGGCTACTTTTACTGAAATAAACAATGCAGAAGAATTCAACGACCTCGTTGCCGAAACAGGCGGCTGGTCAGTTGAGGCTTTCTATCTGGATAATTCAACAACCGGCGGTGTTCGCGGTATCGTCTGCGTAACAGAAGCAAATGCCGGCGATAAAAGACGTTCCGGCTGGGGTCTTGCCGAAGACGCAAGCGGCAAACCTTACTTTATCACAGGTCATACTGCTGAAAATGCTTACTCCAGCGCATATGCTACATCTTCCGCCTCCTCAACGGAGCTTGTTCATGTAGTCGGCGTTTACAATGGAGAGACAAAGAAAGTCGAAATCTATATCAACGGCGTTCTTAACGCTTCCAATGCAGCAGCCGGCGCTTTCACGGCAGCAGACAAGACTGAAATCTTCGAAGGATTCAATATGGCAAACGTATTCTATATAGGCAACGACCCCACAGTACAAACCAAATACGTAAACGGTGACTTCCCTGCAAACGACCTTACAGTTGTAGATATTAAACTTTACGACAAAGCTCTCAGCGCAGACGAAGTTAAACAAGTATACGAAGCCGCTGCTGATATGTTGAACTGAAAGTTACGGGCAGCAAGTTAATTGAAATTTCAAAGAACGCGCTCTTATAGGGCGCGTTCTTTAGTAAAAGTACATTAAATTAAGGAAAATTAAGGAAAATTAAGGAAATTTAAGGAGATAAACAATGAAAAAAATTATTGCATCAATACTTGTTGCGACAGTTTCTCTCGGACTTTTCTCTTGCGGAAACGGCGATACTCCCACAACGGAAGACCCCGTAAACACAGACGAAAGTTCTTCTCAAACAACTGATAGTTCCGTTCAGCCTCCGGATACGCAAAATCCTCTGTTTGTAGGAGTAACGGAGGGGTTCGATGATAAAAACATCGTCCTCCAGTTCGGCGCGGTGTCCGATATACACACCTCCACAAGTGCGGGCACCGTTCAGCACGCTTTAGAAGTTCTCAAGGAAACCGCTCTGCTCTACACGGAAAAAGGCATTGAAGCCGTAGTCGTTGCCGGCGACCTTACAAACGCCTATACCAGCGATCAAGCTACAAAAATTCAGGAAGCAACACAGGTCAAGGAAGTATATGAAAAAGTATTCGATCCTGCCGAAGTCCCGATGATATTCGCGCTCGGCAACCATGACCACGACTTCAGAAATTCCGGCGCTTCAGGTGCCAGCCTTCAGGTATTTATGGAAACCATCGGCAAAGGCAACGAATCCGCATATTCTCAATATGACGTTGAATGCAGCGATTCTGCAAACGGAAGCCGCCACTGCGTCATAAACGGATATCATTTCCTTTTCGTTGAGCCGATAACATATGCATGCTCAGGGGCAGACGATTCCGGCGCAAAATATCAGGCTGCGACAAAAGAGTGGCTTGATCAAGAACTTGCCGCCATCACTGCAGAGAACCCCAATCAATATGTTTTTGTTATCACTCATCCCATGATATACGGTACAGTATACGGCAGCGACCTTCTTACAAGCGGCATATACTGGTATACAAAAGACCTCACTTCCACGCTTGATAAATATCCTCAGGTTGTAACATTCGGCGGACATCTTCATTTTCCGATCAATGATGAACGCTCAATAATGCAGACAAAATTCACGTCCCTCGGCTGCGGTTCCGTTCAGTACATGGCTATTGAAAACGGTAATTATGAAGATATGCAGAGCGCAACCGTAATGAAAGACGCAAACGAAGTTTCCTCCGGATACCTTGTTCAGGTAGACAAAGACGGAAATATCAGATTTATAAGAATAGATTTTGAACGCGACGCTTCCATAAAGACGCCTTGGGTTATTTCTGCTCCTTCCTCTGACGGCTCTCACCTCAACAAATACAGCGAGGCTCGCGCCAATTCAAACCAGGCGCCCGTTCTTCCGGAAGACGCTATCTCCGTAACAGACAATTCCGACACAGGCGAAGACATTCTTGTGGTTAAAGTCAACTTTAAATCCGGCACGGATGACGACGTTATCCACCATTATGTGCTCACAGTAAAGAACGGCGATAATGTAATGACTTCTTCGTGCAAAAAGATACTTGCTGACTATTATAAAAACCCTCAGGTATCGGACATGAAGAAAGAGTGGTCTTTCAACCTCGGAACAGGCATATTCGACCGCGGTTCTAAATACACCTTCAGCCTTGTCGCATATGATACATGGGGCGCGGCAAGCAACGAAGTAGTGTACACATATGAGCCAAAGCTCGACCTTGAAAACGCAACTATTCCCGAACCGTATATTGATATTGATTTCTCCGACGGCAATGCGACGGACACAAAAGGCAAATCAACGATAGAACTTATCGGAGCTACGATATCCGATACCGAGCTTAAACACGGCGGCGTTTCAAAGACGCTTCCCGCGCTCAACATTTCGGAAGAAGGTCAGTACGCAAAACTCACGCTTAACGGATTCGCAGATAATTTCGACCTTCAGGATTTCATAAAAGAAGACGGTCTTACAATTGAAGCCGTTTATGTAAACCGCTCCAAGAGCGGCACACAGAGCATTATCAGCGGACGCGAAAGAAACGGTATCGGCGTATATGAGCAAAACGGCAGACCTGCTTTCGACGCATACGTCGGAAGCAAAATGTATACGGCTGAATATGAAAAGACGTCCTCCGCCGAGGAACTCGTTCACGTCCTTGCGGTTTATTCCAGAACTACATCTGCAAGCACAATTTCGGTATATGTAAACGGTGAAAAAGCAAGCACTGTAGTTTCCGGTATGCTCAAAGTTCAGGAAAATAACCATAATATCCTCTATATCGGCGCTAACTGCTCTTTCGACGGAACCGCAGACGAAAATGTTTCCGATATGTCTTTGGCAGACCTTAAAATTTACTCTGAAAGATTCACTCATGCTCAGGCAATAGTGAGATATCAGAACTTCGTAAAAGAATTTTCAAAATAACATGTAAAAAAAAAGCAAAACAGCAGAGCGCACGCTCTGCTGTTTATTTGTTTATTCATATACTTAATTTTTTATCGCCGGCTGTTTTTCGAGTTCTTCTTTTATACTTTCGGGAATATCACCGAGATAACCGGATACTGATTTCAAATTAGCTTCATTCAAATTAGCTTCATTCAAATTAGCTTCATCAATGAAAATATAATCTCTGTTACAGTAAACTTTTTTATATAAACTTTCATAAGAATAAACAAAATGTTTTAACAGCTCCTCTATCTGTGAATCGTCGTAGACATATAGCTGTTTTTCTGTCTGGTTTTCTGTATCTTTTTTCTTTATCAAAATATATTCCAATTCTTCGGATATTTCTTTCAAGGATTTTTTCATACCGGGTATCAATGTTTCAATATAATTCAAGGTATTCTCCATATTCTCGGTTACATAAATTTTACAACGTTCATGGTCTTCATATGTACAAAAATCCAAAAAAGCAATAATTGGTTGAGTATAGAAATCATCTTCTATGAGTTCCATATCTTTTCTAATACAGTCAAAGAGCTTATCAAAATCTATTTTATCATTACTTTCAAGTTCATAATTCGGATTGTGTGTGAAACTGTCTATTTCGCCGCCTCTATATACGGGAGAGATAACCAAATGTATTTTTTTAAAATCTTTATCTTGAAGGAAATCTATCTTGTTTTCAAGAACATTTTTTCCCGAAAGTATCGCAGGAATACTGTCGGGAGACGGCTCCGTCTCATATGCTATATATACAGCTTTCAAAACAGTAAATCCGTTTTTGAGTTTTATATTTACACGTGTAAGGATATTATTTGATCCTTTTTCAACAATATCATCAGTACTTACTGTTGTTCCCGGAGCTCCTACATAAAATGCTCCAGTATGAGCACCATACACGCTCATATTAGACATCACCTTGTCAATGCTTTCTCTCTCGTTCACGATTATCTTGTCGCCGTTATTATATATATCTATCTGAACTATTTTATCGCTGTCGGGAAACTTTGGGTCAAGCCCCGCCACGTCAAAATAACAAAGCGGATATATAACGGCAAATACAGCAAGCATTATCCACGAACGTTTCATGCCGACAAAGAATTTTTTGCGGTTCTGATGAAATATCATATTTATGAGTCCGAACGTCAAAAATCCCACCGCAACGGAGAATATGAGAACAGAAAGGAAATTTTCCGAAAATAAAGAATCTATCAAATATCCTGCGGAAAGCATTATAACATAAGTCAAAATATACTTATACACAACGGAAAAAGTTTCAAACAATATAGTCTTGCCGGCATTCTCGCTACGCACTTTCCTGTATACCAAGATCGCCGCAATGATGATTGCCAAAGCCGCGGCAAGTATAGCGGAGATAACAGCGGCAAATTTTCCGACGCTCATATACGCCGCATCTTCGGCATATGTAACGTTTAAAAAGATGGGGGATTGAGGTCCCACGATATATTTTGTAAAAAACATATCCTCCCAATAAAGACTGTGCTGTCCCGATAACACAAAGAACAATGTAAGATAATACACCCACGGCACTATTACAAGCAAGAGCGCCGAAACTATCGCATGCGACCAAAGAGTTCCCGTAAGCACCGCACAAAGAGAGAATACGGCGCTGAACAAAATAAAGTAAGCTGTGTTGAGAAAGAACATTCTCACCGCAAGTCCGTAAAGATAAGAATTCATTAAGTCCGGATATATTAAAACAGATAAAACGACGCACAGAAGGAAAGAAGCGATAAAATATATCGTCGAGACTGTAAGCGCAGCAAGAAAATGCGACGCTCTTTTTACGGGAAGACTGTGATAAAAGTTTATCGATTTTTTGCTGTGCAGATATTTGAACATTACAATGGAAAATACGAGCGCCAGTATACATACGACCACAAAAACGGCGGTCCTGTTAGGCCAAAGCATATCTTCTATAAAATATAATTTTCTACTGATATCCTCATTTTCATATAAGATCAGAGGAAGCGGCAATGTCAAAAAAAGCGCTATAAATGAGATAAGTCCGAGCGTCCAGTTATAACGCAGTCCGTGACGGACCATTTTTCCGTACCCGGCCAAAACACCTTTTAATGAAAATTTATTCTGCAAAACCATAACCCTTAGCCTCCATTTCCGTAATGAACACTTCCTCCAGCGTCAGCGGTATAAGCTCATAAAATACCGGAGCCATTGAGCTTATAACTTTTTCCGCAAAAAAGCTGTCGCTCCTTGCGAAAATCGTATAAACACTGCCGTTCTTGACAAAATTAACAACATTCAGCTCCTTGAAATCTTCGCGTGTCTTTGTTTCATTGAACACAGCCTGAATCTTTACAAGTTCCGTTTTAATATCGTCTATATCGTTTGAGATAACTATTTCCCCTTTGTGCATGAGAGAGATACCGTCGCAAATATCCTCTATCTCGCGCAGGTTGTGAGAGGCGATTATCGCCGTCATACCGCGCTCCGCGCTCTCGCAGGCAAGCAGTTTTTTTGCCTCTACGCGGGCAACAGGATCAAGTCCGTCAAACGTTTCGTCGCAGTAGATATAATCCGGTCTGCACGACACGGCACAGATTATATCGAGCTGTTTTTTCATACCTTTCGAATACCCCGATATCTGTTTTCTCGGGTCGAGAGAAAATATTTTAAGAAGCTCTCCGAACCGACTTTTGTCAAACGAAGGATACATCACCTTATAAAAAGCAAGCATATCCGCCGCCGTCGAAGAAGGCAACATATATTGGTCGTCGGATATGTAAAATATCCTCTTTTTAGCCCAAGTGTTTTCGTATACGTTCTCTCCGTCTATAAGCACTCTGCCCTTATCCGCCTTGAATATCCCCGCCATTACGCGAAGCAAGGTCGATTTTCCGGAGCCGTTCGAACCGATAAACCCGAATATGGAACCGTCTTTTATCTCAAGAGATACACCGTTTACCGCGGGCAGACTGCCGTAGTATTTTTCAACATTTTCAATCTTTATCATTGTTTTCCGCCTTTCCGTCACTGTAAACCGAATCCACCGCTTCTTCTATCCGAGAGCGTGGAACACCGAATTTTTTTATTTTTCCGAGAAGTATATTGAGTTCTTCCATCAGTTTTGCACTTTGAGCAGAACGCGAACCGTCAAGCTCGCCGTTTACAAAGCGCCCTTTGCCGGCGACGGAATAAAGAACTCCGCGGCGTTCAAGCTCCAAAAACGCTTTTTGCACCGTATTCGGGTTTACGGCAAGCTCCATTGCAAGCTGACGCACGGAAGGAACTTGTTCGTCGGCTTTGAGAAAGCCGCTCATCACAAGCATTGTTATGTTGTCCACAAGCTGTTCATATATTGGTTTGCGCGAATGAAGATCAACCTCTATCAATATTTTTGCCTCCCTCCTAAGTGTATTAGTTGTGTTAGTACAGTTAGTACAGTTATTATAGCACCTCCGTATGTCTTTGTCAATAGGGCGAAAAGATAATATACCTGCCGAAACGGCAGGTATATTATCTTTTTTATGAGGATTCGGGTAAAAAAACTCAACCGAGCTTTTCGATGACATATGCTTCAATATCATCGAGATCGACGGCATTTTTCGCTCCGGGATAAGCGTTTCTTTCGAAAATAAGGCCATTCTCATCGGACAGAAATGCCCAGCGCATACGTCTGCAAGTCCGCAGGAAGCAATGTCGCGAAGCATAAGAACAGCATCGTTTTGTTCGATATAAGAACTTTCATCATATATAAATGCCCTCCATTCCGCACTCTATCTGAGATATTACTCCCGTATCTTCCACAGTGCTTCCGTCAGCATATATCGCGCACGGAAGGAGCATGGTTATCTGTTCGCCCTCGGCAATATCGCCCTTATAGACCTTTTCTATTAATACAGTCGCAATGCAGCGTGCCTCTTTAACGCCGTTGAAGTCTATCGTTATATTTGACAGACCGCTTACTCTGCCGCGGAAAACATACATTTTTTCGTGCGAGAACATTTCCGATTCGGTAAGATAGACCAAGTCGACTTCTGAAGAAGTCATAACGCCCTCCTCGCTCCCGTATGATATTTTTGCGGTCGTTTTATTTGAAAGATCAAAGTCGCCTTGTTCGGGTTCTTTCAAAAACGGTATCGTTACGACAGCGCTTATGATAAGGCACAGACAAGCCGCGGCGGCAGCATAATTCAGCCAAGTCCTTTTTCTTTTTTTCGGCTTTATATCCGCCGCTTCAATATAAGCGGAGTCAATAAGCTCCATTTTATCTAAAAAATCATTTCCTCTCATACATTGTACCCCTCCTTTTCAAGATGCTCACGAAGCCGGTTGCGGCAACGATAGAGCGTGATCTTTACTTTGCTCTCGGACAGCGCAAAGCGTTTGGAAATATCCGATATGGAATCAAGATACCAGTACCGCCGAATGAAAATATTCAAAATATTCCTTTTTTCCTCGTCAAGCCCGCACAGAAAACCGTTAATGGCCTCGCTTAGCGCAATATCATTTATGCGGCACTCCGTATCGTCAGGCGATGGAATACATTGCTCCATCTCCGCGCTCAATTCACAGATATGCGCGCTCCTTTTCAATCGACTGCGGTCGCGGCAGCGGTTCAAAGATATATGGCGCGTTATTCTGGCGAGAAAAGCATACAAATATTCTCCGGGACTTTTGGGCGGTATCGTGTTCCAAGCTTCCATATATGTGTCATTCTCACATTCTTCGGCTGTCTGACTGTCTTTGACGATGCCGTATGCCAAATTACGCAAGCGGCTTCCGAATTTTTCGGAAGTAAATTTTATCGCCGTTTCGTCACGCAGCAGATACAATTCGACTATACTTTTGTCATCCAACGCTCTGTCTCCTTATTTTGTATTGAAAGTACTTTCACCATAATAAGAACCGTTTAAGCAATATCGGTTACACTTTTAAAAAAATCTTGGAATAGACTTTTCTTTTCAGCCGTTTACAGCAAAAAGAGTGTGTTCTTTTTATTCGGAACACACTCTTTTTTCGTTTTTCTTTGAGTCGGCGTAAGAAAGCGTCTGCTTTAGAGCGTCTTCTTTCGGTATTCCCGCAAGCCTCAGTTTATGTGCATATTTCAGAAGTTCGGAAAAATATTCTCCCGGTACAAGTCCCGCTTCGGTAAGGTCCTTGCCCGTAACATACGGTCGTTTCATCGTTTCAAAGTATATATCGAGTCTTTCCGAGAGAAATCCATCATAAGAAATGGTGGGCATTGAGGATATCCTACCCGAATGATCGGCGGAAGCCAGAATAATCAGATCTTTCGGCGCAACCGACAAATCAAACATTTTATTCGTCGCTTTGACAGAGGAACCCTGAGCGGCAAGCGCGTTCGGTTTCATATGGTATTCCGTCATATTAAGCACATATTTTATAAGCTTTTTTTCGTTCGTAAGCCTGCGAAGAAACTTTTCAGCAAGCGGCAGCCCTTTCTTTTCGTGATCGTATGAGCGTATCTCTCCGTTCACTTTTTCGGTACATATCGCTTTGCCGAAATCGTGCACGAGCGCGCTCAGCATAAATCCGTATGGCTCCGAAACTTCGTGCCTTGATTTTGCCGCCTCGTCAAGCACCATCATCGTGTGAGTCCATACGTCACCCTCCGCATGGTGCTTTCTGCTCTGCTCCACCCCGACAAGTGTTGCCGCCTCGGGAAAAAATTCCTCAAGTCGCTGCGCGCGCCTAAGCACCTCGAAAAATACGGACGGTCGTTTTGACATAAGAAGAGCTTTGCGAAGCTCCGCTTCCACACGCTCCTTGGGAAGCGGATAAAGACTTATCGTTTTGCAGAGCTTCGTCGTTTCCTCCGCCACGGAAAAATCAAACCTTGCCGCAAACTGGGCGCATCGCAATACGCGCAAAGGGTCCTCAGCAAAAGTCTTATCGTTTACATGGCGTATAACTTTACGCTTTATATCCTCAGCGCCGCCGAAATGGTCTACTATCTCTCCTGTAAGCACATTCATCATCATCGCGTTTATCGTAAAATCCCTGCGCTCCACCGCTTTCAGCGTACCTATAAACGGATCTGTAAACATCTCAAAATCGCGGTGACCTCTCCCAGTAGCCTTTTCGCGTCGAGGCATGGCTATATCGAGCGTATATCCTTTGAGTCCGTACACACCGAAACTCTCGCCCATCTTGAGCCTGCCGCCAAGAGAGTCCAAAATATCGCAAAGCGCTTCCGCGGATATGCCGTGAACTTCTATATCAACGTCCTTGTTTTCATTTCCCATGATAATATCGCGAACATATCCGCCCACAAAATATGCGGTTCCACCCAGAGACGACGCCTTTTCGGCAATGATACGCGCCATTTTCATATCCTTTTCAAAATCGCTCATTTTTAAAGCTCTCCGTCCTGTATAGACATTCAATTTTGATATATTTTACCACAAACATCTTTCCTCTGCAAGGAGCAAAATATGCTTTTCCGTAATAATGAAAGTCCGCGCTTCATATATATTTAAAGTATCAACGACGCAGGAGGCGGAGCACATTGAAAGGAACGGTAGAGGAAAGGGCTGTCTCACTCGGCTCTTATATCGCGCAGAACGGCTCGACTGTGCGCGCGGCGGCAAAAAAATTCGGCATATCGAAATCGACCGTACATAAAGACGTGACCGAACGTTTGGAGAAACTGAATAAAGCGCTTTTCGAAGAAGTGCGCGCAGTATTGGACAAAAACAAAGCGGAGCGACATATGCGGGGCGGCGAAGCCACAAAGCAAAAATACATAAAAGAAACAAAAAATCCGTTGTAAAAACAACGGATTTTATTTTTTCGCTCATTCCTCCGCACAGGAAGATTTGCATACAAAATATATCTGAGGAGAAAAAACTTTTTCGAATTTATACTTAAAATAATCCCTGTCTATCTTTCCTGCGATGAGGGAAACAAATTTGTTTTCCAACGCTTCCTCCAAAATATTGTTCGCACCTTTGATAATAAAATCCGAACCCGGAGCTTCGGAAGCGCAGCATATCATTGCTCCGTCGTCAAAGCGGAACTTAAAAATACGAGAACAAGGCGTTTCTATAAAATCTATACGAATGACAAGCACCTCGCGCATATCCTCATCGTGAGCATAACGCGCAAAAGCGCACGCAGTGAATTTTTCCCCGTGAAAAGAAAGCTCCGTTTTCTCGCCCTTCAAAAGTCCCGCACGAAAAACGTGAGTTTCGTCTTGTTCGCAAAAAGTTATCTCCACAAGCGCATTCTCTTTATCAAGGGCAAATTTTATCCTTTTGGTACCTTTTGTGTAATTGTTTTGAAGGACCTGCAATATCGCCGGCATAAGTCCGAAAGACGGCGCGTTTTTGTCATTAATTTCATAAACAGGAGAGAAAAGTCTTTCAAGCGCTTCATATACGGTGTTTTTTCCGACAAGGCGATTTTTTCCTCCGCCGAATCTGAGCGTTCCCGAAAGCCGCGCAAGAGCCGCCTCCTCGCGCCTGTTCCTCGGAAGAACATCTGCAAATGTGCCGCCGAAAAGAGAAAGCGTTATGCCGTAATAGTTGCTCTGCTGAAAAAATTCACCGTTGCCTGCGTTCGAAACTATAAGAATGCCGTTTTTGCGGAATCCCAACACATTTTGCCCAAGCATTCCGTTAAAAAGAAACGTATCGGTATCCCTGCCAACCCATATCTGATATCCGTAATTAAAAGCGCCCGCATCAAGCGGAGTGGTCACATGAGCCGTCGTCGCCTCTCTCAGGTATTTTTCCGAAACTATGCGTCTGCCCTTCCAAACGCCGCCGTTCATAACGAGCAAGCCTATCTTGGCCATGTCCTCAGGACGCATATAAAGTCCCCAGCCGCCTTTTTCAAGTCCCATAGGACACTTTTCCCACGCCGTTTCGAAAATCTCCAGCGGCTCAAAAAGGCGCTCATTCAGAAATTGCGACAAATGCTTTCCCGTCACTCTGTAAACTATTGCCGAAAGTATATATGTGTTAAGACTGTTATAATTAAAAGTTTCGCCGTGATCGGCATTTACCGAAGAAGAAAAATAGCTTTTTACCCAGTTAGTGCTTACAAAAGCTTCGGCTTCGTTGAACACTATTCCGCTTCTCATGGTGAGCAGATCCGATATCGTTATATCGTCTGTACGCATTTTATCGATAACGCTTATACGCCCTTCGAAAAAATCCGCAGCTTTGTCCGAAAGCGATATCTTTCCCTCATCTATCAGCATACCTATCGCAATGGAAACTATGCTCTTGCAGGCGGAAAAAGTCATCTTCGGCACGGGTATATCCTGTCCGCCGAAGCTGCATTCATATATCACCTTACCGCCGCGCAATATCATTATATTGTGCATATTGAGCGTCTTGTCGGCAAGTATTTTTTCCAGATATTCACGAATGAGCTTTGAGGGAACGCCGACGGATTCGGGACTTACTCGCTCCAAACCGCTATACACAGGCGAACGAGGGATATCCGGCTTCTGCGGCAAAGTTTCAACAATGGGTACCGCAGATTTCTTCGTATCCATAAATCCTATCACAAGAGTCGCCAAACGATTTACCGCGTTCAGATTCATCAATCAACACCTCGTTTTCGCATTATTTTGATCATTTCCCGTATATACGTCTATTATTTGATCTATTTGATCTATATATTTATAATTATAACATTCGCATTGTTTTTGTCAATCCGCGGGAAGCCGGCTTACGATAATTTAAAATAAAATTTATGCAAAATCAAAAGGCAGCCGGAAAACTGCCTTTTGATCAAAAACGTTTATTTGTTTTTATTTTTGATTATCGCAGCCACGCCTATCGCCGCGCCGACGACAACTACCGCAACTACAACAACGATGATAACCGCATTGCCGGAGCTTTCGCCGGGCTCAGTCACGCCGGAAATGTCTGTTGTCTGAGCAGGCTCACTTGTATTTGTTGTCTGTATCGGCGCGGGAGTCGTTTCGGGATTAAGATTCTTCCATTTTGCGTATACGTTTACCGTACCTGTCTGAGTTACGGGAGCGGAGAAATCGAAAGGCGTCGTATATTCCGCATCGGCAAACCAGCCCTCAAAC
>CASGAQ010000009.1 GCA_949299535.1 uncultured Eubacteriales bacterium | reverse complement strand
ACCTGTTTCATGGTTTTCGCCGCCCTTCTCTTGTTTCTTCCCATTATATCATACTTTGCGACTTTATTCAATATCTTCGGGAATTTTTAGAGGTTCCCTGTTATAAAAAATCTGTGTAATATATTTCGGATCTTACAGTAAAGAAATAAAAAAGACTTGCCATACGCTCCTTCTCATAAGGATGTTAGAGCGTAAGGCGTGCTTCTCGGATGAGGACAGACGATTTAAGGTCGTCTGTCCTTTTCTGTTGCTTGGATTTAAGCGGTTATTTCGGTTGGGTTGGCTTGTCTGTCAGTGCAGAAGCGGTTAAGGTTTCCGATGTGGGCGAAGTAGATATCGATGTCCTGTTCGGCATCCTTGACGTGCTTACGGCTTCGCTCGTGGATAACGATCTTGCTGATGAACGTTCGCAGGATTTCGGGAGTAAGCTCCTTGATATCCGTATACTTGCGGACTATTTCAAGGAAGCGTTCCACATTGGTGGCAGATGCCTTTAGATCTTCAATCGCTTTTCTTAACCGTGGAATTTCTTCCTGAATCGTCCGTTGTTCATCGTTGTATCCCTCGGACAGCATACGGAACTGCTCACTGGTGACCTTTCCGAGGACATGATCCTCATAGAGTCGTTTAAATAAAGCATTTAACTCCCCATTGAGTATCTGCTTCTCTCGGAGGATATTGGCGATAACCTTTGGTCCTTTACCTTCAGCGCAGAGGGAGAATATTAATCGAACGACCGGGGCGGTGTCCTCATTCACCAGCAGATGACCTTTCACGTCGGGATCCTTTCGGTATCCGTATGGCACTACCGTGCCCACACGCTCGCCACGTTCGGCTTTTGCCTTGACCACGGCACGTATCTTCTTACTGGTGTCTCTTGCAAACCATTCATTAGTTCACTTCGCATAAAGCATGACAAGTTCAGACCTCGATATAGCCGACGAAATTGTAGTAGATGTGGATGTCCCGTTCCTCGTAGTCATCCACCGTATATTTCTCACTGATCTCAATTTTCTGGATGAGCCGCATGAGTGTGGGACGGTCAAGCTCCTGCAAATCGTAGTAACGCATTGGGGAAGCTCTCTGATGAACAGTTTGCTTTTCTCACTTCGGGATATGATGATGAAAAAAAGGTGCTGACACAGAGGATAGCGGAACTGTCAACATTGATTGACACAGCCACCGAGCGCAGCACAGATGTAAAAAGGTTTGTTGCCCTTGTACGCAAGTACACGGAAATTAACGAACTGACCTATGAGAACGTACACGAACTGATTGACCGTATCTTAATTCACGAATTGGATAAAGAAACAAACACAAGGAAAATCGAAATCCTGTATAGTTTCGTAGGCAGAGTTGACAGCGGCGACGAGCCGACAGAAAGTATTTCCTATTTCAGACAAATAGGTGCAGACATCAAAAGTTTTGCTATTTAATATAAATCAAGAATAAAGCGTCCTCATCCCAAATCCTCCGCAGGAACGCAAGGGACGAAAGGGACGGAATCTGTGAGAGCAGAAGAAACAGAGTCACTTGAGTCACTTGAGGCACCGTCAGCCGGAGGACGGTATTTGACCACAACGTACTTCTGTCCGTTGTGTGGGTTGCTTTGCATGAGCAAACTCCTTTCCTGAATAAATTTTTTGTTTGAGAAATGAGTTGCGCACCTCGTTTCCCGATATGTGGCTCTGCTTTTCTTCTGCCTTCCTTTTGCGCCTTGGAAACAAACGCAAAAAAGGGCAGGTATCTGTTGCAGAGCATAACGAAAAAACATAAGCCAAAACTTATGGTTTTCCTATGTATTTTCCTATGTACACTCTAACGCAACAGATACCTACCCTTGATTCCCGGTTAAGAAGTCGGGAGGATGGATCGTGTTTTTTACGCGATAGATAAAAAATCAACATTCAATTGTCAACGGCCAAATGCTGCATATGTTATGTGAAAAGAAAAGGTTACAGCATCTTTTTCAGCCTATGGGCAACGCAAACGGCAACTCCTTGGAGCTGAAGTTCTTCGGGATAAATGTCACCATAGCGTTCTTTGTCCTCATTGCAGGAGCGAAGGAAGTATGCTCCCTTGTTATGATTGAAGCCGAGGACTTTAAGGTTATTAACACCTTGATCAAGGGCGACGACGATTTCGCCGATCTCTGCGGTGTTATGCTTGCGGATCATCACGTAATCTCCGGGATGAATGCCAGCGTCAATCATCGATTCGCCCTTTGCGATCAACGCAAAGAACTCACCCTTTCCAACCAAGGATTCGGGCATACGAATGTATTCGATGACCTGCTCTGTTTCTTCCTGACCTTCACCGCAGGCTACGTAGCCAAGCACGGGCATGGCGTGAGCGACCTGCTCCATCTCCATGCGGCGAGTGCTTACGGAACGGCGACCGTTGTATTCAAGCTCACCGTTCTCTTTCATAGCAGAAAGGTAACGATGTACGCTGGTAACGGCGATGCCTGTCCCTGCTGCGATGTCACGCACCGTGGGCGTTTCACCGTAGCTTCCGTAGTATTCATTGATGAAATCCAGGATGATTTGCTTTTTCGAATCTGTAGTTCTACTCATAGCACCTCCTCGGAACAACTTGTTCCATAATTTTGCAAATTTTTTAGTGTTACAAAAAATTCAGCCCTCGCTCCGTGTGGAACGAGGGCTGATTCTTATAAAGGCGACACCCGATTGGATACCGCCTTTCCTCGTGGTAGTCGTCGAATGAACGGTGGCTTATTTAATCTGTTTCTGTTGCGCCAAGTAACGAATTTATACTCATTCTATCTTCATCGGATAATTCCATTGCTTGACCATTGGTTACATCAATAAAAGTTCCGCACTCGGAATGATATCGAATTGTTTCGTTTTTGGTTGTAAATTCGTAATCATGACCGCAGTTAGTGACGCCATCGACCCATTCTCCACTATTCAACGCAGATATGATCTCCGCTTGAGCATCCTCGGTCAAATCTATCAATGCAGTAACGCCATCAACTCTAACATGTGAAACACATGTTAGAGGTCCCTTGTACTTCACGTTTGAACATCCCGTAAACACGGAAAAGCAGAGCAATAGTACAATCAGTATTGACAGTAGTCGTTTCATAAAGCCGCCTCCTTTTGCTTTAGCTTGCGATGCAGAACGGCAGCAAGCCATCTATCAGCAAACCTACATACATAGCAACTAACGGGATTGCCAAAATCGTTGCCACAAGCAAGTGGACATTAGCCAATCCGTCCGATCTCGTTCCGAAAACGCCAAGTGCAAGTAGTAAATCAAGAACACTTAACAAGGCAATCGGAATAATGGGTAACAACTTTACCACTTTATTTTTCGCTTTGATCGACAGTAGATACTGTATTACTGCTAATATAGTAATGCAAACAATACTCGCAGGGATAATCCGTATAGGATCATCACATAGCCATTGGATAATAGACATTCTGCACCCTCCTTCGCTATTTATTCCACGAAATACCCAGATACAACATACTTGCCCGTTTTCTCATTATAATCGCCAAAGCAAATCCAAATTGTATCCCCATTCGCAAGTCTCCATTCGCACTTAGCAAACCCACTTAATTTTGACGGTTTTAAAGCTGTGTTCCTTTCATGTCCATATACACACGGATTATCCGCTGTTCTTCGGGGAGCTTTACGCTCGCTTCTATGGCATTGTCAAAGAGATTTCCGATGATGCAGCATAGGTCGATCTCAGACATATTCAACTTTAACTGGATATGAGCGTCACATTTTACTGTGATATGCTTTGCCATGGCCAAAGAAATTTTGCTGTTGAGAATAGCATCAGCCATAGCATTGCCGGTCTTAACCACAGTATCCACCGTAGAAAGGTCGGTATCCAATTTATCAAGATACTCTTTAAGGGCTTCCATATCGTTATTTGCTGCCAATACCTTCATCGTTTGAATATGATTGCGATAGTCGTGCCGCCAACCTCGTATTTGACGGTACATATTATCCACTTCACGATATTGGGTTTCTATCAGCTCGTGCTGATAGGCGGCGATCTTTTTATCTATGTGTTTTGAAAAGATACCCATATACTTCTCCTATGTGCGCTCAATGATGGCTCTATTCAAAGGCTCATACGCACCTCTCGGCAGGGGGAGCGTTTCGCCGTTTGAGAGACGGACTTCTGTTCTTGTAACCATCGAAATGTATTTGAGATTCAAGATCATGCTTCTGCCTACACGAACAAATCGGGTATCAAGCTCTTTCTCAAACTCGGCTAAAGAGTGCTTCACCGTATAATTCTTTTTGGCGTGTACGGTGACATAGTTAAGCTGAACATCAAGATAGCGTATCTCATAGAAGGGAATACGCACCATCTCACCGCTGATTTCCAAATTCAAGCACCGTTCATTTTGCTTATGTTTTTCGAGCGCCCTGTCAAGAACGGTAATGAGTTTTTCTGTGCTGACGGGCTTCATCAGATAGTGAAGTGCCGCAACCTCATAACCTTCGGCAATATAATCGGAGTAGCCGGTGATAAAGACGATCTGCACCGCTTGGTTGTCACGGCGAACTTGCTTTGCCATACTCACTCCGTCCATATCGCCCATTTCAATATCAAGGAGAAGAATATCCCATAACTTGTCCTCTGCGTAGTGCCACATAAAGTTTTCAGCAGACGGAAACACTTTGGAATAGACCTCTACACTGTTGTCCTTTGCCCATTTGCAAAGTATCTTTTCCACATACTCGGCATCGGTCTTACTGTCATCACAAATCGCAACTCTGTATGCCATAGGATTCCCTCTTTTCTGTATGCATAATGGAAGTACAAACGGCCTGCGATTTCTCGCAAACCGCTTTCATCTGCCGCGCTGCCGCTTCGTCGTCCTGCCGTTCCGAAAGGGCGGCAACGCCGCCAACGTCCAGCCGGACAACATGATATTTCTCTTTCTTAAAGCTGCTGATTGCATAGTCGCGGTTTACCAGCATAGCAAGGGTAGGCGTTTGCACTCTGCCGACATTCAATGTTTTATGGTAGAGGATAGAGAAAAGGCGGGTCGCGTTAATGCCAATGAGCCAATCGGCCTTTACCATTTCTTTTGTCCCAAACGACAATTTGTTCTTTTCTATCGGTTTTATTCAAAACATCAAAGATTGCGCTTGCGCTTCCGCTATAACTTCGCTCATGAATATAGGAAGCGGGCTTTATGTTGTTGAAAAATTCACCACCATTAATAACCTTACCGCCTATTTTTTTGTCACCTACAACAAAGATAATCAACGCATTATCTGAGGTTACAATGTCCAATTCGTTTAACACAGTGCGCATGTCATTCTCATAGCTATCAACATATTGAATTAAATCCTTTTTAATTGCTGTCCGATCAATACCGAAAATTTCATAAATCAGTTTTCCATAGTAAGCTGTATAATCAAGACCGTCAAAATATGGAGGACTTGTAAAAACATAGTTAATGCTTCCAGCGGGCAGTAGTTCAGATAGTTTTCTGCTGTCACCGGCAATAATGGTAGCCTTTTGACTTTCATCGGTTGCAAAAAATTTTGCGTGTTTTTGGGCTTTCAAAGCAAATTTTGCAAAGAAATCACAATAGTCTTTAAGTGCTTTGTTTTTTCCAACAGTGCTTGAAGTCCACATGTATCCGTTACAAGCACGAGCAGCTAGAGCAATAGTACCGTAGAAAATGCCTTTCAAAAAGTCATCCATCTCATTATATAGCAGTTTCATAGCCATGATTTCTTTGGCAGTTTGTTCATGAAAACTGCGTAATGGTGATTCGGGCATTTCTCCAATATTTCCACTTCGCAATATGGCTTTTGCCTCAGAAATGATTCTTTCACACAAAGCTAAACTGGAAGAAGAACCTTTATAAACCTTAGCTTTTGCAATTTGAATGGCAAGCGGATTGTTATCGACACCATAAGCGGTTAAACCGTGTTTTTGCGCTTCATAGACAATAGTGCCAGAACCACAAAAAGGATCAAGCAAGCAGCCATTTGTGGGCAGTTGTTCAATTATGCTAGCGGCATCTAATGCAGAAATTTTTCCGCGATAAGGGTATATACCATGCATCGAATTCGGATTGCTAACACTGTCAAAGTGCTTGAATACAATAGTAGGATTATTTGCCATCGTGGATTGTATCCTCCTTTGCATCTGGAGAACAAATTTTTAGTATTAGTTCTTGAGACTCTTGACAGTAAAACACATTAAACCGTGTTTTACCTGGCTCTGCGCCAAGATTTTCAATTGCAGATTTTGGTAGGCGTATCCGCGAATCGCCTTGCAGTGTGTAAGTGTCCAAATAAATTAATGAGCTTGACATAGCAATCCTCCTTTCAGGACTTTAACAGGATTATTATAGTACAAAATAGTCCTGATGTCAATGCTCTTTGATAATGTTAATGTTTAAACTTAAAAAACGACTAATAACTTTAGTAAAACAGTCGAGCGACACATATTTGATAAAATATGTTTAGCATTATGTGCAATTGTTACTTAAATGATAACTCTTTATTTTTTCTGA
Organism: uncultured Eubacteriales bacterium; assembly: GCA_949299535.1. GTDB lineage: Bacteria > Bacillota > Clostridia > Oscillospirales > CAG-272 > UMGS731. The sequence continues at coordinate 77,479 of CASGAQ010000009.1, read as the reverse complement.
TGGACTTGTGGAAGCGGTTGTGGTATGTTGTTGTGCTGACAGGAGGTACAACACATGAACCAAACAAAAGAATTATGGTATGGCAACATCATACCGCAAGAGGATGGCATTTTCAACTTAGCAAAAACAGTCGAGTAAATTTTTCTCCGATACATACATTTGGATTATATGTATAGATTTGAAGATTTTTACGATGACAACGGACAAGAAACAATATATGTTTCTACTATTCATAAGTCTAAGGGCAGAGAATTTGACAGCGTTTACATGATGCTGAAAAATGCCTATGCCAATACGGATGAAGAACGTCGTAAGCTGTATGTCGGAATGACGAGAGCAAAGTCCAAATTGCACATTCATACAAACAAGGACTTCTTCCTTATTAAGGATTGTTGTTTAACCGAACTCAACCCAGAAGAAGTGGACGAAAATGGTGTCGGAAGAACCCTTACTTGCATTGGTTTCCGTCCGCTCCCCGATGAGCTTGCCCACCAAATCAGCCGAAAGTATCAGTTATATAGATAAGGAGAGCCGCAATGGCAAAGAACAATAATCACAAAAAGCTATTCCGTATGGATGAGTTTGGCAGAAAGTTCTATTGCCAACACGCAAGAATATGATAAGAGACAAGCAAAAAAGAAAGCCCGGCAGGAGAATAAACGCCTGCCGAGCGAGGAAATCTACGATAATATCGGTGAAGAAATCGAGAATAATTCGTAGAAAATTCGTAGAACGAGTGTTGTGAACTTAATACGAATAATTTGGCAATGTTAAAAATCACCAAAAGCCAAAAGAAAAAACCCGAACAATCAGTGGATAATCACCAATTATTCGAGTTTTTCTGGTCTGAGTGACTGGACTTGAACCAGCGGCCTCTACCACCCCAATGGGGCCCGGCTGGTATGTAAATCTGCAAATATCGTGGAATATTTGCCAATATCGTTGATTTTTCGGGGTTTTCGGCTACTTTTCGGAAAATATCGTCTGCCGAAAAAATGTACACGGTGCAGGAAAAATACCATCTTGTACCAGAATCTTGTACCGGATTTTTCTGCATTTCAAGGCTTTTGTGGCTTTCGCCTAAAGGAATTATATCACATTTTTCTCCAAAAATCAAGTGCAGGATCGTACCTTTTTGAAAATTAACAATTTGGCCACCTCTTGCGCATTGTTTTAACCAACATTTATCTTGACAAATGGCATTATGTGGGTTATAATATATATGGGTGATGATATGTTACTTTTAGAAGAGATCGTTCTGCAAGAAAAGAGCAGAATTGAAAATATGATGTCTATGTATGAAGCGGAGTTGCTTTCATTGCCCCACGGTGTGCTTGTCAAGAAAACCATCAATGGCAAAGAATACTACTACGTTCAATACAGAGAAGGCAAAAAGGTGCTTTCAAAGTATATCGGTAATTCGGAAGAAAAGGTTGTCGATATGAGAGCTCGTCTTGAACGCAGACGGCAGATAGAAACAATATTAAAAAATCTCAAAGCGGAATATGCTTTGGCACAAAAATATGCGGAGGTGAGCGTATGATCATTTATCACGGCAGTAACGTGACGGTAGAAGAACCGAAAATATTGACTCCAAACAGATATCTCGATTTTGGCGCGGGATTTTATACAACTACAAATTACGATCAGGCGCTGAACTTTGCAGGCAAGGTTACGATGCGTAAGAAATGCGGACGCAGTACCGTCAATATCTATGAGCTTGACGAAAGCATTTTTGAAAAGGTGAACGTTCTTAACTTCGAGAGCGCGGACGAGGCTTGGCTTGATTTTGTTTCGGATAACCGTTCCGGCATCGACAGAACCGCAGGCTATGATCTGATCTGCGGTCCGGTTGCCAATGATGACGTATATCAGACCTTTATCCTCTATTCCACGGGAGTCTATACCAAGGAGCAGACCATTGAGGCGTTGAAGATCAAGAAGCTATATAATCAGTACGTATTCACGACCGACCGCGCTCTGTCGTTCCTCAGCTTCAAGGAAGTGAAATACGGAAAGGAGCGTTTCGATGGATAAGCAGAAATTTAAGGCAATGCTGATATTTTTGATTCCTCAGCTTGTAAAAGAGATCGTTGACCGCGAAAACATCTCCGAGACCGAAGCCACTCGCGCTCTATATGAGTCTGAACTTTACGCGGCGCTTGAGGAGGAAGAAACAAAGCTGTGGCATCTGAGCCCCAAGGCGCTTTATGAGCTGTATGCGGAGGAAAGGGCAACGGGCAAGATCACCTATCCCGAGGAGGCTTGATCATGAGTAAAGAAGCAACATTTTTGATCTATTGTATTGAAATCTATAAAAATGCCAAAGCTCTTAGCGGAAAACAAGTTATGGAGTTGTTTAATAAATATCATGTGCCGGAGTACGTTGTCAGCTATTTTGAGGCTCTGCATACCACCGGGGAAAGATATATTGTTGACGATATCGACCTGTATATTGCCGCAAGGCAAGCATAGTATGGTGTACGGCGGCTTGAAACAAAGCCGCCGTACGTCTATGTAAACGGGTAGGCTGAGCCTACCCGAAGGTTATGCTGTTTTACGGATGCGTTTTACGGTGGGAATGCCTTGCGAATTGGATATAAGAAGTCCAATTTGTGCCAAGGCACTGCTGTCCGCTTTCCGTCTGCGCTCGGTACGGTCAAATCTGATTTGCGTGAAGTGCTGAATATAAGGCTCTTCAAAGAGCTCTAAAGCAATATACGCGCGGTTGCCAATGCGAATGAAATCAATTCGTTCATCATCGACAGCCGCGCGTATCTGTTCTTCACCGATACCGAGATCGGATTTATTATTTTTGATATTCCTCGTTGCACCGCGAATGGTGCGGATGTGGGGGATGGCGTTGGTGGCTTCAAGCCCCAACATTTGATTCAGACACATTATGGCGGTGTCAAAATCGGCTACGGTTCTGTTTCCGCGCTTTTCAAACGGTAAGCATCCGGAAGCAATTAAGTCTGACAGCATAGATTCATTGAGTGCCGTATCAGCATCATACGCTTTTACGGTTTTTACGATTTGCGGTAAAGTTTTGATTTTCAAATGCCTACCTCACTTTCTTATTTCGTTACAATATTGCCGAGAATTTCTGCGGCCTTACGCATATTTTTCTCATAGGGATGGATATAGAGATTGGTGGTCTCGATGCTATCGTGACCAAGGACGGTTTTAACGGTTTCGGGATCCACGCCATTGCTTGCCATCAAAGAACCGCAGGTATGGCGCAGACCGTGGAACTTCAGATGGTGAAGCCCATTCTTTTCTTCGAATTTACTGCATATCCGCGAAGGAGTATAAAGGCTGATCATATCACCTACGGCGTTTGTGAAAATGAAATCCTGTTCCTTCCAGTCGAAACCCGCGCTTGCACGTTCCTCTGCCTGTGCCGATTTCCATTCTTCCAGAGCGTTGACCAATGCGTCGGAGAGGTAAACGGTGCGGATACTTGTCTGCGATTTAGGAGCTTTGAGTTGCTGAAGCGAGCCTTTCTCTTTATAAACGCTCTTGTTTACGGACAGGGAATGAGAACGGAAATTGATATCCGACCACTTGAGTGCCACGATCTCACCACGGCGCAGACCAAGAAGCAGAGCACAAAGGAGCATCAGCCTGATCTTCGGGGGCTCGTTTTGCATAGCCTCAAAGAACTGCCGCGCCTCATCATCGTTATAGACCTCGATGGGCTTTTTCACGATCTTGGGGTATTCGACCGAGCCGTACTTTAATTTGTTCTCGTCGATAAATCCCATCTTGCAGGCTTCGGTCATTACAGAAGAGAATACCGTGGCATACCGCTTGACGGTTGCAGCCGACAGAGGTTCGGTGTCATTCTCGTCTGCACGAGCACCGGGAGAGGATAGATACTCCACGAAGGCTTGCTGATGCTTGATGGTAATATCGCTCAAACGGATGTTGCCATATGACGGAACGATGAACTGTTCCGCGATAGAACGATAGAATCGAACCGTGTTCGGAGAGAGCTTTTTCTCGATACGCTTGAAATAATGCTGATCGACAAACTCTCCAACAGTCAATCCAAAGGCATTGGTCTGCGTGGATTTCGTTTTCATTCCGGGGATATACACGCCGTTGTGAACGGCAGCTTCAAAGAGGTCAGCAAACTGTTTGACCTCCTTTTCCTCTTGTGTTGCCGTAATACCGACGGGTGGTTTATAGGTAGCGGAGATCAGCTCCTGCTTACCGTTTTTCATTCCGTTGGACACTCTTACGCAATAAGTGCCGTTTTTTCTTTTATAATAACTTGCCAAATAAAATACCTCGTTTCTTCAAAATGTTTTAATATATTGGGTTACATTCTTTGTTCCCATTCGTGTTTCTTACGCTCCTTTCGGGGGTGTGGCATCGTGGTGCAATCCTGCGGCTGACGGTAGCTATCGATGCTTGCAAGGCTGCCGACAAGGTCAAGGACATTAGTTGCGACGGCAAGGAACTGATTGTTCGCCATCCGCGTGAGTGCCAAGGCGGCAGATTCGTTGCCTGCGTGTGCCGAGCGATTCAGATATTCAAGAGCCTTTTCCATATCGAATATATCCGCTTCAAAGAGATAGATCTGAGCCAAGCGGTAGTCGGCGTACATATTTCCGCGCGCCGACGCGATCTCCAAATGCTCAATGGCTTTGGCAATATCCTTCTTCACGACCTTGCCCTCCATATAATATTTGCCGAGCGTATAGGCGGCAAACTCGCTACCGTTACGCTCGGCATTGAATAGATGACTGAAGCCTTCATTTCGAAATTCCCCCGAACAGATCGCTCTCACCGTAGAGCTTACCGAGGAGAGCGTCGGCGCATTTGTTGCCGTTGCCTACCGACTCCGACAGCCATTTTTGAGCTTCGTATTCGTCCTCGCGGTATATGATGCCGTAATAAAACATCTTGCCCATACGGTACTGTGCTACGCTGTGACCTGCCTTGGCCGCTTTTTCAAGATAATAATCGCCGATGCTTTCGTTATAGAATCGGTTGTTCTCATCCAAATACAGACGGGCAAGTCGGTACATCGCGTAGACGTTTCCTCTGCGAGCTTCCGCTTGAAGCTGATTCAAAGGATTGTCCGCATCCATATCTTCCTCGTCAAATGGAATATCGTCATAGAGATTTCGCTCGTCAGCGAAAAAGGAATTTATCTCATCAAGAGACAGATCACTACGCTTAACAAAGCGCTTGCCAGTCCCGTACTCACTATCAAGCCCATGATCCACTTCTTCATCTCGGATATCATATCCGATAACGTTTCCATTCGGTTGTCCGTTTCGGTGTTCAGCCGAGAGAAAAATTGCTCTCGCGTCTTCCCATCCTGTGAGAAAATTTCTTTGTTCTCCCTCAGAAGATCCTGCACTCTCGGCACGATACTGTTCGCCGAGGTCTTGACATTCTCGCTCAGATTCGTTGACCATTTCTCGATCCTGTTCCACATCGTATCCCATTGTTCCTGTGTCAGAACCCTCGATTCCAAGTCCGCAAACTTCTCGAACAGCTCCGGCTGAAAGTCCGTCGTCACTCTCATAAATTCGAGAAGCGCCTTGAGATCTTCCTTCGGGATCGCGTACACGATCGGCTGATAAGGAGTCTCCGTCACCGTCTGCATCGCCTGTGCCGTATTCTGCTTCAGCTTCGAAAGAGCCGAAGGGGTTGATTGTTTGTTGTCTGATTGCAAATTCATACTGCATATTCTCCTTTAGAAATTTTGATTCGTGGAGCTTGTTATCCCTCACCTTCATACCGTTCGGGCAGGTGTAGGTGATATATTTTCGGCTATCCGTCCACGTTACCGAATAGCCCTCGGACTCCATAATCGCTATGAAGTCATCTTTACTTGCCGCCCGCGTCATCGCATTTTCAATGGTGCAGATGGCTTTGAACTTCCAACTGTCACCCTTGAGTGCGGCGCGGTACTCTCTTGTCGAGATGGATTTTCCATCAAAGGTCTGCTTGAATTCGGGAAGCACGGAGAGCGCGTGTTCCTCACATAAGCGGTCGCTGATACGGCGCATCTTTTCAATCGTATACGGGCCGTAATCAAGCTTCATACCGCTTGCGTAGCTGACGCTGTTGATGACGAAATGATTGTGGACTCTCTGCCGACCGTCATCGTCGTGAGCGTCAAGGTGTGTGCCGACAAGCACCTCAAAGCCGGGAAACATTTCCTCGGCAAGCCGCAAACCGATCTTGTGTGCGGTGTCATAATCCTCGATCTCTCCGGGCGCGAAGGACTGTTCGTAATGATAATAATACACGCCGCTTCGCTTGCCATATAGATTTTTGGTCGCCATAAATTCATCGTAGGCGGCTTGCCCCAAGCAGTTGATTCCCGACAGATAGCGGTGTCCGTTCTCGTCAAGTGTCTTTGCATCTTGCGAAACATAACGGATGACCGCCCTCATCGCGCTCTGATTTTGCTTCTTCGCTTTGATATAATTACATGTCGCCACGTGCGGCACCTCGCTTTCTTTTTGACTGATGTGCAGTGTGCCGCACACCGAGAATTGAGTCGCTTCGCTCTCTCAATTCTCCCAAATTATAATTAATTTTCATCGGTCACCTCATCGCTCGGCTCAACATTCCCGCTTGCAACTGCGCCGTCGAGCGCATCATACAGACCGTTTATCGCGGCATAATTTCTCTGCAAGGCGCTCGTTGCTTCGATCAGATTGATCGTTGTAACGTGTCCTTGGTGGGCGAGCATCGTGAGCTGATTGATGTTTCTACCAATGGCTTTCAATTCAAAAAGCATCGGCTTCAGCTCCTCGACCTGATAGATCGTCCTGCCAAGTGCCGCGCTCAAAAGATATTCTCTTTGCGAAAGTCCTGTCTTGGCGACGAGCTTTTTTATCTTTTTCTGTTCGGATTCGCTCACCCAAAAGGACATCTTTTTATCTCTGACGCGACCGCCGGAACTCGATTTTTCATTTTGATTTTCGATAATTGTTCCTCTCTTTCTCCAACATAAGTGGATAATTTTTTTGTTTGAAGGTTTCTTTGCCTTCTTTCTTTTAAAAGAAAGAAGGTGGGGGCTTGGGGGCTCCGCCCCCGACAAGCGTGGGGTTGGGGATGCGCCGCCTTTGGCGGTGGGAACCCAAACCCTCTGCTTGCCCTGTCGGAGCGGTATGCCGCGAACGGCGGGCAAGCATCTTGCCACCGCTTCAGCGGGAGTTCTACTGCGGTACTCATCGCTTTTCAAATAGCGGACAGCGGATGATTTCCACGCGGTAGCTCTGCTTACATTTGCGCTTACAATGCAAGCACTTTTTGTTATAGGCAACGTGTCCCGAAGGCTTTCGGAAGAATTGCCACTCGTCTACTTTTTTCTTTATATCGGTGCATCTCCTTTCTTAAAAAATACAGACAGGGGTATAATGAAAAAGGCGTAACATCCGATACAAGGTGAGGTCGTGAAGAACTCCGTCGCCGAGCTTCAACTTGACCTCACCACGAGTTTGCTGTCGCAAACTCCGTTCGTATCTTCTGTTACGCCATAACGCCATTTCCATCATATACCCATAACTTTTTCGACCATCTCTTTACGCAGAAGAAGGACACGCTTGGTCTTGCTCCCGAACCGCATCGTGCGCGTGTTCTCTCCTGTGTCGGTATTGATAAAGCCCTCGTCTGCAAGAGCTTTGCCAAGTGCCTTGGTGGAGATGGTGAAGCCTTCGCCCTGATCGTCACAGAATTTCTTCACGGCTCTTTGTGTTGACTCAAAGAAAAGGTAATAATATTTCTCGTCCTCATATCCGAGACAGCCCGAAGGGAGAATGCCGTCACCTTCACTTGCAGGCACGACGCAGATCTGTCCGCAATCGAGCATCGCCAAGAGCTTGCGGATGAAGATGTGGGTAGGTCTGTCTTGCTCAACGGCTTCGGATTGGTGAGCTGCGTGATGGAACATTATGGTGTTGAAGCGTTCTGTGATCTCATCCACATCTCTCTGCATCAGCACACCCGAATGAAGAAGGAAGCCCATCACATAATTGAAGCCAAGCTGAAGGCAAGCCAAGGTGTCGGGGATTCGGTCGTGGAACTTGACCTTGTTCTCTCGCAGGGTCGCTCTCCAACAAGCTCGCTCGTTCTGATATTCCTCTGCGAGCATTTCAAGAAATCTTGCGTAGCGGTCATTGTCGCACAGATAGGTTTCTTTCAGCCACTCGGTATAGGCATACATCATATGCGTGAGCTGACCCTTGGCGGCTCGCTCTTGAAGCTCGGTGAGGTGAGGCAGATCGATCTGACCGGGCTTCATCTCAATGCAGAACAAACGAGCCGTGCCGCTCTCTCCGATGTCGGGAGCGAACTCTGCCGTGACGATCACATTGCCCTGCGGAGGACGAGCCTCGCGCAATGTGATCTCGGGAGTCAAACGGTTGCGTGCGGCTCTGTCACCGTAACCTCTTGCCACTGTCTGCATAATGGCTTTCATATTCTCGCTCTCCTTTCTGCCCGTGGGGTGGTAGTCATCCACGCAGGTCAGCACGTCCTTGAGGGAGAAGGCGCTGTGCGTGATGCTATAGCCAAGGCACAAGGAACAAGTGAAGGAGCTGTTCGTCAAAGGCTCTTTTCGGCAAGACAAAAGATCAAAAGTGAGGTAGAAGAAATGGCAGAAACTTATAATAAGCCGGTGGCGCTTGATAAAATTGATTACGTGATTTGGGGAACGGGTAGTCCTGCATGGGGAGATCCTCGTAACGTATGCACGAGAATGTTCTCAAATCATATCGTGTGGCTTTGCCATAAGAAGCCGATGAGTGCTTCTGAAATTGCAGAGGAACTGAATGTACCCACCATTTACGTTGAAGAAGAACTTGAAATCCTCCGTAAAGGTGAGAATGGAAAGTACGGTTTTCTTCGTCGTTTGGAAAACGGTAAATATGCGCTTAATTTCATTTTGCTTGATAAGGATGTATTTGAAAAAGCAAATGCAATTTATACAGAGCAGTTGCCAAAGATTTGCGAAACCATATCGAACTATATCGAGGAACATAAAGCAGAATATCTTGCTTTCCCATATTTGAACAAGAAAGTTGATATGAATCTTATTCTTTGGCAGCAGGTATTCCATATTGCTGATGCCTTCTCGTACTGTGTTGAGTGTGCTTTGAAGAACAATCATTTTGCTGACATTGAGAAAACAGATCGTCCGTTTAGTGTGTTTGGATATGTAGATAACGGCAAGTATTATGGCGGCGGTTGGGATGGCGTTGACGCGCAAAACGTATGTGGATTCTCTAATGTCCATCTCGATAATATCTACATCACACGTATTAAAAAACACTTTAGCTGCGGACTTAATGTGTCTAAAGACCCTCAGACTCAACTTGCGCTCCGCGCGATTGAAGGTCTTGATATTACGTCGTTGTCTGAAAAAGAAAAGGAACACGCGGCAAAAGCTATTGAGTGCGGATATTTGTATCGCGACGGAGATATGCTTTATACCAAGATTCTTGTAAATGCGCTTTCTGATAGAGATAGACTTTTTGATATCAGTAATGCTTTGCAGAATGGATACTTCGATGCCGATGCTGAAATTGTTGCAGCGAAGGTTGCAGAACTTATCAAAAAATCCGTTCCCGATTACCTTCTCGGAGAATGGAGATTGGCAAATAACCTTGCGAGTATGCCCATTCTTGATGCAGTTGTTGAATGTCTTATCGAAAAAGGCGTATTAACACCTCCCAAGGATGGAATTGGTGCAGAAGGTTGTTGGATGAGCGTAGAAAAGTAAAAAATGAATACCGCCGGGAGCAACCTTTTGGTCGCCTCCGGCGGTGTTTTATAATTAATAGCATTAAAAAAATATTTACCACTTGACATTGACGCAACGTCAAGTGGTATGATATAATATAGAGGGGGTGAGGATATGTACCAACAGCAAATATACGATATTACCGAAGTGTGTAGGATGCTTGGCACTACATCACGAACGCTTCGCTTTTATGAAGAGAAAGGCATCATCCAAAGCACGACGGTCGGAACTTCATCTCGCCGTCAATATACTGAGGAACAATTATCTCTTGTAAAAAATGTTCTTGTTCTTCGAACTTTGGGATTATCCGTAAAGGCAATCGCCGAGTTACAAAATAGCGGAACGGATTTGAAAGAAGCCGTTCTTTCTAAACGAGCAGAAATATATGCTTCTATCGAATCGCGAGTACGAGAAATCAATCTGTTGAATGAAGCATTATCGGCACTTGAATCCGGTAAAAACATTTTCAACGAAGATTGGCAACTTTCTTCTGCTATGGATGCAAAAGAAAAAGAAATCGCTCGGCTCTGTACGGAAGCTATTTTGAATGGAGATGACAATGTTCTTTATGAGCATTTAAGTCCTCGCTTGGCGCAATATATGCCCAAAGAAGTTTATTGCGTTGTGCGAAAAGATACGTTAGCTCCCCTTGGTGATTTCGTTTCAATCGAAAAAACGGTTGCCGATGATAGATTTTCAAACAAACTTTATTGTTTCGTCAGATATACAAAGCTCGGTCTGAAAATCACATATGTTTTCCACGGTGGAAAAATTGACGGTCTTTGGCTTGGATATTATGATTTGAATGCGAGGTGAGACAAGTGAAAAGAGTTATAGCGTTTATTTTATTTATGTGTATATTTTTCCTTTCCGGATGTAATACCGAAAACCCTGATACAAATGAAACAAGTGATAATACTGCGACGATTCCAAATGAATCAACGAATACGCCTAACCAAGATACTCCCCAAAGCAGTATTGAGGAAAAGCGGTTTGTTTTAGAAAGCAACGGATACAAATTAAATGCGGTTTATACTTATATTAACGATTGCAAAGCTCATCCTACGGTTCTTTTGATTGCAGGTTCCGGTCCGAGTGATTACGATGAAACCATCGGAGTGCTGAAACCGTTTGAAGATATAGCTCGTGGACTTGCTCAAAAAGGTATCAATTCCTTGCGAGTGGAGAAAAGAACATTCGGTTATGCCGATAAGTTTGATATGAAGTGCGGTATCGAGGAAGAATACCTCGATGACTGCAATGCTGCCATTGGATTTTTGAAAACACAAAATATTTCTGGCTTGTACTTGCTCGGTCACAGCCTTGGTGGTCAGATTGCAACCGAGCTTGCAGCAAACACGGAAGGGATTGATGGTATGATCCTTTTCAATAGCTCGGCACGGCATCTTGCGGATATTGCATGCGATCAATATTCAGCCGCAGATCCTGCTAATAAAGAGTCTTACATCACTTATGCAACTGCCGCAAAAAATGCAAGCGCTTCTTCGGCAAAGGGATACTATTATTACGGCGCGACTGACTATTATTGGGCATCATATAATAGCATTGACACCGCTCAAAATATTATTGAGGCTAATATCAACACGCTTATCATTAATAGCAAATTTGATAAGCAATCCTTTGACGAGGATCTCAATCTATGGTCAACGCTCTTTTCAGATTCCGCAAAAATCTCCATATGCGTATATGACGACATAAGCCATTTCGGATATAAGATTGATACTACAGATCCTTCGTCAATATATACCCGAGTTGATTTTCCGAGTGAGGTGATTTCCGATTTTGTCAATTTTATTAAAGGAGAGTGATGAAAATGAAAAAACTTGCTTTTGTTTTTATAACAGTAGCTTTGACTTTTTCTTTGACCTCCTGCAAGGTGAATTGGTTTGATCAGCAATATGATGTTCCGTGGTGGGTGATTGCTGTTCCGGTAGCCATCTTTTCCGTGATCGTGTGGTTCGCCGCCGGAAAGCATATCGCATCAAAGAAATATATCTGCCCAAAATGCAATAAATCTTTTTATCCCAAGTGGTGGCAAGCGGCGTTTTCTATTCATATGAATGATGACCGAGTTTTCAAATGCCCGAATTGTGGAAGAAAAGGCTTTTGTCCTCTTTCAAGGGAAACGGAGGATTGACCATGATTATATATTACTGTATAACCATCATCGCAAACATTGTAGCTGCCATCGTTTTTTATAAAAACATAAATGTCACGGTTTTGTCTGTGATGCCGTTGCTTTTAATTGCATTGATGATTTTTCAAGCACTCCTATTCAAAAATGAAAAAGTGGAAAATGGATTCAGAACGGCATACGGCTCAAATTTAACTGCTGATGAAGAAAATAAAATGCTTGATAGCGGTTCGTCTTTTCTTCTTGCCACGATTCCTTGGATGATACCATTTATTCTGTTCTTTCCCTCAATTGTAAAAGTTCTTTCTATCTTGGTTTACTTTGTCGGATTGGTTGGTGGTTTGATACTGTATAGAATCAAGAACAAAGGTAAAATTGTTAACCGAATCGATGCAGAAGAAAAAGAGCGTCAAGAACAAGAAAAGAAAGAACAGCTTGGAAGATGGAAATAATCTCTTGTTCCGCCTCGCGCAAGACCCTTCACCGCCGAAAGTAACTGTTTTTGGTCGCTCTCGGCGGTATCATGTGTACAGTACACGTTGTATTTAGCACAAATAAAAACATTTTTTCAAAATCTATTGATTTTTAAGCAAAAATGTGATATAATACATTTTAATAGCAACGACGAGAAAGAGTAAGCATTTGAAGCTTTTCAGAGAATCCCATCATCTTCGGATGTGCTGTGAATGGGTAAAGCGTATTTTGCCGAACATGGTCTCCGAGCTGCGTACCGAGTCTTTGTGATTAGGCTACGCCGGGATCGCCCGTAACAGCGATAGAGTTTCGATGGATCATTTCCTGTCCGAACTTGATAAGGCTTGTTATCGTGAGAAACGAGTGAATTAGGGTGGTAACACGTGAGTTTTTGCTCTCGTCCCTTGTACTATGTGTGTATGGGGGTGAGAGCGTTTTTTTTATTTTGCAGTTTTCTGCACAACAACTAAGTGTTACAACCAAAAAAGAAATGAGGTATGATTTATGGAAAACATTATTGTAGGTGGAGCTTGGCCATACGCGAATGGTTCTCTCCACATCGGGCACATAGCTGCCCTTCTTCCGGGTGATGTTCTGGCCCGTTATTTCAGAGCAAAAGGAAAGCGTGTGTTTTATGTATCCGGCAGTGATTGTCACGGTACACCGATTACTATCAGAGCAAAGCAGGAGAATTCCTCACCTGATGTAATCAGCGAGCATTATCACAAAGAGTTTTGTGAGGTATTCGAAAAGCTTGGCTTCTCATACGATCTCTATACCAAGACATCAGACTCAAAGCATAAGGCGTTTGTTTCGGAATTTCACAAGAAGCTATATAGTAGTGACTATATAGAAGAAAGAACAGTAAAGCAAGCTTTCTGCCCCACGTGTAACAAGGTACTCACAGACAGATTAGTCGTGGGAGTTTGTCCGGCGTGTGGTTCGGCAACTCGTGGAGATCAGTGTGATTCCTGCGGAGAAGTATTAGAGGTAGACACCGTTATTGATGCGAAATGCGCCGATTGCGGCACACCGCTATATTTTGGAGAAACAACTCAATTATTTTTGCAAATATCAAAACTAAAAAATGAACTCTGTGATTTCCTCGATGCTCATCCGTATTTGCGCAAAAACGCTATCGCATTTACAAAGAGGTATATCGACGAAGGACTCCGAGATCGTGCTATTACGCGCGACATTGATTGGGGCATCGATGTTCCCAAAGACGGATATGAGGATAAAAAAATCTATATATGGGCGGAGAATGTTCTTGGTTATTTATCAGCTACCTCTGTATTGTGTGAAGAAAGAGGAATTGATTTCAAGGACGCATACGGCGCAGAAAGCCGTCACTATTATGTACACGGTAAGGATAATATACCATTTCACACTATCATTTTGCCCTCGCTTTTATTAGCTCACGGAGAGGGATTGCGCTTGCCGGATGACATTATTTCGAGCGAATATATTACGCTTGAGGGAAGGAAAATCTCTACAAGTCAAAATTGGGCGGTTTGGGCGAAGGATATTACCAAAGAATACAACCCCGATGCTATAAGATATTTCTTTATTGCCAATGGCCCCGAAAAAAGGGATACGGATTTCTCTTGGAGAGAATTCAAAAAACAGAACAACTCCGAGTTGGTGGGAGCGTGGGGAAACTTTGTAAACCGTACTCTTGCCTTTGCAGTTAAATATCTCAATAGCGAGATTTCCGCTGTTACAATAGATAGCTCCATTATTGAACGCGTAAAACTGCTGTATGATTCTGTTGGGGCAAAAATCGAGAAAGGTGCATTCAAAGAGGCTCTCGAAGATATTTTCGAAGGTATTCATTTCGGCAACACCTATTATGATGCAAAGCAGCCTTGGAAAACACGGGTGGATAACATCGATGACTGCAAAGAAACCATTGCTGTATGCACTTATTTAATTGCAACATTGCAAATTTACTGCATCCGTTCTTGCCATTTTCATCGCAGAAGGTGTCCGAGTGGCTGGGTATTGAACTGAAATGGGAAGAACAGACGATTTCCGTTAAAAAAATTCCTTCGGATATTTCCATACTGTTCTCGAAAGTAGAATAGTCTTTTTAGTTTTTTTGAGTCAGTGGTAAACAACAACACCGCCGAGAGTAACCGTTTGGTCGCTCTCGGCGGTGATTTGCTTTAGTGATAAATTATCTCATTCAGCACAATTTCCTCGGCGCTTTGTTTCGCGTTGTTCATTTCCTGCGCCCAACGGAGAGGGTCAGCGGCTTTGAGTTTCTCGGTGATGCCGCGCTCGTTTAACAACCGGGAGAGGGTGAGGTCAATCTGACGCTTTGCTTCCTGCTCCGTATCGTAGAGGTGCTGATTGAGCGTGCACGATGTGAGAAGCGTGGTGTAGGTGCCGCGGCGGTGTTTTTTGAGGTAGTCGAGGCGCATCATGCCGTACTTGCCGATGGGAAGATTCTTTTGCTTAGGCAATCTCAAATTGGGTATCTGCACACCGTTTACCGTTCTGTAAGTAAGTTCCATAAATAACCTCCGAATTATATATTTTCTGAAGTCATTCTATCATGTTTGTCCGAAAACGGCAAATGTGCGGAGTGGCTTTTTCTTTTTGTCTGCAACTTCGTCTCAAATTGTGCCGAAGTTCGTTTTCAAAAATATTTTGAAAAAATTTCATCTTTCAGGACAAAAAAGCCTTTTTCGATACGGTATATAGATGAAAAGGGTGATTTTGTGTTCCTCCGAATGACAGCATGACGCTGGTGACGCCAATGACGCTTGCGTTCTTTGAATCGGTGGAAGGAAAGCGTGAATTTGAGGAGTGGAAAGTAAAAAAAGAAATGGAAAAACATGATAAAAAGGTAAGTGCATAAAGAAAGCCCCCGATAGATTTTTGAAGTCTATCGGGGGTGATGTGATAAATCGGGAAGATCAGTATCTAATCAAATAATAGATGATGTAGCCCCAACTCATTAAGCCGTGAAGGATTGCCCATCCTATCGATTTCCAAGTTGTGTAGCTGATTATCATCGCTAACACGGACCCCATTGTGATTCCTTTTTTTATTGGTTTACTTATTGAACCATCAAAATGAATACGTTTTTTATTCTCCATTTGTTGTGCTTTATATAACAATAAAGCCACTTGTTCTTCAGTATATATCGGTGTGCTTTCAGACTCTTTTTCCTTTGCCGCGATCAATTCGGAAATAGTAATATTCAGCTCCTTACACAGTAATTCAACAATAGAATAATCTGGCATAGATTTTCCTGTTTCCCACTTAGAAACGGTTTTGTTTGATACACCAAGTAGTTCAGCAAGCTGTTCCTGTGTAAGATTCCTTGCTCGCCGTTTTTCTGCGATAAAGCGTCCTATATCTTGTTGCTTCATTGTTAACGCCTCCTTTCGGCAATAAGTATACACTTTTTGCGAATAATTCACCATCCCTCATGTGGAGAATTTAAGTAGAATGCATCAAATTCCAATCATTCTGTTTTATCGCGTGTGTGCCAGTTTTGCCTTTGTATTACAAACGCAATGGGCAAAGCCCATGCCTCTAAAGTTGCAAGATTCTTCCATGGTCTTCCTCTCGGAGAAAGGCTTTTTTATCAATCCCATTATAACACAAATCGGCAGAGGAAGCAATTCCTCTGCCGAAATTTGTAAATAGTCCTATTCCTTATTTAAGAATTCACTGTATTGACTCAAAAACTCCTCGTACTCATCTTTTTCGGTGATCCAAACAATAACGGGATATTCGGTAATACCGAGACGTTTATAAGCTTCATGACGGTGATTGCCGTCGTTAAGTTCCCATTTGTGATCATGAAAATGAACGACCAACGGGGGCATATCGTTGTTGTTTTGAATGACATCCATGAGTCTTTTGACATGCTTTTCAAAATAATTTTCGGGTATCGGATAGCGCATGCCTTCTTCTGGACCGACACATCTCGGAAATTCGGAAAGCGGCATTGTAATAGGTCCTATCCAATAACGGTCAAACAGTTTGAGACCATCAGAAAAAGCTTTATTGTGTCCGTCTGAGAGCAGATAAGTGTGTACCCATTCTTCGATTTTTCCTGCTTTGGCATATTGCATGGCACTTGAAAGCGTGGCTTTGTATTCTAACATAACGACCTCCTTTTTGCTGTAAACAATTTTTTTGATGGAATCAAAAGAGAGGTGGTATTCTTCTGCTAAAGTTTCTATGGTGGCGCCTTCCGAGAATTTAGTTTTGATATCTCGATTCCTTTCGTATAAATACCGACGGTATCCCGAGGTTTCTCCCCATTCCTTTTTCTTTTGCATGTCGGACGGAATGTAGATGAGTTCACCCGAAACGTATTTTTGAATTTGTCGTAATAGATTTTCAGGGAAAATATCCTTGGCGTTTTTGTATTTCATGGAATCACTCTCCTTTGTGATTATATTATATCAAAAGCGATTTCAAAAGAAAATACCACGAATGTATATGTGAGAAAAATGCACAAAGCCTCCGATGGGAATATCCCTGTCGGAGGCAATTCTTATTTTGCGCTTGGATGACGATATAAAACAAAAAATCCGAACGCTTCTCCAACAAGGAAAATGTTCGGATTATTTTTGTTTGGTCTGAGTGACTGGACTTGAACCAGCGGCCTCTACCACCCCAAGGTAGCGCGCTACCAGCTGCGCCACACCCAGATTTTGCTGATTGCTTTTGCCATCAGCATGTAATATTGTATCATAGTAAGCCGCGTGTGTCAAGTCTTTTTTGCAAGTTTTTTAATTATTTATGATTTTTATAATATTAACTATTTTATTATCGATTTAGGATAAATTTATTCTTCTTTGCTTTCTGCATTGATAGTACCCATCCAGCGAACGGCTTCACCAAACCACTGTGCGATCGTTGGATTGTTCGCGTTTACGATGGAATTTGCGAGCGAGGCACCGTGACCGCCGTAAGGATATATGTGCATTTCAAAGGGGATTTTATTTGCTGCAAGCGAGGAGGCTAACATAAGCGAGTTTTCAACGGGAACAGCTTTGTCTTCTCTTGTGTGCCAAATAAACGCAGGAACCGTGTTTTCATCTACGAGTTTTTCGAGAGAAACTCTGTCTCTTGCTTTTTCATCGTCTTTTTCATCTTGAAGAATATTGTTGAATGATCCGCGATGCGCGTATTTTCCCGCCGAAATAACAGGATATGCAAGTATCATTCCCGTGGGACGTGCGTAATTTTCCGGCATATCGATGGCGCTTGTAACATATTCGCTGTTGTAGAGTATACCGAGTGAAGCGGCAAGATGACCGCCGGCCGAATAACCCGTTACGAAAACATAGTTCGGATCTATATGAAACTTTTCGGCGTTGTCTTTGATGAATTTCATTGCAAGAGCGGCTTCTATAAGTTGTCCGGGGAATTTTTTTCCTTCCTGCTGAGCATTTTTAACGGAATAATCTAGCACAAATGCGTTATAACCTGCCGCGAGGAAGGAGGTTGCGATAGGCTCTCCTTCTCTGTTGGAGCAGAAAGAGTATGCGCCGCCGGGGCAGATGAGAATAGCTTTTCTTTTATAATTGAACTTCATATCTTCGGCTGTGCCTGCGATATAAGATGTTAGGGTGATATCTTTTGAGGGGGTTTGAGTTAATTTAAAAACTTCAATAGAGGGATGCGGGATCATATGAAAAACTTCCTTTATCTTTTATTTTTTCAAAAACAGCGCGGCTGCAATATTGTTTGTGAGAGCCGGCCGCCTTGCTGTTTTTGTTTTTGCCATTATAGTATCATGGATGTTAAAAAAAGTCAAGCGTTAAGGAGCACTAACCCGCCGTAATCGAAAAGATTGCCACTGCCGAGACTGATAATCTCGGTATCGTGCTTTTTGGCAAAATCGAGGATCTTTTGTCCGTCAGGGTGTTTTTCTATATTTCCGAAAACAGTCACTTTGCCGTCTGCAATCGTGCCGGAAGCGCCGCCGATAAATCCGGTGTCGTATCTTTCTATATCTATACCGCCGGGAGAAATGAGAAGAGCATCTATGCCGCGTTCCATTGCGGCATTATATATAGAGCGATCCGCCGTCACTATTGCGTCACGAAGTAGCATGGAAGAGCATTTTGCATATCCTTGAGCCACATTTACAAGTTCGTATCCCAAAAGCTCCGCATATGCCAAAACTTCGCGGCTGGCGTGTTCCGTATTGGCAAAAAGATATTTTTTTACCGTGAAAAGATTAAGCGCGATATCGTTCGGATACTCGGCGGAAACGGGAGTTTGAGAAAGCGCAGCTTTTATCTGCTGTTTGCTCAGAGATGAGGCGAGGCGGATATCTCCTGCGTGAATGAACAGTTTTTCTCCGATTTTGACGGCGAGCATATCAGGATGTTTGTTCACCGGGCTTTCAAGCTTTTCGAAAGCGGATACGGGTATGCAAAAACCGTACTCGCTTATCTTTTTTATAAAAAATTCCGGAAAATTCGGATTTATAAGAAAATATGTCAAAACGACCTCCATAAAAATATATGTTTCGATTTTTATTCAGAACCGCACGCATTTTTGGCGCTCGTCGGATCTTTCTGAAAAAAACAAAAAAGCCCCTTCCGTTTTATCAGAAGAGGCTTTTGGGTAAATTCAATTCACGAGGCGTTTGTCAGCTTCTTTCAACCTTACCCGAACGAAGGCAACGGGAGCAAACAGCAACGGTCTTGTGTTCACCGTTGATGACAGCGCTGACCTTTCTGATATTAGCCTTCCACGTTCTGCCTGTTTTGCGGTTAGAGTGAGAAACGTTGTGACCGAAAGTAACACCCTTGTTGCAGTACATGCATTTTGCCATATCTACACACCTCCAATTTAAATTTCGTTTACAAAAAATAAACCGCAGATTGCGATTTATGAATCTGTTGCAATACAGCGTAGTTGATTATATCATATGGATTTGAAAAAATCAAGAGTTTTTTTTCTTTTTACGCATAAATCAGCAAAAAAGTTTTATTATAACGCTTTATAGCCTTCCAAACGGTTG
This sequence comes from uncultured Eubacteriales bacterium, assembly GCA_949299535.1. Taxonomy (GTDB): domain Bacteria; phylum Bacillota; class Clostridia; order Oscillospirales; family CAG-272; genus UMGS731. The sequence goes on along the minus strand of CASGAQ010000009.1, from coordinate 58,063 downwards.
ATTTTAAAGCCTTTTGCGGAAAAGTTTTTCTCGTATTCGGTCTGGATATTTGTTTGTGCAAGCTCGCTTGCGTGCAGGTCGAAGCATACATTGTGCAGTTCAAAACCTGCTTTGGGAAATTCTTCGAGAGAAAATTCGAAAAGACCTATATTGTCTGTTTTGAATTCTATTTTTCCCTTGTCGGCAAGCAAAACTCTGAAAAGGCGAAGAAAACCTTCGCTTGTGAGTCTTCTCTTAGCGTGTCTTGCTTTCGGCCACGGGTCGCAGAAATTTATATATATCGTTTCAAGCACACCTTCGTCGAGCATGGCGGAGAGCGCGGAGGCGTCGCCGCAGATAAAGCGAACGTTAGGAAGATTTGCTTCCTTTATTTTTTCTGAGGCGAATATTGCAACATCTCTCACTTTTTCAACAGCCAGAAAAGCGACGTCGGGTTCTCTTTTAGCCATTTCCGTTATAAAAGTGCCTTTGCCGCAGCCTATTTCCGCGCGAAAACGAGTGTATCCCGGGAATATCTCGGAAAGATTTATTTTTTGCGGAGCATTTTTATCAAATTCGATGTAAAGATCTTTGCAAGAAGCAAATCTTGCGTCGCCGTTTTTCTTTTTTCTGACACGCATTTAAAAAATTCCTTATATGATTATTTTTTGCTTTTGTATTTTTGATTTTGATATATTTTATCACACATATTTGTTTTTTGCAAGATAAAATGTATTTTGCGTCAATGTGTATAAAAAGTTTTTGTCCGGCAAAAATAAAGTCAGACCGTAAATATGAGTTTAACAGATAGATCAACACTATAATTTATTTAAAGATTTTATTTAAAGAGGTAAAAATACTATGCTTGATAGAATTGCACTTGTGCTTGTCATAATCGGTTCGCTGAACTGGGGAAGCATCGGACTTTTCAACTTTGACATCGTTGCATGGATATTTGGAGGAGCCGGCGCGCTTGCTTCGAGGATCGTCTATACCGTCGTTGCCCTTGCCGGCGTTTGGTGCATATCTCTGCTTTTCAGATCCCGCGAGGAAATCTCCGCAGGCGACAGGCAATAAAGAAAACGCCCGCAAGGGCTTTTTCTTTTGCTTGCCGTCAGTTTTTTGACAATTCCGAATACTGCTTTTATTATTTGGCTCAAAAGTAATATTCGCGGATATTGTCGCATAATATTTTTGTAAAAACTCTTTTCGGAGGTTTTTATGAAAAATATTATGGATAAGATAAAAAGAAGCGTCGGTCGCGAAACGGTATGCGTGAACACAGCTGTCGCGGCTGCGTGCGCCGCGGCATTCGCCGTTTTGGGACTTATATTTACCGTCGGCTGCATAGACTGGCAGATGTGCGCCGAGATAGTGCAGCCTAAATTTTATCTTCCGCCGTTTTTTATGTTCTTGTTCACGCTTATTTTTTATGCTGTTCTCGGCGCGGCTGTCGGGATAGCGGTGTCTTCTCCTTATTACCGAAAAAATCATATAAAGCCGATATCGATCGTACTTTCTGTATGCACACTGCTCTTATGTTTTACTTGGATACCACTTGTATATACCGCGTCGTGCTTTCTTATAGGCGCTTTGGTCTACCTTGCTGTGCTTCTTTTCAGCGCAGTAATATTTAAATTTTTCTTCCGAATAAATAGGGCGGCGGCATGGCTCGTTTTGATATTCGCCGTATTTGCTCTCTATATGTCATGTTACAGCTTTACTTTGTTTATTATAAACTGAAACTGATATCTATATTTGCTTTAATATCTTTGTATATATTATATTATTTATGTATTATGTCAAAGTGGATTAAAGTTTTATAAAAACGCTTGACAATTATTGATTTATTTGATATCATGGGAACATATGGTAAACTAAATTTTAAAGTGGGGGTATAATCACAATGAAAACCGTAAAAGTACGTCTTTCTTCTATTGAAGCTGTCCGTGACTTTGTTGAAGTTGTCCGCAAATATGATTACGAGATCGATTTGTCCAGCGGCAGATATGTTGTAGATGCAAAATCTATCATGGGTATCTTCAGCCTTGATCTTATGAATCCTATCACGCTCACCATACACAGCGATGATTGCGATGATATCCTTGAGGCTCTCAAGGCTTATATCATAGACTGATTTTAATGAATTGACGAAAAAAGCGTCTCATACGGACGCTTTTTTGTTTTTTTTTTGAAAAAACCTTTGCCTTTTTTGTCATAAATATTGATCGTCGGAAATATATGTTAAGTGTAAGATAAAAAAGGGAGATTTTTAACATGAAAAGATTTACTTCAGCATTATTGATATTGCTTTTAACGTTTTCTTTTTTCGACTTTTCCGCGGGCGCCGTTGATTTTACGGAGGAGATAAGCGCCAAAAGCTGTATCCTTGTGGATTCCGCTACCGGCAAAGTGCTTTTTGAATATAATGCCGACGAAGCTTTGCCGCCCGCCTCGGTTACCAAGATAATGACTCTCTTGCTTGTTTTTGAGGCGCTGGACAGCGGAACGATAAAACTTACGGATATGGTCAGCGTGAGCGAACACGCCGCGTCTATGGGAGGCACGCAGATATATCTTGAGCCGGGAGAGCAGATGAGCGTAGATGAACTTATAAAGAGCGTTGTGGTAAGCTCCGCCAATGACGCCGCGACAGCGCTCGCCGAATATGTATGCGGAAGCGAATCCTCTTTCGTTGCGAAAATGAACGAGCGCGCCAAGGAACTCGGAATGAATAACACGCATTTCGAAAATACGAACGGACTTGACGATACAGCAGAGGATCATGTGACCTCCGCGCGCGACATCGCCGTTATGAGCCGCGAACTGATGACTCATAAAAAGATATTTGATTACACCACGATATGGATGGATACCGTGCGCGGCGGCACTTTCGGCCTTTCGAATACGAACAGACTCCTGCGGACATACAGCGGCTGTACGGGACTCAAAACAGGCTCTACTGCGAAAGCCAAATTCTGCATAAGCGCGACGGCCGAGCGAAACGGACTTCATCTTATAGCCGTTATTATGGGAAGTCCTACGAGAGACGAGAGAAACGAGCTTGCCGCAAAGCTTCTTGACTGGGGATTTGCAAATTACGCTATGTTTTCCGATAAGGACGGCGCTTTGGAAGACGTCGCCGTCACGGGAGGAGTGAAAAACAACGTTTCGCTGAAGCACGAGCCCTTTGAGAGCATCGTCGAAAAAAGCGCGCTTTCAGGCGTGGAAACGATCTATGATATTCCGGAAACGCTTGCGGCTCCGATAAAGGAGGGTGAGAAAGTAGGTACGGTAACTTTCAAGATAGGGGACAATATTCTCGGCACGGCGGATATCGTCGCCGCAGAGAGCGTTGACAAGATAGGTTTTTTGACTCTTTTGCCGAGAATTTTGCGTTGGCTGATTTGTTCGCCCGAAATTTGATGAAATGATGATTGAAATAAATGCTCCGATATGATAAAATGAGGTGATATATATCACCTCGTTTTTCTTTTTTTGCTGTTCTGCGTGAAAAGACAGCGTATAGCTAATGCAACTTTTAAGGAGTATTTATGATAAACAATATGAATAAAGGAGCGCCGACAGCTGGCGTTTATACTCTCGGCTGCAGGCTCAATCAATATGAGTCTACGGCGATAGAGGAATCTCTTGCAAAGAACGGTTTTATAGTTCTTCCGTTCACGGAAAAGTGCGATGTATATATCATCAACACATGCGCCGTGACGGAGGAGAGTGAGAAAAAATCGAGAAAGCTCATTCGCCGCGCTCACTCGGAAAATCCTGACGCGTTCGTCATAGTTACGGGCTGTGCTTCTCAGGTAAGCTCCGAAGCTATTGCAAAGATACCCGGTGTGAGTTATGTATGCGGAAACAGAAATAAGCTTTCTGCGGCAGACGCCGCAAAAAAATTCATCACGGGCGGGGACATAGCAGAAAAAATAAAAATAGAAGACGTGATGCAGGCTCCTATTGAAAAAATGAATATAACTCGCTCGGACCGCACGCGCGCTTTTGTAAAGATAGAGGACGGGTGCGACAATCACTGCACATACTGCATAATAAAGACTGCCCGCGGGAATGTGGTTTCAAGATGTTCGGAGGAAGTGATAGCAGAGATATCCGACCTTTGCCGCGCAGGATATGCAGAGGCAGTCCTCACGGGAGTTGAAACGGCGTCTTACGGCAAGGATTTTTCGGACGGGTACGGACTTGATATGCTGATACACGACGTCGCGGAAAATACAGATATAAAGCGTATACGTCTTGGCTCACTTGAGCCGTCAGTACTTAAAAAGCCTCTTGTCGACAAGTTTGCCGCAGAACAAAAATTCATGCCGAGCTTTCACCTTTCGCTTCAAAGCGGCAGCAACAAGGTGCTCGCGGATATGAAGCGAAAATACAACCGCGAAATGGTTCTTGCCAACGTTGATTACATAAAAGAAAAGATACCGCTTGCGACATTCACTTGTGATATTATCGTCGGCTTTCCCGGCGAGAGCGAGGCAGATTTTGAGGATACATACGACATTGCAGAGAAGATCGGTTTTTTGCATATGCATGTCTTTCCGTTTTCGTCGCGAAAGGGAACACCCGCGGCTGACATGGATGGGCAGATACCCGAATCCGTCAAGAGCGAGAGAGTACGCCGTCTTGCCGAGCTTGAAAAAAAGCTGAAAGCGCAGAACGTTCAGCGTTTTATGCAAAAAGAGTTCTTTGTGCTTTTTGAAACGGAAAAGGACGGTATCTACACGGGACATACTGAAAATATGCTCGAAGTCTGCGTTCCTTGCAATAGAGATATCCGCGGTTTTGTCGAAAAGGTGCGGCTCACCGATTTCGACGGAAACACGATATACGCTGTTCTTGTCTGATAAAGCGAAAAAATATGTGGCAGAGCCGAAAAATATCAGCCGTAAAAGGCAATGAAAGCAGGATGACCGATGAAGACCATCGAAATAAAACACAATGACGCGGGCAGACGACTTGATAAATTTCTGTCGGCGGCGCTGCCTATGCTGCCCAAGTCAATGATGTATAAATATATACGTCTGAAAAAAATTAAAGTCAACCGCAAGCGCGCCGAGATAGGTCAGATACTTAACGCAGGCGATACGGTAGAACTTTTTATAAAAGAAGAATTTATGCAGAAGCAGCCCGCGGATGATTTTTTCAAAAATATCCGACAAAACTTCGGTGTGATATATGAAGATGAGAACATACTCCTTTGCGATAAGCCGTCGGGGCTTCTCTGCCACAGCGATACGGCAGGAGAGCAGAACACGCTTATAGAGGGAGTGAAATCGTATCTTTGGCACAAGGGCGAGTATGTGCCGGAGGAGGAAAACTCTTTTGCGCCGTCGCTCTGCAACCGCATAGACAGAAATACGGCGGGTATAGTTATCGCGGCTAAGAATGCGCTCACCTTGCGCGTTATGAACGAGAAGATAAAGAAACGCACGATAGCGAAGTATTATTTGCTTGCCGTTCACGGAAATATGGAGAAAAAATTCGGAGAACTTACCGGTTATATCCTGAAGGACGCGGCGAATAATAAAGTCACCGTTTATGAACGCGAGCCTCGCGGCGCACACGGAGCGAAGAAAGTAGTGACTCGGTACAGAGTCGTCGGCAAACATGCTTACGGAGATATCCTTGAGGCGGAACTTGTAACGGGACGAACGCACCAGATACGCGCGCACTTTGCCTCTGTCGGACATCCGCTCGTCGGCGACGGCAAATACGCCGTGAACCGCGAGGACAGAAAAATGGGATTTGACAGCCAGGAGCTTTATTCGTATAAACTCACGTTTTTGCCCGACGAGCCTTCCCACCTCGATTACCTTGAGGGCAAGACGTTCACAAGGGATATTTCAGATTTCCCCTTTGCCGATGGAATAGGAAAGGGCAAGGTGTGAATACTTTGTGAATAAAAAAATTAACCAATTGTTAATTTGACTAAAAATACAATTTCTCTATTGATTTTATTGTGAATTTATGCTAAAATAAATGTAAATAAAAGGAATGCCAAATAAAAAATGGAGAATTTGGAGATGATGTTGTGTTAAAAGATCTATTTTCTTTAATAACTAATCCTATCGCTATATTTGTGATAATAGTATGTTTTGTAGTTGGATTTTTAACGAATTTTTTTATACAAAACCGAAAAATTGCAAAGCTTGTTTTATTTATTACGGGTATATTGTTCTTGTTATTTGAAATTGCCTCATATCACTCATGGAGTCTTTTTAGTGGCGACGGTTATTCAATTTTATCTGTTGTGAGTTATTTTTTATCACTAATATGTTGCTTTTTTTTCATTGGTATGGTGGCAAGTTCTCTGGTACGCAGGTCTATAAATAATAAGAAAGGACGTGATATTTAATATAATTTTTCATAAGTATAAACCACAGTATTTAAAAGAAGAGAGGTATCTGATGAAATTGAAAAAATGATTTGTAATTTAATGATTTTGGTTTTAGTTTTGTCTTTGTTTTTTTCATCTGTAACTGTTTTTGCGCTTGATTCCATAGGTGTGGATAATAATGTAACTTTGTATGATTCTCAATATAAAAGGTTACTTTCTGTTTTTGATAATATGATTCAAAATCTTAAAGTTAAAGATAATATCGAAAAAATGGAGATATCCAAAATTAAAACAGCATTTGATTTTGCCGGTAATGAATATACGATTGTTGAGTGCGTTCCTACCGGCTATTTGATTTATAGTAATGGTACTGGTATTTTTACTGAATGTGCTACCGATACTTTGTCTCCTTATATTGATTATGATGAAGATATATATTATTGTGGTCCGACTTATTATTATGCAGGAACATTGAAAGGCGATGCACAACATACGGTGCTAACAGAAGAGATAGTTGATAGTCAAAATATAGAAGGATTTTCTCAAAGTTGTGAAGAATATTACTCTGTGCTTGTTGAAAATAAAAGGCAAGATGTTTTAAATTATGTGACTTGCGGTACTCAAAATAAATCATATGGTGAAACTATTCAGAGAGATACAACCCCATCGGGAATTGTCTATGGGGAAGTGCTTAATTCAGAATATTTTTATGATATGGTACATTGTGGGTATGATTCTGGCGGTATCTGCGGATATATAGGGTTAGGCTTATTAATATCCTACAAGGAAAAATATAAAACAGGAAATTATATGGATGATGTTTATTGGTACGATTCTTCGCGTACCGGTTTATTGGGAGGAACTCAATCGTTAGCTAGATATTTAAGAAGTTTAGGCAGCTCAAATGATACTATGTCAACTTCTATAAAAAATGTAAGTGAAGATTATTTTGAAAATCGTGGTGTTAATGTGACACACACATCAATTTTGCTGTTTTTTACCAAAAATAAAATAATCGAATGTATAGATGAGGATAATCCTGTATTACTATTTGGCTCTTTTGAAAATCCGGATAATGGGGAATCTATTAATCACGCTGTAACGGTATACTCATATTGGGATGCGGAAGGAGACACATTGTTTACTGCTCATTTCGGTTGGGATACAGAGGAGCCGTCTACACGTTATTCCAGAATATATGTTTATGGATTACGCGGAAGTATGTATGTCCTCGAATAATCTTGAATGCTTTAGAATAATTAAAAAATAATTCAAAATCCCTCTTGACAAAGGGCGCGCTTTATGCTATAATCATCGGGTAAAACAAAGAAGAACATTCTCCGTTCTCACCCTGCCGCAAACGGCGCGCTCGGTCAATATACAAGATTTTTCCTTGAACATTGCTGTTCCAAGGTTAATTTCGTTTTGTGTGCGGAGCGCCTTTCTTTGGCTTTCCGCTTTTTTATTTTTATTTTGTTATGGAGGTGCTTACCATCAGCACGAAAGAAAATCTTATCAACGAGGAAATAAAGATTCCGGAGGTCCGCCTTGTTTCTGCGGAAGGTGAAATGCTCGGAGTCGTCAAAATTGCTCAGGCTCTTGAAATGGCGCATGAAAAAGACCTTGATCTTGTTCTTATCTCCCCTGCTGCCGTTCCGCCTGTATGCAAGATCATGGACTACGGCAAATTCTGCTTTGAAAAAGAAAAACGCGCAAAAGAAGCGAAGAAAAAACAGCAGGTTGTCGAAATAAAAGAGATTCAGCTTTCCTGCACGATAGGCGACCACGATTTCCAGACGAAGCTCAACCATGCTCACCGCTTCCTTAAAGGCGGCGACAAAGTAAAGGTTGTCGTAAGATTCCGCGGCAGAGAAATGCGTCATACCGAACTCGGCGCGGAGATACTTGCAAGATTCGAAAAAGGCTGCGAGGGCATAGGCGCCGCAGAGAAAAAAGCCGTTCTCGACGGACGCAATATGACAATGTTCATTGCGCCCGTGAAACAATAAATTTTTGTAACAATCGAAAGGAATATAAAGTTATGCCGAAAATTAAAACACATAAGGCTACATCTAAAAGATTTTCCACTACAAAAAGTGGTAAAGTAAAACTCAATTCTTCTTTCCGCCGCCACAAACTCGGAATCAAGACACCCAAACGTAAAAGACAACTCAGAAAGAACGCTTATTTGAGCTCTTCTTTCACAAAAACGATCAAATCCCTTATCAACAACTGATTTGCGGCGAATATTTATCTAGGAGGATACTGAAATGGCAAGAGTTAAAGGTGCGATGATGACTCGCAAGAGAAGAAATAAAATGCTGAAGCTTGCAAAAGGCTACTGGGGTGCTAAATCCAAACACTTCAAGATGGCTAAGCAGGCTGTTATGAAGAGCGGCAACTACGCTTTCGCCGGCAGAAAGATGAAAAAGAGAGATTTCCGTTCTCTTTGGATCACAAGAATCTCTGCACAGGCTAAAGTATGCGGTCTCAACTATTCCAAATTTATGTGCGGTCTTAAAAAAGCAGGCATCGATCTCAACAGAAAAATGCTCGCTGACCTCGCCGTAAACGATAAAGCAGCTTTCGCTTCTCTCGTTGAAACGGCTAAAAACGCTCTTTGATTTTTAAAGAGTCGGAAATAGCGAACTATGAAAACCAAGGTGCTTTCGCACTTTGGTTTTTGTTTATCAAATTTTTTAATTCGGATATGACGGGAGAGCATAAAATGAAAACAGAGCGAGAGGTAATAACGAGCAGAAAAAACAGCTCCGTTCTTTTTGCCGCCGCACTTGCTGATAAAAAGGAACGCGATAAAACGGGACTTTTTGTTTTTGAGGGAATAAAGCTTTTGTCTGACGCGGCTCGTGAGAATACTGAGATAGAAAAGATATTCGTTACCGAGAGCGCATACTCAAGGTGGAAAGACGTTTTCGCTTCGTTTGAGCTTGACGGCAAGTTGGTCTTTGTGACTGATGAGGTCTACCGTAAACTTTCTTTCGAAAATGCTCCGCAGGGCGTTTTTACCGTAGCGCGCAAATTTGCCGTCGCAAAAAAACAGTACCGAGAAGATTCGGTCGTTATGCTGCTCGATTCTCTGGGCGACCCCGGCAATCTCGGTACCATAATCCGAGCGGCAGACGCATTCGGTGTCGACACAGTCTATGTAGGAGAGGGAAGCGCGGATATATACAATCCGAAAACGGTTCGCGCATGTATGGGTTCGCTCTTTCGCGTCGACGTGCGAGTATGCACGGATATTGCGGGCGACATCGCTTCGCTCAGAGAGCAGGGATTTTCCGTTTATGCAGCCATGCTCGACAAAACGAGCGAGAGTCTTGAAAAACTCGACCTTTCCGGAAAGACAGGCTTTGTTATCGGCAACGAGGGACACGGCATTTCGCCGCGCGTGCGTGCTGCCTGCGGAAAAAGCGTTATTATCCCTATGAGCGAGGGACCGGAATCGCTCAATGCCGCAATATCTGCTTCCGTTCTTATGTGGGAAGTTTACAAGATGAGGCTCGGCAAATAATATATTCATGTCCCTGTTTTGCGGAATAAATGTTAAAAAACTTATCACTTTTCGGAGGAGTGAAGATGGATTCATTACTATATTATATATGGCTTTCACTCAGGTGCGGCGCGGGAAGCGAGGCGGCAAATATACTGCTTTCAAAGTTTTCCTCGCCTAAAGAGGTATATGAAGCCGACAGATATGCGCTGTGTGAAGCGCTGCCGGGGCGCGAGAGCACGGCAAAAGCTCTTTGCGATAAAGATATTTCAATGGCTGAAAAAATTTTGGAATATTGTCAGCGCGCGAATGTAGGCGTGCTCACACAGGAAAGCAATGTTTATCCAAACCGACTTCGCGCTATACCGTCAAGTCCAATCGTGCTTTACTATAAAGGCGTTTTTCCCAAGATAGACGAAAAAGTGGCGATAGCCTGCGTCGGTACGCGAAAGTGTTCTGATTCGGGCGCAAGGATAGCGTATAAACTCGGAGCTGATCTCGCTCGCGCAAAAGCGATGGTCGTGTCGGGAATGGCGCTTGGCATTGACGCAATGTGCGCCAGGGGCACTTTAGCGGAACGCGGTCACACGATAGCCGTACTCGGCTGCGGAATAGATATCGTTTATCCTCGTGAAAATGAAGCCCTTATGAAGGCGATATGCGAAAAAGGCACCGTTATAACGGAGTATGCGCCGGGGACTCCTCCCTCGGGCAAAAATTTTCCCATGCGGAACAGGATAATAGCAGGTCTTTCGCTCGGGACTGTCATTGTCGAAGCCGATATCAGAAGCGGCGCTCTCATTACGGCAGAATACGCACGCAAGCAGGGTAAGGATATCTTCGCTTTTCCTGGAGATGTGGAAAGCACTCTTCACAAGGGTACGAACGAGCTTATATCGGGCGGAGCGCATATGGTGCGTTCGGCACGCGAGATCCTTTTTGAGTATGAACATCTCTGGCAGGGAAAGATATTCCCGGAAAATATCGACGGTGGAAAATATTATACCGGAAAGGCAAGACCAAGCTATATCGGGCGCGGCTCGGATACTTATGAGAAAAAAATCAATGCTGTAAATGCCGCGCGCCATATGCCGGCGGAAAAAGCGCCGCCTTTTGAAGTTTCCGAAACAGCTCAGGACTTGCCTTTGCGGAGAGCAGATGGTAAAAAGGCTCGTCCCGAGTCTGCCGCGCCTGAGCTTTGCGGCATGGAAAAACTCGTATGGGAAAGCCTGGACGGCGCTATGACGGCAGATGAGATAGCCGCCGCGGTACGGAGAAAAAACGGCGGCAGAGCAGATGTGGGCGAAGTCCTTTGCGCGCTTACGACTCTTGAGGTGAAGGGACTCTGCAAAAGTTTGCCGGGCGGAATTTTCTGCAAATAACGAAATAAACTGCGAAAATTACGCTTGTTTTGCGGATTTGAAAAATTTTCTGCCTATAATATTAACAATTTTATGCTTGACATGATTTTGTTTTTAAGTGTATAATTTCGATTACATATAAATTTAATAAAGAAGGGAGATTTACTTTGCCTTTCGGCAGAGTAATTGTTTTGCGATGCAGAAACTTGTTATAGTGGAATCACCTTCGAAGATCAATTCGATAAATTCATATCTGGGCGAAGAATATAAAGTAATAGCGTCGAAGGGACATGTAAGGGACCTCCCTAAAAGCAGTCTCGGAGTTGATATAGAAAATAACTTCAAGGTAAAATATATAAATATACAGGGCAAGGGAGCACTTATAAATCAGATAAAAAAAGACGCGAAAAACGCGGACGTCATATATCTTGCAACCGACCCTGACCGCGAGGGCGAGGCTATTGCCTGGCATCTTGCGACGGTGCTCGGTATAGAGCCTGAAAAAGCCAACCGCGTATCTTTCAACGAGATAACGAAGAATACCGTACAATCCGAGATAAAAAATCCGCGCGCCATCAACATGGACCTTGTAAATTCTCAGCAGGCGCGCCGCGTGCTTGATAGGATTGTGGGTTATAAACTCAGTCCATATCTTTGGAAGACGGTAAAATCCGGTCTTTCCGCGGGCAGGGTGCAGTCTGTCGCCACGAGGATAATCGTTGAGCGCGACGCCGAGATAGCCGCTTTCGAGCCTAAAGAATATTGGACGATAGAAGCTCTTTTGAAAGGCGCCGGAGCACGCAAGATAAAAGCGAAATTCCGAGGCAACAAGGACGGAAAAATGGAACTTTCCTGCGAGGCGGACACGCAAAAAGTGCTTGATGTGTGTAACAGGGAAAAATTTATCGTTTCCAAAGTGGTGCGCGCTAAAAAGAGCAAATCTCCCATGCCGCCTTTCATCACGTCCACGATGTTGCAGGACGCTTTCAGAAAGCTTAATTTTCAAACGAAAAAGACTATGCGCGTAGCACAGGAGCTTTATGAGGGCGTAAATCTCGGCTCCGAATTTGGCGGCACGCACGGCGTCATAACATATATGAGAACAGACTCGCTTCGCATTTCCGACGAAGCCGCAGCGGCCGCGCAGAACTACATCATATCAAAATACGGTGCGGAATATTATCCCTCTCGCAGACGAGTTTTCAAGACGACGGGCGCTTCACAGGACGCGCACGAGGCTATTCGCCCCGCGAGCATGGAGTTTGAACCGGAACAGATAAGAAAATATCTTTCAACCGACCAATATAAGCTTTATAAGCTCATTTGGGACAGATTTACGGCGAGCCAGATGAAAAACGCGGAATTTGATACCATGAATGCCGACATCATCTGCGGAGAATATGTTTTCAAAGCGAGCGAATATTCAGTTAAATTCAAAGGCTACCTCAATGTTTACGAGGACGCGGAAACTCCCGAGGACTCCGAAAAGCTCAACAAGGTATGTGAACTTTCGGAGGGGCAGGAGCTTTCCCTTGACAGCGTAAACGGAGAAAAGAACTTTACCTCGCCTCCTCCGCATTTCAATGAAGGCTCTCTTACGGACTTCCTGAAGGAGAAGGGCATAGGCAGACCGAGTACCTACGCTTCCACCATCACCACGATAATCGAGCGCGGATACGTTGAAAGAGATAAAAAGACTCTCCGTTCCACCCCTTTGGGAGAGGCTACCGTAGAACTTATGAAGAAGAATTTTCCGAGTATCGTCGATTATAAATTCACGGCGAACATGGAAACGAATCTCGACAAGATAGCGGCGGGCGAGGAAACGGCAGAGGAAGTTTTGAGCGATTTTTACGGCGGTTTTGAGAAAACGCTTGAAAAAGCGCAAGCAAAGATAAGCGAGAACAAAGTTGAACTGCCCGTTGAGGAATCCGACATCATATGCGAAAAATGCGGCAGGAGAATGATAATAAAATCCGGCAGATACGGCAAATTCGCCGCTTGTCCCGGATATCCTGAATGTAAAAACACAAAACCTCTTGCAAAGGACGGCACTGCCGCTACTGTTGAAAAAGAGGAGCCGGAAAAGACAGACCTGAAATGTCCCGACTGCGGCGGCGACGTCGTTATCCGCAAGAGCAGATACGGAAAGTTTTACGCATGCACGAACTTTCCCAAATGTAAGTATACAAAGGCGATAAAAGAGAGCATTGGCGTTGCCTGCCCAAAATGCGGCGGAGATATCGTGCGAAGCTTCGGCAGACGCAAGAGCGTGTTCTACAACTGCGACAACTATCCTAAGTGCGATTTTTCCGTATGGGATATGCCCACGGGAGAAAAATGCCCGAACTGCGGCGGTCTTTTGCTTGAAAAAAAGGCAAAAAAACTCGTTTACTGTATGAACAAAGAGTGCGGATATAAATTCGACGATAAAGAGACCGACAAATAATAAAAGAAAACCGCCGCGAGGCGGTTTTTTTGATTTTTTTCGAAAAAGTACAGTCGCTTCTTTTTGATAAAATAAAAAAACATTTTGTCTTGAATTTTACCATATTATGATGTATACTATATAAGTATAAATATAATCAGGAGTACTGTATGAGAATAATACTTGACGTTATGGGTGCGGACAATAAGCCCGAAGAACTTATCCGTGGTGCGGTTATGGCGAAAAAAGAATACGATAACTGCGATATCACTTTTGTCGGCGATAAAGAACAGATACTTGCCGCCCTTTCAAAAGAGGGTGAGAATAAGAACGATTACGGTATAGTCGATTGCTCCGATTTTGTTACTATGGAGGACGACCCGATGAGTATAGTGAATACTCACGCCTCCTCCTCTATGGCGAAAGCGCTTAAAATGGTATCCAAGGGAGAGGGCGACGCCGCTATATCCTGCGGAAATACGGGCGCGCTTTTCACGGGAGCTACTCTTATAGTACGCCGTGTTAAAAGTATAAAACGCGCGGCGCTCGGCTCGGTACTTCCGTTCGGACCAAAAGGAATGTTGCTTCTTGACAGCGGTGCAAATGTGACGGTGACGTCGGAACATCTCGTTCAGTTTGCTTATCTGGGCTCCATCTATATGGAGAAAGTTATGGGTATCGAAAGACCCAGGGTAGGACTTCTCAACAACGGCGCTGAGGAACATAAGGGAACTCCGATCATAGTTGAAGCGCATAAAATGCTCGAACATGCACAGGGAATAAATTTTATAGGCAACGTGGAAGGAAAGGATATTCCTTTCGGAGTGTGCGATGTTCTTATCTGCGACGGTTTCGCGGGAAATATAGCCCTAAAAACGACGGAGGGCGTTGCGAAGTTCGTTATGAAAAAGATGAAGGAAGTTTTTTCTGACGGGCTTACCGCGAAACTCGCAGGTCTGCTTATAAGAAAAAAACTTTACAAAATGAAGAAGTATTTCGACGCTACGGAATACGGCGGCGCGCCTTTTCTCGGTCTTGCAAGACCTGTTATAAAGGCTCACGGCAACTCTGACGCAAACGCGATAAAGAACGCTATACGTCAGGCGATAAACTACTGCTCATGCGGGGCGATCGAACAGATAGCTTCTTCAAAAGAAAATTTTGAAGCGGCTGTAAAAGCCGTTTCCGAAACGGAAAACAAAAAATAAAAAGCGGGAACACCGCTTAAAACAGAAAGGAGCTCGTAATGTCGGAAAAACAGAAAAAATCAGCCGTTGATCTGCGGGAGCTCGAAAAAAAGATCAAATATACCTTTAACGACAAAAAGCTCCTTCGCAATGCTCTCTGCCACTCTTCATACTCAAACGAACGCAAAAACGAAAACATATCCTCAAACGAACGTCTGGAGTTTCTTGGCGATTCCGTTCTTTCGATAATCGCAAGCGAATATCTTTACCGTTCCTTTCCGGAGCGCACTGAGGGAGAACTTTCCAATATCCGCCGCGAGATAGTTGACGGAGCGGCGCTTGCATCTTTCTCACGAAAGATAGAGCTGGGAAAATATATGTTTCTCGGCAACGGCGAGGAGAAAAGCGGCGGCAGAGACAGAAACTCAAATTTAGAGGACGCTTTTGAAGCGCTTGCGGCGGCTATATATCTCGACGGAGGTCTTGAATGTGCGAAAAAGTTTTTTCTGCCGTTTATAAATGACGAAGTGGAAAATATATTTGCCGCACATAAGTTCAATGACCCGAAATCTCTGCTTCAGGAGATAGTCCAACAGAATGGGGAGATGGTTCGTTATGAGAAGATAGGTGAAAGCGGTCCTGATCACGACAAAAGATTTACCTGCGTCGTAAAAGTGAACAGCAACATTCTCGGCACGGGAGAGGGAAAAAGAATACAGGAAGCGGAGATGAACGCCGCGCGCGATGCTCTCAAGCTGTTCGGCGAGCAGGGCAGCTTATGAAAAGACACATAAACATACCTATATTCGTTCCGCATCTCGGCTGTCCGAACACATGCGTGTTCTGTAATCAGAGAAAGATATCCGGCTGTGAGAAAGCGGATTTTTCCTCCGCTGAGGGAGAGATAGAAAACGCACTTTCCACGATAGATGCCGATGCGGACGTGCAGATAGCTTTTTTCGGCGGAAGCTTTACCGGTATCGAACGTGCGGATATGATATATCTTCTTGAAACGGCAAAAAAATTCATAGACGCCGGAAAAGTCGGCAGTATAAGGCTATCCACACGTCCCGACTATATAGATGAGGAAATATTGGATATCCTTGCTCGCTACGGCGTTAAAACGATAGAGCTGGGCATACAGAGCATGAGCGACGAAGTTCTTCTTAAAAGCGGCAGAGGGCACAACTCCGCGCAGACGGAGAAAGCGTGCGCTCTTATAACGAGCCGCGGATTTGAGCTTATCGGTCAGATGATGACGGGACTTCCCGGCGCGACGGAAGAAACGGAGCTTTACACGGCGAAAAAGATATGCAGTATGGGCGCTTGCGGTGCAAGGATATATCCCACTGTCGTGTTCCGCGACACGGAGCTTTGCCGTATGATGGAACGCGGAGATTATTCAAGTCCCGATATGGAAACAGTCATATCCGAGGGCGCGAAAGTCCTTGCGGTATTCGTGAACAACGGGGTAAACGTTATACGAATAGGTCTGCAGTCAAGCGAACTGCTCACAGGCGGAACCGAGACGGCAAGTCCGTATCACGAAGCGACGGGCGAGCTTATATGGTCACGCTTTTACCGCAACTGCGCCGATGGGATACTTTCGAAAGAGGATACAAAAGGCAAAGCGGCGACTATATACGTCGGACGCGGCGCCGTATCCAAAATGATCGGTCAAAAACGCGCAAACGAGATATATCTGAAACAAAAATACTCCCTTTGCGGCTTCAAGGTCAGAGAGATGAGCGACGCTTCGCCGCAGATAAAAATTATACTGGAAGAAAGGAAAAACGGCAATGCGATTGAAATCTCTCGAACTGCAGGGTTTTAAATCATTTCCCGATAAGACCGTTATAAACTTCAATCGCGGCGTCACGGTAGTCGTTGGCCCGAACGGCAGCGGAAAGTCGAATATTTCCGACGCGATGAGATGGGTGTTGGGCGAAATGTCCTCTAAAAATATCCGCGGTGCAAAAATGGAGGACGTTATATTTGCAGGTTCGCAGAAGCGCAGTCCGATGGGATATGCCGAGGTTTCCGTTGTTTTTGACAACAGCGAGGACGCGGGAAAAAATGAGAGCCTTGCCGAATATGACGAGATAGTCGTAACGCGCAGATATTACCGCGTTGGAGAGAGCGAATATTTTATAAACCGAAAAAGCGCGCGCCTTAAAGATATAGTGGAGCTTTTCCTCAATACCGGTCTTGGCAAAAACGGCTATTCAATAATCGGACAGGGAAAAATAGCGGAAATAATCTCACAAAAAAGCGAAGACAGACGCTCCGTTTTCGAGGAGGTGGCAGGTATTGCCAAATACCGCTATCAAAAGACTGAGGCGGAGAAAAAACTTCTTTCCACCGACGAAAATCTTGTTCGCTTGTCTGATATCGCAAGCGAGCTTGAAATGCGCGTAGGCCCTCTTGAAAAAGAGGCGGAAAAAGCTAAAAAATACCTTGAGATATATGAAAAGAAAAAAGCGGCGGATATTTCTCTCTCCGTTTATGATATAGAAAACGCATCCGAAGAAGAAAAAGAACTTGCGACAAAACTCAAACTTTCAGGGCGCGAGCTTGAAGCCTCTGACGAGATGCTTGCGGATATGGAGAGCGAAGACGAACGTCTTTTTGAAAAGATACAGCAAAACAAAATAGATTATGAGCGTGTTTCGGCAAAAATATCGGAATCTGCTTCAGCTATCAGCGAAGCCAAAGCATCGATACTCGTAAAAGAGAACGACCTTTCGCACTATAAAAGCGTGCTTGACGGTGCAGCCGAGAAACTTTCGAAGCTTGAAGGCTCAATAGACGAGGCACGTAAAGAATATGATCTGCGACTTGCAGACCACAGCGAAGCTCAGTCGCGGAAAAACTCAGTCGCGCAATCTCTTGACTTTACGGATTCTGAGATTTCCGAAATAAATTCCGAGATTAAAGGCGTAGAAACGGAAAAAGAAGAGATAGCCAAAGATACCGAATACATAAACTCGCAGACCGTAGAAGCTCGTGTTGCCGCATCGGTCGCCGCTTCGCGTCAAGAGGCGAACGAGCAGAAAGCGGACGAGCTTTCCGGAAATATCAGCCGATACGAAGAAGATATAAAGATGCTTTCAGAGCGTATTGAGAAAGCAAGGGAAAAGATAGACGACTACTCTCAGAAAGAAACGAAATATAAGGACGATATCGCCTCGCTTGAGGAAATACGCTCCGAAAACGAGCGCGGTATAGCAGAACTCTCGGAGAAAAAGAGCAAAATATTCATTGAGATATCGCAGACAAAGGTAAAAATACAAAACCTTGTCAATATGGAAGAACTTTTTGAGGGTTACTCTCGCTCCGTCAAATTCGTTATGAGCGCGTATAAGACGGGCAAGATATTGACGCCCTCAGGCAAAAATCCGCTTATATACGGCCCTGTATCACTGCTTTTTGAAGTGGAGCCGAAATATTCTCAGGCAATTGAAACGGCGCTCGGAGGCGGACTTCAGAACATCGTGACGGAGAACGAGGACTCCGCAAAAGCGGCGATAGCGTATTTGAAACGTCAGAATGCGGGCAGAGCAACATTTTGCCCCGTAACGACCGTTACCGGTACGGAACTTGATGAAGAAAAACTTTCTCTGCGTTCCAAAAAAGGTTTTGTCGCCGTTGCCTCAAAGCTTGTGAGGGCAGACTCGAAGTTTTCCGGCATAATACGCAATATGCTCGGCAGAATAATAGTGGCGGATGACATCGACAATGCGGCAAGGATAGCGAAATCTTTGGATTTCAAATATCGTGTTGTTACCTTGGACGGACAGGTAGTAAACGCCGGCGGTTCGTTTACGGGCGGTTCCGCTCAGAACAACAGCGGTATGCTTTCCCGCCGTGCTCAGATAGACAAAATGAACGAAGACGTGGCGGCTCTTGAAAAAAGACTTGCCGAAGTAAATTCAAAGATAAATACGATGACCGAAAACATTGCGGATATCAAAAAACGCAGGGATTCCGTCTCAACAGCGCTTTCTGTTGTTCGCACAATGAAAGACGCCGAAAGTACACAGCTGCAAGTCCTTCTTTCCACAGGTCAGAATATGGAAAAAACGCTCTCTGAACTGAAAGAGGAGCGCGGTGCGCTTGAAAACATAAAAGCGCGAGACTATAACAGCATAAAAGAACTTTCCGAAAAAGAAAAGCAGTATGCGGAACAGATAAAAGCTCTTATACTGCGCGGCGAGAAACTTGCCGAAGAAAAAAAGTGTCTTTCCGAAAGAGCCGAAGCGAAGCGAACACTCAGAAACGAACTTGCAATAGAACTGGCAAAAGAGGAAAAGAACCTTGAACTGCTTCTCTCCGCCGCGAATATTGCCAAGGAAAAAGCAGATGAATACGTTAAGCGCAAGGAAGAAATTATTGCTGAAACAGAACTCGCAGAGAATAATACAAGCGGCGCAAATGCGGACATAGCACGATATAAAGAGGTTATCAGCCTTGCCGCGAATAAATCGGGCGAGCTTGAAAAAAGGCGTGAAGAAATATCGCACGCCGCTGCCGTTCTCGAACAGGCACAGGCACAGAACCGCGCAAAACAAAAAGACCTGACGCATAAGAGAGAACTTGTTTTACGCGAATACACAAAACTTGAATCGGCGCACAAGAGTGCGGCGGACAAGAAGGACAGGCTCATCTCGTTCCTTTGGGACGAATACGAGCTTTCATACAGCGCCGCTGTCGAACTGGGGTTTGAAAAAGTTACTGAGCAGAATCGTTCGGCCGTTGCCGCAGAACAGGCGAAATGCCGTGACCGCATAAAGTCACTCGGACATGTGAATGTGGGCGCCATAGAAGAATACAGGGAAGTGAACGAACGTTACGGATTCCTTTCGTCGCAGATAGAGGACCTTAAATCCTCTAAAGACGAACTTACGAAAATCATTTTCTCTCTTGAAGAACAGATGTGCCGTGAATTTTCTCAGACTATACAGGCTGTCAATTCAAATTTCGGCGTTGTTTTCGCAGAACTTTTCGGAGGCGGACACGCGGAAATAAGTCTTACAGACCCTGAAAACGTGCTGGAATCCGGTATAGAGATAAAAGCGGCGCCTCCCGGAAAAGTGATAAAAAGTCTGTCGCTGCTTTCCGGCGGCGAGCAGTCGTTCATAGCTATAGCACTGTACTTTGCCATTATGAAGGTAAGTCCGGCTCCGTTCTGTATCATGGACGAGATAGAGGCTGCCCTCGACGAGGTGAATGTGGATAAGTTTTCGGAATATATCAAAAAATATTCCGAAAACACACAGTTCGTCATTATTACTCACCGCCGCGGCACTATGGAGATAGCAGACACGCTCTACGGCGTTACTATGCACGAAAAAGGAATTTCGCAGGTGCTTTCCGTAAATGTTTCGGAAATAGAAAAGAAGACCGGCGTAGTTCTTAACTGAAAGGTTGGATTTTTATGGGATTTTTTGAAAAACTTAAAGCGGGACTGTCGAAAACAAAAGACGCTTTTGTGGGCAGAATAAACAGCCTTTTCCGTTCGTTTACACACGTCGACGAGGAAATGATGGAAGAGCTTGAAGAAATACTCATCACTGCCGATATCGGTGTTGAGGTAACGGAGATCATACTGGATACCTTGCGCGAACGTATAAAGGACGAACATATTACAGACCCCGAAGAAACGAAAAAGGTGCTTTTTGAAATACTCAGGGATATGGTCGGCGAGGGAGAGCCTATCGCAGAAGGAGACGGCATGACGGTCATACTCGTTATCGGCGTGAACGGAGTGGGAAAAACGACGTCTATTGCAAAAATAGCTAACGTTATGAAGAAAAAGCATAAAAAAGTAGTTCTTGCCGCCGCGGATACTTTCCGTGCTGCGGCGATAGATCAGCTTGAAGTGTGGGCAGACAGAGTAGGCGTCGATATAATCCGACAGGCAGAGGGTTCTGACCCTGCCGCAGTCGTATTCGACGCGATAGCCGCCTCAAAGAAAAGAGACGCGGACGTGCTTATCATAGATACCGCCGGCAGACTTCACAACAAAAAAAATCTGATGGCGGAGCTTGCGAAGATAAACCGCGTTATAGACAGGGAACTTCCCGAAGCAACGCGCGAAACGCTTCTCGTTCTCGACGCTACGACAGGTCAGAACGCTCTTATTCAGGCGAAAGAATTTAAAAACGCCGCACAGATAACCGGTCTTGTCCTTACTAAACTCGACGGTACGGCGAAGGGCGGTATAGTTCTTGCCATAAAACACGAACTCGGTCTGCCTGTCAAATTTATAGGCGTCGGCGAAAAAGTAGACGACCTTGAAGAATTTAATGCAGATGATTTTGTTTCCGCACTGTTTGAATGAGGTGAGAGAATGGAGATAGTGCTTGCATCTAACAACAGACATAAGGTCGAGGAGCTTGAATATTTTATAAACGATATGTGCCTCAAAAGAAATACTTCGGGAGTAAAGATACTTACGCTCTCGGATATTGGTTTTACGGACGAGATAATTGAAAACGGAACGACTTTTGAAGAAAACGCGCTTATAAAAGCGGGCACGGTCGCTCAAAAGGGATATATCGCCGTTGCGGACGATTCCGGACTTTGCGTTGACGCTCTGGGCGGCGAGCCGGGCGTATACTCCGCAAGATATGCGGGAGAACCGTGCGATGATTTTAAGAACAATGAACTTCTCAGAGAGAAGCTGAAGGACGTTCCCGAAGAAAAACGCGGCGCGCATTTTGTTTCGGTAATAGCCGCTGTTTTTCCCGACGGCAGAAAAATCACCGCTCGCGGCGAATGTCCCGGAAAGATACTTTTCGACTACCGCGGAAACGGCGGATTCGGATATGACCCGCTCTTCTTTTACGAGCCTTACGGCAAAACTTATGCACAGATGAACGCCGAGGAAAAGAACGCGATAAGTCACAGAGCGGCGGCGATGAAGCTGTTCTGCGAAAAATTTGCGGAAGAGATCGAAAAATAAATTTAATTTTTAATTGAGCAAAGGAAGAAATTATGCTTACGAGCAAACAGCGCGCGTATCTTCGCGGACGCGCAAACGATTACGATACGATATTTCAGGTCGGCAAGGGCGGCATAAACGAAAATATGCTTGAACAGATAGACAATGCTCTGGAAGCGCGCGAACTTATAAAGCTCCGCACGCTTGAGAACAGCGACTTTTTTGCAAGAGAAGCCGCCGACACGATAGCGGAAGCTTTGGGCGCTGATGTTGTCAGCGTCGTCGGTTCCAAATTCATACTTTACAGAGAGTCGAAAAAGAATAAAAAATTCGACATCGAAAATTTCTGCGAGATAGAAGAAAAGAAACCGGTAAAAAAGAAATCTCCGGTAAAACCCGCGATGAAAAAAAAGCTTGCCGAAAAATTTAAAAAAAATCAAAAAAGAAAATGAGAAATCCGCCTGAATACTATTCGGCGGCACCGAAAATATAAAGGAGCGCACGATGAGAACAGGCATATTCGGGGGTACGTTTGCCCCGATACATAACGGACATATAAAAGCGGCGAAGTCTTTTCTGCGCGAGATGAAGCTCGATGTGCTGTATGTCATTCCCGACAGAATACCGCCTCACAAGCAGATATCATGGAATGACGACCCGTCTCTTCGCTTGGAGATGGTGAAGCTGGCGTTCGATGGCGAGGAACGTATAATAGTTTCCGATACTGAACTGAAACGTGAGGGAAAAAGCTATACGGTCTACACCTTGCCGGAGTTTATGGACGGCGGCGAGCTTTTCCTTTTATGCGGAACGGATATGTTCGTTACTTTTGACACATGGTTCAGGTTTGAAGATATATTTAAAATGTGTACACTCGTGCTTATGCAAAGAACGCTTCCGTCACCTCAGATAAAGGCGCTTACGGAAGAAAAGAAGAAACTTTACACGGAGCAGTACGGCGCGAAGATAGAGATAATAAAAGAAGAACCGTTTGAGATATCTTCTTCCGAGATACGCGAAAAGATAATTTGTGGTGAGGATTATTCATCATACGTTCCGAAAAAGGTATACGATTTTATAGAGGAAAAAGGGCTTTACAGATGAACGGCGCCGATTTTGAAAAGATAAAAGAAGAAGTTCGCTTGTATGAGGGTGAAAAGCGTTTCGCGCACACGCTTGCCGTAATGCGCGAGGCTGAATATATCTGCCGAAAATGCGGATTCGACGAAGCATTTACGAATAAGGCGGTAACTGCGGCACTGCTCCACGACATAACGAAAAAATTTTCTCCCGAAGAACAGAGCGCGTTGTTGATTAAATATGGTATAAGCTCCGCGTCGTCGGAGCCGACCATGCATGAAAAGACGGGCGCGCACTTTGCCCGCGAGCGTTTCGGCAAAGATATTGTCGATGACGAAATTTTTTCCGCTGTTTATCACCACACCACGGGCGGCAAAAATATGAGCGCTCTCGATATGACGATATTTATCGCGGATTACACGGAAGAAACGCGAAAACACGATATTTGCCGCAAGACAAGGGAATATTTGCATAACAAATGTGAGAAAATAAACCGTGACCGTGCCAATGCCGAAATATTATTAAAGGACGTCACTTTAAAGATAATTGCAAACACTTTGGAATTTCTCCTACGCGAAAGACAGCAGATAGATACCGAAACGGTTGAAGCATGGAATTCGATGATCTGAATTTGAGGAATTGCCATGAAATATAATGATACGAAAAAAAATACGCCGAAAGAACGTCCGATAGTGCTTATCACCGTTGTTTGCTTTATTATCTGCCTTGCGGTGCTGACAGGACTCTGCTACGCCGCTTTTCGCCCTAATATCAACTCCGACGTTCCTTTTGACGGTACTGTTCCCGGCTGGTTTGAAAATTCCGACGTAACCTCATCCGTACCGAGCGTTCCGTCCGGCAACACAGACCAAACCGTATATACAAGAAAAGAGGGATATTACACCTTTCTTGTCTGCGGAATGGACGATGTTTCCAAAAATACGGACGTTATGATGCTTGTGTCGCTCGACACGGTCAATGATGAGATAAACATTTTGCAGATACCGCGCGACACTTTTGTAAATCCGGATACATCCGGATACCGCGTTACACGCATAAACAGCATTTACACTTCGGCTTATAACAAGGCTCCTTACGCCGGTCAGAAGCGCCGTAAAGCCGCGATGGAAGTCCTTTGCGTCGAAGTGGAAAAAGCTCTTTGCGTAAAGATAGACAGGTATGTGCTTATGGACACGGACGCATTTGTCGATATCATAGACGCTATCGAAGGCGTGGATTATTATGTTCCGTTCGATATGGACTACGAGGATCCGGAGCAGAATCTGTATATCCATCTAAAAGAAGGTATGCAGCACCTTGACGGCAAAGCCGCCGAGCAATTCATAAGATATCGTTCGGGCTATGTCACCGGTGACATAGGCAGGGTGGAGGCAAGAGCAGATTTCCTTAAAGCCGTATATAATAAAGTAAGAAACAATCTGAGCGTTTCTGTCGTGGTTGAGATAGTAAAACAGCTTTTCGACCGCGTTACTACAAATGCTTCTACGGATGATATATTATTTTTCGCAAACGCCGTATACGATGTGGACAGCGACAGAATGAATATAAAGACTCTTTCGGGCAGTTCCGTAATGAATCCCGAAACGGGCGTTTGGACTTACTATGCCCTTAACAAAAAATCCGCTCTTGAAGACATAAACAGATATATGAATGTCTTTAAAGAGGACATTTCATACGATATATTCGATAAAAATGCGATATTTACGGATGACCCCAACGGGGATAATCCATATATAAGCGAATATTATTACTCATAAAGGAGAGAAAGCATGGATAACAACCAAAATGCGGTACAGCAGAATAAAAACGGCATGGACGCTTTTGAGCTTGCAACGGAAATAATCAAGATTCTTGATGCTAACAAGGCAAGCCAGATAAAGCTTTTGCGCGTCAATGACCATACCGTTATGACGGATTATTTCGTCATATGCACGGGTACTTCCAACACGCATATAAAGAGCCTTTCGGGCGAGATCGAGTTCAAACTCGGAGAAAAGGGCATAGCTCCTCTGGGTACGGACGGATATGATTCCGGACTTTGGATAGTTATGGACTACGAAAGCGTTATGATCCATATCTTCAACCGCGAACAGAGAGACTTTTTTAAACTTGAAAAACTCTGGGCGGACGCTCAGGACATTTCCATTGAAAATATTGTCACGGAAGATTGACGTTTAAATATCAAGGAGCATTAAAAATGAAATACGATTTTAAAACAAGCGAGCAAAAATGGCAGGACGCATGGGAGAAAGCCGGTATTTTTCATGCAACGGAGGATCACACAAAACCGAAATTCTACGGATTGGTAGAGTTCCCTTATCCCAGCGGCGCGGGTATGCACGTCGGTCATATCAAGGCTTATTCCGGGCTTGAAGTAGTTTCCCGCAAAAGACGTATGCAGGGTTATAACGTGCTTTTCCCCATGGGATTTGACGCTTACGGTCTGCCCACGGAAAATTCCGCTATAAAATTCAATACACATCCCCGTATACTTACGGACAGAAATATTGAAAAATTCACATCTCAGCTTAAAAGAGTAGGTTTTTCATTTGACTGGACGAGAGTTATAGATACAACAGACGAAAAATACTACAAATGGACGCAGTGGATATTCCGCAAGATGTTCGATAAAGGTCTTGTATTCCGTGCGACGACTCTTGTAAACTACTGCCCGAACTGTAAGGTCGTGCTTTCCAACGAGGATTCTCAGGGCGGTAAATGCGACATCTGCCACGGCGACGTTGTGCAGAAATCCAAGGATGTTTGGTATCTTCGTATAACCGAATACGCGGATAAGCTTTTGGAAGGCCTTAAAAAAGTCGATTATCTGCCGAATGTAAAACTTCAGCAGGAAAACTGGATAGGCCGCTCCGAAGGCGCTTTTGCCGACTTCAAACTCACTAATTGCGATGATTCTCTTCGTATATACACGACTCGCTGCGACACGATGTTCGGCGTAACGTTTATGGTAATCGCTCCCGAACATCCTGTCATAGAAAAATACAGGGACAGAATAAACAACATAGACGAACTTGAAGCTTACAAAGCGGAATGTGCTAAAAAGACTGAATTTGAACGCACACAGCTCGTAAAAGATAAAACGGGCGTCAGAATAGACGGTATTGCCGCTATCAACCCCGCAAACGGCAAAGAGATCCCCGTTTACATTTCCGACTATGTAATGATGGGATACGGCACGGGCGCCATCATGGCGGTTCCCGCGCATGATGAGCGCGACTATGACTTTGCGAAGAAATTCGGTATAGATATAATCGAAGTCATAAAAGGCGGAGATATCTCCAAAGAAGCTTACACAGGCGATGGAGAGATGGTCAATTCCGGCTTCCTCAACGGCATAAAGACAAAGAAAGAAGCTATCGAAAAGATGCTCGCATATCTTACCGAAAAGGGTATCGGTGAAAAAGGAGTTCAGTACAAGATGAAAGACTGGGCGTTCAACCGTCAGAGATACTGGGGAGAACCTATTCCGATCATCCATTGCCCGAAATGCGGTATGGTAGGCGTTCCTTATGAAGAGCTTCCCCTCAAACTTCCCGATATGGATAACTTCGTTCCCGGCGAAGGCGGCGAAAGTCCTCTTGCAAAAGTAGAATCTTTTGTAAACTGCACTTGTCCGAAATGCGGCGGAGCTGCAAAACGCGAAACGGATACAATGCCTCAGTGGGCAGGTTCTTCATGGTACTTCCTGCGTTACTGCGACCCGCACAATGACAACGAATTTGCTTCTCAGGACAAACTCAAATACTGGCTTCCCGTAGACTGGTACAACGGCGGTATGGAGCACGTTACGCGCCATATGATATATTCTCGTTTCTGGCACCGTTTCCTTTATGACATCGGCGAAGTTCCCGTTGATGAACCTTATGCAAAACGCACGGCACAGGGACTTATCCTCGGTCCGGACGGCGAAAAGATGAGTAAATCCAAAGGCAACGTCGTTGACCCTAACGATGTTGTCGACGAATACGGCGCAGACGTACTTCGCGTATATATTTTGTTTATGGGCGATTACGGTTCTGCCGCGCCTTGGAGCGAGAGCAGCGTGAAAGGCTGCAAGAGATTCCTTGACAGAGTAGCGGGACTCACGGATATCGCAAGCGGAACCGGCTCAACACCCAAACTTGAATCCGCGTTCCACAAGACGATAAAGAAAGTTTCTCAGGATATCGAGGAAATGAAGTTCAATACGGCTGTCGCTGCGATGATGACGCTTCTCAATGATATATATGCCGAGGGCTCCATTACCGTCGACGAACTTAAAACATATATAACATTGCTCAATCCCTTTGCGCCTCATATCACAGAGGAGATATGGCATGAACTCGGCGAGAATACATTCCTTTCCGTTTCACCCTGGCCTGAATATGACGAAACAAAGACCGTCGACGCAAGCGTTACAATAGCCGTTCAGATATGCGGCAAGACTCGCGGCACGGTAGATGTTCCCAATAATGCGGAGCAGGACATAGCAGCGGAAATAGTCAAGAACGACGAAAAGATAAAATCTTTCATTGACGGAAAGACCATCGTCAAGGAAATTTATGTAAAAAACAAAATATACAATATTATCGTGAAGTAAAGTGAAGCGGCACTCAAAAAACGAGGACGAAAAAATTACTTTTTGAATGTAAAAACATAAAAAAGTCGGCAAAAATATAAAAAAACGTTGACAAATCATTGATATTAAGATATAATTTTAGAAGCGTACTATAACGTTGTATGTTATTTTGCAGGGGAGTTTTTATGAAACTGGATATGCAGCCGATACTTTGCGGCGACAAAAACAAAATTGAATTTGATTTTGAAACCGTGCCGGAAGAAGAAGCAGTCCTTTGCGAGCTTTTCCCTGATGTGAAATTTCATACCCCTGTTTCCGTTAAGGGAAACGTAAAGAATATGTCGGGATATATGGTTCTTACGGTAAATTCCGACCTCTTATTTACGTCGGATTGTGCCAGATGTACAAAACCGGTGGACGGTAAACTCTCGTTGGAGTTTGAAAGAGAGATCGCCGGAAGCGATACCTCGCGCGACAACGATGATTATATCTTTATCGAAGATAAAAAACTCGATATTTTCGAGCCTTTAAAAGAGCAGATCCTTTTGGATATGCCCTCTAAGTGGCTTTGTTCCGATGACTGCAAGGGGCTTTGCCCGAAATGCGGTAAAAATCTGAACGAAGGCGAATGCGATTGCCCTAAAAAGGAGATCGATCCCAGACTCGAAATTTTAAAAACATTATTAAAATAATTGAAAGTTTTACTTATTCAAGGAGGTTAGATAACAATGGCAGTACCGAAGAAGAAAGTCTCTAAAGCAAGAAGAGACAAAAGACGTTCCAATGTTTGGAAGCTGGATCTTCCCGGCATGACAAAGTGCCCTAAATGCGGTGAATACAACCTTTCGCACAGAGTATGCAAGAATTGCGGCACATACGACGGCAAGGAAATCGTTAAGCAGGACGCTTGATCGAGCGAAAACGGCTAAAAACAAACGGAGTAGGTATGCTCGGCTCTCGGGCATGCCTACAATTCATTTAGAGGGTATTTATGGTTGGCATAAAGAGTGTTGAACGTTTTTCCCATGCCGAAAAGGCAAAGCTTTTACCCGGCGACGAGATAATCTCGATAAACGGCAACGAGATAAAAGACGTTCTTGATTACAGATATTATATTTGCGAAAAAAAACTCTCCGTTGTTGTCCGCAGAAACGGCGAGGAAAAGGTTTTTGTTATAAAAAAGGGCGAGTATGACGACCTCGGTTTGGAATTTGAAACGTTCCTTATGGACCGCAAACATTCCTGCCGAAATAAGTGTATATTTTGCTTTATAGATCAGCTCCCAAGGGGTATGCGCGATACGCTCTATTTTAAAGATGATGACAGCCGGCTTTCGTTTTTGCAGGGCAACTATATTACGCTTACGAATATGACGAAAGAGGACATAGACCGCATTATAAAAATGCGTATGTCGCCTATCAATATCTCCGTCCATACGACTGACCCCGAGCTTCGCGTAAAAATGCTCAAGAATCCGCGTTCCGGGGAGGTTCTTGATTATATCAAACAGCTTGCAGATGCAGGTATCGAAATAAACGCGCAGATAGTCCTCTGCCGCGGCGTCAACGACGGCGAACATTTGGAAAAGACTATGCATGACCTTGCGTGCCTCTATCCTCATGTGACGAGCGTTTCCGTCGTTCCGGCAGGCCTTACGAAATACCGTGACGGACTTTATCCGCTCTCTCCTTTTTCAAAAGAGGAGAGCGCCGCTGTCGTCGCTCAGGTGGAAGCTTTTGCCGCCGCCTGCAAAAAAGCTCTCGGTTCTTCCATAGTTTACTGCGGAGATGAGCTTTACCTTGAGGCGGGACTTCCTCTGCCGGACGGCGATTATTATGAGGGATATATGCAGATAGAGAACGGCGTCGGCATGATAGCTTCGATGAAAGACGAACTTGACTCCGCCCTTGCGGACGAGGAGGGCGATGAACGCCGTCGCGAAGTTTCAATCGCAACAGGAAGCGCGGCTTATGGGTTTATATGCGAATGTGCCGGAAAAATAAGCGCAAAATTTCCCAACATCAAAATAAATGTATACGAAATAGTTAATGACTTTTTCGGAAACAGCGTTACCGTCGCCGGTCTTGTCACCGGAAAAGACCTTTCTGCACAGCTTGCGGGAAAGGAGCTTTACGGCGAGCTGTTATTGCCTTCGTGTATGCTTCGCCACGGCGGCGACCTTTTCCTTTGCGGAAAGAGCAAGGACGAGCTTGAGAAGGAGCTTGGCGTAAATATCACGCTTTGTGCAAACGACGGCTATGAGTTTCTTGAGAAGGTCATCGGAGAAAAATAAGACGTCTTTTTTGCCGGAAATACTATCGTGCGGCAAGAATGACTCAAATAAGACAACAGAAGCGATACCCGTTTTTGATACGGGATTGAGATAATCAGACGTGCTTTCTGTAAAAAGCGCGGGAAAGGAATGAATAATAATGGCAAAGACTGTTGCTGCGATAGTGGGGCGACCGAACGTGGGAAAAAGCACCTTGTTCAACAAAATAGCCGGCTCCAGAGTTTCGATTGTAGACAATGTCCCGGGCGTTACACGCGATCGCGTTTACTATGAGACCGAATGGAACGGCAAGCCCATTGTCCTTATTGATACGGGCGGTATAGAGCCTAAGACCGACAATGTCCTGCTTGAAAAAATGAAACTTCAGGCAGAGATTGCTATTGAGACCGCCGACGTTATAGTTTTCCTTTGCGATATCAACGCGGGCGTTACGGCAGACGACAGAGAGATAGCGCATATGCTGAAAAGAAGCAAAAAGCCGATAATCCTCGCTGTGAACAAAATAGATTCCATAGGCGAGCTGCCGATGGAATTCTATGAATTTTACGAACTCGGACTTGACGATCCGATTGCCGTTTCCTCCGTACACGGTACGGGTACGGGCGATATACTCGATAAGATAATCGAACTCTCTCCCGCAAAAGACGAGCAAGAGGAAGAGGACGACGGGAGCATTAAGATAGCGGTCATCGGCAAACCGAACGCCGGAAAAAGCTCTATTGTAAATAAATTCCTCGGCGAGGACAGAATGATAGTTTCCGACATCGCCGGAACTACAAGAGACGCCGTAGACAATCACTTGGAAAATGAATACGGCTCCTTTACGCTTATCGATACCGCCGGTATGAGAAGAAAAAGCAAGGTCATCGATAAAATAGAAAAATACAGCGTTATACGCGCTCACGAAGCGGTAGAACGCGCCGACGTCTGCCTTATAATGATAGACGGCAGCGAGGGTATTACCGAGCAGGACGAAAAGATAGCCGGTATTGCTCACGAAGCGGGCAAGGCTTCCGTGATAGTAGTAAATAAATGGGATATCGTTGAAAAAGACAATTCCACCGTTAAAAAATTCACGGACGATATACGCGAGGCTCTTGCGTTTATGCCGTATGCGCCTATAGTTTTTGTTTCCGCAAAAACAGGACAGCGACTCGGCAAGATTTTTGAAACGGTCGTAGCCGTTGCAAATGAGAACGCAAAACGAATCACCACGGGTATGCTCAACGACGTGCTTTCAGACGCGCAAACGCGCGTACAGCCGCCCACAGACCGCGGCAAGAGATTGAAGATATATTATATGACTCAATCGGCGATAAAGCCGCCTACATTCGTGTTTTTCGTAAACGACGCAGAGCTTTTCCATTTCTCTTATCAGCGATATCTGGAAAACAAACTGCGTGAAGCCTTCGGCTTTACCGGCACGCCCATACGATTTATAATTCGACAAAAAGGCGACGAAAACGTCTGAAAGGAATAAGCATTATGAAAGAGTTTCTTGCAACAGGTATCATAAAGGCTGACTCCTCCATTGCTCTTTACGTCATGGGGATTTTGGTCTGCATTATCGTTCCTTATCTTTTGGGAAGTCTGAATTTTGCCGTCATGATCTCGAAAACGGGGTATCACGACGATATACGCACGCACGGAAGCGGTAACGCCGGAGCGACAAATATGCTCCGTACACACGGAAAAAAAGCGGCAGCACTTACTTTTCTGGGAGACGCTCTTAAAGCGGTCTTGTCCGTTTGTATCGGACTTTTCCTTATGCCCGGAGACGAATTTGCTTATGTGGCCGCATTTTTCTGCATGGTAGGTCACGCTTTTCCCATATTTTTCAAATTCAAGGGCGGAAAAGGCGTTGTTGTCGCCGCGGCTTCCATGCTTGTGCTCAATCCCATCGTCTGTCTTATCTGTATTGCAATTTTTGTGATAATAGTTGGATTTACAAAATATGTTTCTCTCGGCTCTATCATCGCGGCGATCCTTTTTCCGTTGCTCAACTACAAACTGAATGTGTATTTCCTGCCGACGGCGATAAAGACTGTATTCTGTATAATGATGGGGATTTTTATCATTTTTCTTCACAGAAAAAATATTTCGCGCCTGCTCAACGGCACGGAATCCAAGATAGGAAAAAATAATCCGAAAAATTTAAAATAATTTCAGAAAACTATTGCAATTTTCATCGAAAAGTGTTATGATACTAAAGAAATTGTGATCAGAAGCCTGTCGGCGCGGACCTCTCACCGCAAAGCTCGTTTCTGTCGTGTAAAATAAGGAGGTATTGACTGACATGCCGAATATCAAATCCGCAAAGAAGCGCGTTAAAGTTAACGAAACAAAAGCCGCTAAGAACAAAGCTCTCAAATCGGCTCTTAAAACTTCTATGAAGAAGTATGAAGCTGCTGTTGCGTCCGGCAATATGGAAGCTGCCGAAGCAACATACACAGCCGCTGTTAAAAAGATCGATCAGGCTGTTTCTCACGGTATTATCCATAAGAACAATGCCGCAAGAAAAAAGAGCAGATTTACAAAAATGCTCAACAAAGCAAAAGCGTAATTACAGCATGACAAGAAAAAGAAAAGCATTCTTCTCACCGAATGCTTTTTTTTGTTGCAAAAAAGAAATTATCTCGATTTCTCTCTCATTGCAAGGGAAAATCGGGTTGACATATTCCTAAAATGATGATATCATTTATTATAATATACATATATTTTAACGAATTTTAATTAAATATCAGGAGATTTTAAAAATGAAGGTCAGCAAACTGCTCGGAGAACGTTTTAAAGAAGCTCCGAAAGATTGTTCCATAGCCAGCCACGCACTTATGATGCGCGGCGGATACATGAAATATTTGAGCAATGGCAGCTATTCTCTCTTTATGCCCGCAAAGCGCATAACAAGAAAGATAGAAAATATCATACGCGAAGAAATGGATAAGATAGACGGTCAGGAAGTGCTCATGCCCGTTGTAATGCCCGCCTCCATTTGGGAGGAATCAGGCAGATATACAAGTATCGGAAGCGAGATGGCTCGCTTCAAAGACAGAAGCGGCAACAATATGGTCCTCGGTATGACTCACGAAGAAGCAGCCGTTCACCTTGCACGCGACACAGCGAAGTCATATGCCGATTTCCCGTTTATGATATATCAGATACAGACGAAGTTCCGCGATGAGCCTCGTTGCCGCGGTGGTCTTATCCGCGTCCGCGAGTTCACCATGAAGGACGCGTATTCTTTCCACACCTCTCAGGAGGACCTTGAACAATATTACGACCGCTGCTATAAGGCATACGAGAGAATATTTGCTCGCGCGGGCGCAAAAAATGTTATCGCAGTAAAATCCGACTCCGGTATGATGGGTGGTAAGATATCCCATGAGTTCATGCTCCTTACCGAGATAGGCGAGGATACGCTCGCTATCTGCCCTGATTGCGGATACAAAGCCAATATGGAAGCCGCTGAATGTGTCGTAAACAACGAAGCGGGAGAGATAGCTCCCATGACGAAGGTCAGCACTCCCGGCGCAAAGACGATAGAAGACGTTGCAAAGTATCTTTCCGTCAGCGATAAGACTCTCTGCAAAGCTGTCGTTTATCAGAAAAACAGTTCCGATGAATATGTTATCGTATTTATAAGAGGCGACCTTGAAGTAAACGAAACAAAGCTTCGCAACTATCTCAAAGAAGAGATACACCCCGGCATGATAACGCTCGAAAGCGGAATAGTCGAAGGATTTATAGGTCCTGTCGGCTTGCCCAAAGAGGTGAAAGTCGTTTTTGATTCCTCGCTCAAAGGCATAAACAACCTTGTTTGCGGCGCTAATGAAGCGGATTTCCATTGCACGGGACTCAACATTGAACGCGATTGCGGAAATATTGATTATGTAGACGTGGCTAAGATATATGCAGGCGCTGTATGCCCCGTATGCGGAAAGCCCGTAATAGATATCAGCCGCGGCATTGAAGTAGGCAATATATTCCAGCTCGGCACTAAATATACCGAATCCATGGATATGACATATCTCGACGCAGACGGCGTTGCAAGACATCCTATAATGGGTTGCTATGGTATTGGAGTCGGCAGACTTGCCGCTTCCATTTGCCAGGAAAGCCATGACGATTACGGACCTATCTGGCCCATGTCTATCGCTCCGTGGCAGGTAGAGATTTGCAATCTGCGCTGTGATGACGAAACGGTAACCGCTGTGGCGGGGAATTTGTATGACGAGCTTGCGGAAAAAGGTATCGAAGTGCTTTATGATGACAGAGATATTCGTCCCGGAGCGATGTTTGCGGACGCTGATCTTTTCGGTATTCCTGTCCGTGTTGTTGTCAGCCCCAAGACGTGTGCAAAAGGCGTTGTGGAAGTTTCCATGCGCGACAAGAGCTTGAAGACGGATTTTTCTATTGAAAACGCCGCGGAAGAAATTGCAAATATTGTAAAAGCCGAACTCGCAAAATATGACATCTGAGTTTTGATTTCATACATAATCGTAAATTTTGTTTTCGGTTTTGTTTTTCTAACATTCAGGCAATAAACAGGCAATAAAAAAAGACTGCTTTTGCAGTCTTTTTTGCTTTTGGTTTACCATGCTTCCGTAAGACGTATTTTTTCGTTGTCCGTAAGATTTTTGTCCGTCATTATTTTGTTTAGAAGTTCTTTGTCATCTTCGGAGCAACAGATATCCCAAATCTCTTTTTTGTGAGAGTTTTCTATCTCTATATGTGTCAGCGCTTCAAGACAGCGTGCATTGCGGTAAGCGCGTACATCGTATGTATATTCGGCAATAAACGTGTATTCGATTCCGGGAATAATGTTTTCAACAGTTACGGAAAGGTATGCGCCGTATTTTATGTCTGCGGCAGTTTTCTTGCCGTTTGCAAATACACCAACGTCTCCGCTTGCGATGTTTCTCATCTCAAGCGTTATTTTTCGAGAAACGGCGGTTTCGGAGGCTTTTATGCGGAATATTTGCTTGCCTTCGCTTTTTTCCGCGCGGAAGACAGTTTCGGCGTTGTCTTCGCGCAGTGTATATTTTCCGTTCCCGTTGAATGCCGCGACGCGCAGATAATCAGGTTCTTCAATGCTGTTTGTATGTTTTCTCCCGTCAAGAGGAAAAAATCCGCCTTCTTTGGCGAGTACGGGAATGGTGTCCTCAAAGCGGACCATGTCAGTCCATCTGCCGCCGCAATATGAATCTCCTGTGAATATATCTGTCCATTTTCCTTCAGGGAGCCATACTTTTATTTTCGCCATGCCTTTTGCGTCGCCTTTTTCCGTTATGGGAGCAACAAGAAGCTCTCTTCCGAACATATACTGCCCGGGACAGTTGTATGCGTCCTCTTCGTTGGGATATTCGTAGTACATCGGTTCTGTAAGCGCTTTGCCTTTGTCGTATGTGTCAAGCATTGCGGAATATAGGTAAGGTATCATCCGATGTCTGAGGCGCAGGAATTCTTCCGCGATAAGTCCCGAGCCGTTTTTATAAGCCCATGGCTCTTTTGTGCAGTATTCGTAACCCATGGAATGGAGCCTGTTTATTGGACTGAAAACACCGTACTGTACGAAACGGAGATAAAGTTCATTATCTTTTTCGCCGTTGGCGTGACCGCCGATATCATGGCTCCACCATGTAAAGCCTATGTTTGAGGCTGTCGATGTGAAATATGGCAGATATTTGAGCGTGTCCCATGTGGCTATCGTATCGCCGGAAAAGCCGAGAGGATATCTGTGAGCGCCGATACCGGAATATCTTGAAAGAATGAGAGGCATATGCTCTTTTGCGTTGTCGAGAGTGTGATAGTGGTTGAGTACCCACATTATGTTTATGCCGGCTTCTTCGCCGAGAGTACCTTGCTGCCAGTCTATCCACCAGAAATCTATACCGTCATGCTCGTATGGTTTATGGAGTATGCGGAAGTATGCGTTTATAAATTTTTCTGAAGTAAAATCGAGATCTACTTTGCGTTCTGTGTTTGGATCTATGCCCATGGCGGTTGCCATTTCTTTGTACATATCCTCAAAAAAGCGGACGCCTGTTGCAGGGTGAAGATTAAGAGTAACGGCACAGCCGTGTTCATGAACCTTTTTGAGAAAAGATTTATAATCTGGGAACAGGTCCGTATTCCAGCTGTAACCCGTCCATCCGGAGGTGCCGCCGTAATAATCGCCGCTTCTGCCGTCGAAGTTGTAGCCTTTTTTGTTTTTGAGGTTTTTTGTATTCCAGTGCCAGTCCATGTCTATTGTGGCGACGGTTATCGGAATATCATGATCTTCCATGTTCTCCAGAACGGAAAGGTATTCTTTATCTGTGTATTCATGGTATCTGCTCCACCAGTTGCCCAGAGCGTAGCGCGGTATCTTTGGCGTGTTTCCGCATATCATATAAAATGCGCGCACTGCCTCACGGTAATCCCTGCCGTAGGCAAATATGTATATGTCAAGCTCGTCGCGTCTTTCTTTCCGTATCATGCCGTCCTGTGTGAGAACGGAGGAGTCTGTGTAATCCAGAACGGCAACTCCGTTTTTTGATATTACGCCCATGTCAAGCTGTATTTTGTGACGGCTGCCGTCTTTTTCCACAAAGTATTCGCCGTCGCAGCGGTCCAGAGTAGTGTAGGTGCCGAGCAGATTTTCCTTGTTGTCGAGAGCGATTTTTTTCCGTCCAAATATAACATGGCTTTGCTCAAATTCTGTGCATATCACAAGTTCGGCTGCATCTGTTTTTATTTTAAGGTAGTCTGAACTTTCTTCTTTGTCAAAATCCACAGCAGGCATATCTCGAAACCAAACTGCTTCCGTTGCTTCGTCGCAAAATATCTTGTCAGCGTCTTTTTCTACTCTGAAAAGGCGGTCTGACAACACGGTCACGCGATATTCCCGCCAAATAACTGTATTTTCGGGGGCAGGCAAAGGACGCGTTTTTGCGATGAGATGTTTGTCAAGCATAATGAACTCCTTTATTTCAATTAGTTTTTATATTTTACCATATTCAAATAAAAAATCAAGCGATTTAAAAATTTTATCTAAAGTTTACAGAAACTTATATTGATTTTCACGGCGTGACATATTATAATAGTTATACTGATTTTTTATTTTAGATTATGAAAGGAGATAATGCTTATGGCTGAAGATTTCAACGATTACGGCAGTTACAGAGAATATCTTGAAGAAGAAGAATTTAAACGCCGCCCGCTTATAAGGAAGATTTTCAGCTTTCGTGCTCTTAAAGGTGCGGTAAAGTTTTCAGGATATTTTATCGTCATATCCGTTTTTGCGATACTGTTTTGGCGGATATTTTCCTCGAGAAACCCGCAGAAAGCAGGAGAGCTTATCTGGACGGCAGACTCATATGCCGCATACGAAGAGCAGGGCAGCGACCTTTTGATATATTCACAGGACGTAGGAGACGTTTTCGACAAGGAAGGCAAGTTTTCAATATACGAACTGCGCTATATTCCCGCTACGAAAGAAGTGCAGTTTACAATCCGCTATAACAAGAGTACTCTCGATACTCTGGCGGAGGAACTTACCGAAGAAGCACGTGAGACTTTGGGGGAAGCTTTTACAACGGAGGATGCTGTCGTTGCCGATGATTTTTCGGACATGCCGTTTGTATTTACACTGCGCGACGACAAAGGCAGAGTTTATAAGGAAAGCAAGTATATAACCTTTACAAAAGGCAGATATACTTATATACGCATAGCGTTTTCCGGAATAGACCTTTTCTCGGTGGAGAAAGAAACTCCCGAAAAATATTTTCCTTCGCCTGACGTCGGCAACTCCGACTATATATACAAAGGAAGTTTTGCGTCTGAATACACCGAAGAAGCGGTGAAATATCTTTATCTTGATTCCTACTATGAGGGAGATGAGGATAAGACAGAGTCTTTTTCCGATCAGATAATAGTTTACCGAACGGACAGAAGAACCGAACTTTATGATTATTCGGACGAACTTCCGAAAGGAGTTACGTCTGATATTACGGAATCCTCATATAAGAAAGAGGATTGAATTACAGTTAAGTTAAATAACGTTGACCGGGCGGAACAATCGCGTGGTATGTTGCCGAAAGGTATTACCATGAGGAAAGTCCGGGCTTCACAGGGCAAGGATAACGGATAACGTCCGCCGAAGGTGACTTCCGGGAAAGTGCAACAGAAATAGACCGCCGTCTTTTTGACGGTAAGGATGGAAAGGCGAGGTAAGAGCTCACCGACTCTCAGGTAACTGAGGGTGCCATGTAAACCCTATCCGAAGCAACGCCCCGCGTTTATACGGTCGGCCCGGCCAAAGCGAAAGCTTGACGCGAGGCGGCAATTTGCCGCAAGGCAAATAAGTTGTGCGGT
The DNA here is from genome assembly GCA_949299535.1 of uncultured Eubacteriales bacterium. GTDB lineage: Bacteria > Bacillota > Clostridia > Oscillospirales > CAG-272 > UMGS731. Next base: position 19,956 of record CASGAQ010000009.1, on the reverse strand, counting down.
AACGCACATCGCAGATAGATGATTGTTCTCGACAGAACCCGGCTTACACGCCCGGTCAATGTTCTTTATAAAAATGCAAAAAATGCAAAAACTAAGCGGCTTGCTTTCGGCAAGCCGCTTTTTATCTTTCGAAAAGTCACGATAAGATATATTAAAGAAGTTCTTTGCGAAGCTCTGCGCCTGTTTTAGCGGAGAGGTATGCGGGAGCAACATCGAAAACTGTCTTGCAGCCGCTGTCGCCATCTTTGCTCATTCTGTAAGCCGCGCGTGCGTATGCGACAAGAACGGAGGAAGTAAACTCGGGATTCGAATCGAGCTTGAGGCTATATTCGATTATATGGTTGTTTTCCGCGTTAAATCCGGTTTTACCGCTGCGGATAACGAAACCGCCGTGAGGAATACCGCTGTGTTTTTCGTTAAGCTCTTTCTGAGAGATAAAATGAACGGTTGTGTCGTAATCGGAAAAATAGTTGGGCATGGATTTTATCTCTTCCTCTATACGAGCCTTGTCCGCGCCTTCTTTTGCAACTACGAAACATTCGCGTGTATGCTTTTCGCGTGTTGTAAGTTCGGGGTTGGAGCCGCTTCTTACTGCTTCGAGCGCACTTTCAACGGGGATAGTATATTGTTTGCCGTCTGCAACGCCTTCTACGCGGCGTATAGCATCGGAGTGTCCCTGGCTTACGCCCTTGCCCCAGAATGTGTAGTCCTTGCCGTCAACAAGGATGGCGTTTGCGTAAAGACGGTTGAGAGAGAACATTCCGGGATCCCAACCTACGGAAATAATACCGACTTTGCCGGAACTTTTTGCCGCGTTATCTACTGCTTCGAAATGTTCCGGGATTTTTGCGTGTGTGTCGAAACTGTCTATAACGTTAAAATATTTTACCATTTCCGGAGTCTGCACGGGCAGGTCGGTAGCACTGCCGCCGCAGAGTATCATAACGTCGATCTTGTCCGCCATTTCGGGAGCTTTGTCCGCGCTGTAAACGGGAACGCCTTCTGTTTTAAGCTGAACGCCTGCAGGATCGCGGCGAGTAAAAACAGCAACAAGCTCCATATCTTTGTTTTGGCGGATAGCGCTTTCAACTCCTCTGCCCAAATTACCGTAACCGAAAATACCTATACGAATACTCATAAAATCATCCTTCTTTGCTGTAAAAATATTGTTCTTATTCTATCATAAAACTAATATAATTTCAATCGGTTATGAAAAAATCCTGTCTTCCAAGCAGAATATTTTTTCTCTCGAGAGTAATTTATGTTTTTATTTGATTATAATATTTGTCGTTTCGCCTGCTGTTGTGGAGAAAGAGATTATATCTCCGTCAATACAGTATTCTTTGTCATCGACGATTGATGTTTCGGCGCCTTCGAATCTTATACGGCAAACTCCGCCGCAACGTGAAAATACGCGTATGTGAGAAGGTTTTTTGTCCTTCCATTCACAATCGACCACAAATCCCTGACGCGCGCAAAGTCCGTGAAATTCACCGTTGCTCCATTCGTCCGGGATAGCGGGGAGAACGTCAATATATCCTGCGGCGCTTTGCAGGAGCATTTCTGCTACACCGGCCGAAGCACCGAAGTTTCCATCTATTTGGAAAGGCGGGTGCGTATCCCAAAGGTTGGGCAGAATATTTCGCTTTATTAAGGATTTGTAAACTTTGTATGTGCGATTTCCCTCGCCGGTGCGCGCCCAAAGGCATAGGCGGTGAGCCGTTGCCCAGCCTGTGGATTCGTCGGAGCGAAGTTCCAGGGTGATTTTGGCCCCTTTTATCCATTCGGGGGTGCGTCTGTTTATAAGTGTGCCGGGATAGAGCGAAACAAGGTTGGAGATATGACGGTGATGATATTCGCCTATATCGCCGTAGTTTTCTTCTTCGCGAAATTCCTTAACCTGTCCGTCTGCGCCTATCAGCACCGGGTCGAGAAGAGGGAGAGCTTTCTTTATCCGCCCAAGAAGAGGCTCTTCGCGCGAGCTTATACCGAGAATATTTGCAGCTTTCACTGTGCGGTCAAAGTTTTCGTATATCATCTGCTGGTCGAAGGCGCAGCCTGTCGTTATGTAATATTTTCCGTCTTTGCCCAGCTGTTCAGGCGAAGCAGAAATGCCTGTAAGCAGTTTCCCGTCTTTTTCGACGAGTACTTTCAGAAGAAAACGCGACATTTCAAGCAGATACGGATAAGCTACCTCGCGGAGATATTCAGTGTTTTTTGTAAAGTCGTAATGGTCCCAGAAGAGAAGTGAAGTGAAACCTCCCGTGCCGGGACCGGAGTGTCCGCCTGGTTCGGTGATATAGTAAAGAGTTGCCGCCGTACCTATCGTCCAGCCGTTTTTGCCCGCTCCCTCATATTTGTCCGGATAGTTTGCAAGGATATATTTATCGGCGTTCGCACGCGCGATCGGCATATATGCTTTCGCATATTCCGAATAGATGTTGAAACATTCTGAAATATTCGTAATTTCCGCGTGCCAATAGTTCATCTGCACATTTATGTTGTGGTGATAATCGCAGCCCCAAGGCGAGCTGTCATAAGCGGTCCATGTACCCTGAAGATTTGCGGGGTATCCGCCTTCGCGCGAGGAGGCGATGAGCAGATATCTGCCGTACTGGAAAAGAAGTTCTTCAAGATAACGGCTCTCTTTGCCTGCTTTGTATTCGTCGAGAAGTTCGTTCGTGGGTTTTCCCTCATATTTGCCGCCGAGGTCGACGGATACTCTGCCGAAGATAGAAGTGTAATCTTTGATATGCGCTTCTTTGAGTGCCGAATATCCTTTTTTTGCGGCTTTTTCGACAGTCTCTTTTACTTTTGCTTCTGGGGCGGGATAGGGAGAGAGTTTTTTCTTAGGGTCAGGCTCTGTAAAGACGCGGCTTTCGAGCTTATAATTTGTGCCGCAGGAGAAATAGATCTCTGCACGGTTGGCATCGCTTACATATACGGAGCCGCCGAAGTTTTCGAGAGTGCCGCCTTCTGCTTTTACTCTTATTCTGCCTTCGTATTTTATGTCATAGTAGAAAGAAACTCCGCGCATAACAAGGTCTTCACCGTCGGAAAAGACTTCGCCGCTTCTTCCGCAGCCGTCGCCCTCAGTATGGCAGTAGTCGCGGCAGAATGAGATGAGTGGTGTCAGAGTGAACGAAAGTTTTTCTTTTTGACTTGCCGTGAGTCTTATTGCGAGCACATTGTCCGGATAGCTGACAAAATATTCGCGTTCGTATTTGACGCCGTCGTTTTCATAAGAAACGCCTGATATGGCGTCGTCAAGAGAAAGATACCTGCGGTATTTACTTACGTTTTCGTGACCGAAATCGAATATCAGATCGCCAAAAGTGCGCGTGCCGGCGCTGCCTCTTTTCCAGTGATCTCCTGAAAAAAGTGGATTTGCGACGCTGTTTTCCGTTATCTGCACACGGTCTTTTAGAGTGCGTCCGAAGAGAGATACGCCAAAATGCGAGTTGCCCAGAGGCAAGGACCATTTTTCCCAGCCTGCGTTAGGCTTATCGTCTTGTCTTGCGTAGACGAAGTCCGCATATTCCGGAGCGGGTGAGGAATATTCAAGAATGAGCGGAGTTTTTTTCATTTTGCTCTCCTTAATAAATAAAAATAAAATTTTTTTAAGTATAACATTAAAGAGTTCTTTTTGCAACTTTATTTTTAAATATAATCTGCAGTAATAAATTTATTTTTTTGCAAATATATTTTAAAAATAGAAAAAATACTTTACGCCAAGGAGCGAAAGATGAACAGATTAAAGCGATTTGTGACGAACGCGGCTATTTTGGGTAGCGTTTCCGTGTTTATGCATATAATTTCCGTCATGTTCAATGCATATGCGGCGAATGTCGTTGGTGCCGAGGGCATAGGTATATACTCGCTTATCCGCAGCGCATATGTGTTTGCGGTCACTGTAGCAACATCGGGAATAAATCTTGCGGTCACAAGGCTTGTTTCTGAGGAATTGGCTAAAAACAATGTGCGCGCCGCCGTTGCTTCCGTCAAAAGATGTACGGCATACAGCCTTTTATTCGGATTTTCTGCGGCGATCTTTCTTTTTGCGTTTGCAGAGCCGATAGGCGTAAACCTGCTTGGCGACGAGAGAACGGTGCTTTCGCTGAAAGCGCTTTCGGTGAGTTTGCCGTTTATAGCGCTTTCAAACGTGCTTGCCGGGTATTTCAATGCGGTACGCCGTGTTTCAAAAAGTGCCTCTGCCTCCGTTGCGGAGCAGTTTGTAAAGATAGCTATAACCGTGTTTTTTCTTCAGCTCATAGGGCCGCAGAGCGTTGAGTATTCTTGCCTTGCGCTCGTTTTGGGAACAAGCATATCAGAGGGACTTTCTTTTATGTATCTTTTGTTTTTCTATATATATGACAAGAAAAAATATCTCGGAGATAAACGTGGGAGCGTGCCGGAAAATCTCACCGGACGTATGCTTCATATATCACTTCCTATTGCGGCAAGCGCGTATCTTCGAAGCGGACTTGTGACGGTGGAGCATATATTGATACCGCGCGGTCTGCGGCGTTTCGGTGCGGGGCAGAGCGCCGCGCTTGCTTCCTACGGAACGATACACGGAATGGTTTTTCCTCTCATACTTTTTCCGTCGGCTGTTTCGTCCACGTTTGCCTCTCTTATAATACCAGAACTTTCGGAGCTGTCCGCAAAGTACGAAAGGCGCGATGCAAGACACATAAAATATATAGTTTCAAGAGCCATAACCCTTTCCGTAATGTTCGGTGTGGCGTGCGCCGGAGTTTTTGTTTTATTTTCGAAGCCGCTGGGACTTCTTGTATACAGAAGCGAGGAGGCTTCAAAATACATCGGCGTTTTTGCCGTGCTTGTACCGCTTATGTATCTTGATATGACCGTCGATGGAATGTTAAAGGGACTTAACGAGCAGTTAAATTCCATGAAGTATAATATAATCGACTCAGCGATAAGCGTTTTTCTTGTATATACTCTTTTGCCTGAGATGGGTATATGGGGATATGTCGTGTGCGTTTTTGTGACGGAACTTGTCAATGATGTGCTCAGTCTGAACAGGCTGATAAAAGTAACGGGAGTGAAGATATCAGTATGGCGAACGGTCATTGCTCCTGTGATGTCTGTGATCGGAGCAGCGGCTGTAACGAATCTTATTTTTCGCGCTCTTCCGTTCTATTTTAACAGTCTTGCCGTTGAAACTGTCTGCGGAATATTTGTGATGACGGCGATGTATTTGGCTTTCCTTGCCGTCTTTGGCGGAGTGACGCAGGAAGATATAAAGTGGCTCGGCGGAATATTCAGAGAAAAGAAAAAAACTTGACGATCTCGTCAGGTTTTTTCTTTTTGCAACAAATTATTTTTCTAAATGACAATTACCATAATATATCCGACATTTTTTGTTATTTTTGGTGCAATATTCTGAGTCAATCGAGTTGATTTTTTTGCATTTATATTTTTTGTTATTTTTGGTGCAATATTCTGAGTCAATCGAGTTGATTTTTTTGCATTTATATGTTATAATTATTCAAAACATTGGAAAGTATCTTTAAACGAAAGGACTCAGGGGAATCAATTATGAGAAAATTCAATATTCGATGGCAGCTTTTATTATATGACATTATAATATTTTTGTTTGTGGATATTCTTTTGTTGTTTCTCTATCAGAACAACGAAACATTGTCGCTTGCGGGCATTGTCGTTCAGACAGCGCTGTCCTTTTTCTGCATATTTACCGCAAGGATCATAGGAAAGATATATAAGCAGATATGGAGATACGGCGGAATACAATGCTATATCAGACTGCTTTTGGTAGACGGGTGTGCTTTCATTGCAAATCTGATCCTTGAAAAGTCATTGCCGATAGAACATATTTCATTTGTCCGTCTGCTTAGTATAGCCACCATGAATTTGCTCGGCGCATTGGCTATCCGCATGGTGTATCGCTACGCTTATAAATGCGGAACATCATCTACTGCTTACGGTAGATTTCTTAATACTCTTTTGAAAATATTTGCCGGTTCAAAGATAGACGGCAATACTGTAGATGAACGGCAAAAAATCAAGATCGCCATTATCGGTGCGGGCAGATTAGGCGTATCGCTTGCGGAAGAACTGTTGGTAAATCGCTCTGCCGCTTATACGCCGATATGTTTTGTAGACGCAAATAAAAATAAGACCGGTCGCAGTATTCACGGTATTCCCGTCTTGATTGAAGACGAAAATATATTTGAACACTTGAAAGAGAAAAATATACAGGAAGTTGTTTTTGCCATACAAGAGCTTAACGGAAATTGCAAAAAGGGGTTATATGAGCGTTATTTTAACGCCGGATACAAAATTAAAGTATATGACTACCCGTTAATGCAGTTCTCAGGCGGCAAGCGTCATGTGCGCGATTTTGATATAGAAGAACTGCTATTCAGAAAACCCATAGTAATGCACGATGAAAATACGAGCGCTTATTACAAGGACAAAGTGATCTTGATTACTGGCGGCGGTGGTTCGATCGGTTCCGAACTGTGCAGACAGATTGCAAAAATGCAGCCTAAGCAGATCATTATTTTAGATATTTATGAAAACGGTGCTTATGATGTTCAGCAAGAGTTAAATATCCTTTACAGAAAGACTTTGGATATCAAAGTGGAGATCGCTTCGATAAATAATCAGCGCGCCATGGAAAGAGTATTTAAACTCTATCGCCCTCAAATTGTCATTAATGCCGCTGCTCACAAGCATGTGCCTTTGATGGAAAACAACTGCATTGAAGCCGTAGAAAACAATGTTTTCGGAACTGTGATTTTGGTGGAACTCTGCGAAAAATTCGGCGCTGAACGTTTTATGATGGTTTCGACAGATAAAGCCGTTAATCCTACGAATGTTATGGGCGCTACCAAGCGAATGTGCGAAATGATCGTGCAGAGTGCGAGTACGTACGGTAAAGTCAAATACAGCGCTACGCGTTTCGGAAATGTGCTTGGTTCGGCAGGCTCGGTTATCCCTCTGTTTAAAAAACAAATTGCCAACGGCGGTCCCATTACATTGACCGACAAACGTATAATTCGTTATTTTATGACTATTCCCGAAGCAACGCAGCTTGTGCTTCAATCCGGAGCTATGGCTAATAACGGTGAACTTTTTGTATTGGATATGGGACGTCCCGTAAAAATACTCGATTTGGCGCAAAGCATGATCCGACTTTCCGGTGCGAGTGGAATCGATATTATCGAAACAGGACTGCGCCCGGGTGAAAAACTTTATGAGGAACTTTTGGTCAAGACGGAAGAACTCGATAAAACCGATAACAGTTTGATATTTATCGAGAGAGATATGCCTTGCAGCAAGCGCGAGATCGACGAAAAACTTGAACTCCTGCATTCAGCTTGTATGACCGAAGATGACGAGGCTGTTCGTTCGGCTCTTCACAAAGCGGTTCCTACATATAAAACTCCGGAGGAAGTAAATGCCGTTGCGGAAGCTTCCGAGGAAATGAAAAATATACGAGAATTTGCGATGGCTTAAAGGAACGGAGAAAAAGTCTTTTTATCTGTTTGCCACCCGATGTTTGTAAATCATAAAAATTAAAAATAAAAAACCGAAGGAATCTTTCAGAAACCTTCGGTTTTTTGCTTGTATACCCGATTTTGCACCGCCGGGGTAAGAATTACTGCCAAAGGGTGTAAATATCCCTCGGTGATGATCGAGATTAACGGCTACCGATGTCTCTCGGACCTTCAATTTCATGCTTGCAAACACCCTTATGTACTATTTCTGTGCAAACTACGCCGATTTGAAAGTGGTTCGAAAGTTGACGCTCTGTCGATTTATCCTTCTCCGCAATTTACCAGCCATTGGATCAAGGAATCGTTTTTATACACCAAGGAAGGAATTTCAAAATGATCGGTACCTTCAAGCTCTGTGATTTGAGCACTTGCACCTTCGTCCTTCAATGCCTGTACGATTTCGCGGCTTGACGCCGGATCTACGATTTTATCCTCTGTCCCGACAAACGCCCATATCTTTGTCTTGCTTAAAGCGGCAATATTTGTCTCATTCTTTTTTATACTGCCGCTCATTGGCGCAATACAGGCGAACGTATCCGGTAGCTTTATCTGGAGCTGATATGTTCCGGTACCGCCCATCGAATGCCCTGTTAATGATACCTTTTCCGCATCTATGGAATAATTTGTTTGCAGATATATGATCAGATCTCTTATCTGATCATATATATCTATCCATCCTTTATAAATGTTGTCCAATTTCGGAACAGCCACATAGGCTCTCAAATCTCCATAATATCCCTCATACAGATATTTGGGAAATCCGTCGGTCGTTAAGAGCGCGGTGACATCCTCTCTTTTATTGGTGCCGCCGTGCAGATATATGATTAAAGTCATATCTTCGGTTGGATCGCTCGGTGTATAGAGATAATATTGCAAATTGCCGAGTTTTTTTAATTCCATAGCAGGCTCCGCTTCATTATTTTCCGATGTTTGGGCACTATCGGTTTCTGTGTCGTTTTTGTTCTCAACACTTTCTTCGGCAGATTGGATAAATGTCTCGGTTTCGCTTCCGTTCGATTCCGAATCAGGAGCATTGCATCCCGCCATACCGACAATACATATCAGCATTACGCCCAAGATTAAAATTCGTCTCATATCCATTCCCTCCGTAAAACTTCAATTATTATCCGGATTTTCTTTAAAAGCAATTACAAACCAAAATTTATGTTTTATCGACACCGTCGATATTTCTGCTTTTATTATATCGGTTTTTTATAATCAATTCAAGACGGGAATTGTAAATATAATTCCATGTTTTCGCCGGTTCTAATCCTGTCAAAGGCTCTTTGGTGCAATTTTGGGTACTATGAATTTACAACAAAAAATCGCTTTCGTTGGTTCGAATCCTGTCAAAACTTGAAAAACGCCCGATGATATCTATATTTTTTCGAAAAATCACAAAGACGAAAATTGCCCTGCTGAAACATCCGGCAGGACAGAGAAATCTCTCGAAATCTCAGTTTTTCTCTTTTTTCTCCCCGATATCTAAATTGTGCAGACATTATTTTAAGCATTTATTATGATGATTAACCGCAAAAGATAAATAAAAAAGGCAGTGCCACACCTTTTTTCGGTGCATGCACTGCCTGTGTGATGTGTGTCCGATTTAGATCCAAAACCGTGTTAAGCCGATTTAGATGCACACCGATTTTGCAGAGGGTACAGTAACCCCTTGGCGATGATGGGAGTTGCACTTTACCGCTATCTTCCAGGGCGCAACGCCATGCTTGTAAACGATCTTATGTAAAACCCCTTGCCTCTAAAGCGAAGCAAGGGGGAGGTGTTAATTTCTGAAGTTTTCTCTGAATATTTGCCGAATGGAATCAAGCATTTCTGATTTCTCTGAAGCAAAATCGTCGGTATTGGCAGCGATTTGTGCGAGTTTTTCAAGGACATCCAACTTCTTGTTTCCGTTCTCCGGTTTCAGGTCGTCATACATTTTTTCGTACAATGACAGCATTTTCTGATTTGTTGTTTCACGACACCTGACAACATCGCCAATTGCTTGCGCTTTAGCTTGACCTTGAATATTGGCGGGCGAACCAGGGCCGCCGCTTTCACCGTCTCCCATTTGTGAGAGTTTCTCTAGTGCATTGCTCAGGTATTCTGTTTGCTCTTGAATTTTTGCTATCTGCGAAAGTATGTATTCAATATTGTATACGCTTTCAGTTTCTCTTTCTTCTGTCATTTTTTTATCCTCCAAATCAAAATTCGGCGGACACGCAAGGCATATTTTATTTTCATCTACGAAGCGCGCCCTGCCACTTTTTACAAGACCTTTCGCCCGTTTGGGATAGGTCGCCTCATATTCATTACCTTGTTCATCAACAACAATAATGTTTTTTTCTATGGGTGTCACCCCCCTTGTCGTGATATTAACTTAATGAATGCTGTTTTTTGCAATGGGTGCCGTCCCCAATTCACAAGTTTATTTTATCATAAAAATGAAAATTTGTCAACAGTTATCAAATGGTTGGCATTTATGGGTATGTAAATATTTTATGAATGAGTACCGATTTTGAAAAGCTCGACAACTTGTGGGAGATTCGAATCTGTCTACAGACCCGAAAAGCCCGAAATACATCTACAAAATTTCGAAAAACTTCAGAGTCAGAAAATTGCCCCAATCCGCTTTGACGGATTGGGGCTGGAGAAATCTCTCGAAATCTCCGTTTTTCTCTTGTTTTCGTGCCTGCATCTAAATCAGACACTCATCATGGGATGAGTGTACGAAAAAGATGCAAAACCATGACACTACAAATTAGATGCAGGTTTTTTCGTGCGAGTGTACACTTATCCCTTGGCGATGATGGGGAGTGCACTTGACAGCTATCTACCGAGGCGCAACTCCATGCTTGTAAACGACTCTATGTATTACTGAATTATCACCAGCAAACACCAGATTTTCTCACTCTTTGAATCATTAATTAATTGCCCATGTTACTTATTCAGGTGTTTCTTACAACATGCACCGTACTTTTTACCGCTACCGCAAGGGCATATGTCTGATGGGTTAATTTGTTGATGTTGTTTAAGATATATGTTCAATCGTAAGTTTGCTCGCTCTTTTCCCATATTCCAAAGACTTTCACGTTCAGTTGGCTTTATATCTGCAATAGTATATTGTGTATACTTAAAGCTGACAAGGTGCCCGTTGCTATCGAAAACGAAATCAAGCATAATCCTATCGGGATCATCGTTCCAAAGCAATGTAGAAAGGGTATATTGCCGTTTATACTCTTCGGTGAACGCCGGGACTTCGGGCTGCTCCACAAAACCGGTGTATCTTAAATCGAGTTTTCCGCTTCCAGCAGTGCCGAAAGATATCATATGCTTAACTTGAGGTTGCCGCTGCAGAGCGTATTCTACTGATTGGCAAAGTTGTTTCCTTGCGTCTGCTGAGAAGTCCAGCAAGTAGTTTGACGCTTGAATTTTTTCTTCAAAATCACTTTTCTCAAGATAATTGATTGTTTTCAAAAAAAGGTCGGGGATCTTGAGAGAGGGCTTTGGTGGGCAGAGTTGCGGATGGTACAGTTTGCAAAAGTAATTGTCCAATTCTTCTCGGTATCCGTAAAACCTAATGTGTGCATCGTCGGGATAATCTTGTAACTGAATACAGTACATATTGTGTTTGATGTACATACCAAGATGATCCAGTTCATCGCTGAGTGCGAGTTTACTTTCTTGTGTTGCTTGACGCCGTTGCTGTAGAAAATGTAAGAACACTAAAGGTGAATCAAAGAACTCTCTATACACCATAAGATCATCTAGTGATATACATATAGCCTTGCTTTTCAATTCCAGAAATTTTAGTTTCTCTGCACGGGCTGCATAATCATTAATATTGTCGATGGTCACAGAAATCGTGAAAACATCTTTGATTTCGCGCATATTAATTTTTGTTTTTATGCTTGCATCTTGATTGTAGATTATAGCCTCATCAGAAGATAACAAGTAATCATATGTATTTTTACATTGCTTGTCTGCTTTTTCAATAAGATTTTGATAGGAAACGATATGATTTTCAAAGTCGGTCAAAAATCCCCGAGCCTCAGAATCGTCTAAAATCACCATTACTCGAGGATACTCTAATCCTTTCACGCCCTGATGGGTTGCAAATCGGCTATGATCAGAAACATATGTGGCATACCGTTCCATTTCATCAAACGGAACGTTTAATGCTGTTTTTAACGCTATAACTTTGGGATCATCTCCAGCATATGTAATCAAACTGCGAGTCTTACCAGAACCTGCACCGGCGAACATGAAGAAACTTTTTGGAGGATCTGAACTTAGGCATTCTTGAATTTCAACATCAACATGATCATCAACGTGATTATCTAACAATGATGTTTCAGTATTTGAAAATTGTTCCATCAGTTGACCTCCGTACACAAAACACTCTCTAACCAAGTAAGTCCTTTATTGATATATTGTGGTACAGCAATTTCTTCCGGTGCTATAGAAAATATCAAATCCAAGGCGAACTCGGCTTTTACTTCCGATTTCTTTAGTTCGTTGAAAATTGTTGTTTTCAATGAATCAAAAGATTTCTTTGCATCAAATCCGTCTTTTAATTTTTTCAAAAGCTGTCCAGGATCTGTTGCATTTAATTTGCTTAAAACATCCCAGTTGGTATATATCAAGCTATCTTCAAAAGTTCTCGCCAACGCTTCAACTTCCACATCAAGATGAGTAACCTTTATTGGAATTTGATAAGCTACCCGAATTTGATAATCACATACGGATTTCTTTGTCACCACTTTGTCATCATCTGATACATCTAAAAGATCATCCAACAAATTCTTTTTTATAATCCAATTCGTTATCGCATAATTACTGCTTATCAAACCTTTATTTCTCGCAGGTTCTGCCTTTTCGTGGTATCCTGTCGGTTCGGCTGAATCCAAATCGGTTATAACCAGCGTTGGTAAAGCTAGTTTGTCAATCAAAGGAGCCAAACGATGCGAGTGCTTTCCGTTGATGTTAAGAATGGTTATGTATCGTTGATTCAACTTTGAATATTTATTTCTGATGAAATGGGGAAGCAGCATATGTTCTGCAGAACCCTCAACCAAAATAGCTCCATCCGCAAAAAACAAGTCGCAATGTGTTGTCTGCAAATATCGGGTTACAAATTTATCAGTATCGTTTTCTTCTCCAAACACATCCGACAAATTGACTACTTTTGATGTTGCAACCTTACATTCAAATCCTTTGGGTAACCGTTTGAAATACCTCAGATTTGCAAACTTTTCCTCTCGTGCAATATGACTGGAATGAGTACTGATTACTAACTGAGTTGAAAACAGATTGTTGGTGCCTAACTTCTCATGATTTCGAAGAATACTATATGCCTTACGAATAAACACCTGTTGTACTTGCACATGTAAATGCGCCTCGGGTTCCTCAACAAGCACTAACTGCAAAGGCTCAATTATTTCATCTGTCGAGCGCGCTTTTCCTTTACGCATCCAACCATCACGGAATGTTATTAAATCAAATACAATCGAAATCAAATTTTGATAACCTAAGCCGTTATATTTTTCCGGGAGCATAAAGCCTTCTTCTTTTGCACCAAGAGAATACTGTACGGCTGAATCATGCTTCAGCATCTCGGTTGTAGTCACTTTGCTTGAAATTGTAATCTGAGGATTTGTTACACCGGGATATCCTAATTCTTCAAGTTCTTTAATTGCAGGCTCGAATTTTGTTTCTAGATTTTGGTCAAAAACTTTTCTGGCTTGCTCTGTCGCCACAAGAATACTGAGATCTTCCGACGAAGGTGTTTTTTCCGGATCAAGATGCTTGTCATAATATCCTCTTATCTGAGAAGAAAGGCTTGTCCTTTCAACTTCAGAAAGTTCCTTTTTTTCGGTATCAGAGAACCCACGTTGTGCACTGATCATGTTTATACGGACAATACCTTTTAATGGGTTGTCTGTAAGGCATTCCATTTCGAAAACAGTTTCTTGAGGAGAAGGTTCGATTGCTTTGCTCGGATCTAAAATGTATGACTTGATAGTAAAGTATGTCGATAGTTTTCTTTCAAGAAAATCACATAAGTTTTTAGGAAAGAGTTGGATAGCCTCTTTACCGGGATTCTTTTTCTCCGTTTCTCGCGCAGCAAAAAAAGCTTCCCGATACTCCATGAACAATGTTTCAATCTTCTGCGGTTGAAACAATAAGCGAACCCCCAGTAGTCCGCCTCGCCAGTCGAGGGTGGGAATAATACTAACGACATGGTGTATATCCTGCAAAGCAACATCAAGCCACACATCCATAGCGGGAAGTAAATTCGACCAATTCGAAATGGATTCTGGCTTTTCACAATCGGGGATTTCCCACTGGGCTCCGATTTTGTTTAATAACTCTCGATTCGAAATTGTAAAATCATTAAAAACAAATGGATGTCAATCCAAAAATTTTCCAAGCGCATCCATGGCAGAAGTCTTACCGCTATTATTGGCACCAACAAACAAAGTCGTATCCTTGCTAAAATCAATTTTACAACGATACAATTTTTTGAAGTTTTGAATGTAAACAGAGGATATTTTCATAATGTTCGGCTCCTTTTATTTGTAGGATTGGTACGCGAATTGCGCCATAGAGTGCTTTTGCTCTACATGTTTTCTGTAATTTTTAATTGATAAATATTATACTTTTTGCCAGCACGCTTTAAGAATCGCATACACAACATCACATTCTGCGGCATGCTTCTTGCGATAATTAGGCTCTTTTCCCGACACCTGTTTGAATGCTTTTAGTGCGCTTTCGGGAATCTGATTGAATATAACATTCCGATCCAGCATATCGGCAAGAACTTCGTATGTACCGTTGTGCTGTTTTACCCAATCGGGAACACTGGTAAATGCACTGAGCTAAAATGCGAATTGGAAGTTGTAGGAGCTGTTGATGATATTGACGATCTGTTCCTCGGTCAAGGGCTTCAACGCTTGCCAATTATAGTTGAACGAGCCGACGAATCCACCGCCGAACTCCGACGGCTTTTTGAATGTAATATATTCGTCAACATCCTTCATAATTTCGTAAGCTCGCTTGACCGCCGCTTTTGCGGCATTCATATTTTCCTCGGTACGCCAGCCTTGTGTGGCGGCAAGAATGCCGATGTGATTCGCGCCGGGAAATCTGACTTTTGGCTTGTAGTATCGCTCGTTCTTGCCCCTGATAGAAAAATCGTCAACCGAGTTATACTCCAATACCGCCGCCAGATGCTCAAACGCCAAGGTCAATTATTCCGCATAAATGGGAATATTTTCGGGAGCCTTTGTCATAGCGAGGATGTTGGCAACGATGGCACGGTCAACACCGCGCCCCTCGGAATCCAATGCCGCACCGCCGCGAAACCAATTCTTGTGTGTCGATGCGATTTCAAGTGTCAACAACGCAGTGACCACCTTTTGTATCGCAGGATGACTTGCTTCAACGCCCAAGTTCAAAAGGCCACCGATATGACAGTCCATACCGTCAATACCGTGAAGCTCGTGACCAAACCACCCGTCGGGATGCTGTGCGGACAAATGCTTTTGCGTATTTGATTGTGCCAAGATCTCGTTTTGAAGTGCTACCATAAAGGATTCGTCCATAGGAGTGCCAAGCATATCATGGTGAACCAAGTACCTTATATTTGGGCAAGCATATTCAAGGAGAAAATCTATTGTTTTTTGATATTTGGAGTTCATAGTTACCTCCATCATTTTTTGCATATAGATACACTTATATAAAGTATATCATATAATCGTGAATATTTCAATGCATATACATATAATGTAAATAGCCCTCGCCGTCAAAATCGGGAGCTTGTTTTTTACTCATATTTTCCTCAAAGTATATAGTGGAGTTTACAAATTGGGTGTATAATAGTTGGATATTTGACAAGGAGGTAATAAAAATGTCAAATCAAAAGTACACCACGGAATTCAAGAAAAAAGTCGTTGAATTCTATCTCGATCACCACACGGTGAAGGAAACCCTACAGGAATTCCATGTTCCTGAAAGCACGATGTTTGCTTGGAAACAGCAATATCAACGAGGTGTTTTGGAGAAACCTCGTCACTCGAGTGGAGGTAGCGTTAAACACATGCAACGGAAGCTCGATCGTATGAAGGCTGTTTTAGAGGCACAAAGCATTTTGAAATGCTCTCCCACAGCTTCCAACGCCGAGAAGACAAAGGCAGTGGATAGTCTAAAGGGGTGTTATTCCGTCAGAGTTTTGTGCGATGCTGTCAGCCTTCCGACCGGCACTTATTACAATCGTAAGCATCGTGAGCAATCTCCGACACAACACGAGCTGGATGACGAGCAGCTGAAGAAGCTGATCAAGGAATTCTTTGACCAAAGCGAATATCGCTTGGGGAAAAAGCCTATCAAGCACAAATTAAGCGAGCGTGGAATCAACGTAGCAGAAGAACTTTTTGATGACCTTGGCAGTATCCAAACGATTGGGATCTTTGTCCTGATAAACTTCATTGCATCTTCTGTAGGTTCGTTTTGTTTTTTGAAATATGTCTTGTCGTATTTGTCGCCCAACACCCCCGACATTATGGTTTTACCCATGGGCATATAACAGACGATTGCCAGCGTAGCAATCTCATTGGCCTCTCACCAACCGCCGGGTCTCCGGCATCCGCAGTACGGAAGTATCATTATCCCCAACTCCTGTCATGGCCTTCCCACGATTGCTACTCGTGAGTCCAAGTCCTGAAGGACTGTTTGCATTCGGAAGGAATGCGGTCGTTCGCTTGTGTGGCTTGCGCTCTCGCGCGGAGTCGGTAACGTATCTGTTATATCGCTATTCAGTTGTCAAATATCAGCGAGGAATTTTTTGTTCCTCACCTATATCCAAAAAACAGGGGGTTTTGGCAACCTTTTTTGATTCATTTCGAAAAAATATTTTTGAAAAATGTCGATTTTTTTGAAAAAGTGTATTTTAGAGCCCTAATTTTCATTTGAAAAGTGTATAAATCACACGAGTTTTTCTATTGAAAAGTGTAATTTGGTGATTTGGGGCTTTTTGAATGTTGTTAATAAAAGGATTTACATATTTTTCTGAAAAACCACTTGATATTGTTCCGACTTTGGAATATAATATATAGAAATGATTAGTCGGAGGTATGGGCTTATGAAGTATATATCTGCTTCCGAGGCAGCTCTCAAATGGGGATTGTCTTCCAGACGAGTGGGACTGCTTTGCAACGAAGGAAGAATAGAAGGTGCGCAGAAAGCAGGTTCAATGTGGATAATTCCTGAGAATGCGGAAAAGCCTTGTGACGCTCGAATAAAAAGCGGAAAGTATATAAAATCAAAAAAGGAGGACGAGACTAACTATCATGAATGCAAACGGCGAAGATGACCGTCTTCTGCTTCTGCATATTCGTCCAAGCATTGACCAGATCATTCGTACAACAAACGACTCCACCTTCTTGCGGATCGGTGACAGAACCAAAGAATTGAAGGGGATGGATCTGCGCAATCTTGAATATAACAAGAACACGCGTCATTACGAAGATGAATGTAATACCGATGCGGAGATCGAGGATCTTGATGAGAACTTGATTGCGGAGTATAAGCATCGAATCGGGGCAGATGACTTGTCTACCCATCAAGTTTTGAAGGCACGTGGTTTTATCAGAAGGATTCATGGCGAAGAAAAACTGACAAATGCTGCCGTCTTGTTGTTTGCTTCCACCGTTACCCAGTTCTTTTCAAATTGCCGTATTCGCTTTATTCGGTATGATGGAACGTCAGCCGAAGTCGGCACTCGAATGAATATTATCAAGGATGTGAATATTGAGGAACCGCTTCCGAGATTGATTGAAAAAGCCAAGCAGTTTCTGTCTATTCAGCTTAGAGAATTTACCGCCCTTGATCCCAAGACGGGACAATTCAAGACACAGCCCGAATATCCTGAATTTGCATGGCTTGAGGGTATTGTCAATGCCGTTACGCATCGTGAATATGCTTTGTCCGGAAACTATATCCGAGTTACGATGTATGATGACCGCCTTGAGATCCTCAGCCCGGGCAAACTTCCCAATCTTGTAACTGTTGACAATATCCAAGAAACAAGATTTTCGAGGAACCCCCAAATTGCTCGTGTTCTCACCGAATTCGGTTTTGTCCGTGAGTTGAATGAGGGCGTTAAGCGTATCTATTCAGATATGAAAGAGCAGAACTTGGAGTCACCGATCTATACGGAAACCGAACAGGCTGTTACGCTTATTCTGAAAAACAACATTGAGCAAAGAAATAAAATGACGACCAAATTAACTCTTGACCAAAGGTTAGACCAAGCTGACCAAGGTTTAGACCAAGCTGACCAAGGTACAGACCAAGTTGGTTTAGAAACCACTGAAAACCGCATCTTGGCTGTTATAAAAAACAATCCCCAAATTACGCAAGTTCAGATTGCAGAAGAGTTAAACATTTCCAAAAGCCAAGTAAAGTATTATATCGGTAAGTTAAGCAAAGCACATCGCTTGGCAAGAGAAGGAACAAGCCAAAAAGGAAAATGGATCGTTCTCTAAATTCTGTCAGTCATTACAAAGGATTTGGAGTGCCGCGAATGTGATCGAATCGGCTTGAGGTTGGAGGAAATATGGAGATATTTAAACAAGACTGGTTGCTGTTCCGAAAAAAGATTGGGGAATGGCAAGAAGCATATATGGAAAAGCTACTCCTTGAGTATGCCGAGCTTCTGCGGAGTGAGTCTTTGGCTTCCGAGAAGTTTTGGGAATTGGAAAAACGCATCAAGAATGACAAGGGTTCTATAAGGTCAGTATATCTCCCATATATTTCTCGTGCGAGCTTGGAGAATTTCATATACTGATCGTAATGAGGGGGGACTACTACAAGATTGGGGCATTTCAGTTTGGCCTGCCAAATAGCTTCACCTGTTCTGACTCCTTTTGCTTTGGCTGTGTAGTTCTTGGCAAGGACGATTCCGTGCCGTTCTTCCTGACTTCCGCATACTGCAATCGGAAAAGGCTTCAAGTCTGGGTTAAGCATGCATTCGACGGATGCATAGAAATTGTTCATGTCGATATGCAATATCGCTCTCTCCGGCATATATACCCCTCTCTCATAACTTTTCAGCCCAAAGGCTCAAATTTCTTGGAAGTGCATATATTATATTCCAAGATTATTGTATTGTCAATAGGAAAATCCAAAATTCTTGAATTTTTCTATTGACAATCCAAAATTTGTGTGTTATAATATATGTACAGTACCATGGAGGTATAATTGTTATGAAACTTATTGGTGAAAGAATCAAGGCAGTACGTATGGAGAGAGGACTCACACAGGTACAGCTTGCAAAGATGATTGGAGAAAAGACAGGTACGGTTATAAACAACTGGGAGAGTGCAAATTCCAGACCTGCTATTGACAAAATTCCGAGTATCTGTCAAGCATTACATATTACTCCTGATTACCTTTTTAATATTACAGGCGAGTATCCTTCTGTTGACGAGATGGGTATGATAAAAAAATACCGCAAACTCGACACATTCGGCAAATCTGCGGTTGACTCTGTATTGAACGTTGAGTTTGATAGAATGCTTTCTATGCAATCGAAAAAGCAAAGAGCTCGTATGTTGAAGTTTGATTTCTATAATTACCCTGCTTCCGCTGGTACGGGTAATTTCCTTGAGACTGAAACGCCCGAGGATATTTGGGTGAAGGAAGTTCCCCAAGCAGAGGATGCAGATTATGTGATTCCGATTTCCGGTGACAGTATGGAGCCAACCTATCACAGTGGAGACAAGGTTTTCGTTGAAAAGTGTTCTGCAATAGATGTTGGAGAAATTGGTATCTTTGTTGTGAACGGCGAAGCTTATATCAAGGAACTTGGCGAGAAGTGCTTGATATCTCATAATAGCGCATACAAGCCCATCAAGCTCAGTGCTTTAGACAGTGTATACTGTTGTGGTAGAGTGCTTGGAGTAGCTGAGGAGTAAAAGTAAAACGTTTCCTTCGTTATTTTGCAGGATGCGTTTGCTATATCATATCATGAAAGGATATAACATCATGGAAGTTAGAACGAATAAAATAGAATGGGGAAGGGCTGGACCCGCTCTTTGAAATTTCTTCAAGGAGATTTTCGGCAAGACAACCAAGTCTCACGTAGATTTTGATAATCAGACCTATTTGGGTGTTCGTTTCTCAAACTTTGAGATGCTTCGCTTAACATTTCGTAAAAAACACGGGGGATTTAGTACTTACACTTTTTAAAAAGAAAACGAGGTTGTCACCTTAGAGACAACCTCATTAAAATTTAATCGTAAGCCCAAAATAAAACAGTGTCTATGAAACAAAGTTGCTCTCCGGTATAATAGTTCAATGAGGTACAGTTGGAGTAAATTACATTACAAAAGAGACCAATTGGAGC
>CASGAQ010000008.1 GCA_949299535.1 uncultured Eubacteriales bacterium | reverse complement strand
AATATAATATTATAAATAAAAATATTAAGTTTAAAGGAGTATGAAGTGGCTGTGAATAATTGTTCTCTCGGAATAGACATAGGCTCCACAACGGCCAAGCTCGTTTTAATGAACGGCGAAAAAATCGTATACCGAAAATACCAGCGCCATCGCTCAAAAGTACGCGCAACAACTATCGAAATGCTTCGTGAAATGAAAAAAGAGCATGATATCGATATTTTAAAAGTTACCGTTTCCGGTTCTGCCGGAATGGGTATGGCGGAAAAAGCAGGCCTTGAATTTATTCAGGAAGTTTACGCGACAGGCGAGGTCGTGTATAAACTTGCGCCGGATACTGGAGTTGTCATTGAGCTCGGCGGAGAGGACGCCAAGGTCATATTTTATAAGGGCGGCGTCGACCAACGAATGAACGGCACATGCGCCGGAGGCACAGGTGCATTCATAGATCAGATGGCTGTCTTGCTAAATATGACTGTCGATGAGATGGACAAGGCAAGTCTTCAGGCTAACAGAATATATCCAATAGCTTCACGCTGCGGCGTCTTTGCAAAGACAGATATACAGCCTCTTCTCAATCAAGGCGCGGACAAGGCAAACGTTGCCGCAAGCATATATCAAGCCGTTGTAAATCAGACTATAACGGGTCTTATTCAGGGCAGAAAAATTGAAGGCAAGGTAATGTTTCTCGGCGGTCCTCTTTATTATTGCGAAGGATTAAAGAAAAGATTTTATGAAACTCTTCATTTAACCGAAGAAACGGCTGTTTTTCCGGAATATGCTCTTTATTCCGTCGCCATGGGCGCTTGTATGTATGCTAAAAACGCTAAGGAAATATCTTTTGATGAACTTCTCTCAAAATTGGAAGAAAGCGAAAAAACGGAAGTTTCCGGTATAGACCGCCTTCCTCCGCTGTTTGCAAATCAAGAGGAATATGATTATTTTATAACGCGTCACAAACAGGCGACCGTTCCCGAAACAGATATAAAAACATACAAAGGAAATGCATGGCTCGGTATCGACAGCGGCAGTACAACAACAAAACTTGCGCTTATCGCAGAGGATAAATCCATTCTCTACTCTTTTTACAGTTCCAATAAGGGTAATCCCGTAAAAATAGTCAGAGAGCAGCTCGGTATCATTTATGACTTGTGCGAAAACCGAATAAAGATTTGCGGAAGTTCGGTTACCGGTTACGGCGAGGATCTGATAAAACACGCTTTTCATATAGATGAAGGCGTAGTTGAAACCATTGCACATTATACCGCGGCACGCTACTTCAGACCTGATGTTGACTTTATACTTGACATAGGCGGTCAGGATATAAAATGCTTTAAAATACGCAACGGTGCTATCGATACGATCATGCTCAATGAAGCTTGTTCTTCCGGCTGCGGATCTTTCGTTGAAACCTTTGCCAAAGCAATGGGATACAGTATAGAGGATTTTGCAAACCTCGGCATTTTTGCAAAAGCTCCTGTGAATCTCGGTTCGCGTTGCACGGTATTTATGAACTCCTCCGTAAAGCAATCCCAAAAAGACGGTGCTTCCGTTGAAGATATTTCCGCAGGTCTTTCGGTAAGCGTTGTAAAGAATGCCATATATAAAGTAATAAGAGCAAATTCCGCCAAGGAACTCGGCGAATGCGTTGTTGTTCAAGGCGGCACATTCTATAACGATGCTGTTCTTCGCGCTTTTGAAAAAGAACTCAAAAATAATGTAATCAGACCGTCTATTGCCGGACTTATGGGCGCATACGGTGCGGCTCTGCATATAATGCAATCCCATGAAAGCACTATTCTTTCCGCAGAAGAACTTAAAACATTCAAACATGATTCGACTTCTGCGATATGCAACGGTTGTGCAAATCACTGCCATCTTACAATAAATAAATTTTCCGACGGAAAACGTTTCATATCGGGAAATCAGTGCCAAAAAGCTCTGGGCATCACGGAAATTGAAGAAATTCCCAACATACATGCATGGAAGAGAAAATATTTTGAAAACCTCAAACCTGTAAAGGGAAAACGCGGCAGAATAGGTTTGCCCATGGCGCTCGGTATGTATGAACTTGCACCTTTCTGGCACGCATTCTTTACAGAACTCGGATTTGAAGTTAATTTCTCCGCTCAGTCAAACAGAAAGACATATGAAAAAGGTCAGTTTACAATACCGTCCGATACGGCTTGCTATCCTGCAAAAATAATGCACGGACATATAATAGAGCTTATCGAAAACGGACATACTAATATCTTCTATCCAAGTATAACTTACAACGTAAATGAGCATGCAGGCGACAACCATTTTAACTGCCCCATAGTCGCATATTACTCGGAACTGCTCAAAGGAAATATGGAGGAATTGAAAAAAGTAAACTTCCTCTATCCATATATAAGTATAGAAAATCCGTCAGAACTTGCCAAAACCATATTCGACTCTCTCAAGACAATGGATCCGGGGATACATATGTATGAAGTGAAAAAAGCCGCCAAAGCCGCTTTTGAATCATATCGCGCATACAAGACAGTACTTCGCGCCGAAGGCGACAAAGCAATTGAATATGCACGCTCCAAGGGCAAGCGCATAATGATACTCGCGGGACGTCCTTATCATATCGATCCTGAAATCGGTCATGGTATAGATAAACTTGCCGCATCACTCGGTTTTATTGTAGTCAGCGAAGACAGTGTTTCTGACTTGGTGCCTGTTCAGTATGTTCATGTGCTTGACCAATGGACGTTCCATTCGCGTCTTTACCGCGCGGCACGTTATGCTACCGAACACGAAGACACCGAACTTGTTCAGCTCGTATCTTTCGGCTGCGGCGTAGACGCAATAACGACGGACGAAGTACGCCGTATACTGGAAGAAAAGCATAAACATTACACTCAGATAAAAATCGATGAGATAACCAATCTCGGCGCAGTAAAAATAAGACTCCGCAGCTTGCTCGGCGCGCTTGAGGAAAAGGAGGCGCAAATCAATGCATGATACTACATTTGTTCCTTTTACAAAGGAAATGAAAAAGGATTATACTATACTTGTCCCAAATATGCTTCCTCGTCACTTTAAGTTTATAATAAGCGTACTTAAAACATACGGTTATAATGTAGAACTCCTCGAAACCGAGGGGCCTGAAATTGCCGAAACAGGTTTGAAATATACTCATAATGATACCTGCTATCCCGCCATACTCGTTATCGGTCAGTTTATGCAAGCCCTGCAGTCCGGAAAATATGATCCGCACAAGGTCGCTCTTATAATGTTCCAAACAGGCGGCGGCTGCCGTGCTTCCAACTACATATCACTCATACGAAAAGCGCTTGCAAAAGCAGAACTTGATTTCGTTCCTGTAATATCGTTCAATGTTCTTGGTATTGAGAAGCACCCCGGATTCAAACTCGGTCTTAATGAATATCATGCAATGATGTACGGTATACTCTATGGCGACTTGCTGATGAGCCTTGTCAATCAAGTTCGTCCGTATGAGCTTAACAAGGGAGACGCAGAAAAACTTGCCGACAAGTTTACTGAAGAACTTGCAAAAGAAGTCGGTTGCGGTAAAAAAATAAAATATCCCAAGATAAAAGAAAACTACAAAAAGATAATAGAAGAATTTGCAAAAATTCCCATGCAAAAGCGAAAAGCTGTCAAAGTCGGCGTAGTAGGAGAAATATTCGTCAAATATTCGCCTCTGGGTAATAACAATCTTGAAGCTTTTCTTGTAGGAGAAGGCGCTGAGGTAGTCGTTCCCGGTCTTTTCGATTTCTGTCTTTACTATGTTTACAATCTTCTTTCGGAATATGAAATATACAAAAAAGGCAGGGCAACATATCCGCTCTTCAAATTCGCATATAAATTCCTATGCAAAAAAAAGGAGGATATCAGTCAAGCTCTGCGCGAAAACGGCACATTCGAGCCTTGGACAAACTTCGACCATGTCGCGGAGCTTGGAAAAAGCGTTATCAGTACAGCGGTTAAAATGGGAGAGGGTTGGTTGCTTACGGCGGAAATGCTTGAACTTGCAGAGTCCGGCGCAAAAAACATTGTTTGCACACAGCCTTTTGGGTGTTTGCCAAACCACATCGTCGGAAAAGGCATGATGAAGCCGCTTAAAGAGATAAATCCGGAGATAAATATCGTGGCTGTCGACTATGACGCAGGCGCAAGCCGGGTAAATCAAGAAAACAGGCTCAAACTCATGCTCGCCAATGCAAGACGAAACCTTGAGATGAATGATATTGTATCTGATGAAAATAAAGACGAAGCAAAAAATGCAAAAGAAGCCTTTGCCGTTCTTAAATAAAACTTCTCTATGGCAGCACCGGCGGCGGGATATTCCCCGCCGCCGGATTTTATGTATTCTCATAAACAAAATATCCTCAAATTTATTTGACAGTACTTTATTACTCTGTTATAATATTATAGTAAAATTCAAAGCGTGAGGTTTTTACATGAATACTGCATTTACAAATAAAAATCGTAGGATTCGTCTCAAAACATGAACTATTTTGACAAAATTTTAGGAAACGATGAAGCTAAGTCGCTTTTCTCTCAATGCATAAAAGAGAACAAACTATCACATGCATACATGCTCGCAGGACCCGCAGGCTGCGGAAAGAAAACTTTCGCCAAATGCATCGCCCAAGAGCTTGCACGGCGCGATGTTTCTGACGAGGAACTTATTTCAAAGATAGAAAGCGAAAATTCTCCCGATATATTCTTGCTTACGACAGAAGAGAAACGCATAGGAATAGATACCGTACGCTCTTTTGTTTCTACGATATACCTTACGCCAAATGAACTTGAATTTAAAATGTATATTTTTGACGCCGCTGACAGAATGACGCCTCAGGCGCAGAATGCTTTGCTGAAAATAATAGAGGAACCGCCTCAAAAAGTTTACATAATGTTGCTCTGTGAAAATCCCTCCTCTATCCTTCAGACGGTACGGTCACGTGTTATCCGCGTGAATATGCAGACTTTTTCAAGCGATGAAATACGAGAATATCTCCGACAATCAGCCGACGAAACGGCGCATTCAGCACCTGAGAAAAAACTTGATTTTGCCGTAAAGATGTCTCGCGGTGCGCTTGGTGCAGCTGAATCTTTGCTGAATACCGAAAATAAAGCGTTTGACGCGTTTACAAAAGCTAACGAAGTCATATCCTCGCTCGCTAAGAAAAACAGAAGCGTTTCATATTTCGATTTTGTTTCGCTTATACTATTGTTTGCAGACAATTCCGACAAGCTGGCAATGCTTTTGGATTATCTCGCTTTTTTGTTACGCGATATCATGACAGTTCAAAATTCAGAATATCAAAAACCGGTTACTCTAGGCGAAAATGAAGCTGAACGATATGCTTCCGCATTTTCTGTAAGTTCGGTTATTTCTGCTCTTGAAGTTGTAACCGAAGTGAAGAAAAATATGGCTTTTAATTCAAATTTAGGACTTGCATGCGCTTATCTTGCGGAAAACCTTTGGCGTAGAATTTAAAGAAAGATGTGATTTAATTATGGATATAAATACAAAAAATAACGTGAATACAACAACGGAGGAAAAAACGGAATACGAAATTGTCGGAGTTCGTTTTAAAAATAACGGAAAGACATATTTCTTCGACCCGTGCGGCACAAAAGCTGAAACAGGGGAAGCTGTAATAGTTGAAACGGCAAGAGGAATAGAATACGGAACAGTTTCTGTTGCCAACAAGATAGTTCCTGCTAAAGACGTTGTGCTACCTCTTCGCTCCATTTTACGCAAAGCTACGACAGATGATAAGGACAAATACAGGGAGAACAAAGAAAAAGAAAAAGCCGCAGAAGAGGTTTGTATCCAAAAAATCAAAGAATATAAACTTGGCATGAAGCTTGTCGATGTCGAATACACTTTTGATAATTCCAAGCTTATGTTTTACTTCACGGCAGACGGTCGAGTAGACTTCAGAGAATTGGTAAAAGACCTTGCTTCAGTTTTCAAGACCAGAATCGAGCTTCGTCAGATAGGCATAAGAGATGAAACGAAGCTGATAGGAGGACTCGGTGTATGCGGACTTCCCTTCTGTTGTAAAAAATTTCTTTCGGATTTTGAGCAAGTTTCTATAAAAATGGCAAAGGAACAAAACCTTTCGCTTAACTCCCAGAAGATATCCGGCGCTTGCGGAAGACTCATGTGCTGTCTCAGATATGAGCATGATTTTTATGAATCCGAACTGAAAAAACTTCCCAAAGTCGACAGTTTAGTTACAACGCGAGACGGAAAAGGAACAGTATCCGAGGTATCTCCTTTGACAGGTATCGTTAAAGTCAAATATATCGACCATGACGCTGTAACGTTCCGCTCTTATCCTGTCAGCGACATACAAGTCGTCGCGCCACCCAAAAAAGGTCACAAAAACGAAAAGACTGAAGCTGATGATCAGGCATATACCCCCGAAGAATAAACTAAAATACTCCGTCTTTTATTTTGACGGAGTATTTTTTGTTTTATAATCTTTAATCTCTCGGTTTTGATCTGAATATAAGTGCAAAAAAATATCCGAAAAATACCGCGGCAGTTATACCTCCGGCACTGCCTGTAAGACCGCCGGTAAATGCGCCTATAAGACCTTTTTCATCAACCGCTTTTTTCACCCCTGCTGCAAGAGTATATCCAAATCCGGTAAGAGGAGTAGAAGCTCCGCAGCCTGCAAAATCTATAAAAGGTTTATATATTCCCACAGCGCCCAAAATAACTCCAAGCGTTACAAGACACACCAATATTCGGGCGGGCGTGAGCGCAGTCTTGTCTATGATTATCTGAACTAGGGCACAAATAGCGCCGCCTACCAAAAACGCTTTAAACAAATCCCAAAACAACGTCATTCTTTACTCCTCGAATCGCAGATCCTTACAAGATGTGCAATACCGGGTATACTTCTTCCTTGCTGAATGCTGGCAGGACTCATAAGAGCTCCCGTGGCAACATATAATATATCATGTATATACCCCTTTTCAAATCGTTTCATAATATGGCCCGCTATGACAGAAGCACTGCAGCCACAGCCTGAGCCTCCCGCATGCATATCTTGAATTTGTGCATTGTATAGCATAAGTCCGCAGTCATTATAGACTCCGTTCATGTTATAACCAGCGCTTTTCATAAAATCGCTTACAATGGCATGACCTTCTTTGCCGAGATCTCCCGTCAAAATAAGATCGAAATCATCAGGTGCTTTTCCTGTTTCTTCAAAGTATTTTTTTAGCGTATCGTATGCCGCCGGAGCCATGGCAGCTCCCATATTGTTTATGTCCGTTATACCCATATCAACTATCGTTCCCGGTAAAACTTCACGTACGAATGGCCCTTCTCCCTTTTCGGCAAGTACAAACGCTCCCGCCGCAGTGGCGGTTCTCTGAGCGGTAGGCGCTCTCTGCCCGCCGTATTCAAGAGGATATCTAAACTGACGCTCCGCCGTACAAAAGTGAGACGAGGCTATAACGCCGCATTTGGAAAATGTTCCGTTTCCTATAAGAAGCGAGGAAAGTATACTCCCCTCTGCAAATGTTGAGCAAGCTCCGTATAATCCAAAGAAGGGTCTTCCGAAACATTCCGCGCCGTAAGAAGAGCCTACGCATTGATTCATCAGATCACCTGCAAATATCGCATCAAGATCGCCGCCGTTTATTTTCGCTTTTGCCATCGCAAGATTCATGGCAAGCCTTTGCATTTCGCTTTCAGCTTTTTCCCATGTGTCGGTGCCGAATTTTTCAGTCATGTCATGCAGGTCAAAATCATCTGAAAGAGGCCCCTCGTGTTCTCGTCTGCCTACAACGGCAGCATAACCGATGACAGATGGCGGAGATTTTAAAATTTTTAAGCTCATGTTATCACTCCCACAAGCCAATATATCACACCATATATAACAGATGATATAGTACCGTAAACAATTACAGGTCCTGCAATGGTAAACATTTTGGCTCCCACCCCCATAACCAGTCCTTCGCTCTTGTCGTCCAGCGGAGGTGCTATAACGGCATTAGAAAATCCTGTTATAGGCACAAGAGTTCCGGCTCCGGCAATTTTTGCAAGATCATCAAAGATTCCTATACCGGTGGCAAGAGAGGCAAGAAATACAAGCGTTATGGGTACAAGTATTTTTACGGTATCTTCCTCTATTTTTAAATAGAGATAGAAATGATAAAGTACCTCTGCAAAAGCGCATATAAGTCCTCCTGTCAAAAATGCCCATGCCATATCTTTTCCCAAGGGAGAGGACGGAGCACGCATTTTTACATATTTTTTGTATGTCTGCTTTGTTATTTTCATATAACACTCTCCTTTCCTGTATGATATTTTATCTTTGTATAAGGATTTTTATTCTGCAAAGCGAAGACAATAAATGCTCTTTTTGTAAAAAAGCGATAAGAGGAAAAAATATATCACTTTTGCACACAAATTATCAATTATATATTTGACTTTTTTTAAAAATATGATAAAATGGTTTTGTAAAGGTATTCACCGGCGGCTGAATACCCCAGAATATATCTTAGTGCCGCCGAGAATGGAGTTCTATTATGGCATACAAAATTGACAAAGAAAAATGCATTGGTTGCGGCGCTTGTGCAGAGGCTTGCCCTGTCGGTGCAATTTCCGAAAACGACGGAAAATATGAAATCGACGCAGACACATGTTTGAGTTGCGGCGCTTGCGAAAGCACATGCCCTGTCGGTGCCCCCGCTGAAGCGTAATAATTACACAATAAAAAACACCCCTATATGGGGTGTTTTTGCTTTTATTTCAAAAAATTTCTTTGATTTTTTATATATGTCATTAAATCAAATATTTTATTGATATGGATCTTTGCGTACTCACCACTAAATTTTTTGCACATATCGGTCTTTATTATTTATTATAAAGATCATCTCTTTTGGAAAGAGAGTACGGTTTTCCGTCCATCGTTCCGGGAACATCGATAGTCCTGCAATATAATCGATGGAAACATTGTAAAATCCAGCAATAAGAATTACTCGGTCAAAGGGCATGGCGCGATGACCATTCTCATACTGATCATAGTAAGATTGAGTTGTATTGATACATTTAACCAACTCTGCCTGAGATAAATCTCGGTCTTCACTCAGATCCCGTAATCTTTGATAATATTTCACGGAAAATTTGCTCCTTATTTCATAATATGTGTCATTAAATCCGATGTTTTACGGCATACTAAATACAAAAATATCGAAAGGAATGTTTTGTATGAAAATGATAACTCCGGTATTGCTCGGTGCGGATCTTAATTGTTACAGCGTGGCGCGGGCATTTCACGAAGCATACGGCGTCAAATCGTATGCTTTCGGAAAATATGCAATAGGAGAAACAGAATACAGTAAAATAATCATCTTTCAAAAAGTCGATGATCTTGCATCAGACGATGTGCTTCTTGAAACTCTTTTGAATTTTGCAAGCGATCACTCCGACGAGGAACTTTATCTTTTAGGCTGTACGGACGAATATCAAGAAGCAATTATAAAAAACACTTCCAAACTTGCCAAGTATTATTTCTTTTCATGCCCTTCTCCCGAACTTGCCGAAAAACTTATATCAAAAGAAGCGTTTTATGATATGTGCGATAAATACTCCCTGCCATACCCCAAAACGAAAATTTTTTCTCTTCAGACGCCTTTTGCAGAACTTTCAGAAAAAGCACTCGGTTTTTCATATCCTATAATTGTAAAACCCTCAAGTTCCATCGATTATTGGCACAATCCATTTGACGGTATGAAAAAAGTCTACCTTGCCGAAACAAAAAATGAAGCAAGCGAAATCATTTCGGATATATATTCTTCCGGATACGGAAATACGCTCATATTGCAGGAACATATTCCCGGCGGTGAGGAAAACATGTATGTTTTGACATGTTATTCAGATAAAAACGCTAAAGTTCGCATGATGTGCATGGGCCACGTTCTATTGGGAGAACATACTCCTAAAGGACTTGGCAATCATGTAGCAATACTGACCGAATATCACGAAGATATAATGAAGCAACTCAGCTCTTTTCTTGAAGATGTAGGATATAAAGGATTTTCTAACTTTGATATAAAACTTGACGAGCGTGACGGAACGTTCAAAATTTTTGAAATAAATCTTCGTCAAGGCAGAAGCAATTATTATGTCACTGCTTCGGGAGAAAATATCGCACGTCTTGTCGTAAACGACAAGCATTCCGCTTTTAAAGAAGATAAAAATATCTGCCGCGAAGAGTTTTTTTGGCATAACGTTCCCAAAAAAATCATATATAGATATATCTCGGATAAAAATACGGAGCAAAAAGTAAAAAAACTTGTTTCACACGGAAAATCAATATCTACACTTTTTTATCCACACGATATGCGGTTTAATTTTTTGCGTTCTTGCTTTGTATATATCCACAATATTCGATATTTCAAAAAATACAGAATCTACAAGTAGGTGCCTGAATGAAAAGAACTTCACTCGGCGTGCTCGGCGGGCTTGGTCCCGCCGCCAGCGCACGTTTTTATTCGCTCGTCACTGAATTTACAAAAGCAAACTGTGATCAGGAGCATATCGAAATAATAATTCACAGCGCCCCTTCAACACCGGACAGAACGGCCTTTATAACGGGAAAGAGTTTTGATAACCCTTTTTTTAAAATGAAAGCTGAAATTTCAAAACTCGCATATTCCGGCGTCGGAGTTATAGCAGTTCCATGTAATACTGCGGAATATTTTTATGATGATCTGCAAAAAATAAGTAAAGTTCCGATAATAAGCATGGTAGATAAAACGGTTGAATATGTCTCGGATAAAGGTGCAAAAAAAATTGGTATCTTGGCAACAGACGGCGCGATATCCGCCGGAATTTATCAAAACGCCTGCCGAAAACACGATATCTGCTTTGAAACACTTACGAAAGATAAGCAATTCCTTTTAAATCATTTAATATATGATTGCCTTAAAAAATCGTTTTCTGTACCTGAGGAGCCGTTTTTGAGTATATTGTCCGAGTTTTGCAACAGGAAATGTGATACAGTCGTTCTCGGCTGCACAGAACTTTCTCAGATATATGAAAATCCAAAATATGCAGATTACAATTTAACGGATTCTCTCGGAATACTCGCCGCTGAAAGCGTTGAAATGTGCGGATATGAATTGAGCGACCGCGCAAAAAAATACATAAATAACAAATCCGGGAAGTAATAATGAAAACACTTATCACCGTTATCGAAAAAACAGAATATTCTCTTTCTTACAATCGAGATATATACTCTCAAAGCCAAGTTCTTGAACTTCCTGTCGAAAATATAATATATAATTCCGCAGAAGCGCGTGAAAATACTGTATTTTTCTGCATAACAGGCTCAAAAGCAGACGGGCATAATTTTGCAGTCAGCGCATACGAAAAAGGAGTGCGTATATTCGTATGTGAAAGAGTTTTGCCACTTGCCGACGATGCTGTTCAAATTGTCGTAGAGGATTCCCGTATATCGCTTGCGCTTATGTCTGCAAATTTTTTCGGACATCCTGAAAAAAAGCTCAAGATAATCGGCGTGACCGGTACCAAAGGCAAATCCTCTGTTTGTGAAATGATATATCATATATTTTCTTCAGTAAACAGACAGATAGCGGTTATAGGAACAATAGGTATAAAATTTGCCGGAAAAACGACTCAAACCGAAAATTCCACCCCCGAAAGCTATATCTTATATAAAAATTTTTCAGAGATGTCAGAATTGGGAATAGAATATGTCGTAATGGAAGTTTCCTCTCAAGCGATATATTTGAAACGGGTATACGGCATTGAATTCGACGCCGCAGTTGTGACAAACATTTACGAAGATCATATTGGACCGTCGGAACACCCGAATTTTGAGCATTATAAATCATGCAAAAAAGAGATACTTTCTCATACAAAATATGCGTTTATAAATGCTGATGATCTATATGCCGATGAATTTTCATCACATACATCATGCGAAATACGCAAATACGGAATTAATAAGCCTGCGTATATAACTGCCGAAAATATAGAAAATTTCAAGGCAGGAAATCTTTTCGGCATATCATTCGACTGTATTTGCCGAGACAGACCAACGTGTGTCACACTTCCCGTTCCGGGTAAATTTTCGGTATACAATGCTCTCGCCGCAATATCGGTATGCAAATATTTCGGCATAGGAGTTTTTGATTCCGCATATGCCCTCAAGACGGTTAGTATCAAGGGAAGATTTGAAATAGTGCCAACATCGCTTACGGAAGTAACATGTATTATAGATTATGCACACAACGGAAAAAGCCTCATGCACGTTTTGGAAACAATACGACAATATGAGCCTTGCCGTATCATTTGTGTTTTCGGTTCGGTAGGAGGCCGAACGAAAATGCGAAGGCGGGAAATGGCGCTTGCCGCAGAAGTGCTTGCAGATGTTTGTATAATAACCGGGGACAATCCGGACAACGAGCCTGTTTCAGAGATAATCGAAGATATAGCGGAACATATATCTCCTGAAAAATGTTTTAAAATACCGGACAGAGCCGAGGCAATAAGATGTGCACTCGAAATGGCAGAAAGCGGTGATTTTATACTTTTCGCGGGAAAAGGACACGAAGATTATCAACTTATCAACGGCAAAAAAATATTTTTCTCGGAAAAAGAAACTATACGAAATACAGCTCAATACATTTCGGAACATGAGCACACGACGATTACATGATAAAATCGCAAAATCAAATATTAAAATCATGAACTGCCCTATTCTGTATAGGTGTCACAAAATAGGGCAGTTCAAATTTATTTGTTATGAAATGTAAGACTGTTCAGCAGCTTTTCTCATATCTGATATAGCTTTTTCTGCATTTTTTGAAGAAAAGACAGATGAACCTGCCACAAGAACATTAGCTCCTGCTTTTGCAGCAATAGCCGCTGTTTCGGCATTTATACCGCCATCAACCTCTACCTCAATATTATAGTTTTCTTTTTTGATTATTGATCTTACCGCGCTGACCTTATCCATCATATCATGTATGAACTTCTGTCCGCCGAATCCCGGTTCAACAGTCATAATAAGCACAAGATCGCAAAGAGGAAGCAATGGGGCAAGAACAGATACATCTGTTCTCGGCTTTATGGAAATACCGGCTTTTTTTCCTGCCGCTCTGATCATTTTAAGAACCTTGGCGGGATCATCCGTACTTTCATAATGTATGGTTATTATATCCGAACCAAGCTTTGCAAATTCATCTATATACCTTTCCGGACGGTCTATCATAAGATGAACGTCAAAAATCATATCTGTGGTCTTCCTTATCGATTTTATAACGGGCATACCGAAAGATATATTCGGTACGAAAAGTCCGTCCATAACATCTACATGAAGATAATCTGCAAATTTGTCAACTCTGGCAATTTCCTCTCCCATGCGCGCAAAATCGCAGGATAAAATAGAAGGCGATATCTTTATCATTAAATATTACTCCTTTGAATGAAAAATTTTTCGGTCAACGTATGCCGGTTTCGACATAGAATAAGTATGTGAAAATTCTGTCGAAAAGGTATGCGCCGAAGTTAAAATCATCGGGACGTGGATATTGTCGCATAACGATTCGACTTAATATATTATTGCGTTTTCCGCCTTTTAAAAGACGGAAAACGCTTTATTTATCTTTTTCCGTATCTTCAGATGCCACGGGCAATTTACCTTTGTATTTTGTAATCTCAATAATAAAACAGCAATATTTTCCGTATTCGCTTTCGACGTATATTTTCTCTCCCAAATGATCCATTATGGTACTGCAAATATACAATCCAAGCCCTACGCCGGTCTTGTCCATACCACGGCTCTTATCGCTCTTATAAAAACGATCGAAGATATGCGGCAGATCTTCCGCAGAAATACCTATTCCCTCGTTATAAACGCTCAAACGCACCAAACTTCCCTCGTCGGATATAGTTATTCTGTATTTTCCGCGTTCATTGGAGAATTTGACGGCGTTATCGCAAATATTGTAGACCACTTGATTTATCGCGTCTTTGTCAGAGTAAACATACAGCTTGTCATCTGGCGCATTAAATTCAACATCAAGTTTCTTAGAATCTATTTTCGCCTCAAAAGACAGAAGTATCACTCTTGCCATTTCACATATGTCAAATGGTGTTTTTTCAAATTTGCGATTACCGGCTTCCATTCTGGAAATGTCAAGGAGCTGAGAAACAAGACGTGAAAGTCGACGTACCTCCTGTCCTATAACTCCGAGGTAATACGAATGTTTCTCCGGCGGAATAGCGCCGTCCAAAATCCCGTCTATAAATCCGGATATAGTTGTCATGGGAGTCCGTAGATCATGAGATACGCTTGCAAGAAAGCTGCTTCTTGTATATTCACTTTCAGCAAGCGATTGCGCCATTGTGTTGAAAGCATTTGCAAGTTCCGCTACTTCATCTTCACCTTCAACATTGATACGCACATCAAATTTTCCGGAAGCAAATTGTTTTGTTGCATAACTCATCTCACGCAGAGGAGAAACTATCTTCTCCGTTATAAAATATATAGCCACAAAACTTGCTATCATAACCCAAAGGCTCGCAATGACTATCGTGCGTACCGTGCTCATCGTAAGAGTATCTACGTCATTAGTACTGAAACAAACTATAAGAGCGCCTGCTGAACCGGAATCGCTTTCCGTATATTTCATGGGCAGAATATATACGCCGTATTTTTCTTCAAGCATACCGTTCATATCCGTGTAAAGAAGTTCACTCTGTGCATTTGCTATATCATAAACAATGGTTTCATCTGATATACTGCCGCTGTAAAGGTCTTCCGTGCAGATCAGTATCTCGCCTTTTTCGTTGGTTATCATTATAGTCATTTTTTCAGCGTTTTTTGAGAGAATATCTATCGTACTGGAGAACTGGTCTTCCTTCAGCTTCACGAAAAATTCAAACGGAAGGCTGTACGAAACTTCCGAAGACGCGGCATTATACTCGGTCTTCAGAAAATCCAACATATAGAGAGCTGTATTCTGCGCGACGTTGACTCTCTGACGATTAGCCGATTTTATGGTCATGGAACTTACGATCACGGTAAGTATCATAAAGCTGATGAACACTATTATCAAAAAAGCAGATATATATTTTGAAAAAATGCTTCTTTTCATGTTCCGCGCCCCTTTGCGATGTCGTTTTTACATTATAAAATTACTATGAACGATAATCGGATCAGGAAAATACTTCGAATTTATAACCGACGCCCCAAACCGTTTTAAGGTTCCATTTATCTGATACTCCGTCAAGTTTTTCACGCAGACGTTTCATATGGACGTCCACGGTTCTGGAATCTCCAAGATAGTCAAATCCCCATACCTTGTCCAAAAGTTGGTCGCGTGTAAACACATGATTTTCATTTGAAGCAAGGAAATATAAGAGCTGAAGTTCTTTAGGAGGAATATCCACAGGTTTTCCGCGAAGCTTGAGTTCGTATTTTTGAAGCGATATCTCCATATTGTCAAAACGCAGGGTCTCCGATTCCGTTTTGTCATTCTTAGCATTACAGCGGCGGAGAACTGCTTTTATTCTTACAGAAAGTTCTTTCATATCAAAAGGCTTTGTCATAAAATCATCGGCGCCTAATTCCAGACCGAGAACTTTATCAAAAACATCTCCTTTTGCGGTAAGCATTATGATCGGCTTATTTGAAATTTCGCGTATTTCGCGGCAGACCTGCCAACCGTCCTTTTTAGGCATCATTATGTCGAGCAAAACGATATCGGGATCATATGACTTAAAAGTCTCTACGCCGTTTTCTCCGTCGTGTGCGGTCTGCACCTCGTATGTTTCGTTTTCCAAATAAAGCTTTACAGCTTCGCAGATATTGCTATCATCATCAATAATCAAAACTTTTGTGCTCATATCATTGTGTCCTTTCCTATAATTTCTCAATAATATATTATTTATATATATTTTATCACTTATAAAAAACATTGTAAAGAAATATTGAAATGATTTAAAAAAATGTTTATAGATTTTTAACTATAATCATTAAAGACAGACTCATACAAAATTGGAAATAAATAGCCGTTACCTCTTTTGCATAAAACAATGACATTTTCGGCAATACTTTTACCATACGCAAAAAATGTCACAGAGGGACGATATGTATTATAATAAAGTCGAAATATGCGGAATAAATACATCAAAACTGACAACGCTTTCCGCCGAAGAAACAGAAGAACTTTTAAAAAAAGCTTCAGACGGAGATAAAAAATCAAGAGAAAAACTAATAAACGGCAACCTGCGCCTTGTTCTGAGCGTTATCCAAAGATTCAGCAGTCGCAAAGACTGCGCTGATGATATTTTTCAAGTCGGGTGTATAGGACTCATCAAAGCTATCGATAATTTTGATATCAATGTTGGAGTTAAATTCAGCACTTATGCAGTGCCGATGATAATAGGAGAGATACGAAGATATCTCAGGGATAACAATATGCTCCGTGTAAGCCGCGGCATGAGAGACCTTGCTTACCAAGCGCTTTCAGTCAAGGAAGTTCTTTCCAAACGCCTGGGACGAGAGGCAACAAACGAAGAGATAGCGAACGAAATCAAAGTACCTAAAGAGAATGTGACAGCGGCGTTGGAAGCCATCATTGAGCCGGTTTCCTTATATGATCCCGTTTATTCAGACGGAACCGATTCCGTTTTTGTTATGGACGGAATAAAGGACGAAGAAAATACGGACGAGCACTGGATAGAAAATATCGCGCTTCAAACTGCAATGAGCAAACTAGGTTCGCGAGAAAGCGCGATAATCAATATGCGCTTTTTCAGAGGAAAAACACAGATGGAGATAGCTGAAGAAATAGGTATTTCTCAGGCACAAGTGTCTCGCATAGAGAAAAATGCTTTGGAAAGAATAAAGAAAGGGATGTAGAAAAGAGGTGTGTATCAACACACCTCTTTTAATATTATCCCAAATCTTGTGTAAACCTCCAAAGTGTAGTAAAATGTAACTAACACTTTGGAGGTAAAAAATATTTCAAGAAAGAATAGAACTCCGGAAGAAATCGAAAGAAAAGCAAAAATCAAAGAAATTAAAAACTTCAAAGCTCTTTTTTATTTTATTTTCGGCAAAACCGTCATACGCACTTTGGCAGCTCCGTAAGGCACAAGCTTTACGGAAACATTTTCCTCTCCGAGTTCACAACGGTCCATGCGTGGAAGTTTCGGCGTTAAAACCCAACTTCCGGTTTTTTCGGCAGATTCATATTTCCAGTTGACATATTTAAGTTTCTTTTTTGTTCTGAACTTCCAATTTTTCACTTCTCTTGCTTGCACTGTGACAGAAGGAAGATTTTTGTCTGTACTCCAGACGGTATCCGTCCCTTTTGCATAAGTCGGTTCCGCGTTTTTGGAAACGGCATAATTCCATTTTCGGTCCGGCTCAATGCGGTAAACGGGAAAATCCGGATCGCCAAAGGTTTCTCTCTTGCCTTTCATGCCGAGTGTATATACCAATGGACCGCGTGTAAAATAGACGCCTCCGTGATTTTCTTTTTGCAGGATATCTGCGTCCATTGAAACGGATATCGTTGTGCTTTGATTGATTTTAATCACAGCAAAACCTTTTTTTACAGAATACTCTGCACCGTCTATTCTGATATTTGTGCACCATGAAGGTATACGCAGGCGTAAAGTAAACGGAATCTGTGTTCGAACAGAAAACTCTGCCGAAAGATCGAAAGGATATGTAGTTTTTTCCTCGACGGAAACAAAATTCCCTCGAATATCGCCTTCCCAGCGGGACGGACCGTACATTCGGGCGGTCAAAACATCATCTTCATTTGACCAAAGGCTCATAATATAATTCGGCATGAAACGGTTCATGTTTCCCGGACAGCAAGCGGTAAAAGGCATGGGAGCGTAGGTCATGGCTTTACCTCCCATGTCAAAACGGCAGTGAGAGGATTTTTCGTTAAAAATCAGCTGATTTGCACAGGAAAAATATTGAAGCGCACGGAAATCTTCCGTGACGGAGCCAATGCCTGCATTGAAGATGCATGTTTCGATCATATCGGAATATGATATTTCATCGGTGATTTCCGCAAGATAATGGAGAGACCATGTCATATCGGAAATATCGCAAAGCTCGTATACTTCGTCGTATCTGTTGTTGTCCATATACTCAGAGGAGGAATTGCAGCCGCCCGGGAGCAGATATTTTTTCTTCATCTTTTCATATGCGCGTATACTGTCGCGAAGGTATTTCTTCTCTCCTGTCTCTCTGTAGAGAAGTGCACCGAGCTTTGCGTATTCATTGTATGTCACGCCGTGTATATTCGCCTTTGATGAAACCTTGTCAAGCGTTTTTGTGATTTCATTGTTATATCCTTGTTCGTAAGCATTGACAGCTATATCGAGTAATTTTTTTTCTTTGTTGCGACGGTGCAGTTCCAGCATGATTTCAACATTGAAAACGTTGCGTATCAGGCTGTAATCGCAGATGGATCCGAGATAATGCTTTGTCATGGCGCTCAATATTTTTTCGTCGTGATTGTATTCGTAAAGCGCCAAGCATGCGCGGAAAAATACCACGTGTGCCCACCTTGTATTGGAATCAACAATGGTTTTAAGTTCTTTCGGACCAAGGTAGCCGTCTGTATCGGGATTATCTATTACGGAATAGATAATGTTTTCCGCTTTGGATAAGAGTTCCTTATCTTTCAGCAAGACGGCTGTTCTTGTCATTCCGTCTATATGATATGCTGTTTGTTCAAAAGGCCACCAGAAAGTTCCTTTATAAACAGGGGGTTTTTTTGCTCCCCAGAAAGTTTCGTTGAAGGGAGGCCCTGCTTTGTCCATGTGCCCGGTCAATCCTGATTTTTGCGTTTGTAAAAATTCCAGAAGCCAGCCTTCGGGGGTGATGGTGTAATTGTGTCTGTTCATGTTAATACCTCGATGTATTTATTTCCAAACCTGTCCTTTATTCTCATACTCCTTTGCCAAAGCCACACCTTTATTGTACTGTTCAGCTCGTTTTCTGATATGTTTCGCCGCCAAGGAGATACAAACGGGATAGCCGAATAAGCCTTCAAAACATCATATAACCTTTTTCGAAAAGAAAATTACGAAAGCTCATATAATCCCACAGATAGAAGTGTATATTGTTATCCTTACAGAAGTCGAATATTCGCTTGAAGCTTTAATGTATCATAATGCACTCGGCTTGAAAACCGCCGCATATCCGGTTGCTGAAAACGACCTGCGGCGGTTTGCTTATCCATTGTTGTTTTTTATCGGCTTCTTTTCTTCAATGCTTTTCTGGCTACGCGTACATCCTTGTCTAGCCTGTCAAGTGATTCTTCAAGGTCTTTGGCGATATACTCCTCTGCTTCCAACATTGTCAGTATTGCGTTGGCGGCAGCACGAATTTCTTCTTCTATTTCTTTTCCGACAGCCATTATTTCAGCTCTTCCGTCTCCATCTTCGTCATATAACATCATATCCGGAATGCCGTTTCCATCAATATCGCTAAAATAAAGATTGAATTCTCCGTCACCGGTCAAATCAACGGCCACAGTATCAATATTACCGTCACCTGTGGTATCAATCAAGGCAACGTCCGCATCTTTGTCACCGTCGATATCGACCAAAATTTCATTACGGGTTCCGCGCAACAGCGTTTTACGGAAATCCTTATCTAATTTCATCTTCAGTTTTAATTTTTTTAAAGTGCCCATTAGCTAATTCTCCTTTTTTATCGTGATAGGAACATCTTAATAATAACGCCCTGTTATCTGTTAAGAATATTCATAAACTCTTCTCCGGTAATTGTTTCTTTTTCATAAAGGTACTTTGCCAGTTCGTCAAGTTTAGCACGGTTTTCTTTTAAAATATTCAGCGCTTTTTCATGCTGTTTCTTTACAAGAGCCACAACTTGCTTGTCGATCTGAGTCTGTGTCTCGGCAGAGCAAGCCAATGAGGTGTCGCCTCCCAAATACTGATTTGATACCGTTTCCATAGCTACCATATCAAAATCCTCGCTCATACCGTAACGGGTAATCATTGCGCGGGAAATTTTTGTCGCCTGCTCAATATCGTTGGAAGCGCCGGTGGTTATTGAGCCGACGGCAATTTCCTCTGCCGCAACCTGCATGGTATATCCCAAAGCGCCGGAGGTGCGGGGTACAATGGTAATTTTCTGAACAGGCGCCGAGTGTTTTTGCATAGCTGCCACAAGAGCGTGACCGATTTCGTGATATGCTACGATCATCTTTTCCTTGTCGGTCAAAATGGCGTTCTTTTTCTGATATCCTGCAATGACTATTTCTATACTTTCCTCTAAATCTGCCTGATTCACCGCTTTTCGGTTATCACGTACCGCGCGGAGCGCCGCCTCGTTTATGATGTTTGCGAGTTCCGCACCCGAAGCGCCCGAAGCCATACGGGCGATTTTGCCGAAATCTACATCGGGAGCAACCTTGATTTTCTTTGCGTGAACCTTAAGTATCGCCTCGCGCCCTTTAAGGTCGGGAAGTTCGACGGGTACACGTCGGTCAAAACGACCGGGACGGGTAAGCGCAGGATCCAGTGACTCAGGACGGTTGGTCGCGGCAAGCAGAATAACGCCGCTGTTCTCCTCAAAGCCGTCCATTTCGGTAAGAAGCTGATTTAAGGTCTGCTCGCGCTCATCGTTGCCGCCGTATTTGCCGTTGCTGCGTTTTTGTCCGATAGCGTCTATCTCATCTATAAACACAATACACGGCGCCTTTTCCTTAGCCTGCTTGAAGAGGTCGCGCACCTTTGCAGCGCCCATGCCCACAAACATTTCCACAAATTCCGAGCCTGACATTGAGAAAACTTTTCAGCTTACATGCTTTTTATCGGTCGCAAATACTCTCAGCTTTGCACGCGCAGCCTCAAATCTAAACGTCACACAGCCAACCATAACTCATCAAATAAAATCTTTGGAAGATGAACTCAACGTAAAACTTTTCAGACGTAACTCCCGCATAGTAGAACTTACCCCCGAAGGCAGATCATTTATAAGCGACGCAAAGAATATGGTAGGTATTGCCGAACAAGCAAAAAAGAGATTCAGTGATTCCGCCGAGAGAAAAACAGACACCATTTCGATAGGTCTTAGCAATTATGCACAGTTTGATTCTCTCGCAGAGATATTGAATATACTCTCAAAAGAATTTCCAAATCTTCATCCTAAACTTCATATCGTTCCTCATGAGCAATTATTCCATATGCTTAAAACAGGCGGCGTCGATATTTTTTTCGGAACAAAAGAAATCGGCAAATCACAAGATAAGCCGAAATACCACGAATTGGCTCTGAGCTCACTTGTAGGAATCTGCCGTAGCGACGATCCTTTGGCTCAGGAAAAAGAGATCATTTTAGACAGACTTAAAAAGGAAAACTTGATATTCAGCGATCCGTTTGCTCTTTCTGCCGACATAGCAAAACTGCAAATACAACTTGCTTTAGATAAGGATACCGCAGATATTCATGTTTGCACTTCTGCTGCATCTACATTTATACTGGCTTCTGCCGGTCTGGGTGCTGCTCTTGTTCCGTAATTGTTTGTACCTAAAACATCTGTAATTTCAACCGTCAAAATCACTGACGCACCGAAAATCTCATACGGCATATTTTACGATTCATATGCCGGAAACAAAGTTCTGAAGCGTTTTATACAGATCACAACAGAATTTTTTAAAAACATCACTTGAAAATAGCCTGAGTTTTTCACTATCTCACATTTTCAATGCAAAAAATTTCCAACCGATGACAGCCTGTTCAAAATAATATATTTGTCGATGATGGATATCCTGAAAAATGGACAGGCAGATGGCACAATTATCCATATAATTTGCCTAGCGTATAACGGATTTCTCCGTTGCCGCCGAATGAAATTTTTAACTGTTTTACTTCTCTTTTTAGAGTCTACACAAAATTCGGGATTGCCATTCTCTTCTTTAGCATTATTTTTTCTTGTCGTTATCGTTACCGTGACAAGCTCCGTTCATAGCGCAGCCGGCACAGCCGCAGCCGCATGAAGTTCTGCCTTTCTTCTTGTTTTTGACCATACCCAGAATAACGGCGCATACTATCACGATAATGACAGCACTTATTATCAATGTTGCAACATTGTTCTGTAACCAAGCTACCATCGGTTTTCTCCGTTAAAGTTATGATTTTGCCTTTATTTTGGTCGAATCTTTATAAGGTCTTACGAGCATATATATCATTAAAGCTATCAAAAGAACCGAGATTATGATTCCTATTATATTTGCCTGACCTGTAAACGCGCTTCCGATCTGATTTATGATAAGGGCAACTGCATATGCAAATATGCATTGATATGATATGGCAAATAATGTCCATTTACCATTATTCATTTCACGTTTTATGGCGCCCATAGCAGCAAAACAAGGAGCGCAGAGAAGGTTGAACACAAGGAAAGCGTATCCGCCTACCGTGGTAAAAGCACTTGCAATCGCAGAGTATACAGTAGTTCCTGCTGTTCCGTAAACGATACTAAGCGTGCCGACAATATTTTCCTTTGCAACAAGACCAGTGATCGAAGCCACCGCCGCCTGCCAAGTTCCGAAGCCAAGCGGCTTAAATATCCAAGCAATGGCGCCGCCGATAGCAGCCAGTATACTGTGTTCTACTTCTGATTCGGAAAGCATACGGAATGTGCCGTCTACAAATCCAAAATAAGTTGTGAACCAAATAACTATTGTGGAAAGAAGAATTATCGTTCCCGCTTTTTTGATAAAGGACCAGCCGCGCTCCCACATAGAACGCATTACGTTGGAAAATGTGGGCCAGTGATATGCGGGAAGCTCCATAACAAAGGGCGCAGGTTCTCCGGCAAAAGGCTTTGTCTTTTTAAGCATGATACCGGAAACTATTATAGCAAACATTCCTATGAAATAAGCTGAAGGAGCCACCCACCATGCGCGACCGAAAATAGCGTTTGCGATCATGGCGATAAAGGGTATCTTCGCTCCGCAAGGAATAAATGTCGTTGTCATTATTGTCATTCGACGGTCGCGCTCATTTTCAATGGTTCTGCTCGCCATAACTCCTGGAACACCGCAACCAGTGCCGATAAGCATGGGTATAAAGGATTTTCCGGAAAGCCCGAATTTGCGGAATATTCTGTCAAGTACGAAAGCAATTCTTGACATATAACCGCAAGCTTCAAGAAAAGCAAGAAAGATAAAAAGTACAAGTATCTGGGGAACAAATCCGAGTACACCACCGACACCCGCGATTATACCGTCCAGAATAAGACCTTTAAGCCAGTCGGCACAGTTCACAGCGTCAAGTCCCTGTTCCACAAGCACAGGTATGCCGGGAACCCAAACACCGTGATCTGCGGGATCAGGAGAAACTGCTCCATATGAAGCATATATTTCGATTGCTGATATCAGATCTTCTTTTGTTGAAACCACGGTGGTGTCTGCCATCGTTTCTTCATCATAAATAATGTACGAAGCCTTTTCTCTGTCTTCGAACATAGCCGCAAAAGAATCAAGAGCTTGCTTTGCAGCATTTGCATCAAAATCATCAGCTTCTGTATCTAAAGCCGATTTGATATCTTCAGTATCCAGACCTTTTGTGTCGGCATACTCAAAGAAACCGTTTATGATTTGAGCCGAACCGTCAAATTCTTCAAGTTTTTCTTCATATGCATTTTGTCCTATACCGAAAAGATGGAAACCGTCTCCGAAAAGACCGTCATTTGTAAAATCCGTCACCCAAGTGCC
Organism: uncultured Eubacteriales bacterium; assembly: GCA_949299535.1. Classification (GTDB taxonomy): domain Bacteria; phylum Bacillota; class Clostridia; order Oscillospirales; family CAG-272; genus UMGS731. The sequence continues at coordinate 28,347 of CASGAQ010000008.1, read as the reverse complement.
GACAGTCGTTACGGAAATAAAATAAACAAAGAACATGATAAGCGCAAATATGGGCAGTGCTGCAAAACGATTCGTTACAACCTTATCTATCTTATCGGATGTAGACAATTTGCCGGTACTTTTCTTCTTATAGCAGTTTTTCATAAGTCCCGCTATATATATGTATCGTTCGTTTGTTATTATGCTTTCCGCGTCGTCGTCAAGCTCTTTCTCTGCGGCGGCAATATCTTTCTCGATATGTACCATAACATCTTCGGGAATGTTTAGTTTTTCCAATACTTTTTGATCGCGCTCAAATATCTTTATTGCATACCATCTCTGTTGTTCTTCAGGAAGTCCGTGAACTGCGGCTTCTTCTATGTGAGCGATAGTATGCTCCACGGGACCTGAAAAAGTGTGCATAGGCAATGTTTTTCCCGATTCTGCGATTTTTATCGCTTCTTCGGCAGCGTCCATGATACCGTCGCCCTTAAGAGCAGATATTTCAATTATCTTACAACCAAGTTCATGCGAAAGCTGATTTGTATTTATCTTATCCCCGTTTTTGCGTACTATATCCATCATGTTGATAGCTATAACAACAGGTATACCAATCTCCGTAAGCTGTGTCGTAAGATATAGATTTCTTTCCAAATTCGTACCATCGATAATATTCAGTATAACATCGGGACGTTCGTCTATAAGATAATTTCTTGCGACAACTTCCTCAAGCGTGTATGGGGAAAGCGAATAAATCCCCGGCAGGTCGGTAACTGTCACTCCTTCATGCTTTTTAAGTTTACCTTCCTTTTTCTCAACAGTAACTCCGGGCCAGTTTCCGACGAACTGATTGGAACCGGTCAAGGCATTAAAAAGCGTAGTCTTACCACAGTTCGGGTTTCCCGCAAGGGCAATTCTGATATTCATAAATAGTTCCTTTCTTTGAGATCGGATTTTACCGACCTACTGTTCTGACAATAAATAATTTCGCTTTTGATTTACAAAATTAAATCAGCCTTCGATCTCGATCATTTCAGCGTCCGCTTTACGCAGAGAAAGCTCATAACCGCGCACAGTTATCTCTATGGGGTCTCCCAGAGGAGCAACTTTACGAATGTATATTTCAACTCCGCGAGTTATACCCATATCCATGATTCTGCGTTTTATGGCTCCTTCCCCGTTAAGTTTTACAACTTTTACAGTAGAACCTATTTTCGCATCTTTGAGAGTGCTCATTGACTATACCTCCTTTTTTCAGATCATTATTTTTTGCGCCATTTCGCGGCTTATAGCCACGCGGGCATCTTTTACGTTTACAATAAGATTGCCGGATATTGTATTTATAATGGTTACAGTTCCGCCGACGACAAAGCCAAGATTTTCTAAATGTTTTTTAACCTCTTGACTTCCACCTATTTTTTTTATTATGTTTTCCTCTCCTGTTTCAGCCAGCGTTAACGGCATCATTTTTAACCACCTCTTTAAATTATATATCCTTTAAATTTTTTAATCATCCTTTTAAGCATAGTAACTTTTATATAAAAGTTAGCCTATGCTAACTGCACTATAATTATATTATTTCAGAGATAAAATGTCAATATTTTTATAAGAATTTTTTAACTTTTGACGATACGAACATATTTCAGTAAAACTTGTGAATTATATTCGGCAAATTAACAAAATAATGTTGCACGAAAAAACAAAGAGATTTGCGATGTGCCGCAAATCTCTTTGTTTTTAAACAATATACATATATTTTCCGCCGCGAACAGTCTCTGTATAGCCATTTGGAAGAACTATTTTCGCCTCTGTTCCCTGTGGTACGGTAAACTCGAAATAAACTTTGTCGCATTTATAATACCAGTTGCTCTGAACTTTGCCGCGAACAGTATCCACGGTGCAATTCACAAAACCGAGCCGCTTGTCGGGGTGTGGTTGCAAAACTATCTTCTTATAGCCTGCGCCGTTCTCGCAAACTGAGATACCGGCAACGGTACCGTAGAGCCAATCGCCTACCGCACCGTATGCGTAATGGTTAAATGAGTTCATACTGTCGCTCCAAAAACTGCCGTCCTCTTTTATACCGTTCCAATGCTCCCACATTGTAGTTGCTCCTTTTTCGACAGAATAAAGCCATGAGGGATTCTTATTCTGGAAAAGAAGCGTATATGCAACATCAGATTTGCCGCTTTTTGTAAGAGCATGGAGAATATACGGAGTCCCCACAAAGCCCGTCGTCATACGATCACCATATGCATGAATAAGTTCTTCGAGCTTATTTGCGATTATTTCCTTTTCCTCAGGCAAATAAAGTTTAAAGTAGAGTATCAATGAAAGCGATGTTTGAGTTACATTGGGATGAACTTTTCCGCGAAATTCTTCTTCACATTCATGTTCCGGATCGCAAATAAGTTTAATTATTTTTTCTACAAAATATTCATGGAATCTTGCAAAGATCTTTTTATAAAGTTCACGATATTCACTTACATCCTTGCCAAGTTCTTCCCCTGCTTTTACAACGATATCGACAGCATTTGCAAAATAAACAGAGGAGATAAGATTTTTTGACGTTGCCCCTTCACAAGAATCGCTTCCGCCATCGATATCGATTCCGAGCCAGTCGCCGTAATGATACTCATTTTCTGCACGAATCCACAAAAATTCTTCAGGACCGGAGCCATGAATGAAATCCGCCCATTTTTTCATCATTTCAAAATTTTTTTCAAGAAAATTTTTATCTCCGTACGCACGGTAAATTTCCCACGGAACAATTACTGCTGCATCTCCCCATGCCGCAGAAATTCTCGTCTGGTATAACGCACCTTTCTCATAAGTGTGCCATTCCGGACAAACTCCCAATATTGCGCCGTCTTCTCTTTGGTCTACGCGAAGATCTCCGAGCCATTTTTCAAAAAACTTTGAAACGTTAAAATTCAGCGCTGCCGTGCGGCAGAATACCTGAGTATCTCCCGTCCAACCCAGACGTTCATCTCTTTGCGGGCAGTCTGTCGGAACATCGAGGTAGTTGCTCTTCTGTCCCCAGATTATGTTGTGATACAGCTGATTTATTTTTTCATAACCGCATTCAAAATAACCTGTGCGTTCTATATCGGAATGAACAACAATAGCTCTGATATCGTCAAGATTTATGGGCATATCGGGATATTCCTCTAATCTTATGTAACGGAAGCCTTGGAAAGAAAACTCGGGTTTATATCTTCTCTGCGTACCGTCCAAAATAAACGTTATTTTATTTTTGGCGTTACGATAGTTAGCATTATAGAAATTGCCGTCTTTGTCAAGAACCTCGGCGCAAGTCGTAACGATCTTTTCTCCTTTTTTGCCTTTTACATTGAACTCTACATAACCCGTCATATTCTGTCCGAAATCTATGACGCGTTCTCCCTTGGGAGTGATTATAAGTTCAACCGGAGCAAGACGTTCATGTTCTACTATATCCTCCCCCTCTTGAGGAATGAGTGTCGTATTAAAATTATCCAAAACAGCGGTGCCCAAAAATTCGGGTTCGTAAGTTGCGTCAAAAGTTTCTCCCATATAAATATCTGAATAAACCACCGGAGAAGTATAAACGCTCCATGTGCCGTCAGTATTTATAAGTTCGCATGTACCGTCCGTATAAGTTATTTCAATTTCTGCCACTGCAATTACATGGTCGGAATAGAAATTTCTACAATCTTTCTTATATCCGAGATGACCAACAGCCCAACCCGGAGCAACTGTTATTTCAAGGTTATTTTCATTCTTGATTTTATCGGTTATATCATAGGTATTGAACTGTATTCTCTTGTCATAGCTTGTATATCCGGGGGTAAGAATTTGATTTCCAATCTTTTGTCCGCCGAGTACCGCTTTATATACGCCGACAGATGATATACTGACAACAGCATTTTCAACTTCTTTTACTGTATTAAACGTCTTGGCAAAAATAAATGCAGCTCCGTCTTTATCGACAGGACTTTTTATCCATTGAATATTTTTCATTGAAAATTCCTTTCGGTTTTACAAAATATATTATTTATTATATCATCAGCATATTTCTTTGTCAATTTATTTTTTGTCGGGGAAAAGTCCTTTAAGAACAGATACACAGCCTTCTATACCGAGTATAGTGCTGTCCAAAACAATATCATAGTTTGTAAAATCGTCCCATTTGGTTGCCGTGTTTGCATAGAAATAGTTGGCGCGTTTTTTGTCGAAGCGTTTTCTTACAAGCTCTATGTCCTTTTCGGGAATATCGTAGTCGTCTTTAATGCGCTTTCTTTTTTCTTCTTCAGAAGCACGAATAAAAACTTTTATGACACCGTTCTTCTCTTTAAGCGCTTCTGAGGCGCAGTGTCCTAAAAATATGGCGGGACCTCTGGCGGCAAGTTTTTTTATCATGAGTTGTTCCGCGACATAAATATGTCCCTCATTTGCAAGCATATCCGGGTCTCCCGACTGCGCGCGGCTGATGATGAATATTGAATACAGGAAGCTGTTTGTTACTGTTTCCTCATATTTTTCGATTCTTTCCGTCGAGATATTGTACTCATTGGAAACTTCTTCGAGAATCTCCCTGCCGTAACAAGCAATGCCGCATTCTTCTGCAAGTTTGCGCGCGATCTTTGTGCCGCCGCTACCATATTCTCTTTCTATTGTGATATAGTTACATTTCATACAAACTACCTCCTGTAACTTTAATTAAATATCGATGTCTTTCGGCATACATTGCTTCCGCAGTTTAGCCATTCTAATGTCAAGGTCGGCGCTTGCCTGTGCACAGGCGTTAAGTTCGGCGCTCATCTCATCAGTAAAATTTATGTCTTTTTTATATCTGAGCTGATGTTCAAGACTTGCCCAAAAATCCATAGCGATAGTGCGAAGCTGTATCTCAACTTTCATTATTCTCTTTTCATGTGCGAGAAATATCGGAATCGAAACGATAAGATGTAAACTGCGATATCCGTTTTCTTTCGGATTCTCTATATAATCTTTTTTCTCGATAAGTGTCACGTCGTCCTGTTTAAGAAGAGCTTCGGCGAGCATATATACATCGTCCACAAATGAACATACCACCCTGACGCCTGCGATATCGTCAAGATAATTTTCCATGTTATATATAGTGATGGGCAAATGTTTTTTATTCATTTTTTTGAAAATGCTGAAGTTCTTTTTAAGACGGGTCTTTATGGTGCTTATAGGCTGTCTGTCATATTGTAGCGAAAATTCTTCGTTTAAGACGTTGAATTTAGTTTCTATTTCCATCATGGCGCATTTATAGTACGTCATGAGTTTGACAAAATCATATGTGTGGTACATCAGTCCTTCCAGAAATTCGTCTGAAAACTCCTTTTGAACAAACATGCCTTCCTCATCGAAAATATCATTTTTCTTTTTGTTTTCCATTTTTACCCTTTCTTTTCCTGAAATATGCGTTTTGACATATAAAATCATAGTATAATTATAACACCATTTATAATATTTGTCATCATTAAAAGTAAAATTGAAATAAAATTGTGAAATATTGCTAAAAAACATGGCGGATAACTACAGTTATGATAAATTGTTTTTTTAATACGTCAAAAAAGCGCTCATATGAGCGCTTTTTATAATAATCATTCGGGTTTTTTATATAAAAAATATTTTTTATATGTTTTCATAGCTTCGGATATTATTTTCTCCGCTTCAAAATGATCCTTAACTTCCTGAACTGCGGTAGACATATTTTCCAGCGCCTTATACACTGTAAAGAAATGGCGCATTTCCTCCCAAACATGTGCCGGAAGCTCAGAAATGTCTTTATATGTGTTATACATAGGATCAGAAAACGGAATGGCTATTATTTTTTCGTCCAAATGAGAATCGTCGACCATTTGAATAACACCTATCGGATAACAGCGGACAAGTACCAACGGATCTATTTCTTCGCTGGACAAAATAAGAACATCAAGCGGATCGTTATCATTTGCATATGTTCTGGGGATAAAGCCATAATTTGCAGGGTAATGAGTAGAAGTATAAAGAATACGGTCTAAACGTAGCATTCCGGTCATTTTATCAAGTTCGTATTTCTTTTTGCTTCCTTTGGATATTTCAACAACAGCCCAGAAATCTTCCGGTTTTACTTTGTCTTCTTGAATGTCATGCCAAATATTGCTCATATGATCCTCCTTATAAAGATAAAAAAGAATTTTCTGATTTAATAAATACGCTTGAGTCATATAAAAACACAAAGCCGCCACATTTATCGCGGACGACTTTGTGAATTTTCCAAATAAATTATTTTACAAAAAGTTCCGCGATCTGAACGGCATTAGTTGCAGCGCCCTTACGGATCTGATCTCCGCAACAGAAAAGAGCCAAGCCGTTTTCCGATGTGAGGTCTTCTCTTACACGACCGACGAATACAAGATCCTGGTCGCTTGTATCAAGAGGCATGGGGTATGCTTTTGCAACAGGATCATCTACAAGTTTACAGCCCTTCGCTTTTGCGATAGCGGCCTGAGCTTCTGCGGGAGTAATTTTGTTTTCGGTAACGACCACCGCAGAAATGGAGTGAGAGCGCAAAACGGGAACGCGTACGCATGTGCACGTTACGTTAAGATCAGGAAGATGAAGGATCTTTCTGCCTTCGTTCTGCATTTTCATCTCTTCAGTAGTATAAAGGTTATCTGTAAATCCGCCTATCTGAGGAATAAGGTTCTGCGCTATCTGATAAGGGAAAACTTCGGATTTTATCTCTCCGCCCTCAACAATAGCCTTTGTCTGCTCATTAAGCTCGGCAAAACCGCCTGCGCCAGCACCGCTTACCGCCTGATATGTGGAAGCGATAATGCTCTTGATGGGAGAAATTTCGTTTATCGCATTGATGGCAACGAGAGTTATTATGGTAGAGCAGTTTGGGTTGGAAATAATACCATTATGCTTCATAGCGTCTTCCGGATTGATTTCCGGTACAACGAGAGGAACATTTGGATCCATGCGGAAAGCGCTGGAATTGTCTACAAACACAGCGCCTGCTGCTTTAATGTGAGGAGCCATCTGTTTGGCAAGATCATTCGACGCAGCGCCGAGCACAATATCCATCCCTTTAAAAGAATTTTCGCAAGCTTCTTCAACTGCAATTTCTTTTCCGCAGAAAGTTATCTTTTTGCCAACGCTTCTCGCACTTGCAAGAAGACGAAGTTCGTTTACGGGAAAATTTCTTTCCTCAAGAACTTTGATCATTTCACGACCTACGGCACCGGTAGCGCCGAGTATGGCAACATTGTATTTTTTCATTTTTGTCTCCTGAAAATAAAAAGCTTTTATAAAATATATTTTATTTATTATACTACTTTTTTATTGAAAGCGCAATAGTTTTTATCAAACTTCCGTATGAATACCCGCAAAAAATGCATTTTCATCGCATTTTTTTATATTCGAGGCCAGTCCATGCATATCGAAAACAGAAATTTCGCGTGTAACGGCATAAAAAACACCGTTTTTCTCTTCATATGTTTCCGCAATTTTTTCAATTTCGGAAAAACTGCGTTCGGTTCTGATAAAGTACCTGTGCATTTCTCCGGAATTGTCAACTTTTCCTCTGCGATCACATACAAGAGAAAAATTATTTGTCTTCAATATTTCTATCATATCCGAAGCAACAGAGGCACCTGTGGGATATTTGCCGGCACCCTGACCGTAAAAAGCAAGTCTTCCGGAATATTCGCCGAAAAGGCTCACCAAATTATTGTTCAGATGAACAGATGACTCAAGACTTCCTGAAGAAACGAAAGACGGCTCGACGTACGCCGCGAACGAGTCATCTGGATTTACAGATGAAAACGTCATATATCTTATGCACATACCCATTTTGGCAGCATAATCCATATCGCTGCATTTCAGCGTGCGCAGAGAAAATACGGGAATATCGGCTTCGCAAATATGCGCGCCGAAAGCGCATGAAGATGAAATAGCGCATTTAAATTTGATATCTTCCCCGTCAATATCCGAAGAAGGATCCCGTTCGGCATAACCCAGACTTTGAGCTTCCGAAAGAGCGTCCGTAAAATCCATTCCGCGAGTCTGCATGGAATCGAGAATATAATTTGTAGTGCCGTTTATAATGCCTTGTATTTTAAGTATCTTTTCTGTCGCCGCGCGGCGTATGATATTTGAAAGCCACGGAATGCCGCCTCCCGCAGAAGCCGAAAAGCGAAATACCACATTATTTTCTTTCGCAAGAGATATGAGCTCCTCATAATAAGCGGCTACAAGTTTCTTGTTTGATGTCACAACATTTTTTCCCGCTTTCATGCAAGCGCAAACATATTCATAGGCAGGATGAAGTCCGCCCATGGTTTCGGCTACTATGCTTATTTCCTCGTCGTTTATTATGTCATTTATATCACACGTGAGCTTATCCTGAACATGAGGATTGTTTTTTACATCGAGAATTCGTTTGACCTCTATATCGCAGGTTCCCCGCGCAAGTACTTCATAAGTGCCGCTGCCGACAACGCCAAAACCCAAAATTGCAGATTTCATTAACCGTTCTTGCCTTTCTTTTGTGTCTTTATTTAAATAAACACTTGTATTTCTAACGCGAATAGTGTATCATAATATCATGAAAAAAGCAATAGCCACAACAGCAAATTTTTTTATTTTCAAAGGATTTTTTAAGATGTTATACTACAGTTCCCGCAATAAAAATCTCACCTCCACGTCTTCAGAAGCAATTCTACGAGGAATCGCGCCGGACGGAGGACTCTATCTTCCCGAAAGTTTTGACGATATAAAGGTCTCACTCGAAAATATTACAAACATGAAATCAAATGAAATATCCGCAGAAATACTTTCAAAATTTTTCACGGATTTTTCTAACGATGAAATAAATGAAATCATAAACTCCGCATACAACGGAACTTTTGAAAATGATGACTTTGCGCCCCTCTCGAAAGTCGGCAGCAAGTTTGTTTTAGAGCTTTATCATGGTCCCACGTGCGCTTTTAAAGACGTCGCTCTCTCAGTGCTTCCACGCCTTATCACTGCCGCTAAAAAGAAAAACGGCATAAATACGGAAACAGTCATTCTTACGGCGACAAGCGGAGATACCGGAAGCGCGGCGGCACATGGCTTTTCCGACGTTCCCGGAACAAAAATAATCGTATTCTATCCTGCCCACGGAACAAGCGCCGTACAGGAAAAACAAATGACTTCGTGCCCCGGTAAGAATGTTTTTGTTTCATCTGTCGACGGCAACTTTGACGACGCACAGAGCGGAGTCAAAAAGATTTTCGCAGAATGCCGGATGCCAAAGGGAAAATCTCTCTCAAGTGCAAATTCTATAAATATAGGACGCCTTATACCTCAGATAGCATATTACTTCACGGCTTACCGCGACCTATTAAAGACCGGTGAGATAGAACTCGGCGATAAGGTCGACTTCGTCGTTCCAACCGGAAACTTCGGCGATATACTTGCAGGATATTTTGCAGGCAAAATAGGACTGCCCGTAGGAAAACTCATATGCGCTTCCAATAAAAATAACGTCCTTACGGAATTTTTCGAAACAGGCAGATATAATAAGCGCAGAGAATTTCATATAACACGTTCTCCGTCAATGGATATTCTTATCTCCAGCAATCTTGAAAGACTTATAAGTCTTACATACGGAACAGAAACGACAAAGAAATATATGTCCCGACTTGCAGAATACGGAGAATACACGATTCCTGCGGAAGAACTGTCCCTTCTCACCGAAAAATTCGCTGCAGGCTGTTGCGGAGACGAAGAAACACTTATAACTATCGGTAACGTTTATAAAAATCATGGTTATCTTATGGACACTCACACAGCGGTCGCATGGAATGTGAGCGAAAAAATACATTCAGAAAACAAAACTGTTATTCTTTCCACCGCCTCACCTTACAAATTCTCAGGCAGTGTTCTTAAAGCGCTCGGAGAACCGGTTTCCGACAACGAATTTGAAATGATAAAAAGACTTTATGCAATAACCGGCGCGCCGATCCCTCCATCACTTGCAAATCTTGAAAACGCCCATGACATTCATTCAGACAAAATATCCAAAGATGATATGCAAAAATATGTTCTCTCATGCACGGAGGCAAATATATGAAAGTTAAAGTGCGCGTTCCGGCAACAAGCGCAAACATAGGCCCGGGATTTGATTCCTTGGGGATAGCGTTCAATCTTTATAATATATTTGAATTTACGGAAAAAGAAAACGGAATTTCATTTTCCGGTTGCGCAAAAAAATATCAGAATGAGCATAACATCTGCTATGAGGCATATAAAAGAGTAGCCGATGCCGCAGGAAAAAATGTCGGAGGACTCCATATATCTTTCTCTTGCAACGTTCCCGTCGCAAGAGGACTTGGTTCTTCAGCCGCGCTTATCGCGGCGGGAGCAGTAGCCGCTAACGAGATTCTCGACTGCCATTTTTCAAAGCTTCAGCTTTTAAATATATGTGCACCCATGGAAGGTCATGCAGACAATCTTGCTCCTGCGCTTTTAGGCGGTTTTACCGCGTCAATGCTCCACGAAGGAAAAGTTTATACTGTAAAATACCGAATTTCGGAAAGGCTTCATTTCTGCGCTCTTATTCCTGATTTTGAAGTCAAAACCGCGACGGCTCGCTCCGTACTTCCTCAAACTTATTCCAGAGCAGACGCGGTTTATAATCTTTCTCACTCGGCAATTCTTATAAAGGCTCTCGAAACCGGAAATATACCGCTTCTGATTCCTGCGCTTACAGACAGACTGCATCAGCCTTACCGCGAATCCCTCATTCAAGACTATGATAAAGCAAAAGAAGCAGCAAAACTTTCCGGCGCACCGGTCTTTTTTATCAGTGGTTCCGGCTCCACATGTATGTGCATATCAGATAAAGATGTTTCCAAGCTCCTGCGCGAAAATCTGAAAGAACTGCCGAACAATTGGCAAGTATATCCTCTTTCCGTTGACTTCCGCGGCGCATCGATAATCAAACATCGAAAGAAATTTATTAAATGAAGACATTGTATATGATAGGCGGAACTATGGGAGTAGGAAAAACCGCTGTATGCCAAGTTTTAAAAAGAAAACTCCGCAACAGTGTTTTTCTCGACGGAGATTGGTGTTGGAACTCTGACCCATTTCAAGTAACAGAAGAAACAAAAGCCATGGTTCTCGACAATATATCTCACCTTCTCTCAAATTTTATAAAATGTTCCGCGTATGATAACATAATATTCTGTTGGGTCATGCATGAGCAAAGCATTATAGACAGTATTATGGAAAAACTTGATACTTTCAAATGCAATGTGAAAAATATTTCCCTTGTCTGTTCGGAAAATGAGTTACGCTCCAGACTTGCAGAAGATATAGCAAAAGGACTTCGTTCATCCGATATTATAGAACGCAGCACAGCTCGAATAGGCAATTATTCACATCTTAATACCATAAAACTCGATACCACATTTAAAACGATTCAGCAAGTCGCTGAGGAAATAGAACGATTATAAATAAAACAAAGGAAAAAATAATGATAGATCTGCTGAAAATCGAAAAACAGTTTATATCTTCCCACATTAAAGAAGGCGGCACCGTCGTCGATTTTACAATGGGAAACGGGCATGATACCCTTTGGCTTTCAAAAGCCGTAGGCAAAAACGGAAAGGTTTATGCTTTCGACATTCAAAAGGAAGCTATTGAATCGACTGCAAAACTGCTTGAAAAGGAAAACGCCGATAAAAACTATACTCTTATTTTGGACTCACACCATAATGTAAAAAATTATGTTAAAGAACCGATATGCGCCGGTATGTTCAATCTCGGATATCTGCCGGGAGGAGATAAGACCATAACGACGCTGCATCAAACCAGCCTTCAGGCAATGACTGCCGGCATAGAACTTCTTGCGCCCGACGGCGCGATATTGTGTGCAGTCTATCCCGGACACGTGGAAGGCACTGTCGAAGGCAATCTTATCGAAGATTTTCTTTCAACGCTCGACCGACGTTTATTTTGCGCCACCAAATTCAAAATAGTAAATTCACCCACATCTCCGTTCTTCTTTCTGATAGAGAAAAAATAATATCCGAAATACAAAAAACATAGCAGTATCATTTTTAATGAACCGCTATGTTTTTTATATTATTCAAATAAACTCAGTCAAGAATCATTTTCCCAATTCTTTTGTTCTGTAAAATGATTTTGAAACAGCTTCTATTACAGCTGCTCTGAACCCGCCTTTTTCCAATTCAAAACAGCCTTCGATAGTGCTTCCGGCAGGACTGCAAACAGCGTCTTTCAACTCCTCCGGATGTCTTCCGCTCTCCATGGCGAGTCTTGCCGCACCTATGAGAGTTTGTTCCGCATATTTTACAGCTGAAGCTCTGGGAAGACCGCACTTTACGCCGCCGTCCGCAAGAGCCTCTATAAACATATAAACAAAAGCAGGACCGCAACCGGAAACAGCGCTTCCGGCATCAATAAGACTTTCCGGCAACTTATCAAGTTTGCCGGTCATATTCATAAACGAAAGAAAGTCATTTTCAGCCTCTGTGCCGACATATTCGTTTACCGTATATAAAACCATACCCTCGCCTACCTCGACTGCAGTATTGGGCATTATACGTATTATGGGATATTCTTTGCCGAGTATCGACGATATCCTTTCTGTTTTAACGCCTGCCGCCATCGTAATAAGCGTAAATTTGTTTGTTCTTGAAGAAAGGACAGGCGCTATCTCTTCAAGCATTTCCGACATCATCTGCGGCTTGACGCCCAGAAAAATATAATCGCAGGAAGAAGCAACGGATTTATTATCAGCAAAAACACAACCGAGTTTTTTCGCAAGATCAAAGGCTTTTTCCGCGTTCTTGTCTGCAAGAAAAACATTTTTGTTATCAACGGCACGGCTTACTGCGGCGGCAAGCGCGCCTCCCATGTTTCCGATGCCGATAAACCCTATCTTTATATTTTGCATGTCGATATTATCTCCTCACCTTATTTGACCATTGCCTAAAATAACATATTTATATGCGGTAAGCTCTGCAAGTCCCATGGGACCGCGTGCATGAAGTTTCTGTGTGGAAATTCCCATTTCACAACCAAGTCCAAATTCTCCGCCGTCGGTAAAACGTGTCGATGCATTGACATATACTGCGGCACTGTCAACGGATTTGACAAAAATATCGGCATTTTGTGAATTTTCCGTTATTATGGCGTCGCTGTGTTTCGTTGAATGCTCTGATATGTGAGAAATGGCTTCATCAACATTGCGAACGACCTTTACCGCGAGTATATAATCAAGAAATTCGGTATCAAAATCAACTTCGGATGCCGAGGTTCCTTCAATAATATCAGCTGCTCTTTCACAAAGACGAAGTTCTACGGGAATCTTCCCTTCAGATATTCTTTTGTCAACCAGTCTGGCTTTAAGTATTGGCAGAAATTCTTTTGCTATCTTTTCACTTACAAGTAAAACTTCCTCTGCGTTGCAAACGGATGGTCTGCTCGTTTTGGCGTTTTCAATGATATCGAGCGCCATATCGAATCTTGCGCTGTCATCAACATAGATGTGACATATTCCCGTGCCTGTCTGAATACACGGCACTTTTGCATTTTCTACGCAAGAATTTATAAGTCCTGCACCGCCGCGTGGTATCAAAAGGTCGACAAGACCTGTCGCAGTCATTATCTCATTTGCGCTCGCACGTGATGTATCCTGTATCAGATTTATAAGATTCTCGGGAAGGTCTGAGGCAACAAGTCCTTTTCTTAAAGCTTTTACTATGGCGTTGGAAGTAAGAAAAGCTTCCTTGCCGGAACGAAGTACACAAGCATTGGAACTTTTCAGCGCAAGAGCCGCCGCGTCGCTTGTCACGTTGGGACGGCTTTCATAAATAACGGCGATAACTCCGAAAGGAACGGAAACTTTGCGTACAGTAAGTCCTGCGCGCGTTTTATGTTCAGAAAGAATCCTGCCGACCGGATCGTCAAGTTCAATAAGAGCGCGGATACCATCAGCCATACCTAATATACGTTTTTCATCAAGTGCCAAACGGTCTATCATTACATCCGATATATGTCCTTTTGCATTTTCTATATCTTTTTCATTCGCCGCAAGAATATCTTCGGTATCCGCAATGAGTGAATCTGCCATTTTAGCCAAAGCTTCGTTTTTCTTTGCTTCGGTCAAAAGCGATAGCATCGGTCTTACCGAAGCCGCCGAGAGAAGTATTTCATGAGTCGTCATATCATTCTGCCTTCTTTCCGATAAATCTGGTGCCTACGCTTCCGCCATCTGCAATGGTATAAAGGGAAGAAAGATCCCTGCCGTTTGTGATTATCATGTCTGTGCCGGCTTCGTTGCATATCTGCGCCGCATTTATCTTTGTGATCATTCCGCCCGTGCCGAGTTCGGAATCGCTTCCTGTCGCAATAGCAAATATCTCAGGCGTTATCTCTTCTACGACCGATATAAGCTTTGCATTGCTGTCTTTGTGCGGGTCTGCCGTATAAAGACCGTCTATATCGGAAAGTATCACAAGAACGTCTGCCTTTATGCTTGCAGCGATAACGGCGGAAAGAGTATCGTTATCTCCTATCAGTATTTCTTCAGTAGAAACGGTATCGTTTTCATTTATTATCGGAATAACTCCGAGTTCAAGCATACGAGTGATTGTATTTTGAAAATTGTTATGCCTTTCTTCGTTTTGAACGTCAGAGTTATTGAGAAGTATCTGTCCCACAGTGTGATTATAGTCCGAAAACTGTTTGTCATAGGTATACATAAGTTCGCATTGTCCTACCGCAGCTGCAGCCTGCTTTGTCGGAGTATCTTTAGGACGCGAAGAAAGCATAAGTTTGCCAGTACCCATGGCGATAGCGCCTGAGGAAACGATAACTATCTCATGTCCTGCGTTTTTGAGATCGCTGAGGGTTTTACAAAGCTCCTCCACCAGACGAATATTAAGTCTGTATGTGGGATATGCCAAAGTAGATGTACCAATTTTTACGACGATTTTCATTTTCCTATCCTTTATTTTCAATATTTCTTTTAGAAATTTATTGTCTATTATAATAGCATAATAACTGAACTTTTTCAATAGACTGTAACAATAAAAACCACCGTTTCTTGTTAAAATGACGATTTTTGTTCATATATTGCGTTTTATTTCAAAAATCCCATTATGATTTTCTCCTCTGCCTCAGCTTCCGTAAGACCGAGAGTGCGAAACTTGAGTATCTGTTCGCCGGCAATTTTTCCTATGGCTGCTTCATGGATAAGAGAAGCGTCCTCATGTTCGGCATCAAGTGAGGGAGAAGCATAAACTTTTCCGTTTCCCGCCAAAATGGCATCGCACTCCGTGTGGCCTATACAAGGAGCTTTGCCTATGATAAGCGAAGAATATTCCTGTCTGGAATTACCCCTTGCAACTGAACGGGAAACTATATCTGCGCCTGAGTTTTTTCCTTCCAACGTAACTTCGAAATCAGTCTTGGCGTATTCCTCGCCGTCGGTTAGAAGTCTTTCTCTTACAACTATCTTTGCGTTTTCCGCCAGTTTGGCAGTCGTTTTTCTTTCCGTCGTATCGACTCCGGAAAGCTGTATGGTATCCATCGTAAGTACGGAATCTTCATCAAGATAAGCATCTGTCACGGGATTTATGCGTTTGGCACCGGCGCCTTTTCCCGTACCTATATGCTTTTCCTTGTAGAGAACTTTTGCCCCCTTGCGAAGAAAGAAACGGTGTATGCCGTTGTGCTTAGCGTCGGCAGAATCGTCGCTGTGAACTCCGCATCCGGCTACTATAACAACATCGGCATTTTCTCCGATATAAAAGTCATTATAAACAAGGTCGTCCACGCCGCCTGCCGTGACACATGCCGGCACATATACCGTTTCTCCGACAGTGTCTGCGTCTACCGTTACGACCAGTCCGGGAGCGTCAGGTTTTGTTTCAAGTTTTATATGTTCCGTAGACTGTCTGCTCGCGCAGGCGCCGTTTATTCTTATATTATATGCACCCTTAAAATCGCCGTCGACATCGGTAACGGTCTTTAAAAGTTCGTTTGCTGTTTCATTCATTTTGATATCCTCCTTTCAACGGGACATTCCCCTACGGTTTTGTCGCTTGCAAGAAGTTTGGGGAGAATTTTATCGCGCTCACCCATATCGCGGATAACGCCGTCGGCAATGACTACTATCTCATCTGCGATATTGAGTATACGTTCTTGATGAGATATTATTATCTGCGTTCCCTTTTCATTTTTCTTGAGGTCTTCAAAAACTTTGATAAGACCGCTGAAACTCCAAAGATCGATTCCCGCTTCCGGTTCATCGAAAACAGAATATGCCGTACCTCTGGCAAGAACGGTGGCGATCTCTATTCTTTTTATCTCACCGCCGGAAAGAGCGGCGTTAACTTCTCTGTTTATATAATCTCGTGTGCAAAGACCTACCTTGCCAAGCAGGTCGCAAAGTTCTACCTGATTTAGTTCTCTACCGGCAGAAAGTTCCAAAATATCACGAACTGTTATCCCTTTAAAGCGCACGGGCTGTTGGAAAGCAAAACTTATACCTCTTTTTGCTCGCTCCGTGATATCGAGCGGTGTAATATCTTCTCCGTCCAGGAGAATCTGTCCCAAAGAAGGTTTTTCCAATCCGGCTATTATCTTTGCCAAAGTGGTCTTTCCGCTTCCGTTAGGACCTGTTATAACAACAAGTCTACCATCAGGTATGGGAAAATCGATATTTTTTAAAACGGTTCTACCGTTAGGTATGCTCCATGAAATATTTTTTAATTCAAGCATTAATTTTCCTCCGTAATGACTTGACCAAAATCAATCTATATAACAAAAATAAAAAATATAAATATTAAAAAGTGTTCCCATCAGCAATATGAGTGTTTCCCAAAACCGCTGTAAATGTATCGAAAACACAATTTTTTATCTTTAATCTATATGCGTTTTTTCTCGCCATTTTATTTATATTGACCATGGCGGCTAACTCACTTATATAGTATTTTATCAGTATAACGAAAAAAAATCAATATATAATTAAAAAGAAAAAAGCACGCTTGATGTGCTTTTTTCTGTAAATGTTCCATAAGTGTTTACGGAACATATTTAAACTTATTATCAAAAACTTCTACCTGATAAAGTTCATCATATTCTTCCATAAGATCAGCTGAAACTTCATCTTTCAAAGCCTGTATTACCGGAACTTTCCAGTAAGGCTCGCCCTCTCCTGCATAGTAGATGATATGAAAACCGTAATCAGTCTTGATAACGGCAGAATCTCCGACATTTCTTTCGTCAAAAAGCCACTCGTCGAGTTCTTCAATAAGGTCGCCGACAGCAACGTTTGCATAATACCCTCCGGTATATGCGCTCGCATAATCCGTTGTATATTCAAAAGCAAGTTCTTTGAATCTTTCAAGGGATCCTCCGCCGTTTTTCCATTCGTTATATACATTGTTTGCCAATGTTTCAGCATTTGTATCGCCGTTGTAGATATCGCCTGAGAATAATATATGATAAATGTTTCTCGTTTCGCTGGAATCAAGGGCGGGTTCTGATGTTGTCATATAAACAGTATAATTAGTGCTGTTTTCAAGAAGATATGTCGCGCCTACGGCAGTATCTTCTGCGAACAGCCATTTTTCAAACTCTGTTTTGTCATCGTCCTTGCCTTTATTCTGATAATATTGAGAAGAAAGCTTCTCCTCTTTATCAACGCAATATTCAGATGCCAAAAATTCATTTACATATGTCTCAAAATCCTCTTCGGTTTTTGCAGAAGCTATTTTTTCCGCATATGTTTTTATCTCCGCATTTTTTTCCGCTTCATTGGAAAGAGTGAGTATGAAGTATTTTACATCACGGCAAAGATATGAGTCGGGATCTTCGGAAACATATTTGTCTATGTCCTCGTCAGTAACCTCGGCAAGCTCATAGTCTTTGTATAGTTTTTTGTTTGCAAGACGATAGATTTTCAGAGATTCGCGTATATCCTGCTCTGTAACACCCTTTCCGTACAACGCTTCGATATATTCTTCGGTCGTCATAGCTTCTTCTTTTGCCATAGCGGCGATTTCTTCTATTTCATTGTTTATATATTGATTGTCTACGGAATTGAGCTCTATTCCATCCTTGAGAGCCGCCTCGCAGAGAGAAAGAGCGCTTACAAACCCGTTATAGAGAGCGTCTTCAAGGAATATATCGAACCATGTCTGACCTTCCTCTTTGTTGTAATACTGGTCGCGCAGCGATAAGGAAGTATCCAATCCGAAGTAAGAAGAAAGAACATCTTCTCCATAGTAATTTATGTAGTAATAATATGTGTCATAGAGCGAATATGCCAGCATTCCGGCTGTAACCGTAAAGTTTTCCGTCTTGGCAACAGTTACTTCGCCCGGTTTTTTTCCGCAGGAACAGAGAGCCGTTGCGGATATTGCGAGCAATAACAGCAAAGCTACCGCGCGCAGAATAATTCTTTTAGAGTTTCTCATAAGTATTTCCTTTCAAAAAACTATTGCAATATTTATTTTACGACAAATTTATAGCTGATGATAAAACGCAGTATAAACAAATTATTAACAAAAAAATCAACGGTTCATATCAAAAGTTACCGTTTTCATTCGGTATACGACGATAAAGCGAAGTTTTTTTGTAAAGTATATCGGCAAGCCAATCGTTGATGCAATCTCCGCGTACTCGCCACGTCCAATTTCCGCTGACCACGGAAGGTGTGTTCATTCTCGAGGCGCCTGACAGTCCCAAAATATCCTGCATTTGCATTATGACAGTATCAGCACGACAAGAAAGAAGCGTTCTTATAACTCCCCAGTTACAGCCTTCATCAGATGACAAATTCATATATTCTTCAGCAAACGTCCTAGTGTCTTCCGAAACGTTATCAAGCCATGAAACTATCGGTTCGTTGTCATGTGTACCTATATAAGCAACCGAATTAACATCGATATTATGCGGAAGGTATTCGCTGTTGCCGTTCGGGTCAAAAGCAAATTCCAAAACCTTCATGCCGGGAAAACCGGTTTTTTTCAAAAGTTTTTTTACTCCGTCCGTCATAAATCCCAGATCTTCTGCTATTATAGGCAAATTTTCCATTTCTTTTTTCAACGCGGCAAACAATGCGTTTCCGGGACCTTTCACCCACTTGCCTCCCCTAGCCGTCTTTTCGGCAGCAGGAATAGACCAGTACGCTTCAAATCCTCGGAAATGATCTATTCTTACAATATCAAATATCTTTGCAGAAAAAGCGACTCTGCGTCGCCACCACGCAAATCCGTCATGCTTCATTTTCGTCCAGTTGTAAAGAGGATTTCCCCATCTCTGTCCGTCCTCTGAAAATGCATCCGGCGGGCAACCTGCAACATTTATAGGGGCAAGAGAAGCGTCAAGCTCAAAGTCATCGGGATTTGACCAGACATCGGCACTGTCCATAGAAACATATATAGGCAAATCTCCGATGATCTTGATTCCTTTTTTATTGGCGTATTCTTTAAGCTTAAACCATTGCTTGAAAAAAAGAAACTCTGTCATACGGTAAAAATCCATCTCTTTTGCAAGGCGTTTCTTAGCCGTTTCAATAGCAGAAGCTTCTCTCATTTTAAGCGATTTTTCCCAAGAAAGCCAAGGTCTGCCGCCATTTTCCTCTTTAAGCGACATGAACAGAGAAAAATCATCAAGCCATGTTTCATTTTCACGGCAAAAAGTTTCAAACTCAGGAAAATTTTTTTGTGAAAAATTATCGTAAACTTTTCGAAGCATTTTATATCTGTTTTGATAGAGCTTTCCGAAATCTACTTTATCCGGAGAATCCCCAAAATCAAGCTCCGCATAATCAGCCTTTTTCAATAACCCCTCATCACAAAGAATATCCGGATCGATAAAATAAGGATTTCCCGCAAACGATGAAAAAGATTGGTATGGAGAATCTCCGTATCCGGTTATCCCTATAGGCAATATCTGCCAGTATGTCTGTCCTGATTTTTTCAAAAAATCAACAAATCTATATGCTTCCTTTCCGAACGTTCCGATACCGTATTCGGAAGGCAGAGAGGAAATGTGCAACAGTATCCCGCTTGTTCTCATAAAAAACATTCTCCGAAATCATATACTTGCCGAACAAAAAAGTCAAGCATAAACAGTTTATCACAAACACGACAAAGTGTCAATTTGTTATGACGTTTTTTATTCGGAAATGAGAAAATGACTGCCGTTTGATATGAACTTATATAAAGTTCTGTCATGTAAAGCAGTCATTTTCAATTCAATGACAACGAACTCGCGCCTTTCACGCAAAAATATCGAGAAGCTCCGATATATCTCTTATACACATATCAGCCAAAATGTAATTTTGTGCTTTTCCAATACCTATCGTCGTCATTCCCGTACTTTTTGCCGCGTCTATGCCGGATTCCGCATCTTCAACGACCGCGCATTCATACGGCGGCACACCGAGCGTTTTGGCCGTGCTGAGCAAAATATCCGCCGTACTGCCAATATCTTTGTCAAACTCACTCTCTTCTATCGCCGCCAGTTTATATCCGCGCTGTTGAAGTCCCCACAGTGTTCTTTTGACATTTTCATCGGCAGAGTAAAAATCTCTCATCTTTGCTCCGTTAATAACAGCTCCTCCGCTGAAAATTATTGCCTGAATATCCATATATCCTCCGTTGATTTTTATTTTATTCTTCCCTTTTTTTCATGCAATAATCAACAATGTGGGTTCCTTTATCGAAAACAAAGAAAAAGTTTTGCATTTTTTCTTCCTCTGTTTCAAATATCTTGCCGTCGAGAACTATGCCTGCTCTTTCCGAAAATGCAAATCTGATGATATAATGTGTATCATTAAGCTCTATTTTAAGCTCGGAACCGTCAAATTCTTCCGTCATGTGCGGTCTTATATAAAATCCGTCCGAACGCTGAACATAGCCGAAGACATACTCTATAACTGCTTTTCGATACCATGCAGCAGCACCGGTATAGAAACTCCAGCCCCCTCTGCCTGAACATTCATGATGAGAATATACATCTCCTGCCAACGCATACGGCTCTATCATATATCTGTCGGAATAAAAAGAATCACGGCTCATAACGGCAGGATTTATACTCTTGAGCGCCTGTATGCCCTCTTTTGTTTTTCCGCACAGTAAAAGCGCCATGCACGCCCATACCGCCGCATGAGTATATTGTCCGCCGTTTTCTCTTATTCCCGGCAAGTATCCTTTGATATAACCCGGTTTTTCCCGCCCTTCGTCAAACGGCGGAGAAAGAAGCTTAAAAAAGCCGTACTTTTTATCATACAGCTTGTCAAATACCGTCTGTAAAGCGTTTTTTTCGTTTTCGCCTGCATCTTTTCCAAAAGCATTATCCATAAATACCGCAAAACTTTGAGATAGAGAATCTATCTGACATTCCTCATTTCCGCGCTTGCCAAGCGCTTCTCCGTTATCATAATATCCTCTCAGATACCAGCCGTCGAAAAAAGCAGATTTGGCGCTATTATACAGTTTTTTTGCGTTTTCGGCAAAGAATTTTTCATTTTCGGAATCGTTGATTTTATGACAAATGCGTGAAAACTCAACATAGATGACAGCGCAAAACTCCGTGAGCCATACGCTCTCACCTTTGCCGTATTTTCCGACAGCGTTCATTCCGTCATTCCAGTCGCCTCCGCCGAATTTCAAAAGTGAATGATCGCCGAAACCACGCTCAAGAGCAAGTTTAGCCGCTTTCAAAGCGTGTTCGTAAACGGTTCCCTCACCCGAAAAACAAAGTTCCTCATAACGCTCTTTTTCCCGTGAATCCAATACCGTCGAAGAAAGATAAGGCGCCTTTTCATAAAGGATATCGAACTCTCCCGTCTTTTCTACATATTCGGCAACAGCATAAGGAAGCCATAAAAGGTCATCGGAATAGCGCGAGCGAAGTCCGCTCTGCCTGCCGGCATACTCGTGCCACCAATGAGTTACATCGCCCTCAATATATTGATGTGCCGCACACCTCAATATCTGATCTCTGCAAAGTGTCGGAGCAACCTCAATAAAAGAAAGCGAATCTTGAAGCTGGTCGCGGAATCCGTATGCACCGCCCACCTGATAAAATCCGGAACGCGCATAAAAACGAGAATACAATGTTTGGTAAGGAAAAAGATAATTTACTGAAAGATCAAAAAGACTGTCGTTCGTTTTTATCGTGACTTTATCAAACAGTGGATAAAGTTTGCGTTTTTCAAAACCGATATTACATTCTCTCATAAAATCTTCCCTTGAAAAGTCTGTTGTAACTGCTCCGAGCAAGAAAGTTATATCAGATTCAGATTCACGTGGCTTGACACAGATACATGCAATATCTTCATTTCCCGAAAATACCATTCCGCCTGACAGCATTGCGGCTGTGTCAAAATAAACGGTACTCTTTTTGGCGCAAACTCCGATAGCACAAGACAAAGCGTTTTCAAAAACAGAGGAAGCAAAAACAAAATTGTCGCGCATCTCAAAAATATAACGCCCGCCTCTCTCGATTCTTTCGCCAAGACACGGTTTGACCGCAAAAAGCAACTCAGCGTTATTTTTGCCTTTGTTCTCCGTTATGGAAACGGAAATGTGCTTTATCGGGTATTTTTCTGAAATCCCCACTCTCAAAACATATTTTACACCGCCCGTATTTCCTCTGTATTCAGCACGGCCGTCTTCAAACACCGCTTCTTCGGCGCAAGCCGCAAGATCAAAATCTTCGAAGTCTTTTTTGTCAAAGTCATTATAGATTCGCAGCAAGATTTTTTCGCCGTCATCTTCCAGCATATTGTCCGCTGTATGCGAAGTAATTTTACCGAGGGCAGAATTTTCAAAATAGGTAAAACCAAGAGAGTTTTCGGTAATTACGGTACCGAATTCCTTCTCTGCCAAGACATAAGAAAAAGGAATATTGCCGTGAGGCTTTCTTACTGTAAAACCGCTTTTTGTAAAATATCCGTTTTTGTTTTCTGCAACTAAATCAGATGGCGGTACAAAATCTATCGCACCTATCCTGCGGACAGTATTTTTCAAAATATATTTTTCGGCATTCTCAGAAATAGGCACACAATTTGAATTTTTAAGACAGATACTTGAAAGCGGTATGCTTAGGTCCGCCTCTGCATCGCATATTTTATGAAATAAAGTAAGTTCATCCTGCGAAAACTCATTTTCGCAAATCGGAAAAATACCGTTTTCTCTGAAAAGAAAATTTCGGCAGCCCGATTTATTGACACAATTTTCTATTCTGCGCTTATTCGTCATATTATACAGATCTTTTTCCGGGTATATCACTATCATATCAAAGCGCGAGCCGCGTATGCACATATACTTGAATACGCCTATAAGCAACGAAAGATTTCGGAACTCATTTTTTTCAGCGCGTTTCATAACGGCCAAAAGCATTCTGTTTTCTCCTGATATTCCCCGCTTCCAGAATATATCCTTAGAGGCTTTTGTGTAAACATGATTTTTCGCGCCTCTGCTAAAGAAAAACGAACGCAGTATATAGTTTTCGACTTTTGCGGTTTCTTTGGAAATTCCGGAAGCTCCATACTGCAAAGCAACGATATCGGAAATTTTAACGGAAGAATGTCTTATTTCGCGTTCAGCAAGCATATACCTTACGTCATCCTCGCTTGAAGCGGCGGCAAAGATAAAACCGCATAAGCCTTTTTTGTCCGCTCTTGCCGTTCTCATAGCAAGAGCAGGGATAATCATTGCGCCCGAAGTTTTGGAAAATGTCTTTTTACCTATAAAAGAAATCTCACTCTCTCCGTACAAAAGAGGCAAAATAATATCTCTTTTAGTGTCATAAGCGCCGCCGCAAATATCAGGATATGCTCTTACACCGAGAAAACTTTGTGCCTGAGCCGCATTTTTTGAACGTCTTGAAAAAATAAGCGTTTCTTCGTCATGTTCATACTTGCTCTGCAGAAACAGGTTGGCAAAACTTTTGTGAGAGAGAAAAGCTTTCTCGCTCTCAATTATAGGTTCCCCGTAAACAAACGCATACGCCGATCTAAATGATCCGGACACACTGCAACTAAGGGAGAATATTTCCCTGTCGGCAAAAACTTTTATCTTGAGTCTTATTTCCGTTATCCCGTCTTTTCCGTAATGGCGTGAGAAATAAACTATTTCGCAATCATCATAATAAAAATCAAATTCGGAGTGTACATTTTTCTGTCTTTGTGCAAGAGGGACCAAAGGCAATACCGTGCCGTCGACAACCGCATATACATGTAGTCCTTCTTTTAAGGAATATCGGTCAAAATCAGATAGAAACAGCACATCATCTCCGTTATAAACGGCAATATGTCCCGAAGAAGAAGCAATGACTCTCATCTTATTGTTTGAAAGCATTGCAACATCAGGCGAGAGCAAACTGTATTCGGCTCGTTCACTTGTTGTTGTTTTTTCCTTTTTGATTCGATAAACCGATACCGGCTTCTCGTTTCTTTTGTCTTTTGCCTTTGGAGGTATCGCAGGCATATTAACGGCAATCTTTTCGCACAAAAGTTCCCGAGAAGCACGCAGTTTAGGCATACTCATGAATCTTTTTACGAATATATCATTCTTTAAAATATTTACTGCCGCAATAAAACTCATCCCCACATGGTGCGACATAAAGCTTTTTACAACACCGTATCCGTTTCCAACACGGCTTTTTTCAAAATCCACTGCTTCGTAAAATCCATATTCTCCATATGCTCCGAGCTTTTTCAGTGTACGAAGATTGTCAAGACATTCAGAAACACCGTATCTCAACATGAGAAAAGTCGAATAAGCAGATATAACAGGCGCATTTCTTCCTTGCGGGTCAAGCGAAAGACACGAAAGTCCAAACGCTTTGTACTGATAATTCATCTCAGAGTCGAAATGCCAATATCCGCTCTCAGAAACACCAAAAACGGAACGGCGTACTCCGCCGAAAATTCTCTTCAAAGAGCATTTTTTCTCCGTTCTGAATGCGAACTGCAAAGCTTCGTCAGAAAGAGAATTGGGTACGACCGGCATAAAAAGCGCCGGCATAAAATACTCAAAAGCTGTTCCGCTCCAGGAAGCGACTCCGCTATACCAACCCGATGTTACGATAGGCCGCGCAGCAGCAAAGAAATGTTCTCGCGGTACCTGTCCCGTCGCTGCTGCATAAAAACTCGTCATGCGCGCTTCGCTCATAAAAGTGTCGTAATATGATTCGCTGTATCTTTCTTTTCTGACATCGTAGCCTATATAAAAAAGGCGCGATCCCTCGTCATAAAGAGCCGAAAAATCAACTCTTTTCAAAATATTCTCATAGACTCTCAGAACATCAAGCAATTTCGGACATTCAAAAGCATATTCCTTAATGCCCTGACAAAAAGCAGTCACGGCACAAACAAAGTTTCCTGAATCCACCGTAGATATAAACGGCTCTCCCAAAATCTCAAGAGTTTTTAAATCATACCAGTTATAGAAATGTCCTCTCCAAGTAAGCATCTTTTCAAGAGTTTCACCTGTCTTTGCAGCACATCGCTCAAGTTCTGCACTCGTTATCAGGCAAAGATCCCTCGCGCCGAGAAGCGAAGATAAATAAAGACCTATATTTGTGGGAGACGTTCTATACGCCACTCTATCGGCCGGTGATATCTCATAATTATCAGGCGGAAGGAAATTGGTGCTCTCATTTACAAAATCTCGGAAAAAATTCCACATTTTTACGGCGTATTCGCATATCTCATCTCGCTGTTTCGTTGATATATCTTTGACATCGGTATTTTTTTGCGAAATCGAATGAGATAAAAAAGGAAAGACCAGCCACAAAATACCGAGAATCTTGAGCAGCAAAGACGGTGAAGCTATCGCCGCCGCTCCGCATAAAACGGAAAACCACATATTAAAAAGATAGGAGCGCAGATCATTTTTATCTCTGTCTGCGGCAGCAGCGGTTTTCCAATTTAGAAAATTGCGCTTGATGACGGCAAACCTATAAACAGTACGAACAAAAGCATCTGCAAATATCCATGCTTCGTGAGCGATGGCGCATATCCTGTAAAACGAATATGCAAATGTACCGATAAGGTGCGGCATAACTCGAGAGCGGAACCTTCTTGCCGCGATTTTTATATTGCCGAGCAAAATAGATGAGATAAACGAATAAACTATCGGGAACAGTATATATGAAAACAAAAATAAAAATGAAATAAACGTATACTTCGAAACCGTAAATCCGATAAAGAGCAAAGCAAACAAAGAGGTAAACGGAGATATCGCATTTATGATGTTATCGAATATCTTGTATTTTCCGAGAGTATCCATGGGATTTTTTATGATGTTTCCGAAAGCATTTTTTACTTTTCCCAAAATATACGGGAAAGTCTGCAGATCTCCCCTTATCCATCTATGCTGGCGTGTATAGTAAGAAAGAGCGGTCTGCGGAGACGAATCCGTAAGAGTAATGTCGCTTGCAATGGCAGAACCAAGCAGATTGCCTTCGAGAAGGTCATGGCTCAGGATCCGCTCATTTGGGAAAAATCCGTCGCAAAGCTGTAAAAACACATCTATGTCCAATATTCCTTTTCCACAAAATGAGCCGTTTCCGAAAACATTTTCGTATATGTCAAACGAGGCGGAAGCATAAGAATCTATACCGCCGTTCCCGGCGGTGATTGAAGCAAATTCAGTTCCGGCTGCGCTCTCAAGTTCAGCCCCTATATGCGGCTGAACTACTGCATGACCTGAAACGACTCTGCCGTCTCTTATCACGGGCGTATTCATAGAATGGAGCATAGTACCTATAAGTTCATCCGCCGCTCCCGCGTATAGATTTGTGTCGGAATCAAGTGTTATAAGATATTTCGTTTTATAAAGAAAATCCTTATCTGCGATGTACTGAGATATGCTCGTCTTTTCGCCGCGCATAAACCTGCATAGTTCAAGAACTGCTCCGCGCTTGCGCTCCCAACCGATATATTTCCGCTCAGAACGTGAATATCTTCTCTCACGGATAAAGATACCAAAATGCATTCCGTATTTTGCATTCAATGAGGAAATACGCGCTTTTGCAAAAGACACGGTCTTCTCGTCAAGTCTGTCGCGGCGCTTTGCCGAATCCGGAAGATTGCATACTATCGCATAAAATCTGTTGGGATTCTCATCAGAAAGATAAAAATTCTCCAGCCTTTCAAACAGTTCGTCGTCTTTTTCCGGACCGCAAAGAATGCTCATTATCGCAACAACGGCTTTTTCATCTTTGACCTTTTCTCCGCAAATGCGTGGAAGTCCGTCATTTCCCGCATTTTTGAAACAGAGAGAAAGTATCTGTTTCACCGTTCCGTATACTCCCACGGCAACCGCCGGAAATATCACAAATGCGCGTATATCAAGTTCACATAAGAACAGATATATAAAAGAAATAAGAAGCGTCATCAAAATCAGACATAGAGAGTAAATTCGAGCAGTCATAATATTTTTTGTGAAGATCAGCGTTCCTATGTGAACGTTTTTTTCGTTTGCCTGCTCTAAGATACTTTCTGCTTTTTCTCTCTCGCTCACGCCTTCTTTACGGCATATATAAAGAAGTTCTGAAATATACTTGAATTTTGTTTTAACATCACATTGCGTATAAACACCGTTTTTTTCACGTGAAAAGATTTCATCTGTCGCAGAAAAAGCGATAAATATACGTGAAAAATCAATATACCTTATTCTTTCGGCACTTCTCAGAAGAAATGAAAGATTTTTCTCTTCTCCTTGGCAAAGAAGCGATGTCACTCTTTCGAAAATGACCGCAAAAAGTATGTCAGGAAAGACAGCAAGCGTTATGCTGTCATATTTTTCTCCCGTAGAAGTCAAAAAAGCGCAAAGCTTTTGCTCCGTCATTTCATCAGTCTTGTCTATAAAAGAAGCGGCAAGACGTTCCGATATACTGCCCTGATTATCGGCAGTTATTTTCGGATATGCAGATATATTTTTGGCAGCATTTTTCGCGCGGGCACAAAGATTTCTTTCAAGCGTTGCGGCGTAATAAAGCGCCCCCTCTCTCTGTGAAAATTTTGCGGCCGCAAGACGAAACTTTTTTATGTCCGCAAAAATTTTTCGTTTGATATTATCTGTTTTTACCGTCATAATTTCTTCTTTCATGGTACCGTACTTCCGAACAATTTTTATCCTAATTCTTTGACAGCCAAAACGAAAATATACAAAAAACTTTTTCTCATAGGAAAAAATAAAGTTTTTTTCGTCAAAAAAAGGGGCTGTCTCAAATGCAAATTTTAGAGCATTTGAGGCAGCTCTTTCTGTATGATTTGAGCCAAAAGGAAGCAGAGAAAGAAAAAAACCTCAAAAC
>CASGAQ010000007.1 GCA_949299535.1 uncultured Eubacteriales bacterium | reverse complement strand
CGAAGTTTCCCGTCTGGCTCGATATCTATATATTTTTTTGAGTAAAGTTCTTTGCCGAGCCTTTTAGCGAAGTTTCCCGTCTGGCTCGATATCTATATACTTTTTTTGAGTAAAGTTCTTTGCTAAGCTTTCTTTCAAGAAAGCGTCAAGAAAGCGATAAATTTAATTAAAGAAAAGAGGATAATACCATGAAAATAGATTTTAATTCTATGGAAACAAAAATTTTGCCGAATTTTAAGGGCGGTGAGGGCGAATTTGCCGTTAAGATGTTTACGGACTCAGACGGAAAGATAATGCGAGGAACGCTTTCTCCGGGCTCGTCCATAGGCTTGCATACTCATACGAGCGACGCAGAGATAATATACATTCTTTCCGGAGTCGGAAAGTGCCTGTTCGACGGCGGTGAGGAAACACTTTCCGTCGGTGATTGCCACTACTGCCCTAAAGGATGCGAACATTCGCTTATCAACAACGGTGTGGAAAACTTGGAGTTTTTTGCCGTCGTAAGATAATGTTTTTTATTTTACATAAAATGCTGTTATTTTTTATTCTCAGGTGATAAAATATACTTATAAAAATATTCGTACGGAGGAAATAAATGAAATTTTCAGAACTTGAATACACTCGCCCGGACATCAATGCATTATGCAAAGTTTTCGATGGACTTACCGCAAAATTCAAAGCCGCTCCCGACGCGGCTACACAGATATCGTTGATATGGGAAAAGCAGGATATAACTACCGATTTCAATACAAACGCGACAATCGCTTCCATACGTCATTCTATCGACACAAGAGATGCTTTTTACGAAGAAGAAAACAATTTCTTCGACGAAAACGGTCCCTTGCTTGAGGAAAAAGCTCAGGATTTTATGAACGCTGTGCTGGAATCGCGTTTCAGAGATGAACTTGAAAAAGAATTTGGTACTCTTTTCTTCAAAAATATGGAGATAGAAAAGAAAACTTTTTCTCCCGAAATAATTCCTCTCCTGCAGAAAGAAAATGCTCTAACGACCGAATATCAGAAGCTCTACGCTACGACAACTGCGGAGATAGACGGTCAGGTCCTTCCGATAACAAAGCTCTCTCCCTATAAACAGAATCCCGACAGAAATGTAAGAAAAACTGCTTACATAGCCGAAGGAACGGCATTCCAAGGAAGAAAAGCCGAGTTTGACAGGATCTATTCCGAACTTGTAAGCGTAAGAACGGAAATAGCTCATAAGCTCGGATACGAAAACTTCGTCGACCTCGCTTACGACAGACTCGGCAGAAACTGCTACGACAGCTGCAAAGTAGCCGCTTTCCGCGAGCAGATAGCAAATGATATGGTCCCGATAGTAGCAAAGCTCAAAGAGACACAGCGCGAAAGAATCGGCGTAGACAAGCTCAAATTCTACGATGACGTATTTATGTTTACCGACGGAAACCCCAAACCCCACGGCACCGGCGACGATATCCTTGCGGCGGGAAGAAAGATGTACCAAGAGCTTTCTGCCGAAACACGCGAGTTTATCGACTTTATGTATGACGGAGAATTTTTCGATGTGCTTGCAAAAGAAGGAAAGGCTCCGGGCGGTTACTGCACGGAAATACAGGGTTATAAAGCACCCTTTGTCTTTTCCAACTTCAACGGCACAAGCGGAGACGTAGATGTTCTTACGCACGAAATGGGACACGCTTTCGCCGGTTACCGCGCGATGAGAAAGAATATAGTCCATGAGCTTCAGAATCCGACTATGGAAACTTGTGAATGTCATTCCATGTCGATGGAATTTTTGACTGAGCCTTACCATGAACTTTTCTTCAAAGAGGATACAAAAAAATATGTGCTTTCTCATGCAGAAGATTCCATGATATTCATTCCTTACGGCTGTATGGTAGACGAATTTCAGCACATCATGTATGAAAACCCATCTCTTTCTCCCGCGGAGCGCGACAAGGCTTGGCTCGCTCTCGAAGAGAAATACCGTCCGTATATAGACTTTGATGGTCTGCCTTTCTATTCCGCAGGCTCCGGCTGGCAAAGACAGCTCCATATATTTATGTATCCCTTCTACTATATCGATTACTGCATGGCGC
Source organism: uncultured Eubacteriales bacterium (assembly GCA_949299535.1). GTDB lineage: Bacteria > Bacillota > Clostridia > Oscillospirales > CAG-272 > UMGS731. The sequence continues at coordinate 62,189 of CASGAQ010000007.1, read as the reverse complement.
AGACGATATCGTTTGAGTTTTATCTTCTCTCCCTTAAAGACCGACGCGAGGCTTGGGATAAGTACCTTGCTTTTGTTGATAAAGCGGGCACACAGACGTTTGAAGATATCGTAAAAGACTCAGACCTTAAGCTCCCGTACGAAGACGGAGCTATCGCGGAAATAGCAGGCGAGCTTTATGAGCATTTAAAAACGATAAAAATCTGAGAAAGACTCTTTATGCGGCACTCTCTTTAAATTATAAAATATACCAAAAAAGTCTGAGAATCATCTTCTCAGACTTTTTGTTTGCTTATTTAGCTCTGCTTTCGCACCAGACGCAGCGGTAAATATTTTGTTCTTCGTTTGCACACCAGAATATCTGCGGCAGTTCCTGCTCTGTTGAGGTTATACAGTTCGGATTTTTGCAGACATGGTCGTAGGAGAATTTCTTGTTTATTACTTTTGTCGGTACATTCTTCTGCTTTTCGTCGAGAAGGAAAAGGATAAGCGCCATACGCATATACTTTCCGTAAAGCGTTTGCTTGAAATAGCAGGCGCGGGGATCCTTATCTACTGCCACGGAAATTTCGTTTACGCGGGGCAGAGGGTGCATTATGCAAAGGTCGCTTTTTGCCAAATTGAGCATATCTGCCGTAAGGATATAGCTGTCTTTGAGTCTTTCGTATTCATTGGGATCGGAAAAACGCTCACGCTGTATCCTTGTCATATAAAGCACGTCCAATTCGGGGAGAGCCTGTTCGAGATTTTCCGTTTCGATGTATTCGACATCAGCCTTTGCAAGAATCTCATGCTTTACATAGCTGGGTATGCGAAGCTCTTTCGGAGAGATGAGTATGAATTTTACCCCTTTATAGCGCGAAAGCGCGGCGATGAGCGAGTGAACGGTTCTTCCGAACTTGAGGTCGCCGCAAAGTCCCACGGTGAGATTTTCGAATCTTCCTTTTTCATACTTGATAGTGAAAAGGTCGGCAAGCGTCTGTGTCGGGTGGTTGTGTCCGCCGTCTCCTGCGTTGATTATCGGCACATATGCATGCTGTGAGGCTACGAGCGGCGCGCCCTCTTTGGGGTGGCGTATAGCTATGATATCGGCGTATCCGCTTACAACGGTCGCTGTATCCGCCATGCTTTCACCTTTTGAGGCAGAGGAGGATCTCGCTTCTGAAAAACCGAGCACATTTCCGCCGAGTTCGTACATTGCTGCTTCAAAGCTCAGTCGAGTTCTTGTGGATGGCTCGAAAAAGAGCGTAGCAAGCTTCTTGCCGCGACATTTTTCGGAATATTTCGCGGGATCTTTTTTGATATCCGCCGCCGTTTCGATTATGGAATCGATCTCTTGGACGGATAGATCCAGAATGTCAATAAGGCTTCTCATTTTTCCCATCTCCATCTCCATCAGAATCAAAAGATATCATTCCTTTGCTCCGTTTATTGCAAGATATTTTTTAATGCGTTCAACGTTTTCTGCATTTTTCTCGTCCTCTTCGAGATATTCTATGATATCGTAAACGTCGACTACGGAGTAAACGGGGAAGCCGAATTCGTCCTCTATTTCAGCCATAGCGGATTTGACGCCGCCCTTGCCTACTTCCTTGCGGTCTACCATTACGAATGTTGCGGCTATTTTCACGCCTTCGAGCGTGGAAAGGTTTGCCATGCTCTCTCTTATGGCGGTGCCCGCTGTGATAACGTCCTCCACGATAACTACTTCTTCGCCGGATTTCGGTACATAGCCAACGAAGATACCGCCTTCGCCGTGGTCTTTGACTTCTTTTCTGTTGAAGAAGAAAGGCACGTCAAGACCGCCCTTTGCAAGAGCGATAGATGAAGATACCGCAATGGATATTCCCTTGTAAGCGGGGCCGTAAAGCACAGCTTTTTTCTCGCCCATTTTTTCCAGATAGCTCTTTGCATAAAATTCGCCGAGCGTCGCTATCTGCTTGCCCGTTTTTATCTCGCCCGCGTTTATAAAGTAGGGGATCTTTCTGCCGCTTTTAGCTGTAAAATCGCCGAATTTAAGCACTCCTGCGCTTTCAAGAAATTTTATAAATTCTCTTTTGTAGCTTTCCATTTTTATTCTCCTTAAAATTAAGTGATGTCCGCTCTTTACGGGCGGTATACGGAGCCTTTGTGTTATTATGATATTTATTTTATCGGAATCAGCCGACAAATTCCTCAACGCATCTGTTGTAAGCGGCAACGGGGTCTGCTGCAGCCGTAATGGGTCTGCCGACGACAATGTAGTCCGAGCCGAGCTCTTTTGCTTTTGCCGGAGTCGTCACGCGGACCTGATCGCCCTTTTCGCCGTCTGCAAAGCGTATGCCGGGAGTGATTGTGAAGAAATCTTTTCCGCATACTTCGTGAACCTTGCCTGCTTCGAGCGGAGAGCAAACTACGCCATCAAGACCGCTGTTCTTTGCATTGAGAGCATAGCTCATTACCGTATTCTCAAGGGATTCGGATATGAGAAGCTCTTTCTGCATTCTTTCCTCGCTTGTGGAGGTGAGCTGAGTTACGGCTATAAGCTTTGCGGCGCGTGAGCCGTCTGCTTTTGTAAGACCTTCAACGGCGTATTTCATCATCTCCGATGTGCCTGCCGCGTGTACGTTGCAGAAGTCAACGTCAAGCGAAGCAAGGACTGCCATTGCTTTCTTTACCGTGTTGGGGATATCGTGAAGCTTGAGGTCGAGGAATATCTTATGGCCTCTCTTTTTTATTTCTTTTACAATGGCGGGACCTTCCGCATAGAAAAGTTCCATGCCTATTTTTACAAAAGGTTTAACATCTTTGAATTTATCGAGAAATTCATAAGTTTTTTCCGCGCTTTCAAAGTCGCAGGCTATCATAACGTCTTTTCCCATCAGTGTGCTCCTCCTATAATTTCTTTAAGTGATGTGATACCGTATTTTTCCATGACTGCGGGCAGGTCATTTATAATGTCGCGGCAGGCGCAGGGGTGGATAAGATTTTGCGCGCCGACTTCGACAGCCGTTGCTCCCGCGAGCATGAGTTCTATTACGTTTTCCGCGCTACACACGCCGCCCATACCGATTATCGGAATCTTAACGGCTTCGTACACTTGGTATACCATTCTTACTGCTATCGGGAATATGGCAGGTCCTGAAAGACCGCCCGTTTTGTTTTTGATTATCGGAGCTTTTCTGCGTAAGTCTATTCTCATTCCCATAAGGGTGTTGATGAGAGATACGCCGTCGGCTCCGCCGGCTTCACATGCGCGCGCAATTTCGGTGATGTCCGTTACATTGGGCGAGAGCTTCATGTAAACGGGTTTTTTCGTTACTGCTTTTACCGCTTTTGTGACCTCGTAAGCGGCGTTCGGATCTGTGCCGAAGCTGATACCACCGCCGTGAACATTGGGACAGCTTATATTTATCTCAAGCCAGCCGACGCTGTCGACTGCGTCGAGCTTTTCCGCTGTTTCTGCGTATTCCTTTACGGAAAAGCCTCCGATATTCGCCATAACTTTTTTGCTGAAAACTTTTTCCATCTTGGGCAGTTCCTCGGCGATGACTTTTTCTACGCCGGGGTTTTGGAGGCCTACTGCGTTGAGCATACCGCACGGAGTTTCCGCGATACGGGGCGTGGGGTTGCCGAAGCGGGGGTCTTCCGTCGTACCCTTGAAAGAAAAAGTGCCCAGAACGTTTATATCGTAAAAGTCTGCCATTTCATATCCGAATCCGAACGTGCCGCTGGCAGGTATAACGGGATTGTCTATCTCTATGCCTGAGAGAGAAATTTTTGTATTTACCATATTATTTCCTCCTTGACAAGCACCGGACCGTCTTTGCATATGCGTTTGTTTCCGTATTTAGTCTTGCAAGTGCAGCCGACGCAGGCGCCGAATCCACACCCCATTCTTTCCTCAAAGCTGAACTGTCCCGATGTTTCCGTTGCGCCGTAAACTGCCTTGAGCATGGGTTCGGGACCGCAAGTGTAAAAATAGGAGTATTTTCCTACATCTTTCAGCGCGTCTGTAACGAAGCCCTTTTTCCCTTCGCTGCCGTCTGCCGTCGCAACAAAGACTTTTGCGCCGAGGGCTGTGAATTCGTCTTTGAAGAAAACTTCTTCCGCGGTGTTGAAGCCGAGGATAACGCTCACGTTCTTGCCTGCGGCGATAAGCTCTTTGGCACACATGTAGAGCGGAGGAACTCCCACGCCGCCTCCTATGAGAAGCGGAGCGTCGCCGCTTTTTGAAAGGTCATATCCGTTGCCCAGATATGCAAGGATATTGAGCTTTTCGCCGGCACTCATGCGGGACATTTTTTCCGTCCCCTCTCCTACTGTCTTATATATGAGTGTGAGGCTTTCTCCGTCGCAGTCGCATACGGAGATGGGACGGCGGAGGAAAAATCCGTCTATCTTGATATTGACGAATTTTCCCGGGGCGCAGCCATCTGCTGTGCCCCTGAGTATCATTTTATAAGTATTTTTTGCTGTTTTTTTGTTTTCGATTATTGTAAAAATGCTTTCAGTCATTTTAAGCACCTTCAGTTTATCGTTGAGATGCAGATGGTCTGCTCCTCAAGTACGTCGAGAAGGACTTTGAGCGTGTCGAGAGATGTGAAGATGGAAACGTTATTTTCCGTTGCACACTGACGAATCTGGAAACCGTCGGAAGATGTTCCCGTTGCGGCGTCGAGATTTCTTGTGTTGATAACGTATGTCACATATCCCTGACGAATGGAATCGAGAATTTCCTCGCTGCCTTCGCTTATCTTCTTTCTTACCCTTGTGCGGATACCGTGTTCTTTGAGGAAAGCGGCGGTACCTGCGGTCGCTTCTATATTGAAGCCCATGTTGTAGAAGCGGCGAATGAGAGGAAGCGCTTCTTCCTTGTCCGCGTCTGCGATAGTAGCAAATACCGTACCGTAGTTCATAACCTGCATACCGGAAGCTTGGAGCGCTTTATAGAGAGCGCGGTTGAGGCTGTCGTCGTAACCGATAGCTTCGCCGGTGGATTTCATTTCGGGGGAGAGGTATGCGTCAAGACCGCGGAGCTTGGAGAAAGAGAACGCGGGAACTTTTACATAGTGGCGTTTCTTTTCTTCGGGATATATCTGTGTGATACCTTGTTCGGGCAGGGATTTGCCGAGAATTGCGAGCGTGCCGATATCCGCAAGCGAGTAACCTGTTGCTTTTGAAAGGAACGGTACAGTTCTGGAAGAACGGGGGTTAACTTCGATGATATAAACCTTTTCGTTCTTGTCTACTATGAACTGGATATTGTAAAGACCGATGATACCGATGCCCAGACCGAGCTTCTTGGTGTAATCGAGGATAGTTTCCTTTACTTTGTCGGAAAGTGTGAATGCAGGGTATACGGAGATGGAGTCGCCGGAGTGAACGCCGGTGCGCTCTACAAGTTCCATAATACCGGGAACAAACACGTTTTCGCCGTCGCATACAGCGTCGACCTCCACTTCTCTGCCGGAGATGTATTTGTCTACGAGAACGGGTTTGTCCTCGTCTATTTCAACGGCTGTCTTGAGGTAATGGCGGAGCATTTCTTCGTTTGCAACTATCTGCATGGCTCTGCCGCCGAGTACGAAAGAGGGACGTACAAGAACGGGGTATCCTATCTCAGCGGCTGCCGCAACGCCGTCCTCTATCTTTGTAACGGCTTTGCCTTTGGGCTGAGGGATATCGAGAGCTTCGAGAACTTTTTCGAAAGAATCGCGGTTTTCGGCTTTGTCAAGCGCTTCTGCGTCAGTGCCGATTATTTTTACGCCGCGTTCGGTGAGCGGTGCGGCAAGGTTGATAGCCGTCTGACCGCCGAGAGAAGCGATAACGCCGTCCGGCTTTTCAAGCTCTATGATGTTCATTACATCTTCTACCGTAAGAGGTTCGAAGTAGAGCTTGTCGCTCGTCGTGTAGTCTGTCGATACTGTTTCGGGGTTGTTGTTTATGATGATGGCTTCATAGCCTGAATCTTTTATCGTTTTGATAGCGTGAACGGAAGAATAGTCAAATTCGACGCCCTGACCTATACGAATGGGACCGGAGCCGAGAACGATTATCTTCTTTCTGTCGGAAACGACGGATTCGTTTTCATGCTCGTATGTTGAGTAGAAGTATGAAACATAGCTTGCAAATTCGGCGCCGCAGGTGTCTATCATCTTGTATACGGGAATTATGCCGTTTGCTCTGCGGAGGTTGTAAACTTCAACTTCAGGGCACTTCCAAAGCTGTGCGATGAATTTATCGGAGAAGCCCATTTTCTTCGCATCTCTGAGCACTTCGACGTCGAGGGGAGCGTTCTTTACTACTGTTTCCATGAGGACGATATTTCTTATCTTTTCAAGGAAGAGCATGTCTATCTTCGTTGCACTTTCGATAAGGCTTATATCTACTCCGCGGCGGATAAGCTCTGCGATAGCGTAGAAACGGTCGTCGGTGCCGAGCGCGATATAATCCATAAGCTCGTTTACGGTGAACGTATCGAATTTGCTCATGTATATGTGGCATACGCCTATTTCAAGCGAGCGTATTGCTTTGAGCATACATTCTTCAAGCGTTCTGCCAAGGCTCATTACCTCGCCCGTCGCTTTCATCTGAGTGGAGAGCTTGTTGTTTGCCGCGGCAAATTTGTCGAACGGGAATCGGGGGAATTTTGCAACGACATAATCTATCGTCGGCTCGCACGCGGCGGGAGCGCTGGCGAGTTTTATTTCGTCCAGAGTCATGCCGACGGCTATCTTCGCCGTAACTCTTGCTATGGGGTAGCCGCTTGCTTTTGAGGCAAGAGCAGAGGAACGGGAAACTCGTGGGTTTACTTCTATAAGGTAATATTCAAAGGAGTGGGGGTCGAGAGCAAACTGAACGTTGCAGCCGCCTTCGACTTTAAGAGCGCGGATTATCTTGAGCGCGCTTTCCTTGAGCATATTGCATTCTTTTGCCGTAAGAGTCTGTGTGGGGCATACAACGATGGAGTCGCCGGTATGTATACCTACGGGGTCTATGTTTTCCATATTGCATATGGCGATAGCGGTGTCGTTTGCGTCGCGCATTACTTCGTATTCAATTTCCTTGTAGCCTTTAATGCTCTTTTCAACAAGGACTTCGGAAACGGGAGAGAGTTTGAGTCCGTTTTTAAGGAGCTCCGTGCATTCTGCGGGGTTGTCTGCAAAGCCGCCGCCCGTGCCGCCGAGCGTGAAGGCGGGACGAAGGACTACGGGATAGCCTATCTCTTCAGCCGCCGCAAGACCTTCTTCTACCGTGTGGGCGATAAGAGAGGGAAGAACGGGCTCGCCGAGCTCTTCGCAAAGTTTTTTGAAGCCTTCGCGGTCTTCCGCGCGCTCTATGGATTCACTGCTTGTGCCGAGAAGCTCTACGCCGCATTCGCGGAGGACGCCTTTTTTCTCAAGCTGCATTGCAAGGTTAAGCCCTGTCTGACCGCCGATACCGGGAACGATGGCGTCGGGGCGCTCATATCGGAGGATTTTTGCGACATATTCAAGAGTGAGCGGCTCCATGTATATCTTGTCCGCGATAGTTGTATCCGTCATGATGGTGGCGGGGTTGGAGTTTGCAAGCACTACTTCATAGCCCTCTTCTTTAAGTGCAAGGCACGCCTGTGTTCCTGCATAGTCAAATTCGGCAGCCTGTCCGATTACAATCGGACCGGAGCCGATAACGAGTATTTTCTTTAAATCTGTTCTTTTCGGCATAATTATTTGTCCTCCTTCATAAGAGCCGTAAACTGTTCATAGAGATTGGCGCGTCCGAGGGGACCGGACATGGTTGTCGGCTCGAACTGAACCGAGAATATGCGGTCTTTTTCACATTTCAGACCTTCTACGGTTTTGTCAATAATATCAATGTGCGTTATTTCAAGTCCCGTTCCGACGATGCTGTCCGCGTCGACGACGTAGTTGTGGTTTTGTGTAAATGTTTCGATATTGCCCGTTGTAAGGTCTTTTACGGGATGATTGCAGCCGTGGTGACCGAACTTCATTTTAGACGTCGTTGCGCCGCAAGCAAGAGCAATAAGCTGATGACCAAGACCGATACCGAATATCGGATATTTTCCGCGGAGCGCGCGTATGAGCTCGGCAACTTCTGCCGCGTCTGCGGGGTTGCCGGGACCTTGAGAGATGATGATACCGTCAGGCGACATCATTTCAACATCTTTTACCGACGCATTTGCGGGCATTACCGTTACGTTGCAGCCCATGTCTCCGAGCGTGCGTATCGTGCTGAGCTTAATGCCGCAGTCTATGGCGACTACATTGTATTTTGCGTTTGCCGTGCGGGCATACCATCTCTTGCGGCAACTTACCGTTTTATATATATCGGCAGAAGCGGGAGTGTTTTTGATAGCCTTAACAGCTTCCTCGGCGGGGGTATCTGCGTCTGTTATCATTATTCTGCAAGAGCCGTTGTCACGTATAAAGCGAGTGATCTCTCTTGTGTCCATGCCGTATATTCCGGGAATGTGATTTTCTTCAAGGTACTCGGAAAGCGTTTTCGTATATCTGAAGTTGGAGGGGAAATCGTTGTATTCTCTTACGATAAGAGCGCCTATCGTGGGCGTTTTCGCCTCAAAATCCTCATCCGTTATACCATAGTTTCCGATGAGCGGATATGTCATTACGACGGCGGCGCCGGCGTATGACGGATCCGAAACTATTTCCTGATATCCCGCCATCGAAGTGTCGAATACCATTTCGCAGACGCGGGAAGCGTCCTGCGCGCCGAAGCCGAAGCCGAAGAATTCGGTTCCGTTTTCAAGCACTATCTTTCTGTTCATTTTTCCTGCCATACTGTTTTACCTCCAAAAATAGTCATTTTTGAGCGCCCCGAAACTTTTTTTCCTTCAAACGGAGTCGCTTTGCCCATAGATAAAAATTCCGAAGAATCTATTATGTACTCTTTATCAAGGTCGAACACGCAAAGGTTTGCTTTTTCTCCGACCGCTATTTTGCTGCCGCCGAGACCGAATCGCTTTGCGGGAGCGGCGCTCATTTTTTCAATGAGCATATCGAGCGTCATAACGCCTTTTTTTACAAGCTCGGTGTAGAGCACCGAAAATGCCGTTTCAAGTCCGACGACGCCCATAGGGCTTTTTTCAAGACCACGGCTTTTTTCTTCCGCGGTGTGCGGAGCGTGGTCTGTGGCTATCATGTCTATCGTGCCGTCGAGAAGTCCTTCTACGAGCGCACGTCTGTCCTCTTCTGCACGGAGAGGGGGATTCATTTTGAATCTGCCGTGTTCCATAAGGTCTGCGTCCGTCATGGTAAGATAATGCGGACCGGTTTCGCACGTTACGTCAAGACCGTCCTTTTTCGCTTGTCTGATAAGCGCCACCGTTTCTTTTGTCGAGATGTGGCATACATGGTATGATACGCCTGTTTTGCGGACAAGCTCCAAATCACGTTCGACCTGTTTCCATTCGCTTTCGGAGCAAATGCCTCTGTGCCCGTGTGCTTTTGCGTATTCGCCGTCGTGGATATATCCGCCGCGAAGCAGGGAATTGTCCTCGCAGTGGGCGGCTATTATCTTGCCAAGGCTTTTTGCCTTGAGCATTGCCGCCTCCATCATCTCATCGTTCTGCACTCCGCGTCCGTCGTCGGAGAAAGCTGCGACGTAAGGTGCCATAGCTTCCATTTCGGAGAGCTTTTCGCCGCACTCTCTTTCGGTTATCGTGCCGTAGGGAACGACTTTTATGCAGGCGTCGCGCTCTATCGCGTCAAGCTGCACTTTCAGGTGTTCGAGCGTGTCCGGACACGGCGAAAGATTCGGCATGGAGCAAACGGCGGTATATCCTCCGCGCGCTGCCGCGAGCGTACCTGTTTTGATCGTTTCTTTCGATAAAAAACCCGGTTCTCTGAGATGCACATGAACATCCGAAAAACCGGGAAAGACGGCAAGACCGCGAACATCGATAATATCCGCGTTTTTGTCGTCGATTTTGCAAGCTGTTTCTTTAATGCAGCCGTTTTCTATAAGGATATCGAGAGGGGAAAGAGCGCCGTTTGTGAAAACGTTTCCGCCTTTAAGGATAAGCTTCATCAGATCCTCCTTTTCCGGGCAATAAAAAATGCCCTGCCACCGTGCGGGCAAGACATAAAAATAGCCTTTATATAACGTTATATATAAAATTACCAAGCTATCAATCTTACCGGTCTCACGGTACCGTCTTAAAGATTTTATCTTGTATTACATTCTACCACAGACAAGTCTTTTTGTCAATAGTTTTGTCGCGGCGCAAAAATGATTTATCGGCGCGCTCAAGACAAGCGTTTCCGCTTTTTTGAAATCTTGCCCATAAAGGCGGAGGAAAAATATTGATATTTTTGCTTAAATATGTTATAATCAAATCGGCGAGATGAAATCTCTAAATCCCAATAAATTTTATTCTAAGAAAGGAATGCTATCATGAAAAAGAAAAGTAAAGTATTGGCTCTTGATAATCGATGAAAGAAGGTGTATTTATGTCAACTAAAAGATCAAAACTTAAAAAAGTTTGTGTTATGTTACTTTTTAGTTTGATTTGTATGGGAAGTTTATTTTTAACGTCTTGCAATAACAACGATAATGAAACAACCGTTCCCACCGATACAACCATAGTTACGACGGAAACGCCTGTTGTTTTGGGGGATATTGATTACAGTAAAATTGCCGTATATTTAGACACATCCTCATATGAAGCGGCACAAAATCGCTGTGCGATAAACGACAGGGCGGCGCTTGTTGAATGTTTGACAAAATATATAAATATGTTGCGCCATTACGGTCAAGAATTTATGTCGTTCTATTTTCCTTATATAGTTCCGGAAGAAAAGTTTAAAGACTTTACGTATGTAAATTATAGCAGCGGAAACGCTTATCATCCCGGACATGAGTTCTACACACAAATAACTGTAAAGTTGGAAAATATAGATATCGAAGCCTTGGCAGGATCGTTGGAACAATTAACCAGAGATCCCGAAATAGATCTGATCATCTTCATTTATTACCATGCGGATCGGTCTTGAAATTACGAGATACAAATATGACACGTTGAAATAACCGAACAAAAGCAAAAAAATCGCAGGCGTGAGCCTGTGATTTTTTTGCATTTCGCGTACAAATGAGAGGCTGATTTATTGCCTTTTTGTAAAAAATGACTTAAATTTGCACAAAAGTCCCGAAGAAGTGTAGACAAAACAGCTTTTCGAGTATATAATAGAAGATATGATTTTTTCAATGTGACAGAGAAACATCAGTATTAAATAAAGAAAAATGAAATTGGAGGCTGCTACCGGAATGATAAAAGTAGAACACCTTGTTAAAAAATACGGGGACAGATACGCGGTAAACGACATCAGCTTTGAAGTCAGAAAAGGAGAGATAGTAGGATTTCTCGGACCGAACGGCGCCGGAAAATCCACGACGCTCAACATTCTCACCGGATATCTTTCGTCGACGTCTGGCAAAGCCATGGTGGACGGACTTGATATACTCGAATATCCCATGGAGGTAAAGAAAAAGATAGGCTTTCTTCCGGAACAGCCGCCGCTTTACCTCGATATGACGGTAAGGGAATATTTGAACTTCATATACGACCTTCGCAAATGCACGCTGAACCGCCGCGAGCATATAAACGAGATAATAAGAGTCGTAAAGCTCGACGGTACGGAAAACCGCATGATAAAAAATCTTTCCAAGGGTTACCGTCAGCGCGCGGGCATTGCCGGCGCCATAGTGGGCAATCCCGAGGTCATCATTTTTGACGAACCGACGAACGGACTTGACCCAAGACAAATAATCGATATCCGAAATCTTATAAAAGAGCTCGGCAAAGACCACACGGTAATACTCAGCACGCATATCCTCTCCGAGGTGAAGACGATATGCGACCGCATACTCATCATAAGCGAAGGAAAGATAGTTGCCGACCAGCTCACAGGCAATATCGACAGCGAGCTTCGCGGAAACCGCCGTATTTCCGTCCGCATAGACGGACCGAGCGACAAAGTCCTTGCTGAACTGAAGAAGCTCCACGGCGTTTTATACGCCAATATCGGCGCGCAGTATACCGACGGTTCCGCTACTTTCCTTATCGAAAGCAAAAATGATATGGATATAAGAAAGCCAATGTTCCATATGCTGGCAAAGAACTCGTGGCCGATACTTTTGCTGGAATTTCCCGGCGCGAATATCGAGGACGTATTTATTTCCGTCGTCGATGAAACCGAACATGAGCATGAACAAAAAGGAGGAAATAAAAAACAATGACAGCTGTTTACAAGCGCGAAATGCGCTCATATTTTACTACGCCGATAGGCTATATTTTTATTGCGCTCTTTATGGTGGTCAGCGCATGGTTTTTCATGTCCTACACGCTCCAGCAGGGCGAGAGCAGCAGCTTCGGTTCGTATTTTCAGATGATAATAATCATATTCATAGCTATCATACCTCTGCTTACGATGAAACTGCTCAGCGAGGAGATAAAACTCAAGACGGAACAGCTCCTTCTCACCGCTCCCGTTTCTCTTGCGGGAATAGTAATGGCGAAATATTTTGCCGCTTTCACTGTTTTCGGCGGTTCGTTCCTGCTCTCTTCCTTTATATATTATATACCGCTCGTTCTTTACGGAAACCCCAACGCCGTTATATATTTCTGCTGTGTTTTCGCCGTGCTTTTGGTAGGCGGCGTATTTATTGCTGTCGGCGTATTTGCTTCCGCTCTTACGGAGAATCAGTTCATCGCGGCTTTCAGCACGATGGCAATGCTTGTACCGTTTGTTTTCGCAAGCTACCTTAACAGTTATATAAACAACGAGTTTGTAAGAAACATTCTCTCTGCTCTTTCGGTAACATCACGCTATGTTTCCTTTGCTTCAGGCGTCTTGGATTGGCCGGCTGTCATTTACTATATATCTCTTTCGGGCATATTCCTTTTCCTTACCGTAAGAGTGCTTGAAAAGCGCCGCTGGGCATAATCACGATACGGAGGACTAAAATCAGATGAAAAAAAATAAAGTCAACAAACGCAATCTCAAATACGGCGGCGTATCTGTGGTTTTTACCGCGGTTATCGTTGCGGCAGCGATATTTTTCAATATTGTAATAGCTTCTCTGGGACAAACTTTCTCATGGTATTTTGACCTTACGGGCGCTTCCGTTTATACTTTGTCCGACGCTTTCGGCAAAAATCTCGACGAGATACTCGACGTCAACTTCGACGAAGATCCGGAAAATGACCTCTACTTCAATATCGTTCTGCTTATGGACGAGGACTCCTTCAGAGATTACAATACAGCGACATATTATGTTTACCGCTCCATAAAACAGATAGTTGCTCTTGACGACCATATAGAGCTTGTGGCGATAAACTCCACAAAAGACCCCGAATTTGTAAAAAATCATTATCAGAAGACGTCTACGGACAGTTACTCCATAACTGACGTCATAATAGAAGTCGCGGATAAGGAACACAATTCCAGAAGCGACCTCGGCTACAAAAAACTCGCCGTAAATACTTTCTATATGGAAGATACCGATACCGGCGATGTCTTCGCATATAACGCAGAAGCGAAGTTCCTTTCCGCTTTTGCACAGCTTGCCGGCAAGATAGGGGAAGAAACGGCTCCCGTCGTTTATTATCTCCAGGGACACGGCGAGCCTACCCTTGAAGAAGCCTCTGACTGGGTATCTCTTTTTGAAGACGCGGGATTTTCCGTAAAAGCCATAAATCTTCTCAGCGAAAATTTCCCCGAAACGATAACGAACGGCTCCATTGTATTTATAAACCTGCCCAAATCCGACCTTTATGTTGACAACTCCGACGGCGGCGTGAACGAGGTTAAGAAGCTTCGCAATTTTGCGGCTACGAATTACGGCAACGTCATTATAACTCTGGACGCTGCAAGCTCCTCGCTTACTTCTCTCAACAACCTTATGAGCGAATGGGGCGTGGGCATAGGCGGTATAGTTACTGATGACAGTCATTCCGTTTCAAGCTCCGGCGGCATAAAGATACTTGCCGACTATTCAGGTACGACGGGCAGTATCTCTACACAGCTTCTCGAAGGCGCGATAGGCAATTCCACTTCAAGCAGCGCCCCGGTTATATTCACATCTCCACGCGCTATATACGTTTATGACGATTCCAAGATAATAACGCCTCTGAACGGCAGAGCGACGAGCGAAGTCCTTCTTGCACCTTATTCATCTGCGAAGGTATCCGGCGAAGTTCCGGAAAATGCCGAAGTCGGTCTTGCTTCCATCACGCTTATCGAGGGCGATATCAACGAGCCTTCAAACACGACGCACTATGTAATGTGCATAGGTTCTTCCGACTTTATAAATTCCGAATATGATAATTCAAACTACAACAAAATGCTTGTTTATTATTCTTTGGGACTTATGTGGAGCGGTACGGTAACATTCGACGATATCAAGTATAAGACGTTTGACGACAATACCCTGTCCGTTACGAACGCACAGACTAACGCATGGACGATAGCCTGCGTTGTCGCAATCCCGGCTGCCTTTATCGTGGCAGGAACTGTAATTTGGATAAGGAGACGCCATTCATGAAAAAAAAGATACGTAAGGCGGCGGCAGGCGAGAACCTCTCCGGAGGCGAAGCTGCCAAAGCCGGAAAAACTACGCTTCAGCGTCAGTATATTTTCATCATAGCGGGACTTGTTCTCGCGGCGCTTTTCGCGCTGTTCTATTTTCTGGTATATCCGCTTCTCGTAAGAGAAGCCGTCGGAGTTTCGTATACTTACGACGGCGAGCATTATGACGCGGCAAGTGAAACCCTCTATATGATAGGACCTTATGAGCGCTCCGATATCGACAAAATGGAAGTAAAAAACGACAACGGCATTTATGTGCTCAACGGAAAAGTCAACGGTCTTTCCAAGAGCTATACTCTTGAGGGCGGCGAGAATGTCACTCTCGACGAAATTTCCGTCGCCGGAATAGTCGTCGCTACCGGAAAGCCGATGGCTATTGCCGCCGACAGCAAAAGCTACCGCGCAGACGAGTATGCGACAGAAGAAGACCTTGCAAAATACGGTCTTGACGAAGCTTCCGACCCCGCATGGTTCAGAGTGACGCTTTCGGACGGTTCGACCTACCGCATATTCATCGGCGACGTGCTTCCCACAGGCGCGGGTTACTATGCATATGTTGAGGGCAGAAGAAACGTCGTTGAAAACGAAGACGGCACAACATCGGAATATCATATCGTTTATGTAATGGATTCTTCAAGCTCGTATTCGCTCATGTACGGCAAAACCGGTCTTGTCTCGCCTATTGTAGGCAAATACTGCGGAAACGGCGTTTCATACCTTTCAAATTTTGAGATACAACGGTATGTGGAAAACGAACGCAAGCTCATTGTGCAGATAGTTGCAAACGAGAATACGGAAACTTCCACCGGTTCCGCATTTAAAATGGAATATCCGCGCGGATATGTACTCAATGACGACGAGTTTGAAAGAACCGTGCTGTCCGCCCTTTCATACATCGAAGCGACGTCTGTAATGGCTATCGGCGATGAGATATACGACACTGAGGTCTATGAAAAATACGGTCTTGACCTCGATAAGGAAAGACTTGAGGCGGGTACTGATAAAAATCATATCAAACTCACCTACAAGTGTCTTGACGACGATTCCAACGATTATGAAAATACTCTTTATATCAGCGAAAAGCAGCTTCTTGCCGACGGAACGGAGTGCTACTATGCATATTCTCCGTCCCAAGATGCAATAGCCATGATATCTGCGGAAACGATAGATTTCGTTTCATGGTCCGCAAGCAGCTTTACAAGCGCAAGGCTCTTCTTTGAAGCAATAGGCTCGCTCGATTATTTCTCAATCCTCTCTGCAGACGGAAAGACAGACGTTCGCTTCACGCTCAAGGGCAACTCATACAATTATCATGTAGACGTTACCGACGCGGCGGGTGAGAATATCATCAAAGATAAAGACGGCAACGCTCTTGTATTTGACGTTGAGTACGAACGCACAAAATACGAGACGAACTATTACGGCACTTTTGAAAACTTCCGCGATCTGTACTATGTTCTCATCACCCGTATGATAGATACGAACGAAGAAGTTGTGAAGATAGACGAAAGTATTAACCCGGTATACCATCTTGACGCGCAGGTCATCATGCGCGACAGAAGCGCTCAGTATTATAAATATGACGGCAACACAAGAGTGGTAGAGGACGGTTCTTATATAACCGTAATGTATGCAGGCGGAAACGTGCTTGTTTCCAACCTTGAAGGCTATATCGGAGACACGAAAGTAGCGTTTGACAAGGCTTATTACGATGAAGAATCGGGCAAATATTTTGTCAAGGCTGAGGATACGGCGGACGGCGAGTACAAACCCAGAAATTACAATTATACGGACGATAATATGCTCGTTCCCGTTTATCTCAATATAAGCAACGCCACGGCGGAATATAAGGTCACGACTTACGAATATGATTTTTATGATCTGTATGACGAGGTAGTAGGTGCTGACGGAACGGTCACAAAGGTCATCAACCAGACATATATGCTCGTTGTGCCCAACTCGGTCGAGAGAACGTATCGTATCGAGGCAGACG
Source organism: uncultured Eubacteriales bacterium (assembly GCA_949299535.1). Lineage (GTDB taxonomy): Bacteria > Bacillota > Clostridia > Oscillospirales > CAG-272 > UMGS731. The sequence goes on along the minus strand of CASGAQ010000007.1, from coordinate 45,606 downwards.
GTTCCAGAACTCTTATTTCCGAGGACAGAGTCGAGTCGGACGAGCTGTTCGGTTCCTATATCCGCAGAGCTTCCGTTGAAAAGCTCATTAACGATACTGCAAAAGTTATTGCAGGCGAGTCTATCGACAAATGGGGCGTAGACTGATACACTGTTAAAAACCGAATATTTCCGTAAAGCTTTCGGCTTATAAAATCGAGGGAGAAATCGGATATGTCAGAGATAGCGGCAGCAGGCGAAACGTCATGTTGCCGCTGTTTTTCCGAGTAATTGTAATATGATTTGGAAAGCGTCTTTTGGGAGGAATATATGACTGAATGTGAAAAAATAATAGAAGGACGGCTGTTTGAACTGAGAGATGAAAAATACCGTGTATTTGCCGCTTCGCTCATGCCGACTGTTCCGCCTCAGACGGTGATAGGAGTACGCACGCCTGCACTTCGCAAGTATGCCGCAGAGATATCGGGCACACCTCTTGCCGAGGAGTTTATGAGCGTTTTGCCTCACAGATATTACGAGGAAAATAACCTTCATGCATTTCTTATCGACAAGATAAAAGCTCCCGGCAGGGCGCTTTCTGAGGTGGAACGCTTTTTGCCGTATGTAGACAACTGGGCGACGTGCGACGGAATGACCGTAAAAGCTTTGGAAAAGGATACGGAAGCGCTCCTTTTGAAAATAAAGGAATGGATCAATTCGGATAAGACATATACGGTGCGTTACGGGATAGGCTCACTCATGCGCCGGTTTTCAGATGAACGTTTTTCACCGGAATACCTTGACATGGTGGCAGGCGTCAAGAGTGAGGAATATTACATAAACATGATGGCGGCATGGTACTTTGCCACTGAGCTTGCCAAGCATTACGACGAAACGCTGCCTTATATCGAAAAGCATATCCTGTCGCCGTGGGTGCATAACAAAACGATACAGAAAGCCTGCGAGAGCCGGCGTATCGTTGACGAAAGAAAAAAATATCTCCAAACTCTTAAAATAAAAGAAAACGCATAAAAGTGCGGCGCAAAATAAAAACAGAGACGGCGTTCGTCTCTGTTTTTTCTTTAGTTGCTTTACTTATATAAAATATTTCATGAAAGCGAAGCCGTAAACTCTCCGTTTTCAAAATCTATCGTCACGGTCGTGTCCGGTGCGATATCGCACTCTATCATCTTGCGCGCGATGAGCGTTTCGATGTTGGATTGGATAAATCTCTTTATCGGGCGAGCGCCGTAAACGGGATCGTAAGATCTTTCGATTATCTCGTCGACAGCGGCGGGACGAACGTCTATTTTTACGCGGTGTTCTTCAAGGCGAGCGGCGATCTCCTGTATCTTGAGCGAAACGATACCGCGTATATTGTCCTTGGTGAGCGGACGGTAGAAGATTATTTCGTCAAGTCTGTTGAGAAATTCCGGACGGAAACTGCGTTTGAGCAGTTCGTTTACGCGCTCGCGTGCCTGTGCGCTGATGTCGCCTTCCGGCGTTATGCCGTCGAGAATGATATCGGAGCCGAGGTTCGAGGTAAGAATTATTATCGTGTTTTTGAAATCCACCGTCTTGCCGTGACTGTCCGTTATCCTGCCGTCGTCAAGCACCTGAAGAAGCACGTTGAAAACATCGGGATGAGCTTTTTCCACTTCGTCGAAAAGTACGACGGAGTAGGGCTTGCGGCGCACCGCTTCCGTAAGCTGACCGCCTTCATCGTATCCCACATATCCGGGAGGCGCTCCGATAAGACGGGAGACGGAATATTTCTCCATATATTCGCTCATGTCTATGCGTATAAGGCTTTTTTCGTCGTCGAACAGGGCTTGTGTGAGTGCTTTTGCAAGTTCCGTTTTGCCGACGCCCGTGGGACCGAGAAAGAGGAAAGAGCCTACCGGGCGGCGGGGATCTTTAATGCCCGCGCGCGAACGGAGAATGGCGTCGCTTACTTTTCTTACTGCTTCGTCCTGACCGATAACTCTTTCGTGGAGTACTGAATCAAGAGACAAAAGTTTGCTGCGTTCGCTTTCTACGAGCTTGGAAACGGGGATTCCCGTCCAGCGAGAAACTATTTTTGCTATCTCGTCGTCAGTTACTCTGTCGCGCAGGAGCGTATTGCCTGCGTTTTCGTTCTTCTTTTCCGCCTCGTCGAGTTCTTTTTGAAGTTCGGGCAGCTTGCCGTATTTCAGTTCGGCGGCTTTTGCCAGATCGTATTCGTTCTGTGCTTTTTCTATCCTGTTGTTTACTTCCTCTATTTTGGAGCGGATTTGTTGAACTTTTTCTATGTCTTTCTTCTCGTTTTCCCATCTTGCTTTCATTTCATTGAACTGTTCGCGGAGTTTGGCAAGTTCTTCTTTTATCTCGGCAAGATGTTCCATTGCAAGCTTATCCGTTTCTTTGGAGAGGGCTTGTTCTTCTATTTCAAGCTGCATTATTCTGTGGGATATTTCGTCCATTTCCGTCGGCATGGAGTCCATTTCCGTTTTGATAAGAGCGCAGGCTTCGTCGATAAGGTCAATGGCTTTGTCGGGAAGAAATCTGTCCTGTATATATCTGTTGGAAAGATTTGCGGCGGCGATGATAGCGTTATCCGTTATCTTTACGCCGTGGTAGACTTCATATCTTTCTTTAAGTCCGCGCAGAATGGCTATGGTGTCCTCCACCTTCGGTTCTTCTACCATTACGGGTTGGAAACGGCGTTCGAGCGCCGCGTCTTTTTCGATATACTGGCGGTATTCGTTGAGCGTTGTCGCGCCTATACAATGAAGTTCGCCGCGTGCAAGCATGGGTTTGAGTATATTTCCGGCGTCGAGCGCGCCGTCCGTTTTGCCGGCGCCGACGATTGTGTGAAGCTCGTCTATAAAGAGGATTATCTTGCCGTCGGAGGATTTTACCTCATTCAGCACGGCTTTGAGTCTTTCCTCAAATTCGCCTCGGAATTTTGCACCCGCGATGAGCGCGCCGAGGTCGAGAGAGAATATGGAGCGGTCTTTGAGGTTGTCGGGAACATCGCCGCTCACTATTCTAAGCGCAAGACCTTCCGCGATAGCCGTCTTGCCGACACCCGGCTCGCCTATAAGGCAGGGATTGTTTTTTGTTTTGCGCGAGAGTATACGTATTACGTTTCGTATCTCCTCGTCTCTGCCGATAACGGGATCGAGTTTGCGCTCTCTGGCGCGCTCCACAAGGTCTGTGCCGTATTTTTTGAGGACATTATATGTGTCCTCCGGGTTGTCGCTTTGCACCTTTTGGTTGCCGCGTATTTTTTTGAGCGCGTCAAGCACTTTTGCAAGCGTGATGTTTTGAGAATCAAGTATATTTTTAATGCCGTCGGAGGGACGTTCCATGATTCCGAGAAGCAGATGTTCTACGGAGATGTAGTCGTCCTTCATCTTTTCCGCCTGTTTTTCGGCTTCGGTAAGCGCTTTGTCCAGCGTGCCGGAAATGTATATGCGGCTTGGGTCGTATCCGCCGCCGCTGACTTTCGGGAATTTTGAAACGGCGGCGTCAAGCGCGCTTGCCGTATTCTCCGGCGAGGCGCCTATGCTTTTGAATATCTCGCCTACCAGTCCGCCCTGCTGAGAAACGAGAGACAAGAGAAGATGTTCTTCTTCGACCGAATTGTTGCCGTTTTCAACGGCGATATTTTGTGCGCTTCTGAGCGCTTCAAGCGATTTTTGCGTAAGTTTTTCCGTATTCATATATCTCATCTCCTTAACAATAGTGAATTATCGTATTTGCGAAAGAAAGCAAAAGCTTTGAAATAACGTCTCGGCATGTGCGCTAGATTATCTCTGCGTTTGCCGCAAGATAGTCGTAATACATCTTTTCTATTTTGTCGGAGGCGTTTTCCTCGCCGCCGAAATAAGTTTTCATGGCGCTGTCGAAAAGCGAGATGTATTCGGCTATCATTTCTCCTGCGGAAAGTGAGGTCTTTGATCTTGAGTTTTTCAGCGGACTTTCGCGGAGTATAATGGGACGGCGGAAAACTCCGTCCTCGAATGTATTCTGACCGCAGAAGCCGTAATGAGCCTCCAGTCCCGCCCATATGTTGTAAAAACGGAGCAGTTCCAGAATAAGAGCGGAATTTTGCGTTCTTGTGGAAACTCGTATTTCGCCCTGCGCGCCGTTCGGCTCGCGGTAAAGTTCAACTGCGTATTTGACCGTGGGATTGTATTTATAGGAAAGCGCGGACCTCAGCGACATTACCGAGGGCGTGGGTGGAGCAAGTTCTCTGAAAGTTTCACCTGAACAGAGCAGAGAAGTAAGTTCGCTGAAGATATCGTTTATACGCTTTTCGGGCGTTGTGAGCGAAACATATTCCGCAAGTATTTGGTTTATCATGTTTGACCGATTTGTATTTTTGATATATGCGAGTCTGTCTATTTCCGCGATGACGTCGTCGGAGAGTACGACAGAGTAAACGCTTTTTTTCATAACTTTTACACCTCTGCTTATTCTATGTTGATATTGTAACTCACGTTATATAATTTGTCAATAATTTTATATAAAATTTAATACAAAATTCAAAATTTTCAAAAATTATTGTTTGCATGAGCATTTATCCACTACGCAAGTTTTTGCTCAAAAAAAGGCACGGCAAAGTGCAAAAAACTTTGCCGTGCTTATATTATTTGCAAAAAATATCTTGATTATATTGTTCATCGTGCGGAACATCTTTAACGGGGCGGTCTTTTTCGCAAGGAGCATTTTCAGGCGGTATTTCAGTGTAGCGCTTTGCCTGAGTCGTGAACAGCTCATAATATGTTCCGTGTTTTTTCATAAGCTCTGCATGAGAGCCCTGCTCCGAGAGCACGCCGCCGTCGATGACGAGTATTTTGTCCGCGACAGTTGCGCTCGAAAGCCTGTGAGATACAAAAATAGTAGTCTTATCCTTGCGTAGGGAATCGAATTGGTTGTATATCTCCTGTTCCGCTATTGCGTCAAGGCTTGCTGTCGGCTCGTCGAGTATAAGGATATCGGCGTCGCTGTAAAAAGCGCGTGCGATTGAGAGTTTCTGCCATTGACCTATGGAAAGTTCAATGCCGTCTTTTTCAAAGACTCTTGTCAGGTTTGTATCGTACTTGTTCGGAAGTTTTTCTATAAACTGTTCGGACGCGCTCTTTTGTGCTGCGGAAATTATTTCGGTTTCGTCAACGGTATCATTTATGCGTGAAAAAGAGATGTTTTCACGAACGCTTACCGCGTATTTTCCGAAATCCTGAAAGATGATGCCGAAAAGGGAATAGAGTTCTTTCAGGTCATATTCTCTTATATCGTGTCCGTCAAGAAGGATTTTTCCTTCGGTAGGGTCATAAAGTCTTGTAATCAACTTTATCAGCGTTGTTTTTCCCGCGCCGTTAAGACCGACAAGCACGACCGTGCTTCCCGGTTCAAGCGTTGCGGAGAAATTTTTTATAACGAAGCGGTCTGTTCCCGGATACCTGAAAGAAACGTTGCAAAGCTCTATTTTGTGGCCGATATGGCGTGTAACTTTGCGCGGCTGGGAGAGCAGAGGAACTATTGTCTGTTTTTCGTCCATAAAAGTTATAAGGTTGTCTATAAACAGCGTGCCTTCGTAGATGGTCGCCATTGTTGCGACAAAAGAGTTCATGCCCGTTGAAATCGAGTTGAGCGCTCCCGTATAGAGCGAGTAATCGCCGACCTGCATTCTGCCTTCGAAAACGCCGTGGGCGATGTAAAGAAACAGGGCGCAGTTCACGGCTGAGGAAATGACGGAGATTACCATGTTCAGCACGCCTTCTTTTACGAAAAGATTTTTAAGGCCTTTAAAGTATTTTTTGAAAATGTCTTTGTAACGATCCAGAAAGTTGTCGTAAAGGCCGAATATCCGAAGCTCTTTTGCCATGTCCTTGTTTGTGGTAAGGCCGGAATAGTATGAGAGTTCACGGCGCGATTTGGAATTACGGCGTATATAGTTGAAGTTCTTTTTTCTGTATGCAAAGCTGATTATGGCGCTGGGCATGGAAAGCAGAATTATTATCAGCGGCGCAAAAGGACTTACCGCCCACAATATCACGATATATGAGACCATGCTTATAAGGGTGCTCATGATAGAGAAAGTCGAACGGAGTATCTGAATGGGGCGGTTTCCTGCCTCGCGAGAGGCGTTTTCCAGCTTTTCGTAAAATTCGGGACGGTCGAAACTTGCGATATCGACGGCTTTCGCCTTCTTCATTATTTTTGTATTTACATGATTTACTACAAGTTCGCCGGAAATTCTTGTAATAAGGGATTCCACGGTGGAAACGATGTTAGATATGAAAATAAGAGAGAAATACACTATTAACAGCTTCAGAGTGCTGTCGAAAGAAATCGCTTCTTCTTTTCCCAGCGATACGGCGGCTGCGGCAAGCTCATTTAAGATATTTGCCGCGACTATGGATCTCACGGCAGGCAGAAAGCCCTTTATTACCGCAATGAAAAGAAGCAGGAAAAGTATCCACGGACGTGTTTCCCAGACAAGTTTGAATATGTAGAAAAGTCTTGAAAAAAATTTCCCTATAAAATTAAACAGAAATGAGGGAACTTCGCGTATATTTTTCGGTTTTTCGCTGTGCGGACGCATGTCCGGCGCAGGTCCCATCATAGGTCCCATAAAAAATACCTCCGGCAATGTTTTCTTGTATTCCAAAAAGATTATATCACTTAGGTTGAATATAGTCAACAAAAATCTTTAGGTACCTTAAAAATAAAAAGAATATTATGCTAAAATTCTCTTTATATGGTTTTTGTTCCATTCATCTCCTATTGATTAGGTAGGATATGGAACAGTATAATAAATTTATGAAAGGCAAGTATTATTTGCCTTGCGAATATTTACCGAAAGGGAAAACTTTTTATGAACAAGAACAACAAAAACAACATCGCAAAAAATAAAGATGGGGCGAAAAGATTCCGTGAAACGGAAAAACGTGTCGTCGCAGCAGCCGCTGCTGCCTCGTTCGTTTTTACGCTGACCTCCTGTTCAGGCAGCGCACATCCTATGAACACATTGTCCTCAGGCACGGAGGACGTCATCACGTCATGGACGCAGTCTATACAAGAGCCTCCGTTCGATTTTACGGAAAAAGCGCCGGAGCAGACTTTGCCTTCGGAATTGCCTGATGATTCGAATGAGGTGGTGCCGCCCGAAGACGAATCCGATACAGATACAGACACAGGCGAGAATACAGACATGGGAAATGACATCGACTCGGATTCAGATACGGGTTCAGATTCAGATATAGATACGGGTTCAGACAATAACTCCGATACGGACACGGATACGGGTACGGATACGGACACAGACACGGACACAGGCTCCGATGTCGCTCCCGTCGTCGAGGTACGCACGAGTATTCTTTTTGAAACGATACCTTTCCAAACGATATATGTAAACGATCCCGATATGTACGACGATGAAAGCTTTGTGAGGAAAGAGGGCGTGGAAGGCAGAGTAAAGGTGACAATATATTCCACTTACATAGACGGAGTGCTGGATTCCACAAAAAAGCAGAGAGAGACTCAGTATTTTTCCCAAAACCGCGTGATAGTGCGCGGAACGAAGCCGAGCGTCACTACGGAAGAAAAAACAGTAGAGGAAATTGCTGAAAAATACTCGACAATTTACGAAGAATGTGATACCATGGAAATAGGTACGACCAAAATAAAGACAGAGGGCAAAAATGCCGTCGCTACGAGAACTTATCTCTATACATACACTCGCGGAGAGCTTACATCGAGAGAACTTATTTCGGAAAGCATAAGCGAGCGCGTCGACGAGGTCGTGCTCGTCGGCACGAAAGAGCCGGAAAAAGTAACGGATACTACGTTCGGAATGCCGTTTATAGACGCGGCTCACGGGGGCGTGGACTATTCCGTAACGCAGGATTTCGGCTCCGGACACAGCGCGATTGATTTCGGCGTGTACTACGGAGATCCAATCGTCGCTTCCATGAGCGGCACGGTCATCGCCGCATATGACGAGGGATATTTTTCAAAGGACAATATTTTGTGGACATACGGCACATATGTTGTTATACAGCACGACGGGTACAGAACGTATTACGCGCATTTAAGCTCCCGTACGGTTTCAATTGGAGACACGGTGGAAAAAGGTCAGGTAATAGGCTACTCGGGCAATACCGGACGAGTGAACAGCAGCTCCGGCGGTCCTTACGCCGGCACGCACCTGCACTTTGAGATAAGGAAATATTATCCGTCTCTCGGCGTGTACCATACAGTGGACCCTGCTCTTTATTTGCCTTGGTGGAACTAATATTTTTATTATGAAAAAGGAATAATATCCATGGTAGAAATCTCCAAAAAGAAGAGCTACGGCCATTTTGAAAAAAACGGCGAAACGTTCGTGGTAACGGACGTTGAAACTCCCAGACACTGGTACAACTACTTTTTCAACAACGATTATGTTGCGTTTGCTTCTCAGGTCGGCGCGGGCGAAGGTCTGGCGCAGGACAGCATGGGAAGAAGAATATTTCTCGTCTCGGGAAGAAATGTATTTCTCAAAACAGCCGATAAGGCTTGGAGCCTTTTCGGTCTGCCGATTGACTACGGCTATACGGATTATGCGTGCGCTCACGAAAACGGCGCAAGTACGGTGTCTCTTTCTTATGACGGCATAAGGTCCTCAGTCCGCATTTTTGTTCCCAACGAGGGCAAATGCGAGATATGGAGCGTTACGGCAGAAAACACATCAGCGCAGACGCGCGAGCTTTCCGTCATAGCATATGCGAAAACCGAAATAGACGGAGTTTACAGACCGCAGTGCTACAGCTTGGGCAAAGGCGGCTTTTTAAAGGATAAGAACGCGGTGTACGGCCATGTTTACGGCGCGTTCGAATCGGACCGCAACCGCGATATCTGGGGATATATGTCCGCGTCCGAGGAGGCAGACGGTTACGATTCCCGCCGCAATGCATTCATAGGTCCTTACAGTGACGATCAGCACCCTGCCGCAATAACGAAAATGCTCGGCTGCAGAAATTCCGACTGCAACTCCGAAAAACTCTGCTATGCGCTTGAAAACAAGATAGTGCTTGCTCCGGGAGAGAAGAAGACTGTCCATTATGTTGTCGGCGCCGCGCTATCCATGGATGAGTTTATAAGACCTACCTCGGAGTTTGCAGAAGGCGCTTTTGCCGCTATGAAAGCCAAATATGAAAAAGAACTCTCCGGAGTTGAGATAAAAACGCCGATGGAGGACCTTGATCATCTTGTAAACGGCTGGCTCAAATATGCCGCCGACATGGGCAGCCGCTGGGCGCGTGTGCGTCATAACGGGTACCGCGACCTGACAAGCGATACGGAATGTTTTGCCGCGGTAAATCCTTCGCTTGCATGGGAGAGAATAAAACGCATACTTTCTTTCCAGTATGACACGGGTTATGCTCCGCGCACGTTTATAGACGGTTCTATAAAAGACAGAAATTTTGCGGATAACACGGTTTGGCTTGCCTCCGCCGTTGCAACCATCATAAAGGAACTCGGCAAAAAAGAGCTTCTTCTTGAGGAAGTTCCGTTCAATAACGGAACGACTGCGACGGTATATGAGCATATACGCCGCAGCGTCGATTTTCTTTTCAACTTCCAAGGACTTTACGGACTGGTAAAAATCTGGGGAGGAGACTGGAATGACTGCGTAAACTACGCCGGACTTAAAGGAAAAGGCGTTTCCGTATGGCTTTCCATAGCATGGTGCTATGCGAATAAGCGCTTCCGCGAACTTGCAAAGATGCTCGGCAAGGAGGACGATGTAAAACTTTCCGAGGAGCGCGGCAAAATAATGGCTGAGCGCATAGAGGAACACGGCAGAGACAAAGAAGCGGGATACTATATCTATGCCCGCACCGATGATGATATAATCATGGGCGCGCATGACTGCGAGGAAGGACAGATATTCCTCATATCTCAGCTGTGGTCTGTTTTTGCGGGACTTGAAAACGCGGCGCAGGCTATGGACAGAGCGGAGGAGATTCTTGAAACTCCCATAGGCATACGCCTTGCATATCCGGCATACTCTCATCAGTATGATTATATCGGCTCCATGGCTGAGAAAGAGCCCGGTGTTCAGGACAACGGCGGTATATATCTGCACCCCTCCGCATGGAAGCTTGCGGTAGATTCCATTCTCCGCAGACCCGACAGAGTAGAGGAGGGCATTAAGAAGATGCTTCCCGGAAACCATGAATACGGAGAGACGTGCGGCGAACCTTACGCCATGTTCAATTCATATTTCGCACCCGAGACGGGATACCGAGCAGGCACACCCGGGCAGAGCTGGAGAACGGCTTCAAGCTCATGGATGCTCAAATCCATGATAGAATATGTTTTCGGTATGCACGCCGAGATGGAGGGACTGAGAATAGATCCATGTCTGCCTCTTTCGTGGAAAAACTGCTCTATAAAGAAGATTTTCCGCGGCTGTGTATACGATGTGCGTTTTTCTTGCGACGGGCAGGGCAGCGATGTGCTTTCCGTTAAAGTAAACGGCGAAAAGATAGACAGTGAAAATAACGTTATTCCCGCAAAAGAGGGAGAAACTCTTGTTGTCGAAGTGTCTTTGGGCAAAAAATAAAAACAAAACAAGAAAAGGCGTGCTGCGGGCGCGCCTTTTTGATAATGCCCGAAAAAATCTTGTAATGCGTAAAAAATTTGATGGGGACATGTCTTTTTTTCAATGGATTTACATATAATTTATATTGATGATATTGAAAACGCAATTTTGTTGTGATAAAATGAAAAAAATTGGGTTTCCTGAAAATAACGGAGGATTTTTTTATGTTTGAAAACGAATATGTTGAATGTGTGCTTCCGACTCAAAAGAGCATAGCCCTTATCGCCCACGATAACAAGAAAAAAGATATCGTTGAGTGGTGTCTTAAAAACAAAAAGATTTTGGAACATCATTTTCTGTGCGGAACGGGAACGACGGCAAAAATCGTTTCCGATAAAACGGGACTTCCGGTGCGCGGATTCAATAGCGGTCCTCTCGGCGGCGACCAGCAGATAGGTGCCAGAATAGTGGACGGGAAGATAGACCTTGTTATCTTTTTTTCAGATCCTCTCGAAGCCCAGCCGCATGATCCGGACGTTAAAGCTCTGCTCAGAATAGCGCAGGTTTACGATATCCCGATAGCAAACAATCGTTCAACGGCGGATTTTATTATCACCAGTTCTTATATGGACGCTGAATATTCCCGCAAACTCATAAATTTCCGACACAATGTGGATATGCGCGTAAAAGAAATGTGACGCGGACTAAAAAACATATAATTAAAAAACTCATGGCATTATTACCATGAGTTTTTTGTTTGTATTTTATTTAATTTTTAACTATAGGCCTTATCAGCCGCCGAGACGAATCATTTCGTCTATGCAGACGCGGGCTTTTCTTATAACTTCGTCGTCGAGTATTATCTCCTCACCGCCCAAGCCGCGCACCGCATTATAAACGTCGATAAGAGTCGTCGCCTTCATATCGGGGCAGATGAGCTTTGAAGAAAGAGGATAGAAGTGCTTGTCCGGGAACTCATAAGCGAGCTGTTCGGCAATGCTTATTTCGGTTCCGATGATAAACTCTTTGGCGTCGCTCTTTCTCGCATAATCGAGTATGCCTGCGGTAGAGCCTACATAGTCTGCAGCGGCGCTCACTGCGGGCAGACATTCGGGGTGAACGAGAAGCTTTGCTTCGGGGTGAGCTTTTTTCATGGCTTGTACGTCGGCATATGGAATATTTGCGTGAATGGGGCAGCCGCCGTTTAAAAGCTTGATGTTTTTTTCGGGACATTTCTCCGCAACGTATGCGCCGAGGTTGCAGTCCGGAATGAAAATGATGTTTTTGTTTTCGATGTTTTTAACAATTTTTACGGCGCTGGAAGATGTTACGCAGACGTCGCATACCGTTTTGAGGAGAGCCGTCGTGTTGACGTAAGCGACAACTGTATAGTCGGGATATTCTTTTTTGACGCTTTCGATAAAGTCTTTGCTCATCTGTTCAGCCATGGGACAGCCGGCAGAGCCGTTGGAAAGAAGCACACGTTTTTCGGGAGAAAGTATCTTGACCGTTTCCGCCATGAATCTTACGCCGCACATTAGAACGGTCTTCTGCGTCACTTCTTTTGCCAGCACGCTGAGTTTGTAAGAGTCGCCGGTGTAGTCCGCTACCTCACGAATGTCCTTGCCTACATAACTGTGAGCCAAGATACATATGTCATTTTCTTTTTTTAATTTTATGATCCGATCCTGTATTTCGCGTATATTCATCTTTTTTTCGTCCTCTCGATATATAATTCTTACAATATTTATGATACACAAAAAACGAGCAAAAATCAACAAGAATATTATGTATAAAGGTAAAAATCCGCCGAATTTGTTTTAGATAGGGTGCTTTTAAGGGGCAATGTTGACATATTTGCTTTTTTGTGATATAAAATAACTAATATAAAATAACTATATAAAAAAAGATAAAAACTATATAATAAAGATAAAAAATAATAAAGATAAAAAGTCAAAGGAGTGTTGCACATGAAAAGTATTAAACCAGGCAGAGGACCGTCAATGATGGGCGGCGTCGCAGGGATATTTATGATATGCTTCGGCGTTCTCTGGACGGTATTGGCAGCGCAGTCAAATATTTTTTTCGCGCTTTTCGGCGTTATCTGGACCGGTATTGCGATCGTACAGACTGTCTATAATTTCAAGAACGCGACGGGAAAGAACCGATACTCCTCATATGACATCACCGATGCGAACGAGGAGCCGGACCCGTTTGAAAAATATCACACCGACTCCGAAAAACGCGGTGAAGAATCGGGGGGCGAATACAAAGAAAAACGTTTTTGCCCTTACTGCGGAGCTAAAACGGAGCCGGAAGACGCATTTTGTGCTTCCTGCGGAAACAGACTCAAAAATTGAAAGATCAAAAGATCAAAAGATCAGAGGTATCATTATGAAAATATATAGTTCGATAGAAGAAACGATAGGCGGCACGCCGCTGGTGGAGCTGAGCGGATACGGCAAGGGAATGTCCGCAAAAATACTTGCAAAGCTGGAATTTTTCAATCCCACAGGCTCAGCCAAGGACAGAGCGGCACGAGAGATGATAGAAGAAGCCGAAAAAAGCGGCAAGCTCCGTCCGGGAGCTACGATAATCGAGCCGACTTCGGGCAATATGGGAATAGGTCTTGCGGCGATAGCGGCGGCAAAAGGGTATAAGGTTATTATCGCAATGCCGGAAACTATGTCCGCAGAGCGCCGAATGTTGATGAAAGCCTTTGGTGCGGAGCTTGTTCTCACCGACGGCGCAAAGGGTATGCAGGGCTCCGTTGAAAAAGCCGCGGAACTTGCGCGCACAATACCGGGCGCATTCGTTCCGTCGCAGTTCGAGAATCCCGCAAATCCCGCCGCCCACAGAAAGACGACCGGTCCTGAAATATGGAACGACACCGACGGCAAGGTAGATATCTTCGTCGCAGGCGTAGGAACCGGCGGCACGATAACCGGAACGGGCGAATACCTTAAAAGCAAGAATCCGAAAATAAAGATAGTTGCTGTGGAGCCGGCGGAATCTCCGCTTCTCTCAGAGGGCAGAGCCGGCGCTCATAAGATACAAGGTATCGGCGCAAACTTCGTTCCCGGCGCGCTCAATAAAGAGATATATGACGAGATAATCACCGTAACGGGCGAACAGGCTTACGCCGCAGGCAGAGCCGTTGCCGCGTCCGACGGTATACTTGCGGGAATTTCTTCCGGAGCCGCGCTCCACGCCGCCGCAGAGCTTGCAAAGCGCAGTGAGAACGCAGGCAAAAATATAGTAGTTTTCTTCCCGGATACGGGAGAGCGATATCTTTCTTCGGGAATGTTCTCCTGAGAAGAGCGTCGGCAAAAGCCGAGCGGGCTTTTATTTTCCTTCGCTCAGCATTTCGTCAAGTATATCTGCCGCGTCTGCCACAAAGACAGCGCACGGACGTATCTTATAGTATTCTTTCGTTCGCTCCGACGGCGTCGGGGACGTGTCGGGCTTCAGACTTTGTAAAAGTTCGCGGCAGATGATAGTTCCGTGCTTTTCGCGGAATTTGGCGGCGAGAGATTGTATGAGTTCATAATGAGCTTTTTTAGGCTCGCTTGATGAGGTGTCCGTGTAACCGCGGACGATGCCTGCGACCATAAACATGGCGGAGCATGAACCGCATACTTCTCTCATTCTGCCCATGCCCGCGCCGAAAGACGAGGCAAGACGCAGAGCGTCGTCTTCTTTGTAGCCGGTCACGTCGCAGAACGCGGCGAAGACAGACTGCGCGCAGTTGTAACCTTGATGAAAATATTCAAGAGCTTTTTCTCTGTGTGTCATATTGATATCTCCTTTGTATTTATTGCTTTCCAAGCTGATATGAGTTTTTCCGTGCTCCATGAGGCGTTGGCGGGACTGGTGGAGGGAAGCGCAACGGCGTCGATCCCCGTTTTCGGCTGAATGTACTTTTTGTAGAGCGCATGAGCTTTTTGACCGTTCGTGAATATCTTGCTTATTTTTGAGTTTTTGATAAGCGGCACGATATCGTTCGGGACAGCGTTTTTTATCGTGCTGTCGGCAGAGCCTTCTATCCTGCATACCGCTACGACGTCCCAAAGTGATATGTGATTACGCAGAAGAAAAGCTTTTTTCTCCTCCGGTGACGAAGGAACGTCCTCGCATAAGACCGCCGCAGTCACCCGCCAGAAGCGGTTTTGAGGATGACCGTAGAAAAAGCCTTCCTCTCTTGACTTTACCGACGGGAAACTTCCGAGAATGAGTATCTCGCAGTCGCCGTCAAAGACGGGCGGAAACGGATGTACCGCATTTTTCTCGTACATAATTAAAAACTCCTTGAAAAATATGTGTATGGCAAAATATATTGTATCATATCCTGATAAATTTTTCTATTGTTAAGGCAGAAAAATTTACTATTTATAAAAAAATTACTATTGAAGAAAATAATAATATGTAGTAAAATGATTATATTATGTTTCTTATAAAAGTACTGGTGTTTGTTTTTACGGAGGAGATTTATGAAGAAACTTATTTCGCTTATAACGGCGTCGGTGCTGACGTTGTGTTTCTGCGCCTGCGGAAGCAGCGTTACTCAGGTGACGACGGATGACGCCGCAAGCGTTATATGGGCGCATATCAATGATTGTAAAGACGCCGCAATGACTTTTTCTTTTGATATCGAAAGCAATTATACTCATGTTATCGTAACGGTCAACAGCGGCACGCTTGTCGCCGACGGGACCGAAACTCAGACAGAGGACGCGACGGAAATCGTTACGGAAGCGCAGACTGAAGAGAGCGATGCGTCTGTACAGCGCGAGCTAAGACTTGAGGTCAACGAAAGTTTTTTGTGGATACCCGACGAAAAGGCTGAAGAAGAGCCTGTGATAGTTGTGCAGATATGTAACAAAAACCAGACGATACACTGCGGCACTATAACTCTTTTGCCCAAGAAGACCACGGCGGAAATCGACGGAAAAGACGTCGGTGCGGTGGAATACCGAGCCGTTGCGGACAGCGACGACGGCATGAAGATACGTCAAGGAAGCGGCGAAACGAACGTCGTTATTTACTCATGAGACAGACTCCCTGCCAAGGGAGTTTTTTCTTTTTCGGCGAGCCCGGAATGTTGATTTTTGCCGAAAAACAGAATTTTTATGCATAAGCGCTGAATAAATTCGCACCGAAGCCTTATCTTGCCGACGTGCGTGAGCGCAGATGGCAAAGAAATGTTTTTTGACCGTATT
This sequence comes from uncultured Eubacteriales bacterium, assembly GCA_949299535.1. Taxonomy (GTDB): domain Bacteria; phylum Bacillota; class Clostridia; order Oscillospirales; family CAG-272; genus UMGS731. Next base: position 29,827 of record CASGAQ010000007.1, on the reverse strand, counting down.
TGCACCGCCGAAATACGGAAGATCGGTCGCGGAAGCTTTGGATAATAAAAAATTTAAAAAAATTTATAAATATCTATTGCATATTTATGCATTACGTGCTATAATGTATGCGCTATTATGAATATTTTGGATATTCGCCCGCATAAGCGGGTAAAATATAAGATCCTTTTCCAAAATATACAAAGAGGTAGATATGTTAAAAAGCAAAGTTTTTATAGACGGAAGCGCCGGCACGACCGGACTTGACATTTTCAGAAGAATATCTCAGAGAGATGATATAGAGCTTATCACTCTGCCGGAAGAGCTGAGAAAAGACGCGGACGCAAGACGCAAAGCCATAAACTCAGCGGACGTGGCTTTTCTGTGTCTTCCCGACGCGGCGGCTAAAGAATCTGCGGCGATGGTCGAAAACAACCGAACCGTTTTAATCGACACATCTACGGCGCACAGAACAGATCTGGCATGGGCATACGGTTTTCCTGAGCTTTCTCCCTCTTTTGAGGAAAAGATAAAGACATCCAAGAGAATAGCCGTTCCCGGCTGTCATGCCAGCGGTTTCATCGCGCTGATATATCCTCTCATCGAATGCGGCGCGCTTTCTCCTGCGGCGAAACTCTCTTGTTTCTCGATTACGGGCTACAGCGGCGGCGGCAAAAAGATGATAGCGGATTACGAGGCGGAGGACAGAGATACGCTTCTCGGCGCGCCCAGACAGTACGCTCTTTCCCAGAAACACAAACACCTGCCGGAAATGCAGAAAATAACGGGGCTTGAAAATGCGCCGATATTCTCCCCCGTCGTTTCCGATTTTTACAGCGGCATGGAAGTGACCGTTCCGCTTTTCGCAAGCGAACTTTCGGACGGTTTCGGTATCGGGGAAATTAAAAAAATCTATGCCGAAAAATATACGGGTTCCGTCGTAAAATATGCTGACGGCGGCGATGAAGAGGGATTTATCTCGGCAGGCAAAAAGTCCGGAACGGACCTGATGGAAATATCCGTTTTCGGCAATGAAGAAAGAATATTGCTTACGGCAAGATATGATAATCTCGGCAAGGGCGCCTGCGGCGCGGCTATCGAATGCCTTAATCTTGTTATCGGCTCCGAAAAGACAAAAGCAATGCATGTTTAAAAGAAGAGGTACATAAATATGGAAATCATAGAGGGCGGCGTTTGCGCCGCGAAAGGCTTCAGCGCCGCCGGCATACACTGCGGCATACGCAAAAACAAAACAAAGCGCGATCTGGCGCTCATATACAGCGAGGTTCCCGCATCCGCGGCGGCTGTTTATACGACTAATCTTGTAAAAGGCGCGCCTCTTACGGTCACGAAAAAACATATCAGCGACGGCGTGGCACAGGCGGTCCTCTGCAACAGCGGCAACGCCAACACCTGCAACGCAGACGGTATTGAGGTTGCCGAGAAGATGTGCTCGCTTTTGTCGGAGAATATCGCAGTTAAGCCGAATGATGTTATCGTGGCATCCACCGGCGTTATCGGTCAGAAGCTCGACGTCACTCCTATAGCTGTCGGACTTCCCCTGCTAGTTTCCGAGCTGGGAAGCTCAAAAGAGAACAGCTTGAATGCCGCAGAGGGCATTATGACGACGGACACCGTCGTAAAGGAGATATCGGTAAAATTCACCGTCGGCGGCAAGGAATGTCATATAGGCGGTATTGCAAAAGGCTCCGGCATGATACACCCGAACATGGCAACGATGCTCGTATTCATCACGACAGACGCCGCTATCGCTCCGGAAATGCTCCGCAAAGCGCTTTCCTCCGATATTCAGAACACGTTTAACATGGTAAGCGTGGACGGAGATACTTCTACAAATGACATGGTTGCCGTTATGGCAAACGGCATGGCGGGCAACGAGCCTATCACAGGCGAGGGAGAGGACTTTGCCGAATTTATGAAAGCCCTCAATACAATAACGGTTTATCTTTGCCGCAAGATAGCGGGCGACGGCGAAGGTGCCACGAAGCTTATCGAATGTTCCGTAAGCGGCGCCGAAACAAAAGAGACGGCAAAGACTGTCGCAAAATCCGTAATAACGTCTTCGCTTTTCAAGGCGGCGATGTTCGGCGCTGACGCAAACTGGGGACGCGTTCTTTGCGCGATAGGATACAGCGGCGCAGACGTGGACGTTTCCAAGATAGACGTTTCGTTCGAAAGCAAGGCGGGCAGAGTCGATGTGTGCCGAAACGGCGCGGGAATAGATTTTTCCGAAGCAACGGCGAAAGAAGTCTTGTCCGAAAGAGAGATAAATGTTCTTATAAATCTTGGCAGCGGCAGCGGAGAAGCCGTTGCGTGGGGTTGTGACTTGACATACGATTACGTCAAGATAAACGGCGATTACAGAACTTGATAAACAGAATCGAAGACAAACGCAAAAATATTTGAAATATTGCAGGTGAACGGCTATGGAAAATATGAAAATAGATAACGCACAAAGGGCGCAGGTCATCGTACATGCGCTGCCCTATATACAGAAATACAAGGATAAGATAATTGTTGTAAAATACGGCGGAAACGCCATGATAAACGAGGAACTCAAAGATTCGGTAATGCGCGATATCGTGCTGCTTTCGCTCATAGGCATAAAGGTCGTGCTCGTACACGGCGGCGGTCCCGAGATAACGGAAATGCTCTCCAAGGTGGGAAAAGAGACGCAATTTGTAAACGGACTACGCGTAACAGACAAGGAATCCGTCGAGATAGTTCAGATGGTTCTTGCCGGCAAGATAAACAAAAATCTTGTAAATCTTCTCTCCGTTCAAGGCGGTAAGGCGATAGGCCTTTCCGGCATAGACGGACGCATGATATCGGCGCGTCCGAAAGATCCGGCGCTGGGCTATGTCGGAGAAATAACAGAGGTAAACCCTCAAATAATACTCGATGTTCTCGACAAAGGCTATATTCCGGTAGTGTCAACCGTTGCCTGTGACGGCGAGGGGAACGCTTACAATGTAAACGCGGACACCGCCGCGGCAAAGATAGCCGGCTCGCTTGCGGCGGAGAGCCTTATATCCATGACGGATATCAGCGGCATCTTGCGCGACAAGGACGATCCTTCTTCGCTTATTTCCACTATATGCGTAAGTGACACGCATGAACTCATTTCAAACGGCATAATATGCGGCGGTATGATACCCAAGGTTGAATGTTGCACGGAAGCAATTCGCCGCGGTGTGAAGAAAGTGTTTATTATCGACGGACGAGTGCCGCACTCACTTCTCATAGAAACTCTTACCGACGAAGGTATGGGAACTATGCTTATTTCCGGAGATAAGATAGGAGATTAAGAATGAAAAATACAGATGCAAATATAAATGTAAAAGAGGCTGATTCGCTTTATATAGCGCACACATACAAACGTTTTCCGGTAGAGATAGTTTCCGGCAAGGGCGCTATGCTCAAGGACGATGAAGGAAAAGAATATGTAGACATGGGTGCGGGTGTTGCCGTAAATACTTTCGGCGTTTGCGACGAAGAATGGATAAGCGCCGTCACCGAGCAGCTCGGCAAATGCCAGCACACATCCAATCTTTTTTACTCGGAGCCGTGCGTAAGACTTGCAAAAACGCTTTGCGAGCGCACGGGAATGAAGAAAGTGTTCTTCTCCAATTCCGGTGCTGAAGCAAACGAATGTGCGATAAAAGCCGCGCGCGAATACGGCGTTACAAAAAAAGGTCCCGAATATTTCAATATAATCACGCTTGAAAACAGCTTCCACGGCAGAAGCCTTGCAACGCTTTCCGCGACAGGTCAGCCTGCATACCACACGCATTTCGGACCGATGACGCCCGGTTTTATCCACACTCCCGCCAATGACTGCGCTGCTCTTGAAAAAAACGTGAGCGAAAACAAAGTCTGCGCCATAATGTTCGAACTCGTTCAGGGCGAGGGCGGAGTGAAGGCTCTTACAAAAGAGTTTGTCGCAAAAATAGCAGAACTTGCAGAGAAATACGACATACTCATGATAGACGACGAGGTACAGTGCGGAAACGGCAGAACAGGCAAACTTTATGCATATATGCACTTTGGCATAAAACCCGATATTATATCCACGGCTAAAGGTATAGGCGCGGGACTTCCGATAGGAGCCACCATGTTCGGCGAAAAGACGGCGGATATTTATCAGCCCGGTATGCACGGCGCCACTTTCGGCGGAAACCCCGTATGTGCGGCAGGCGCAAATAACGTACTTGCGCGCCTTACGGATGAATTTCTGGAAGATGTAACAAAAAAATCCGAATATATAGTAAAAGAACTCACAGGAGCGAAGGGTATAAAGAGCATTGCCGGCATGGGACTTATGCTCGGTCTTGAAACGGACAAAGAAAATACCGAAATCGTTTCTGCCGCAAGAGAAAAAGGGGTGCTTCTTCTCACGGCAAAAAATAAAGTACGTCTTATTCCTCCGCTTTGTATTACGTTTGAAGAGCTTGAAAAGGCAATAAAAGTTATTAAAGAGGTATGCGCATAATGAAACATCTGCTCAAACTTATGGACCTTGAAACAAAAGAGATAATCGAGATACTCAATCTTGCGGATCAGCTCAAATATGACAAGAAAAACGGCATAGAGCATCATTATCTCAAGGGAAAAACTTTGGGAATGATATTCCAGAAATCCTCCACGCGCACCCGCGTTTCATTTGAAGTAGGCATGTATGATTTGGGAGGAAGTGCGCTGTTCCTTTCTCCACGCGACTTGCAGATAGGCCGCGGCGAGCCTGTAGAGGACACGGCTCGTGTTCTTTCACGTTATCTTGACGGTATAATGATAAGAACTTTCGAGCAGGAAGAAGTGGAAAATCTCGCAAAATACGGCTCGATTCCGGTTATCAACGGACTTACGGACTATTGCCACCCTTGTCAGGTGCTTGCCGACCTCATGACTATTCGTGAACACAAGGGTTCGATAAAAGGCAAGAAACTCTGCTTCATAGGCGACGGCAACAATATGGCGAACTCCCTTATCGTCGGCGGTATCAAGATGGGAATGTCCGTTGCGATAGGCTGTCCGAAAACACATAAACCCGATGCGGACATAATGAAATGGGCTTCCGAGAGCGGAGATTTCCTCTGCACTGACGATATTTTCGAAGCCGCAAAAGACGCGGACGTCGTTTATACCGACGTTTGGGCGTCAATGGGCGAGGAAGCCGAAGCGGAAGAAAGAAAAAAGATATTTGCCGGATATCAGGTAAATTCGGAGCTTATGAGCGTCGCCAAACCGGACGCTATGGTGCTTCACTGTCTTCCGGCACACCGCGGAGAAGAGATTACGGCAGATATTCTTGAAGCTCACGCGAATGAGATCTTTGACGAAGCGGAAAACAGACTGCATGCTCAGAAAGCAGTCATGGTTATGTGCATGAAGGATAAGAACTGAACATGAAAAAAGCATATATAGTCCTCGAAGACGGAATGGTTTTTGAGGGAGAGCGCTTCGGCGCTGAAACAAACGCCTGCGGAGAGCTTGTTCTCTCTACAGGCGTATGCTCGCATACGGAGATATTGACAGATCCTATGAATGCGGGCAAAATTATTTTATCTGAATTTCCCGAAAGCGGCGCTTTGGGCGTTGTTTCTGAAGACGTTGAAAGCGATATCTCCGCCGGCGGATTTATCGTGCGCGGTGCGCCCGATAAATTCCGAGGCCGCGACGAACTTGAAAATTTCATGCTTTTCCGCGGGATATGCGGAGTATGCGGAGTCGATACTCGCTTTATTTCTCATTATGCGCGTGCTCACGGTATTGAGCGTGCCGGGATATTTTCTGAAGTGCCGTCGGTTTTCCCTCATAAAGAAAAATATTATGCAAAAGCCGCCGCACGCGACTGTGCTACATATTCGGCGACAGGAGAAATGGGCGAGAGGTTTTTTACCGTGCTTATCGACTGCGGAACAAAGGCGAGCGTCGTAAAAGCACTGCAAAGACACGGCTGCAAGGTTCGCGTAGTTCCTGCGGGAACTTCGGCAAAAGATATAATCTCGCTATGCCCGGACGGCGTTGTGATCTCAGGTGGCGCGGAAGAAGCTCTTTATGAGGCAGACTTGTCCGCGATAAAGGAGATAGCGGGCAAGATCCCGATGATGGGCATTTCTCTTGGGCATTTGCTTATGGCAAAAGTGATGGGCGCGGAGTTTTCTTTGCTTCCGTTTCCGGCTGAGAATGTCTCCGTTCCCGTAAGAGAGCTTGAAAGCCGTCGAATGTATATCGTAAGGCGTGAAAGCCCGCATATCGTCAAGAACGCTCAGGAGATAGGAAAAGTGATATTTGAAAACGCCGGCAACGGCGTTTGCGAGGGTATTTCTTATCCGGAAAAGCTTGCTTTTTCGGTGCAGTTCTGCCCAAGGTGCGATACGGAATTTATTTACGACAGATTTGCCGATATGATGAAAGGCAGGGAATGATATGCCTCGTGACAGAAATATAAAAAAGATACTTATTGTGGGAGCCGGCGCCGATGTTGTCGGTCAGTCAGCGGAGTTTGACAATGCGGGAGTCAGGTCTTTGGGAGTTTTCCGAAAGGCAGGTATTTTTACGGTCCTTCTCGATCCGGACCCGGCCTGCGTAATGACGGACGGAGAGCTTGCCGATGCGGTATATTTGGAGCCGCTTACGGTCAATACGGTCAAAAGGTTAATAGAAAAAGAAAGACCCGATGCGCTTTTCGCTTCTTTCGGTGGCGAAAATTCTCTTGCCATTGCGCTGGAGCTTTCACGCAAGGGCTTTCTTGATGATTTCGGCGTAAAGCTCATAGGCGTGAGCGAAGACACCATATCGCGCACAAAAGATGCGGAGTTGTTCCGCAAAACGCTTGAAGGCGCGGAAATACCATCAGTTCCTTATAGGAGCGCCGCAGATGCAAACGAGGCATGTGCCGCCGCGGAAAAGCTGGGATATCCCGTAACGCTCAGAAGTTCAGCCGAATACGGAAAGTGCGAGCTTCGCACGGCTCATACTCCCAGAGAGCTGAGAATTATCGTTTCGGAGATTCTCGGCGCCTCTCATTCAAAGAGAGTCATAGTTGAAAAATATATTTTCGGGCGCAAGGAAATAGAGATAGATGTCCTGAGGGATAAATTCGGCTCTGCCGCCGCAGTATGCAGTATCGAAAATATAGATCCTGTCGGCATACATTCCGGCGACAGCGCGCAGGTTACACCCGTGCTCACGCTTTCAGCCGGCGAATATGACGAGCTGAGGAGCATGGCGATAAAGACCGCCGCGGCGCTTGGAGCAGTCGGTTGGTGCGGTGTAAGATTTGCCGTTGCACATGATGAATTTGAATATGTCGTAACGGAAGCAACCGTCGGATTTTCGCGAGGCGCTTCTTTTGCGGAGCGTGCTACCGGATATCCGATAGCTTATACGGCGTCGGATCTGGCGCTCGGCTGTTCGCTTGACGAGGTGAAAATAGTTCCTTCCGGAAAGCAAAGCGCGTTTTTCGAGCCGAAACAGGATTATGTCGCGCTCAGACTTCCGAAATGGCCGTTCGATAAATTTGCAAAGGTTTCGCGTCTGTTGGGACAGCATATGAAATCCACGGGGGCGGCTGTTGCCGCGGCGCCGTGCTTTGAGGCGGCTCTTATAAAAGCCGTGCGCGGAACGAATCCCGATTCACATGGACTTCACCGCGAGTATGATGAAGACATATCTTTAGAAGACCGGCTGGAGAATGCGGACGATCTGCGTCTATTCACGATATTCGAAGCGCTTTCAAGCGGCGTTTCCGCCGAGGAGATACGGGATATCACGAATATAGATTCATTCTTTATAAACAAGATAAAACACATTTCCGACTTCGAAAAAGAACTTGCAAAAGGTCTTGACGATGAAAAATACATTAAAGCGAAAAAACTCGGTTATACAGACCTTTCCATAGAGAAGATATCCGGCGATACCGTTCGCAGAAAGCGCGCCGCCGTATACAAGGCGATCGACGCGTGCGGACAGGAGCGAAGCGAGATGTCGCCGTGTTTTTATTCGACATATGACGACGTATGCGAATCGCGCAAGTCAAAAAGAAGCGGCGGTCCCATAGCGCTCGTCGTATCGTCAGGTCCTGTGAGGATAGGCGCGGGAGCCGAGTTTGATTACTCAGCGGTGCGCTGCATAAAGACGCTTCGCTCGCTCGGGTATGAAGTCGCCCTCATAAGTTGCGATCCAGACGGCGTTTCCGCAGATCACGGTCTGGCTGACAGAGTTTATCTCGAGCCGAGTTCTGAAGAAGATGTTTTGAACGTGTTCAGAGCCGAGAGCGCTGTAGGCGTTTTTCTGCCGTTCGGAACGGCACGCGCGGCAAGACTTGCGGAATTTCTTATATCGAACGGAGTCAGGGTTTTCGGAGCGGACGCCGATATAATATTCGGCATGGAGAGCGTGCGCGTTCAAGAGATACTGAAAAAGTTTGCTTATGTCCTTCCCGAAACGGAATATATCAAAACGAATGAGGCGGCTCTTCGCGTCTGCGAAAAGCTGGGATATCCCGTTGTCCTGCGCCCTGAGCATTTGAGCAGCGGTCAGAATATCGTTGTTGCCAAAGACGATAAGGAAGTCAAGCTCTATGTCAAGAGAATGCTTGACGGCGGCACAAATTCCGTCATAGCGGATAAATATATGGAGGGAAAAGAGCTTGAGATAACGGCGATATCGGACGGCAAGGACGTTCTTATCCCCGCGGTGATAGAGCATATCGAGCGCGCAGGCGTGCTTGAGGGCGATTCCGTCGCTGTATATCCTCCGTATGACGTGAGCGATAAGATAATCACAGAAGCGGCGGAAATTGCCGAAAAGATAGCCGTTGCCATCGGCGTGCGCGGAATGATAAATCTTCAGCTTCTCATATATAAAAACGCCTTATATGTTACCGATATATCGCCGTTCGTTTCACGTTCGCTTCCGTTCATTTCCAAGGCTTCCGGCATACCGGCAATGGATATTGCGGTAAAGGTCATGGCGGGAAGTTCTCTTGCTTCCATAGGAGCGGGCAAGGGCATATGCCCCGTACCGCCGTATGTCGCCGTAAAAGCTCCCGTATATTCTTTTGAAAAGCTTACGGACGCAGGCTCTTATATAGGTCCTCGCATGAAAGCGACCGGTCAGACCATGGGCGTCGGAAGAACATTCTATGAGGCTTTTTATAAGGCGTTTTGCGCCGCCGGATTTGAAATAACGCGCGAAAAAGGAGTATTGCTCAGCGCAGAAAAGCATTATCTTCCTGATCTGCCTGCCATTGCAAGAAAGTTTGAATCGATAGGTGCGAGAATATACGCCACGTCTGATACGGCGCGCTGGCTCGGCGCTATCGGCATAAACGCGGAAACGGTGCGCGGCGTGCGCGAAAACGATGACGGCGCCTCGCTTTTGAATTCAGGCAAGATAGGATTCGTGCTCTATGCCGGCGCTCTTTACGATTCCACCGTAAAAGATTACATAGCGCTTCACCGCAGGGCGCTGAAAAACGGAGCTTTGTGTTTTTCCTCATTGCCTGCGGCGATGACATTTGCAAAGGTGCTGCGCGACAGATACAATGACTCCAACACGGAGCTCGTGGATCTCAACAACAGAAGAAAAGAGCGCGCCGTACTGCGTTTTTCCAAAATGCAGGGCTGCGGCGACGACTATATATTTATCGACAATTTCGACGGAAGTATAACCTCGCCGGAGTCGTTGTGCATAGCAATGTGCGACCGTCATTACGGCGTAGGTGCGGACGGTGTTGTGCTTATCGAGCGTTCGAATAAGGCAGACGCTCGCATACGCATATTCAACCGCGACGGAAGTGAGAGCGCTATTGCCGGCAACTGCATACGCTGTACGGCGAAATATCTCTATGATAAGAACATATGTGCAAAATCATGTATTTCCGTTGAAACGGTAAATGGTGTCAGACACATGAACGTATACACCGGCGGAGGAAAAGTGACGTATGTCACCGTCAATATGGGCAGAGCGTTGCTTGCGGGCGCGGAGTTACCGTGTACGCTTCAGACGGCTTCCGGCAAGATAATCGGGCAGAGCGTCAATATAGGCGGAACGGAGCAGAAAATCACGTGCGTTTCAATGGGCAGTCCGCACTGCGTCGTATTTTACGACAAGGTGGAAGGACTTGATATAAATAGTCTGGGCAAAGCGTTTTTGCAGTCTCCGATCTTTCCGGAGGGAGTGAATACGGAGTTCGTGCGCGTTATTGACAGCACGACGATAAAAATGCGCGTATATGAAAAAGTATGCGGCGAGACTTTTGCGTGCGGTACGGGTGCGTGCGCCGCGGTCGTCGCCGCGTGCGAGAACGGTTATTGCGAAAAGGGCAAAGATATTACAGTAAAACTTAACGGAGGCGACCTTGTTGTGAACTATAAGAACGACGGCGTCACTCTTTCGGGAGATGCAAAATTCGTTTACGATGGCGTTACCGAATATTAACGTCAGAGCAAAAATATTTCGGGAGGAAAAAATGGGCGTTTCGGGATATATTGCGATAGGCGTCGTTATCTTGCTTTTTGTGCTTTCCGTCATCTCCACCGTCAGTTTTAATATAAAGGCGGAAAAGCGAGAGAGAGAACGGCGTAAGATTTTCGATGAGAAATCGAATGATGCGAAAGAAAAAAACGGCTCAGACGACACGAAATCCGAATAAAAAAATCCTCAGACATCGAAAGTAGTCTGAGGATTTTTTTATAAAGCTTTCAAAAGCGAATAACGTCGGACGTATTATTCGTCAGCCGTTTCTTCGAACATGGATTTGTCTGCTCCGCAGAGAGGGCAGGCGAAGTCTTCGGGAAGTTCGTCCCATTCGGTGCCGGCTTCTATATCTTCATTGCTGTCGCCGAGCGCTTCATCGTAAATATAACCGCAAAGTGTGCAAACGTATTTCATTATAAGATCTCCTTTATGTATGTTATTTTATTGTCAAAAGACGGGAAACCGCCGCGCCGTTTGAGGTGCGTAAGGTACGGCGGTTCTCATCTTCCTACTTTCATTGATATATGAGCCTTGTTCAAACTATATTACTGAAAATCTGCCGCTATGCTTTCAACAAGCTCGCAAAGCTCCTCTTCCTGAGAGGGTTTGAGAGATGATTTTACGCTGAGCGTTTTTTCGATGAAATTCATATTTTTGCAAGGCGCGAGAATCTCTTTCATAAGCTTGCCGGAAACGGGCGCCCAAGAGCCGTTTTCAATAAAAGCAACTGTTCTGTTCTGGATATTGTGAGCGGCAAGGTCGCGCAGAAATTCGTCCATCTTGACGAATATGCCGGCATTGTAAGTTGCGGAAGCGAAAACGAGATGGCTCCATTTGAACGCGGAGGCGATAACATCTGAGGCGGGTTTTACGGAGACATCGTACATGACGGTCTTTATTCCTTTGTCGCGCAGTTTGGCGGAAACTATCTCGGCTGCGTTTTCCGTATTGCCGTATACGGAGGCGTAAGCTATCATAACGCCGTTTTCTTCGGGTGTATATGCCGCCCATTTCAGGTATTTATCGATATATGCGCCGATGTTTTCTCTCCAGACAAAACCGTGGAGCGGGCATATCATCTTTATATCGAGAGCGCTCGCTTTTTTGAGAAGCGCTGTTACGGAAGGTCCGTATTTACCGACTATATTTGCGTAATAGCGTCTTGCCTCGTCAAGATAGTCGCGCATGAAATCAACTTCATCAGCGAATATAGCGCCGTTGAGCGCGCCGAACGTACCGAAAGCGTCTGCGGAAAAGAGCGTTCCCGTAGCGCTGTCGAAGCTCACCATGACCTCGGGCCAGTGTACCATGGGAGCCATTATAAATGTGAATTTATGATTTGCAGTTTCAAAAACGTCGCCCTCTTTTACGAGAACTGCTTTATCTTCGACATTAAAGTCGAAGAACTGTTTTATCATTGCAAGCGTTTTCGCGTTGCAGATTATCTTAGCTTCGGGATAGCGGCATACCAGTTCTTCGAGCGTTGCGGAGTGGTCGGGTTCCATGTGGTGGACTACAATATAGTCGAGCTTTCTTTCTCCGAGAACGTGAGCTATATTTTCAAAAAACACTTTTGAAACGGCTTTGTCCACCGTGTCAAACAGCACCGTTTTGTCGTCTTTGAGAATGTATGAGTTATATGAAACGCCGTCGGGGACGGAATAAACGCCTTCAAACATCGCAAGGCGTCGGTCATTTGCGCCGACCCATGTAAGATCTTCAGTTATTTTTTTTGTGCAGTACATAATTTTCTCCGTTATCTTAATATTTTCCAAGGAACAGCAATTTGTCTTTACGTGTATAGTATATACCATAAGCGGCATTACTTTCAAGTACTATTTATTTGTTTTTTGTAACAAAAAACAGCGCCTGATTTCAATATATTAAACAATGCGTAAAGATAAAGAGAAACGCCGCCTGTATGGCGGCGCAGAAGCTCATTTTTTCTCTTCGTGATATTCTTTTTCGGTATTGACGTTCCAAACAGCTTTGCGTGAAGTGTCGCCTCTCTTGAGCGCGCGGACGGCTTCGAAAGCTGTCATCATGGAGTGATCCATGTTGTTGTATCTGTGCTGACCGTTTCTGCCTATGCACCAGAGATTTCCGATACCGTCGAGGTAATTTTTTACTTTGTCGAACTCGGAATATGTTCCGAAGTAAGCGGGATAAGCCTTCTTAACTTTGGCGCGAACGCTGTCAAGGATATCATCTTTGTCGATTATGCCTATCTTTGCAAGCTCGTCGGAGGCAAAATCTATAAACGCTTTGTCTTCCATGTTCCAAAGCTCGTCGCCTTCGTTGCAGAAGTATTCAAGACCTATCCAAACCTTGTTTTCAAAATCTTCTACCATGTACGGCGACCAGTTGTTGAATATCTGGAGTCTGCCTATCTTTACATCGCGTTCCTGAATGTATATCCAACAGTCCGGAACGATATTACCGACTGTTTTTATCTTTGTTTCGTTCTTTATCTTGAGCTTGTTTACAAGAAGTCCGACGGTAATAAAGTCGCGGTAGGGGAGATTTACGGCTATGTCATGAACGTCGGAGGGAACTGTACTTCCCATGCCGTCTATAAGGTCTTTTATCGGCATTGTGGAGAAGTAATAATCCGCTTTCATGGTTTCTTCTTTGCCGCCGCGGATAACACCTACGGAGAGTATTTCGCTGCCGTTCGTTTCAAGCGTCTTTACGGAGCAGTTTTTGATTATGCTTCCGCCGAGCTTTTCTATTTCCTCGGCGACCGTCTCCCAGAGCTGACCGGGACCTTTTTTAGGATAGACATACTGCTCTATGAGAGAAGTCTCGACATTGCCGTCTTTTTTCTTGAACGGCTTTGTTATAACGGAGAGAACGGCTTTTGTGAGCGAAAGTCCCTTAACTCGCTGTGCGCCCCATGACGGGTCGATATTTGCGGGATTTCTGCCCCATACTTTCTCGGTGTAGTCCTCAAAAAACATTTCGTAAAGAGGCTTTCCGAAGCGGTTTATATAGAAATTGCGGAGAGAGTCCTCTTCTTTTTTGAAGAGCGCGGATTTGACATATCCGAATCCCGCCCTCATTGTGCGGGAAAATCCCATATTTTTAAAAGTTTGGAATTTGAGGCTTATGGGATAGTCGAAGAATTTTTTAAGGAAGTATATGCGTGAAACGCGGTTGCGGACAAGCATTACTTTGTCTTCTTTTTCGGGATCGGGACCGTTTTCGGCAAGAGGCTTGTCTTTGGTTCCGAGGATTATGTCGTCTTTGGACGGCGCGCCCTGTGTGGGCATAAACTTAGCCCAAAACTCGTTTACTTCCTCGCTTTTGGAAAAAAAGCGGTGACCGCCTATATCCATTCTGTTGCCGTTGTGTTCGATGGTTCGTGAGATACCGCCGATAAATTCGGATTCTTCAAGAATTATCGGAACTATGTCCGTTTCGGTAAGAAGCTTGTATGCGGCGCAAAGACCGGCGGGACCAGCACCGATTATTATAGCGGTCTTTTTATTTTCCATGATAATCTCCTCTTGCTTTTTATATATTATTTAAATTTATTATTTTTATATTCTTTATTGTGTTGATTTAAAAAACAAATTGCCGTTGTAATGATCTGCGGAGGGACAAAAAACGGTTTTGTCATTGACCACGGTAAACAAGTATCTTTCTGCCTATGTAGTTCCAAACAAGCACGACACATTTTACAAAGCAGGTGAGTACCAGATAGAGAAAGCCGGATTCGCCCGTTACCAGTGTGCCCAGAAGCGTGAGTCCGACGGTAAGTCCGTATCCGATAACGCCGACGATGACATATATGACAAAGGCTTTGAATGTCTTGCCTTTTTTCTGCTGTTCCGACTTGCGGAAAACGAATATGTTCGAAAGAATGAAATTGACCGTCAATCCGACGATAAATCCTGCCGTTACGGAAACGGCGACCTGCCACGAATCCTCGCCCGTTGCGCCGAGAATAATGTAAAGCATGGCATAGTTCACGCCCATATCGATTAGCGCCGCGATACCGCCCACGACGGCATATCGCAGAAATTCCCAAAAATTTTCTTTCTTCAAAAAATTCATTATCAATACACCTCTCACAATATATGTCGAGAATAAGGTATGTTTTTCTCAAATATATCTCAAGTTGAATTTAATTGTATCACAAAACCGCTTTAAAAGCAACACGCAATATTCAAATAGTTTGCGGAAATAAGAATAAGACTTTGACTGTTTTCACCGCGAATGCTTGACAAAGGTGCGGCAATATGGTAAAATATACAGAAATAAGGCGTCGTTCGGCGCATTTTTCAGAGATGCTCCGAAATAAAGCTTGCCGGAAAAAATTTTTTCGGTATCATCTTTAACGGCGGGACTTATCTGCCGTAAAGGCAGGCAAGTCTTTTTTTATTGTAAAATACAGAACATAAAAATTTGATGTTTTACAGATAAATAAAATAAAAATCGGTTTTTGGAGGAAGTAAAAATGACGACCTTGGAACTCTTCATCATCGCCGCGGGACTTTCAATGGACGCCTTTGCGGTCGCAATATGCAAGGGTCTTTCCGTCAGCAAGTTGAAATTCAGGCATATGGTGACAGTCGGACTTTACTTCGGTGCGTTTCAGGGGCTTATGCCGCTTGCCGGATATTTTTTGGGCAGACAGTTTGAACGCTATATCACAAAATTTGACCACTGGATAGCGTTCATTCTGCTTTCGCTCATCGGCGCCAACATGATACGCGAAGCCGTTACAGGGGAAGCGGAGGCGTGCAGCGCTTCATTCGGGCCGCGCGCAATGCTTCCGATGGCTGTGGCGACGAGTATAGACGCTCTTGCCGTCGGCGTGACGTTCGGATTCATGCCTGATGTAAATATTGTGCCGGCAGTTATATTCATAGGAGTTATCACGTTCGCTCTTTCCGCCGCGGGAGTGAAGATAGGCAACGTTTTCGGAGCTAAGTATAAAGCGAAAGCGGAACTTGCGGGAGGGATAATCCTCATCATTATGGGACTTAAAATCCTTCTTGAGCATTTGGGAGTTATAAATTTTTAAAGGAGGTTATATAAATGGTTGTCGAAGAAAAAGTTTATGTAGGTTACAGCGACATCAACAAGGAAATGGCTCTTTCAAATACATCGATGCTCAAATTTTTTGAAAATACGGCGTGCATACACGGCGCGCTTGCCGGCGAAAGCATAAAAACAAGTCCTATTCGCTGGTTTCTCACGGCTTATCATGTGCGCGTACATAAGCGTCCGGAAATAGAGGACAGAATAAGAGTACGTACATGGAGCAGGGAGATGCGCGGCGCTTCCGCCTGCCGCGAGTTCGAGATATGCAGCGAGCAGGGCGAGGTGTGCGTAACGGCGCTTTCGAACTGGGCGCGCACGAATGCGCTCACGAAGCATATCGAACGCGCAGACCCTGAAGCTGTTGCAAGATACGGAAGCGAGCGCGAACACCGAAACTTTGAAAAACCGTGGATATCCAAGATCGCCGCGCCTCAGGAGTATATCAGAGAAAAAGATTTTACCGTGGAGCGCAACTTCATAGATGTAAACGATCACATGAACAATGTTTTCTATCTTGACCTTGCCGAGCTTGTGCTTCCGGATGAGGTGTATGCGAAAGATGAGAGCTGTGAATTTGAGATAGAATACCGTCAGGCGATAAAATACGGCGAGACAGTCAAGTGCTGTTACTCCGAAACTGATGAAGCTAATTTTGTGACGGTAAAAGACGATAACGGCGATATCCGAGCTATCATAAAACTCTATAAAACTTACGATGCATAAATAAAAAATAACAGGCGCAAATTAATTTGCGCCTGTTATTTTTTTATTTGATCATATTCTTTTTCAGAATTTCAAAATACGGTGTGATTTAAGCTTTAAGCGCCTGGTCAAGGTCTGCGATAAGGTCGTCCGCGTTTTCAAGACCAACGGAAAGTCTTACGAGATCAGCGGAAACGCCTGCCGCAACGAGTTCTTCATCGTTCATCTGACGGTGAGTTGCGCTTGCAGGGTGCAGACAGCATGTGCGCGCGTCCGCGACATGAGTTTCTATGGAAGCGAGTTTAAGCTTCTTCATAAATGCTTCGGCAGCTTTTCTGCCGCCTTTTACACCGAAGCTTACTACGCCGCAGGAGCCTTTGGGAAGGTATTTCTGTGCCAGAGCGTAGTCTTTATCAGTGGGGAGAGCACTGTATTTTACCCATGATACGTTTTCGTTTGAAGAGAGGTATTCGGCTATCTTCTTTGCATTTGCACAGTGGCGTTCCATGCGGAGGTGCAGGCTTTCAAGACCGAGGTTGAGAATGAAAGCGTTCTGAGGCGACTGAATGGAGCCGAGGTCGCGCATGAGCTGAGCAGTTGCTTTTGTGATGTATGCTCCGCCAAGTCCAAAGCGCTCCGTGTAGACTACGCCGTGATAGCTTTCGTCGGGCGTGCAGAGTCCGGGGAATTTGTCGGGATATTTTGTCCAGTCGAATTTACCGCTGTCGACGATACATCCGCCGACGCCGGCGCCGTGACCGTCCATATATTTTGTAGTGGAGTGCGTTACGATATCCGCGCCGAACTTGAACGGGGTGCAGAGTATGGGTGTGGCAAAAGTGTTGTCGATTATGAGCGGAACGCCGTGGGCGTGAGCGGCGCCGGCAAATCGCTCTATGTCAAGAACTACGAGAGCGGGGTTGGCGATAGTCTCACCGAAAACGGCTTTTGTGTTGGGACGGAAAGCGGCTTCGAGTTCTTCGTCCGTGCAGTAGGGGGAAACGAATGTGAAATCAACGCCCATGCGCTTCATAGTCACGGCGAAAAGATTGTATGTGCCGCCGTATATCGTGGAAACGGCAACGACATGGTCGCCGCTGGAAGCGATATTGAAAACGGCGTAGAAGTTCGCTGCCTGACCGGAGGAGGTGAGCATTGCCGCCGTGCCGCCTTCAAGCGCGGCTATTTTAGCTGCAACATAATCGTTTGTCGGGTTTTGAAGACGGGAATAGAAATATCCGCTCGCTTCAAGGTCGAAGAGCTTGCCCATATCTTCGCTCGTATCGTATTTGAATGTGGTGCTCTGGATTATCGGTATTTGTCTGGGCTCGCCGTTTCCGGGAACATAACCGGCTTGTATGCATTTTGTCTCGATATTTACGTCTTTCATTTTTTATATTTCCTCCTTGAACTTTGTGGATAGTCGGTATAAACAAAATTTATAAAATTTTGTCAAATAGCTCGATAGATAAATATAATATAATATTATATCACGTTTGCGCCATCATAACAATAAAAAACAAAAAAATTGTTTCATATTTGCGAAAAATTGTTACACATAAAAATTCCGTAATGTTGCAAATTAAGAGCGGACGCAAAAAACGTCCCGCATCATTCGGCGGCGGTGGTGTGAAATGCAAAAACGGAAAAGCCGCCTTGAAAGCGAAAAATATGTCAAAAACAAAAAAATCGGCAGCCATGTTTTTTGCGGCAGCGGTTTTTGCCGTTATCGTGATGAGTTTTTCGGCGGTAGGCGCGGCTTTTGATGAAAACGGATCGTCTGCCGCGTCTGCGGAAGGTCAGACACTCATTGCGGCGGGAGTGCCGTTCGGCGTCAGGCTCCATACGGACGGTGTTATAATCGTCAATCTTACAAAAGTCGGTTCCGGCGAAGAAATGAACTCTCCGGCTTTTGAAGCGGGACTTCGCAAAGGAGATATAATCCTTTCGGTCGGCGGCAAGCATATCGGAAGCGCAAAAGCGCTTTGCGAGGCGGTGGAGCGAAGTCAGGGAAAAGTTATCTCCGTACAGATAAAGCGCGGCGGCAAGGAAAAGACCGTGGATATATGCCCCGTTGCCGACGGCAGCGGCGTTTATAAGATAGGAGTTCTTGCGCGCGACAACGCGGCAGGCATAGGCACTATCACGTTCATAGACCCCTCCACCGGCATTTTTGCAGGGCTCGGACACGGGATATGCGACGCGGATTCGGGTGAGCTTATACCTGTCTCATACGGATCCTGCGAACAGGTAGAGCTTACGGATATCATCAAGGGGAAAAACGGCGCCCCCGGAGAGCTGAGAGGATATTTTTCCGGCAGAAAGACGGGCAAGATAATAAGCAACAGCCATGCCGGAGTTTTCGGCGCGCTTTCCGAGGTTGACGATTCTCTGCGCGGCGAACTTTATACGGCGTGCGGCAGAGGTCATATCCATGAGGGAAAAGCGTATATTTTCACAACGGTTGATGGGAGCGGACGGCAAAAGTACGAGGTTAATATTTCCGCCATAGACGAGAGCGGCGAACAGAAAAACTTCATAGTGGAGATAACAGACAAAGAACTTCTTGCCAAGACAGGCGGCATAGTTCAAGGCATGAGCGGCAGTCCTATAATACAGGACGAAGCGCTTGTGGGCGCGGTTACTCACGTTATGATATCGGATCCAACGCGCGGTTACGGGATACTGATAGAAAATATGCTTTCCAAAATGAATTTGCGCTCAATTCCCATGGCGGCGTAGGCGTTTTTATGAAAACCGTCGGGTAAAAAACGGCAAAAAAACAAATCTGTCTCAAAAATAAACTGCGGAGCGTGTTAAATCGGCAAAAATCGAGAAAAACATTTTTTTTGCGATATACCCGGTTTGACACGCTGCGTACCGTAGGCGCGATATAATGAATCCATGGAGAATTTATATAATAATATTTCAAAAGCGGGTGAGGCTCGTGTTTGAAAAGGAAAAATAAAGCGGGAAGGATTCGAAAAATGACGGACGAAAGAATGACGGAAAATATTCGTACAGAGGCGTTTGCGCGCGTCGGCAAAAGAAAAAAGGGATCGCTCTCAAATTTTCTGAGGAGCGCTTTCCGAGCTGTTTTTGCAGTTTTCATAAGCTTTTTGTTTTCGGGAAC
Organism: uncultured Eubacteriales bacterium; assembly: GCA_949299535.1. Taxonomy (GTDB): domain Bacteria; phylum Bacillota; class Clostridia; order Oscillospirales; family CAG-272; genus UMGS731. Next base: position 10,455 of record CASGAQ010000007.1, on the reverse strand, counting down.
AAAATTCCCGTTTGATACATATCCGCTTGCTCCGGCTCTGGTCTGCTCCGCAGAGAAATATGTTCTGTGCTTTGTGCTGGGAGCTTTTTTGAGGCTTGCCGTATCATATGAGTCGGCAGACCTTTATATTCCCGTAGCGCTTTGCGTTGCCGCCTGTGCGGTGAGATATTTTCTCTTTCTCGGAAAAAGACGCGCTTTCATGCAGGCGGACGACGGCGGTGAAGGATTTTTCGAAAAATTTATACTCAGGGACGAGCTTTACTGCCGCGCGTTTGCCGCCGTTTGTTCGGGAGCCGTGTGGGCGTTTATAAGAGCTGTTTCAGGCAGGACGGTATATGATGTTTTGGCAGGACTTTTTTGTGCCGTAGCGGCTCTGCTTTTCACTTTTCTTTTTTACTTTGCACAGGATATGAGCTTTAAAAATACGGGAGCTGCCGCCGCGGGAAAATCCGCTTTTGTTTTTTGCTTTGTATATTCGCTTGCCGAAGTATATGTTTTTACCGTTTCGCTCGGTGTGACGGCCGCGTATATGCTAATGCTGTTTGCGGCGTTTTCCGGAGACGGAGCGAAAGGAGCCGTAACAGGGCTTCTTGTCGGACTTGCCGCAGGAGGGGATTATGCGGTGATATTTGCCTTTTCCGGACTGGCGGCGGGAATATTTTACGAGCTTTCTCCTGTCGTCGCCTCGCTTATCTCTCTTGGTATCACCGTAAGCGGAGGACTGTATTCCAAGGGAATTGACGGCGTGCTCTCGTTTTTGCCGGAAGTGCTTGTCGGCGCCGTGCTGATGACGACAGCGGCGAAGATAGATATACTGCCGCGCATATCATTCGGCGAGGGCGGTACGCAGAGCAGACTTTGCATGAGGACGATCCTCATGAAAAAGCGCGATGAGGAAAAAGAAAGGCGCGCGGAAAAGCGTGCGGGAATGCTCTCTTCTCTTTCCGGAGTGATAAAAAATATGTCGGCGGAATTTTGCCTGCCGGATCGCGGCAAGATGTCGGATATGTGCCGGGAGGTTTTTCGTGAGTACTGCTCGGATTGTCCGGAGGCGGGCGAATGCTGCTCGCGTCAGACAGCGGACGATATCGCGCATAACATGGCGTTATGCATAATGTCGGGAGAAAAAACGACGAAGAACGCTGTGGATATCGACTTTGAATGCACAAAAAAAGAGCAGCTTTCCGCAGAGATAAACGAACGCGCCGCAAGGCTTTTGCGAGAGAGCGGAGAGCATGACAAGGCGCGCATATTCGCTTTCGATTACGGCGCGGCGGCAAAGATAATCGCGGACACGGTGCCGAAGCACGACAGAGCATACGAGGTAGACCGCCGCCTTACCGAGCGTCTTGCGCGCGCGTTCGACGCGGCGGGCATCTCCGCGGAAAGCATAGCCGTCTGCGGCGGCAGAAAAAAATATATAGTCGCGGTGGGGCGCGACCTTCTTCGCTCCGGTATCGGCGCGTATGATATACGCGCATTGTGCTCTGATATCTGCGGTGGGATTTTTACCATGCCGCAATACTCACTTGAGGGAGATATCGTTTCGATGACGCTTGAAAGCGCGCGGCTGTTCGAAGTCGAGTACGCAGGAAGACAAATGGCAAAACGGGGAGAGACTGTTTGCGGCGACGCTGTGGGCGTCACGGAATCTCACGACGATATCTTCTACGGCTTTATATGCGACGGAATGGGCAGCGGCAGCGAAGCGGGCTTTACTTCCGGCATATGCAAGACGTTTCTGGAAGAACTGCTCTCCTGCGGAAACAGCAGGTCTACCACTTTGGATATGCTCAATATGTTTATCTCAAGCAAAAACAACGAATGTTTTTCGACCGTCGACCTGCTTGAGATAGACCTTATACGCGGCACGGCGTCTTTTACCAAAAGCGGAGCCGCTGCCTCATATATCGCTCGGCGCGGAAGCGTTTATAAAATAGCTTCGGGCACTATTCCCGTCGGCATTTTGCCGGAGGTGAGTGCGGAGGTGACGGAGTTTTCGCTCTGCGACGGCGACGTTATCGTGATGTGCTCTGACGGAGTAGGCGGAGACGGGGAGCAGGACGGCGGAGCCGGACTTTTCAGGATAGCCGAGTTTTTGGAGCATGAATGGCGTCTTGACGTAAGGAGCATGGCGGACGCAATCATCTCGGATGCCGCATACGCGGGAAAAAAAGCGGACGACATGAGCGTATGCGTTTACCGCATAAAAAAGAAGAAGCGGTGAGTGATTCCTAAGCTTCGCAAGAAAATCGGAGCTTTTTTAAGAATAATGGAAAAAAACGAAGAAAAAAACTTATAAACGCGGTTTTTCGGCAAAAACAGAGCCAATCGCCGATAATTTGGATTCCCCACAAGGTTTTTTCGGTAAAACTATTGCATTTTGCGACATAATCTGCTATAATTCCCACGTGAATCGGAGAATTTATATCTTCTCCTCTTTCAAAAAATTTTTTTGATATTCACGGCACTTTTAATGCACGGAAAAGACTGTTTTTCCGTGCATTTTTTAGATTGAGACAGGCAGGTGCGTCCGAGTATGTCACGCGCATAATACATTCAAAAAGAATCGAGGGAAAAAATGAGCAGCGATCCGATTATAATCGAACTTAAAAACATTTCCAAAAGCTATGACGGCGAGCCTATTTTGAGATCCGTCGACCTTGAGATCCACGACAAGGAGTTTGTGACTCTTCTGGGACCATCCGGCTGCGGCAAGACGACCATGCTTCGCATAATAGGCGGCTTTGTCACGCCGGACGAGGGCGATGTAAATTTCCTCGGCAAAAAGATAAACGATCTGCCTCCGCATAAACGACAACTCAACACTGTATTCCAGAAATATGCGCTTTTCCCGCATCTCGACGTTTATGAAAACGTCGCTTTCGGACTGCGTCTTTCAAAAACGCCTGAGGAAGAGATAGCGCGCCGCGTACATGAGATGCTGGCTATGGTGAACCTTGAGGGCTTTGATTCAAGAAGAGTCGACCTGCTTTCCGGCGGTCAGCAGCAGAGAGTTGCGATAGCGCGCGCTCTGGTAAACAGACCTAAGGTACTGCTTCTCGACGAGCCGCTCGGCGCTCTTGACCTAAAGCTGAGAAAGGAAATGCAGACGGAACTTAAAAAGATACAAAAACGTCTGGGCATAACATTTATCTACGTTACTCACGACCAGGAGGAAGCGCTTACAATGAGCGATACCGTCGTTGTAATGAACGGCGGCGTCATTCAGCAGATAGGCACACCGCAGGATATATACAACGAACCGGCGAACGCGTTCACCGCGGACTTTATCGGTCAGTCGAATATCGTTCCGGGACTCATGCATGAGGACTTTTCCATATCTTTCGGCGGCAAAAAACACAAATGCGTTGATAAAGGCTTCAAGAAAAATGAAAAAGTGGACGTTGTTATCCGTCCCGAAGACATCAGACTCGGAGAGGTATCGGAAGACGTTCTGTGCGGCAAAGTAGTAAACGTCACTTTCAAAGGCGTACACTATGAAATGGAGATAGCTTTGCGTTCCGGTCAGGTTTCTCCTGAAACGATAGAGGTAGGGGAGAACGGAGCTTACGGCGAACTGCCCGTTCCGTCGAACTGCGATTTTGAATTTGAAGGCTGGTATACAAAACCCGTCGGCGGACACAAGGTCGAAGCCGATACGGCTATCTGTAAAAACGCTCCGCACCGTCTCTACGCGCATTGGACGATGTACGGCGAGCGCTCAAGCAGGATACACGAAAAAGCTGTTTGCGAAGAGGGCGAAGAATACAGAGTGTACTTTGAGTCCAATGAAACGGACGACAGCTTTGACGATATGATATGTGAGAACGGCGTGTACGGAGAACTGCCTGTGCCGGAAGAACGCGAAGGCTTTAAATTTGCAGGCTGGTTTACAAAGGTAAACGGCGGACAAAAAGCGCAGACGGGAGCAGAACTGCTCGAATATGACAATCATACTCTCTACGCTCATTTTACACCGATTGAAAACGGTTCGGAAAAGACGTATACCATCAAGCTCAAGCCGGACAGCGGCAAGCTTTGGATAGTTCAGTCCACAACATTTGCTCCCGTCGGCACTTTTGTCGGTCTTTACATAGCCCCCGACAATATCCACATCATGCACAAGAGCAATTGGCGGGCGAAGGAAGAAGATGAAACGGATGAGGAGGGCGGAGAAGTAAAATGACGATTAAAGCCAGATGGGCGGCGGCTCCCTATATTGCCTGGATGGTGCTTTTCACCATAATCCCGCTTTGCATGATAGCGTATTTCGGTTTTACGGACGCGGACGGAATTTTCACGCTCGAATATATCAAAAAAGCGTCCGACCATATTCCCACGCTCATAAAAAGCATTTATCTTGCCGCTATTTCGACGGTCATATGCCTTGTCATAGCATATCCTTTTGCGTATCACGTTTCGCGCAAGTCTTACAGCAGACAGAAGATGATGATAATGCTCGTCATGCTTCCCATGTGGATGAACTTTCTGCTCCGCACGCACGCGCTTTCAGCGCTCATAGAGGATAACGGCGTAATAAACACTCTGCTTACAAAGCTCGGGTTTGAGCCTTTGCAGATGATAAACACTCAGGGCGCCGTCGTTTTCGGTATGGTATACAACTACTTACCGTATATGATACTGCCGCTTTACTCTATTATGACAAAGATAGACGTAAGACTTGTGGAGGCTGCGGCAGATCTCGGCGCCGGCTTTATCCAGACGCACAGAAGGATAATATTTCCCATGAGCGTTCCCGGAATAGTTTCCGGAACGACGATGGTATTTGTACCCGCCGTCAGCACGTTTGTAATATCAGGGCTCCTCGGCGGAAGCGGAAACTACCTTATAGGCGACCTTATTACGGCTCAGACGCTGGGCGGCGCTTACAACCTCAACTATGGCTCGGCAACTTCTCTGCTGCTTATGGTCGTAGTCCTTATAACAATGGTGATTTTCAATCGCCTTGAAACGGAAGATTCGGAGGCGATGATAGTATGAAAAGAAGCAAAATATCTGGCATATACGCCGCTTTTGTATTGGCGTTCCTTTATGCGCCCATAGCTATACTTATAATTTACTCATTTAACTCTGTAAAAGGGTACTCTTGGCAAGGTTTCTCTCTTAAATGGTACAAGGAGCTTTTTTCAAACGAGCTTATAATAGAATCTTTCCGGAATACGCTTATCGTCGCTTTTGTTGCCAGCGTATTGGCGACAATTCTCGGAATTTTGGCGGCGCTCGGCGTTTATTCGATGAAAAACAAGATGGCAAAGGGACTTATCAAAAATGTTACGAATCTCCCTATCCTCAATCCGGAGATAGTTACGGGTATTTCGCTCATGCTGCTCTTTTCCGCAATGCGTATGAGAGGCGGCTGGGCAACGCTTATAATAGCTCACATCACGTTTTGCGTGCCGAGTGTATTTCTGTCCATTCTTCCTAAACTGAGGCAGATAAACGTAAGTCTTTATGAAGCGGCGATGGATCTTGGCTGCAGTCCTGCAAAGGCTTTTCAGAAAGTTGTCATACCGGAGATAATGCCCGGTATCGTCACAGGATTTCTTATGGCTCTGACCTATTCAATAGATGACTTTGTCATAAGCTTCTTTACCGCAGGAGATGTTCAAACCCTCTCCATTACCATATATTCAATGGTTAAGAAAAGGGTAAGTCCCGAAATAAACGCGCTTTCCACGATACTTTTTGCGGTAGTGCTGGCGGTGCTTCTTGTGACGAATATCCGCGCCATACGCAGGGAAAAAGAAATTGAGAGGAAAAGAGCCGCAAGGAGATAAATTATGAAATTTAAAAAAATACTTTTGTTGATTCTCTCGGCGTCTTTGCTGTTATGCTCGGCAGTATTTCCGGCGCAAGCCTCCGAAACGGAGGAATACTCCTATGATATGGAATATTACTCAAAACTGAAAGACAAGAATGTAACGATATACGTTTACAACTGGGGCGAGTATATATCCGACGGCAGCGACGGTTCCGTCGATGTCGTAAAAGAGTTTGAAAAACTCACCGGCATAAACGTGGAATATACCACTTTTGACAGCAATGAATCTCTCTATGCCAAGCTGAAGAGCGGCAGCGCTTCGTATGACGTTATAATCCCCTCGGACTACATGGTGTCGCGTCTTGCCGAGGAGGGAATGCTTCACAAGCTGGATTATTCTAATATACCAAATTTTGAAAAATATGTAGACGACGAATTTAAAAATCCCGAATACGACTCGTCCAATGAATACAGCGTGCCTTATATGTGGGGCACGGTAGGTATTATTTACAACACCAAATACGTCGACGATGAAGATGTCACCGGCTGGGATCTGCTTTGGAACGAAAAATATTCGGGCAAGATACTCATGTTCGACAACTCGCGCGACGCTTTTGCAATAGCTCTTAAAAAGCTCGGCTATTCAATGAATACAACGAACGAGCAAGAGATAAAGGAAGCCGCCGAGGAGCTCTCAAAACAGGGTGATGTCGTTCAGGCGTACGTCATGGATATGATATTCGACAAAATGGTCGAGGAAAACGCATATATAGCTCCGTACTATGCGGGAGATTACCTTACGATGGCAGACGAAAACGAGAACCTTGCGTTCTTTATTCCGGACGAAGGCACGAATCTCTTTACGGACGCAATGTGCATACCTGCGACAAGCGAAAACAAAGAAGCGGCTGAAATGTTCATAAATTTCATGTGCGAACCTGTAATATCCGCGGCAAACTGCGATATGATATGGTATTCGACGCCTATCTCTGCGGCAAAACCGCTTATGGACGAGGAGCTTGCCTCAAGCGATATCGCTTACCCCGACGATGAAGTCCTTTCCAACACAGAAAGATTCAAACATCTTTCTTCCGAAACGAATCAGCTCATGGACGACCTCTGGATATCAATAGTCCGCACAAACGAGCTGACGCTCTCTTTCTGGGTAGTGCTGTTTATAATATGCGTGGGAGTGCTGATTCTGGTGTTCCGAAATATGTATATTCGCCAAAAACGTGCACAGGCACGAATGAAATACTGATATTAGGGCAAAATATATGATTAATATGATTAAAAAATATAATTTTGATGTGAGGAGGCTGTCACTTTGAGAAAAACGATATCTAAAGTCTTTTTCGGACTTCTTGTAATTGCTCTCGGCGTTATATTCGGCGGAAATGTAATGGGTATCTGGGACATAGACGTTCTTTTCCCCGGTTGGTGGACTCTGTTTATAATTCTGCCATGTATTTACTTGATCATAACGAACGGTCCGGACGCGGGAAATATAACTGGACTTGCAGTCGGCGTGCTGCTGCTTCTCAGCAAGACAGAAACTTTCGGCAAATATATCTCGTGGAAACTCATTTTTCCCGCCGCTGTCGTGATAATAGGCGTGTGTATCATCGTTTCCGCCGTCAGAACCGAAAGACGAAAAAGAGGCATGATCTATAATACCAAGTCTTCTTTCTCAAGCAAAAAGCTCATTTATGACGGAAAGCCGTTTGACGGCGGCGCTTTCAAATGCGTTTTCGGCGAAATGGTCATAGACATTTCCGGCGCGGTAATAAATCAGACGGAGCCTTTGAAAATATTTTGTTTGTTCGGTGAAACCAGAGTAATACTTCCCAAGAATGTTTCGCTTGAACTGAAGAGCAGCGTCGTTTTCGGAGAGATAGAAAACGAATATCCGGAGAATGACTGCGGCATTCCTCTTTGCATTGATGCGGACTGCTCTTTCGGTGCCATCAGGATAATCGAAAAATAATCGTCATAAGTATTTCTTTTTCAAGCTCCGGTGTTTAGCCGAGCGCGGAAAAATGCACATAAACAAGTTAAGATATTTGTAACAATTCAGAGTGAGAAAAAAACTTGACTTGACCGACTTATAAGTGTAGAATATTTATATAATATAACAAAAACAAGAAATAATATTTTTATTTTTCCGAAGGAGGACACATATGAAATTTGAGTGGAACAAAAAACGTTCTCAAATAATGATTTGTGCTTGTCTGCTCATACTGTTTGCGGTAGTGTGCGTATTCTTCTTCATTAAAGTCGATGTCGGCAATAGCTTTAAGAGCATAATGGCCGTATTTAATCCTATTTTTTACGGAATAATTATAGCATATGTCGTCAACAGGATAGTTAAGATATTTGAAAACAGGGTATTTTCTTTTCTGGATAAAAAAGAGAAGAAAATGAAATTAAAGCGCACTTTGTCGGTGAGCTGTGCATATATTACGGTTATAATTATCCTTGCCCTGTTATGTATCTTTATCGGACCTCAGGTATGGGCGGGGATCGTGGACCTTAAAAACAATGTGCCCATGTATATCGCGGCTGTCCAGAACTGGCTTACAAAGCTTTCGGAACAAAGCGAATCCTTTTCCGGAATAATTGAAAAATTGGTGAGCTATATCAACAGTTTTATCGATAAAGTATATGATATTATCGAATATATCATGCCAAAGCTCACGGGTATTCTCGGAAACATATTTGTTTTCATCAAAGACTTTATTGTCGGCATAATACTTTCCGTTTATTTCCTTTTGCAGAAAGAGAAGTTTATCGCTCAGGGCAAGAGATTTGTCAGAGCGCTCTTCTCCGAAAATAAATACGAAAAAATAGTTCGTATAGTAAAGCAGGCTGATGATTCTTTCGGCGGTTATATCGTCGCCATGGCGTTCGACTCTCTTCTCGTGGGACTTGAATGTTTTGTCATATGCAGCATTGTCGGCATACCGTATTATCCGCTTGTTTCGCTTATCATCGGCTTTACGAATTTTATTCCGTTTTTCGGCCCTTTTATCGGCGCTATCCCTTCCGCTTTCATCATTTTTATAGCCGATCCTATATCGGTAATTTGGTTCATAATAATCATTGTGGTGATACAGCAGATAGACGGAAATATCATAGCGCCTAAGATAATCGGCAACCACTTGAATCTTTCCTCTGTCTGGGTTGTTATCGCCATCTCGATAATGTCGGGACTTTTTGGATTCATGGGTATGGTAATAGGCGTGCCGGTATTCTCTCTCATATACACATGGTTCGACGACGCTATTTCAAACAGGCTCCGCAAAAAAGGTCTTGCGACGGAGATAGTCGATTATTATTCCGACAGCGTCGGCAAAGAGATAGAACTTGAGCGTATAAAAGCCGAGGAGAATAAGGAGAAAAAACCGTCGCTCTTTACCCGTATAAAGAGTATGTTCGTCACGACCACGGAGCAGGATATTGAATCCGAGCCTCATGAAGATGAGCTTGCGGAAGATTATCTTGATAAAATAGACTACGAAGATGAAACGGAAAAGGAAGACGAGAGAGTTTTATCGGAAAAAGATAAAAAATAAAATCAAAGAGCAGATTATTTTCATAAAATATACCGTGCCCGCTTTCTGCGGGCGCGGCAATTCTTGTGTCAGCTCTTTTTAAATTTAAATATATCTATTTGCGCCCGTAGCTCAGCAGGATAGAGCGACCGCTTCCTAAGGTTGCGTTACAACGGCCACCTTAGAAAAACTAAATAAGGGATTGCAGTTCGACTTTTGCCGGGCTATAATCATATATCAGACACGTCCATATAGCTCAGCTGGATAGAGCACACGCCTCCTAAGAATATGTTATAACGACCGCTTTTCGGGCAAAGGCGATTGACATTGAGTTTCCTAAGCGGTAGGTCGGGTGTTCGAATCACCTCGGGAACGCCAAAAACTCCGCCGGAAACGTGAGTAAAATCAAGGGTTTCCGGCGTTTTTTCATTTTTACGGAAAAAGAGAAAAATCGTAAAATTCATAGATTTTCATTAGCAAATTCTCCGTCAGCTAATGGAAATTAGGACAAATGTCGTCCGCCTATCAGGTGTACGGTTTGCTAATAAAAATTAGCAGGATTTTCGCTATTTTGCTAATGAAAACGCCCTCTCTGCTAATGGGAGAAAAAAAAGAGCAAAAATCTTGCTAAGAACCGGGGCGGCTGTTACCCTGTTAATTCGTTCATTAAGGGGGTGGTCAAGCAGCAATCGCAAACTACCTCTATGTCCTTTCCTATTATATAATTGTAGCAACAGGAGGTGGTTGTTTTGAAAGAACAGAAATATCATTTATACCTTACCAATGACGAATACAGCAGAGTGATACAATCACTTATCCGTTTGAAGAACAGCCTGATAGCACAAGGCAGATACACCGATGGGGTTGACGATGTTCTCTGCAAGGTGCTTTCAGCCAAGAAAAGAAAGTTCAAAATCAAATATATCTGAACACGAAAAGAGACCGCCTACACGATGTAAGCGGTCTTTGATTGTTGTAAGTTTATCCGACAAACTGGAATTCGTAATTTTATTCCCATTGTAACCCCAAAATAAATCCGCGTGAGAGCAAATAAAAGGCCTCCGAGATTGTTTTCTCGGAGGTCAGTTAAATTATCGGTATTCAGTTATTCCAAGG
>CASGAQ010000006.1 GCA_949299535.1 uncultured Eubacteriales bacterium | reverse complement strand
GGTCTCTTTTGTAATGTAATTTACTCCAACTGTGCCTCATTGAACTATTATACCGGAGAGCAACTTTGTTTCATAGACACTGTTTTATTTGGGGCTTACGGATTTTTTTGTTGACAAAATACCCGTACGGGGTATATAATAGATATATAATTTGAGAATACGGAATGATATTTATGGAAAAAGAATGTTGCACACATAAAACTAAGGAACGCCAAGAGGCAGAATACAGATCTCTTATAAATCGTTTAAACCGTATAGAAGGGCAAGTTCGCGGTATAAAAAAGATGGTGGAAAACAGCGCATATTGCACAGATATACTGATTCAGGTTTCAGCAGTACAGGCCGCTCTTAATGCGTTTAATAAGGAACTGTTGGCAAATCATATAAAAACATGTGTCGCCGATGATATACGCGCCGGCAAAGAAGAAACGGTAGACGAACTTGTGGCGACATTACAAAAATTGATGAAATGAGGAGCTTTTCTTATGGAACAGTATGAAATAACAGGTATGAGCTGTGCCGCTTGCAGCGCCCGTGTTGAAAAAGCCGTCAAGGGCGTCAAGGGCGTTACGTCCTGCACGGTAAGTCTGCTTACAAATTCTATGGGCGTTGAGGGAACAGCTTCCGAAAAAGAGATAATAAAGGCAGTACAAAAAGCGGGTTACGGAGCCTCAAAAAAAGGAAGCGGCCCTAAGAAGGCAAAAAATTCGGAAAACGAACTTTCAGATACTGAAACTCCGCGTCTTTTGAGAAGATTCATAGCTTCTCTTGTTTTTGTGGCGGTGCTGATGTACATTTCCATGGGGCACGTTATGTGGAACTGGCCTCTGCCGTGGTTTTTGACTGATAATTATATCGGTTTAGCTATTTCAGAACTTTTGCTTTGCATTATCGTTATGGTGATAAATCAAAAATTCTTTATAAGCGGATTTAAAGGTGCAGTCCATCGTTCTCCGAATATGGATACACTGGTTTCTCTGGGTTCAGCTGCTTCTTTCGTTTACAGCGTATACTCTTTGTTCGCCATGACGATATATCCCGAACGCGCGCAGCATTATCTGCATGGACTATATTTTGAATCTGCCGCAATGATATTGGCTTTGATCACGCTGGGAAAAATGCTTGAGTCTTATTCAAAGGGAAAAACTACAAATGCTCTCAAAAGCTTGATGAATCTGTCGCCCAAAACGGCGGCGGTGATAAGGAGCGGAGAGGAGACGACCGTTGCGGTAGAGGAAGTTCGCAAAGGAGATATTTTTGTCGTAAGACCGGGAGAAAGTATCCCGGTAGACGGAATTATCATCGAAGGTCATTGTGCAGTAGACGAATCTTCGCTTACGGGCGAAAGCGTGCCTGCCGATAAGAATGTGTCTGACACCGTAAGCGCAGGTACGATAAATAAGTCAGGATTTATAAAATGCGAGGCTACGCGCATCGGAGAAGATACTACGCTCTCTCAAATCATAAAAACAGTGAGCGACGCCGCGGCTACGAAAGCTCCTATCGCCAAAACAGCCGATAAAGTATCCGGAGTGTTTGTTCCCGTCGTCATATACATTTCTCTTATTGTTTTCTTTGTATGGCTGATTGCAGGACGGAACGTCGGAGAAGCTCTGTCCTACGGAATTTCAGTGCTTGTGATAAGCTGTCCCTGTGCTCTCGGACTTGCTACTCCCGTGGCGATAATGGTCGGCAACGGCGTCGGAGCAAAAAACGGAATACTTTTCAAGACGGCGGCTTCTCTTGAAAGCGCAGGAAAAACTCAGATCGTTGTTCTCGACAAAACGGGAACGATAACTCGCGGAGAACCGTCCGTAACTGATATCATAATAGCCGAAGCGAAAAGCGAAGAAGATTTGATATTGCTTGCTGCCTCTCTTGAGCAAGGCAGCGAACATCCTCTTGCAAAAGCCGTAATGAAAAAGGCGGAAGAAATCGGTATAAAACCGCGAACTGTTAAAAATTTTGAAGCGTTTCCGGGAAACGGACTCAGTGCAGAATTTGAAAACGGACTTTTGTCAGGCGGCAATATCGATTTTATCTCAGATAAAGCAGATGTTTCGGAAAGCATAAAAAATGCGTCTGAAAAACTGGCTGAAAGCGGAAAGACGCCGATTTTCTTTTCACATGATAAAAAACTGCTTGGTATCATAGCAGTTGCGGATACCATAAAGGAAGACGCTCAAAGCGCCGTAAATGAGCTGCGCGCTATGGGTATGCGAGTGATAATGCTCACGGGCGACAATAAAAAGACGGCGGTCGCGGTCGGAAAAAAAGTGGGAGTCGACGAAGTTATCGCCGGTGTACTTCCGTCTGAGAAAGACGCCGTTATACAAAAACTGCGTTCCGAAGGAAAGGTCGCCATGGTTGGAGACGGCATAAACGACGCTCCGGCGCTCACAAGAGCCGATGTCGGAATCGCCATAGGAGCAGGTACGGATATTGCCATAGACGCGGCTGATATAGTGCTCGTTAAGAGCCGTATTTCCGACGTTCCTGCGGCTATACGTTTGAGCAGGGCAACTCTACGCAATATACGAGAAAATCTGTTTTGGGCGTTTATTTATAATATAATAGGCATACCGCTTGCAGCCGGAGCTTTTGCGGGATTCGGTCTTACGCTCAATCCGATGTTCGGAGCGGCGGCGATGAGCATTTCCAGCTTTTGTGTTGTTACAAACGCGCTCAGGCTCAATCTGTTTGACATAAGAAAAGCAAAGCGCGATAAAAAAATCAAAATAAAAAATAAAAAGGAGATCTTAAAAATGGAGAAAACATTAAAAATCGAAGGTATGATGTGCCCTCACTGTGAAGCTCGCGTTAAAAAAGTTCTTGAAGAACTTCCGGAAGTTTCGGAAGCGGTAGTCAGCCATAAGGACGGAACCGCCGTCCTAAAACTTTCGGCAAATATCAGCGATGAAATTCTCAAAAAAACGGTAGAAGCTCAAGGTTACAAAGTTGTCTGAAAAAATACCGCCGGAAAATTAACGGGAATGTTTTATATTTAAAAATAAGGCGGCGAAGCTTTTTGCAAGAGTTCAAAACTCTCTTCTGAAAAGTTCCGCCGTTTTTTTGTTTTGTGCGTTATATGTTCGTATAATTTTGTACTTGAAAATATACAAATTATATGGTAAAATCAAACATATAGATTGATCTGTACAACAATAAAAATTTTATTCGGAGGGAAGCCAATGCATTTGCAGGAATCAGGAGAAATGTATCTTGAAACTATCCATGTTCTATCTAAAACGAATCCACACGTTCGTTCTGTTGATGTGGGCGAACATCTCGGATATTCCAAGCCCTCCGTTAGCCGAGCAATGGGATTGCTTAAAAACGGGGGATTTATCTCGGTAGATTCTAACGGATTTATTACCCTTACTGAAGCTGGTCTTGAGATAGCATGTAAAATATATGAACGCCATACGTTGATATCCAAATTTCTCGTCGGTATCGGTGTCGACGAAAACACCGCCTCGGAAGATGCCTGCAAAATAGAACACGTTATAAGCGATGCTTCTTTTGAAGTTATCAAAAAATATGCCGAAAAAATATCTTGGTGAGATTCGGAAATGATTATACTCACAGGTTTTTTTCTGATTTCCGCATATAAAGCCATTTTTTTAAAAAGTGCATAAAAATACTGAATACTTATTTGACATATCTGAAAAAAGTGGTATAATATTAAGATAAAGAACAAAATTTATCAAGGTAGAGAAGTAGAAAAATGGAGAAAACAGCCGGAAGATCAATATTCGCACGTCGAGAGATCGACATGACTCAGGGCAGCATTATATCAAATCTTTTGAAATTCGCATTTCCGTTGCTTTTGGGTAATCTTTTTCAACAATTATATAATATGGTTGACCTTTGGGTCATAGGACAGACAAGGAATAATGACGCATATGCCGCCGTCGGCAGTGTAGGTCCGATCATCAATATACTGATAGGACTTTTTTCCGGTTTTGCAAGCGGAGCTGGCGTTATAATATCCCAGTATTACGGCGCTAAAAACAACGAAAAAGTAAAAGAAGTGACACATACTGCAATGGCGCTTACTTTTATAATGTCTGCGATATTTACCGTGATCGGACTTGCTATATCTCCGGCGCTTCTTAAATTGATGCTCAGTTCCCAGAATGATGCGTCAAGCGTTTATCCGTATGCAAAAACGTATCTGCTTATATATTTTGCGGGCGTTACGGGACTTCTTATATATAACATGGGAGCAGGAATACTTCGTGCCGTCGGGGATTCGACAAGACCTTTTTATTATCTTGTTGCCGCTGCTGTTACAAATATTGTTCTCGATATGGTTTTTGTCTTTGCTTTTGACATGGGTGTTGCCGGCGTAGCTCTGGCTACGATAATAGCTCAGTTTCTCTCTGCAATGCTTACGGTAGCTGAACTTATGCGTACCAAATCATGTGTGCGATTCAGCTTTAAAAATCTTTGTCTTGATTTGCAAATACTAAAAAAAATAGCTATGGTTGGCGCTCCTGCGGCTCTTCAGATGGCTCTGACAGCGTTTTCTAATGTTTTTGTTCAGTCTTACATAGCAGGTGTAAACGGAGATCAAACGCTCTGTCTTTCCGGCTGGACTTCATATTCTAAAATAGACCAGTTCATCTTTCTGCCCATGCAGTCGCTTTCTTTGGCTGCTACTACTTTTGTTGGACAAAACCTCGGCAACGGAGATATCAAACGGGCAAAAAAGGGCACTTACACGGCATATTTTATGGCTACGGGCATAACGGTCATTCTTATCGTATTGGTTATGGCTTTTGCGCCTCAGGTCGCTTCTGTATTCAATGATGACAAAGGCGTTGTGGATTATGCCGTAAAGCTGTTGAGAGCGCTTACGCCTTTTTATATCTTCTGTTGTGTAAATCAGGTCTTTTCCGCCGCTTTGCGCGGCGCCGGAAATGCCAAAGCGCCCATGCTCATAATGCTGGGTACATTCGTAATATTCAGACAGGTATATTTGTTTGTCGTTTCCAACTATATTTCAAATGAATTGCTGCCTGTTGCTTTCGGATATCCGGCCGGCTGGTTCTTGTGCTGTGTTATAACGCTTATATACTATAAAAAAGTAGGTTTCCAAAAAACCCGGATTTTTTCAGAGGAATAAAAGAATAACACCCGATATTCGGGTGTTATTTTGTTATATTTTCATAAAATTATATTGCAAAAATCAAAAGTAAGATGTATAATATTCCAATAAATATAAAAGATTTTGCGTATCATGAACGGTATACGAAAGAGAGGAACATTTTATGAAAAGAATAATTGTACTGTTAATAACGCTTATGCTTTTTTCACTAAACGTTTTTGCCACCAAAACTGCAGAATTAAAAACATCAGAGTATTGGCTTGAAAAAGCAAAGACCGAGGCTTACGAGGAGATAAATCTCTATTCTGCATTCGATCTTGATGAAATTACATATTATGCAAAACATATAAATGATGACGTTTTTTATAAAAAGATTCTTGACGGCAAAAAGTTTTCAGACTTTATTTATGAGGATAAATGGGACTGTATTGTTGACTGTGAGGAAGGGTATGAAAAAGACGGATATTATTTTACAAAGATAGTATATGTTCCCAATTTTGATATAACGAGAGCCGACACACAGTACCAAATGCCGCTTCCTTTAAATGACGAATGGTTTGCCGCTCTTGATGAAGTAATGCTTTCGGGTGAGCTTGGCAATATTGAAAACGTATCTTTTTTAAGCTATGATGCCGATAATAGTGAAGGTGCTCGCACATATATCGGAGGAGAACCGATTGAAAGAGACGATTCCCTTTGGGATAACGTAACGGAAGATTTTTACAGCGCGTGGTTTGCATACATAGAAAGCGACAAGGGCGAATACCTCTTTCCGTGCGTGATAGATGGCGATATGGGTATCGAAAGCGGCAAGATATACGAGCTTTATGAATGTGCCGAAATAATGAACGCAAATATGTATGTTGTGGAGGATGACGTGGCGGAACTCGTCGAAGACGATACATTTTGGGTTTATCACGTTGTTGCGGCAATCTGTGTGCTCGTTGTAGGCGTATGCGTTGTGAGCATTGTAATAATAAAAAAATCAAAAAAATTGATAAAAAGGGCGCGTGAGCGCCCCTTTTTTACTGCTTATTATTTTATTTTGATGTTTACTTTTTAATATAATTATGATATAATTCTCTAAACAATATTCCAAACGTTGATTTATGGAGGCTATTATGGCGACTCTTATTCTTGTTATTATTTTTATCGATTTTATCGGACTCGGTATACCGGATTCACTTTTTGGTCCGGCGTGGCCGGCTATTTATGCTGAATTTTCTCTCCCCGTGTCTATCGGAAGCTTTGTTAGCATTATAAACACAGCAGGAACTATTATTTCAAGTCTTATGAGCGCTCGCCTTATAAAGCGCTTCGGAACTGCCAAAGTAACGGCTTTCAGCACAGTGCTTACGGCTTCGGCACTGCTCGGCTTTTCCTTTTCTCAAAATTTTATTTACCTGTGTCTGCTTGCCATTCCGCTCGGTCTTGGCGGAGGAGCGATAGATTCTGCTCTGAACAATTATGTGGCGCTTCATTACAAAGCGACGCATATGAATTTTTTGCATTGTTTTTACGGTGTAGGCGTTTCTTTAAGTCCGTATCTAATGTCGATAGCTCTTTCAGATTCGAATAATTGGCGTTCCGGATACAGATTTGCATTCTTTATACAGGCGACAATAGCTGTTATAACAATTCTTTCCGTATCTCTTTGGAAAAAGGCTCAGAAAAACTCGGCTGAAGCGGAAACGGAGCAAAAAAACGTATCTGTCATAAGACTTGCACGCGAACCTAATGTAAGAATGGCTTGGGCTGTGTTCATATGCTCATGCGCGATCGAGTGTACATGCGGATTGTGGGGAAGCACCTTTCTTGTCGAATCCAAAGGAGTAAACGAGGAAACTGCGGCAAAAATAATAATGTTTTATTATATGGGCATTGCTGTCGGAAGATTCTTGTCGGGAATACTCTCCGCAAGGTTTTCCGGTTGGCACATAATCCATATGGGTTTCGGAACGATTGGCGTCGCACTTGTATTGCTTGTTTTGCCGCTTGGCGTTGAGATGTGCGCTGCAGGACTTTTTTTGATCGGACTCGGTAACGGTCCCGTATTTCCGAACCTTGTTCATCTTACGCCGGAAAACTTCGGAAAAGAATTTTCTCAATCCGTGGTTGGCTCGCAGATGGCAATGGCTTATATCGGAATAATGTGTTTTCCGGCATTATACGGAGTTCTTGCACAAAACGTAACGGCTGATATTTTTCCGTATTACATAACATTATTCTTCTTCGCAATGTTGGCCGCTTCTGTAAAACTACAAAGAGGCGTTAAAAGATGCGGCCCGTTAAAAATATAAAAATATGCTTTAGGAGCTGATACTTATGAAAAAAGCGATTTTTATTACTAATCCAACCATGGACGGTGCAAATTATAATCCTTGTAATAATTTGGATAACCGCTATGATTGGCAAAAGAATAGCGGAGGTAAAGGTGTTTTTGAAGGAAGAAAGGTAGATCTGCCTGCGGATAAAGGGCTTCTCACTTTCCGTCGTAAATTTGAATGCAACAAAGAAATAAAACGCGCTGTTATCCGTGCAACGGCACTCGGAATTTTTGATATGACTCTTAACAGAAAAAGAGTCGGAACAGTTACTGACAAAGGTATTGTTTATGATGAACTTAAACCTGAATGGACGGACTACCATTTCCGTGTTTTTGAATATGAGTATGATGTTACGACATATATTGAAAAAAATAATATATTTGTTGCACAAGTTTCTCTCGGTTGGTGGTCTGATAGAATAAGCTTTGGTTTTTATGGATATAAAAAACCTGCTTTTTGCGGCGAAATAGAAATAGAATACTGCGACGGAACGAGTGAGATCATAGCAACCGATGAAAATTTTGAATCAACTGTTTGCGGTCCTGTTATGTTCGCGGGAATTTGGGACGGCGAATATTATGACGCTTCAAAGAAATATGATGCAGAAACGGTTGCTTTTGAACAATCCGAAAAAGTTGATTATTTTACGGGTGAGATCGTACCTCACTATGGTCCTTATGTTCGTGTCAGAACTGATATGTCAAGAAATCCAATTTCGGCGGTTATCTACGACGGTAAAAAGGAGAACGGCAGCACATACGGCGAGATAAACATTATCAGCCGCAAAATAGGCAAAGGCTGTGAAAAAGTTAAGCTTCGCGCAGGACAACATATCGTTCTTGATATGGGACAAAACATGGTAGGTCGTCCTCATTTGGAAGTTTCTGCACCGCTCGGAACAAAGATACGTTTTGGTTTTGCGGAATTTCTCAATGACAGCGGCGAAGAAAGCCGTGGAAATGATGGTCCCAAAGGTTCGATTTATATAAAAAACTATCGTTCCGCTCTCGCGCGTTTTACATATGTGGCGGCAGGTGATGAATTTGAAGAATATTCTCCGCGATTCACTTTTTTTGGTTTCCGTTATCTTGAAATCCGTTCCGATGCTGATATTGAAATACATTCTGTCGTAGGCGAAGTAGTAGGCTCCGATATGCCGCTTACATGTTCTCTTGAAACGAGCAATGCGGAAGTAAATAAACTCATATCAAATGTCATATGGGGCGCGATGAGCAACTATCTGTCTGTCCCCACGGACTGTCCTCAAAGAGACGAGCGTCTCGGTTGGACGGGAGATACTCAAATTTTCTGCGGAGCAGGATCATATCTCTTTAATATAAATACGTTTATGAGAAAATGGCTCCAAGACGCAAGGGATTCTCAGGTAAATGAGGTTTACAGAGGTTGCTATTCTCAAATCATTCCCCGTGTATGGAAAGACTCTTTGAAAAAAGGATGCGGAAGCGCTGCATGGACAGATGCAGGCGTTATAGTTCCTTATCAGCTCTATTTGATGTATAACGATATTGATATTATCAAAGAGCATTATGCATCTATGGAAGATTACATGGAATCTATTTCGCACAATGACCTTAAAGGACCTGATGCCAATTATGGTGACTGGCTCTGCTATGAAGAAACAGATAAAGCGTTTTTGTCTTACAGTTATTATGCTTACGACGCTTCTCTCATGGCGTTGTATTCGGAAATACTCGGTAAAGAGGACAGAAAAGCATATTACGAAGATTTGAGAAAACAAATTGTCGCTCGTTTTCTTGAAATTTACGCTTGCGGTGAAGAAGATCTGAAAGAAAAATCACAAACAGCGTATCTTTGCGCGCTTCATTTTAATCTTGTTGAGGGCAAACTCCGTGAAAACTGCATTAAAAAGCTCAAAGCTAAGATAATAGAAAACGATTATACGCTTTCTACCGGATTTGTAGGTACGGGTATACTTAATCAAACGCTTTCCGAAGTAGGGCTTGATGAGCTTTCTTATTCACTCCTTCTTCAAAGCAAAGACCCATCATGGCTTTACAGCGTTAAACAGGGAGCAACCACCGTATGGGAGCGCTGGAACTCATATACGATAGAAAATGGTTTTGGTGATGTTAAAATGAACTCATTCAATCACTATGCATACGGCGCTGTTCTTGAATGGATGTACTCAAAGATGGCTGGTATTTCTCCCGATACTGAAAGACCCGGCTTTGAACACTTTATACTTTGTCCTCGTCCCGACACAAGAAAAGGTGAAAATCTTCCTAAGGGTCAAGAACCCATAACGATGGTTAAGGCTTCCTACAACTCCGTTCGAGGAACGATTCGCTCCGAATGGGAATATGAGAACGGTGAATTTGTTTATCGCGCGGAAATTCCCGAAGGTACAAGCGCCAGAGTAGAGTTTCCGTTGCTTTCCGGCAGAGAAACTGTTCAGATAAATTATCTTACTATGACGGTGGAAGAACTCGGTGCGGAAATAAAAGACGGCAAGATGATATTCGAGCTTTCCGAGGGTAAATATACGATACGCTGACGCGGAAATAATGCCTGCTTATATAAGAAGGAATATGTAGCTTTAACAGAATCATGGATATAAAATTCCTGTTGATTTTGATCTTTGCGTATGATATAATCTTTTTGTATAACAATTATGAAACGGAGAGCTTGGAATGGTTGATTTAAAACTGATTATTGCAAGCAATATTATAAAGCTTCGCACCGAAGCGGGCATGACGCAGAGCGAGCTCGGAGAAAAATTAAATTATTCAGATAAGTCGATCTCTAAATGGGAACGTGCGGAGTCTCTACCCGATGCGAACGTATTAAAACAAATGAGCGAGATATTCGGCGTTTCGATTGACTATCTTTTCAGCACCCACGACGGTTGGGAGCCTAAAAAAGATACGGATTCCAAAGCAAAAGAAGATAAAGAAAAGATACGGTTTAATCTTAAAGCGGTTGAGGGGATCGCTCTTTGCGGAATACTTACTTTTGCACTCTTTCTTTTTATTCTTTTTTGGATAATAATGGATTCCCCTATTTGGATGATATTTTTTGCGGCTATTCCGGTAGCTTTGCTAACTCATCTTGTGCTTAATTCCGTTTGGAATAAAGGAAGGCGCAATAGGATTATCATTGCGTTATTTGTTCTCTCTGTCTTACTTTTTATATATATGGCTCTTATCAAGTTTAATATATGGCAGATATTCCTTTTGATGATACCTGTCGTGATAATTCTTTATCTTTCCTCTAAAATAAAGGAAAAGGATAAAGAAAAAAAGCGAAAATGATAAAAAATGATACAAAAATGAGGCACTCTACGAATAGTAGAGTGCTTTTTTTGCAATTCTATTTTTTGATTCATTTAATATAATGGCTATCGGGTCTAAAATCGACGCAATGGTTTGATTTTTTCGAATCTATTGAGTATAATGAATATATAAGATAGTAAAATAATTTGCAGGACCAACTGCGTGCAAAGGACAATATAGACAACATAAAACACTGTAAAACTTGATAAGGAGTTGATTTTATGGCAGAATATGTACTTAGTTGCTGCTCGACAGCAGATCTTAAAAAGGAACATTTTGAAAGCAGAAATATTTCCTATATTTGTTTTCACTATTTTTTGGACGGAAAAGAATATGCAGATGATTTGGGACAGACCATCCCTTTCAGTGAGTTCTATCAGAAAATGGTAGACGGTGCCGATACAAAAACTTCCCAGATAAACATTCAGGAATATTTTGAATATTTTGAATCTTTTCTCAAAGAGGGAAAAGATGTTCTTCATATCTCTCTTTCTTCCGGGATCTCAGGCACTTGCAAATCTGCAAAATCTGCTGCGGATATTGCTGCTGAAAAGTATCCCGACAGAAAAATATATGTTGTGGACTCTTTGGCGGCTTCTTCCGGATACGGTCTTTTGATGGATAAACTTGCAGATATGCGCGATGAGGGTGCGGATATAGACGAGCTCCGTGATTGGACTGAAAAACATAAGCTTGAACTTCATCATTGGTTTTTCTCATCAGACCTTACGTTTTTTATAAAAGGCGGCAGAGTCTCCAAAACGGCAGGATTTGTCGGCGGACTTCTCGGCATATGTCCGCTTCTCAACGTCGATTTTGAAGGACATCTGATACCCAGAAAGAATATAAGATCCAAAAAGAAAGTTATACGAGAGATAGTAGAACGCATGAAAGAAAATGCGCTTGACGGACTTGATTATTCCGACAAATGCTATATGTGTCATTCGGCTTGCATAGACGATGCGAAAGCTGTCGCGGAGTTGGTTGAACAGAATTTTCCGAAGCTTCGGGGAAAGGTTGAGATAAACGATATCGGAACGACTATAGGAAGTCATACCGGTCCCGGAACGGTGGCGCTCTTTTTCTGGGGTAAAAAGAGGGAGGATTAAATAATGGCGCGCAAATTTCTAAACGGCAATCTTTTTGCAAAAATGTTTCGCGGCGGTGTTGCTTATCTACGCAGACACGTTAAGGCTGTAAATAATATGAATGTTTTTCCCGTACCGGACGGAGATACAGGCGACAATATGATGATGACTATGGAAGGCGGCGCCAAGGCTCTTTCACGCGTTGAAAACGAATCGCTGGACAGCGTTGCAAAATCCCTTATGGACGGTATGCTTCTCGGCGCACGCGGTAATTCAGGCGTTATCCTTTCGCAGTTTTTTGCCGGTATTTCAAACGAGTTTATCGGCAGGGAGGAAGTCAGTGTTGCCGATATAGGCCGAGCTCTTTCAAACGGTGTAAAACAAGCATATGCTTCCGTAAGTTCTCCGACAGAAGGTACTATACTCACTGTCGCGCGTGAATCCGTGGATTATGCGGTCTCGCGCATAAACGCGGACAGCACGGTTGAATCATTGTTCCAGGATCTTGTTACGGAAATGGACGCTTCTCTAAAGCGCACACCGGAAATACTTACTGTTTTGAAAGAAGCAGGCGTCGTTGACAGCGGCGGTTCGGGGCTTAAATATATAGCCGAGGGTTTCCTTAAGATACTCAAGGGAGAGGAGATAGAAGAGGGCGAAGCCGTAGCTTCGTCTTTGGGCGGTCCCGATCTTTCGAGCTTCGGACCTGACAGCGTTATGGATTACGGCTACTGCACGGAACTTCTCGTTCAGCTTATGAATGCCAAGACCGACACTGAAACGTTCGACATACAAACAATAAAGGATTTTCTTGAAAGTATCGGAGATTCCGTTGTCGCATATAAGACAGGCACGATAGTAAAACTGCACGTTCACACAATGCGGCCTTATAAAGTATTGGAGTTCTGCCATCAATTCGGCGAGTTTCTCACGCTGAAGATAGAGAATATGTCCGTACAGCACAACCAAGTGATTGAGCAGCCAAAAGAAAAGCCGCACAAGAGATATGGTATAGTCGCCGTTGCAAACGGCGACGGTATACGCAATCTGTACACTAAGCTTGGGGCGGATGAGATAGTCAGCGGAGGACAAACAATGAATCCTTCCGCACAGAATTTCCTTGAAGTATTTGAAAATATAAATGCCGATCATATCTTTGTATTTCCCAACAACAGTAATATCATTCTTGCCGCACGTCAGGCTGCAAAGATTTACGAAAACGCTCAAATTCATGTGATTGAAAGCAAGAGCGTCGGCGATTGCTATGCGGCTCTTTCGGCTATAAACGTTGAAAACGAAGATGTTGATAAAATAATAAATGACATCAACGAGGCTATGTCCGAAGTAGAAACCGGGTTTGTAACTTATGCCGTACGCAACACGGAAATGAACGGCATAAAGGTGCATGAGGGCGATTATATCTCTTTCTGCGGAAAACATATGATAGCATCCGAGCCTGAGATTTTGGATTCCGCAATGAAGCTGCTTGAAGGAATGAATGCAAGTGAACGCGATATAGTAAATATTTTCTACGGAAAATCGGTTTCCGAAGAGCTTCTTGACGAATTTACGGAAAGAATCGAAGAAACATATCCGGATCTTGAAGTTCAAACTTTGAACGGCGGTCAGGAAGTTTATCGCTTTATCATTACGGCTGAGTGACTATAATTTAAACATTAAACATTAAACATTAAATAACGCATATGAAATTCTATATAAAACAACACATTTTTACTTTTTCTGATAAATTCAGTATTTATGATTCTGAAGGAAATGAGTGTTTCAATGTATACGGTGAGGTTTTCACATTAGGAAAAAAGTTGCACCTTTCCGATACCAACGGCAATGAACTTGCATTTATAGAGCAAAAAGTATTCTCGTTTCTGCCTAAATACCGAATCATTATAAAAGATGAAGTTATCGCTGAGATAGTAAAAGAATTTACTTTTTTTCGGAATGAATATACGGTAAATGGTCTTGGCTGGAAAGTCAGCGGAGATTTTATTGACCATGATTACATTGTTTCCGGCGAAGACAGAGATATTGCCGTAATTTCCAAACAATGGTTCACTTGGGGAGATACTTATGAGATAGACATTTCTGACGGAATAGATGTGTCTATAGTGCTTGCAGTAGTTTTGGTCATAGATGCATGTCTTGCCTCCCAAAACGATTAGAATATCAAAATCACATTATATTAGAATTAAAAAATCCACTCTAAACAAACAATACGCACCTCAAAAATCAAAAATTTTTGAGGTGCGTATAAAAAGAGCGGATTTTTTATTTATTTATTTTGCTCTTTATTTTTTTCATTTTCTTCGCGGATTTTTTTTGCCGCCTCGAATTTTTCTTTGAGTTTCGCGTTATGTCTGCGGTAGATGACGATGAATAACGGCACTGCTATTGCCGCTATGATAATCATCGGCAGGAGCCATATTAAAGCGATAACAAGACCTTGGCAAAAATCAACGAAATTGCGGAATGTACCGATAAATGCTTGTTTTACTTTTGCGGTAAACGAATAATTATTAGTGACGGTAGCTTCTTCTTCAAGCGTGATGTAAACATACGACATATTGACGCTGTTATCGTAATACTGAAGCTGCTTATTTATATAGTTGATTTCCGCGCGCAGAGAAGCAAGCTTATCTTCAAGTTGAATAAGATAATCAAGACTGTCGGCTTGTTCTATAAGTTTTTGTATACGAGCCTCCTGTGCTATGAGGCTTTCGAGCGTTGATTCCAAGTCATAATATGAGTCCGTTATATTTTCCGTGGAGAGATTATTTGAGATGACGAAGACATTCTGTGTTATGCTTTCGACATACTCGTCTGCTTTTTCCTGAGGAACTCTTACGGTCAAAGAGAGAGTTCTGTATTCGTTGTCCGAATAATTTACACCGTATTGTTCAGAAGATTCAGCAACATATCCTCCCATTGTACGAGCCGTATCTATAATATTGTTTTTGGATACGGTATAATTATCCGTTTGCAAACGAAGGCTGTATGTTTTGATTATTTTTTCTTCATAATTTGTTTCGGCGTCAGTAGCGTGTGAAATATTTGTGTCTTCGCTTTGGGAAAAATCATTCTTCAATGATTCATCGTTTGAAACGCTTCCGCTTCCGCATGAGATCAGTGTGCAAAGTGCTAAAATAATGAATAAAACAGAAATGATTTTTTTCATAACATTCACCCTCTTTGAAAATTATATTGTATAATTTAGTCGTTTGTGAAAGGAAATAATCTCAATTACATTGACGATAAAATTTTTGCCTGGTTTCATGGGAATAATACGGTTAATTTCTTATCGGGTTATTTTTTCGAACATAAGAAGGATTTCCTTGGAGGTTATAATTTATGGACATTAAAATGTATATTTAGCAATAGATTCGTCTATTGCTTTGAGCTTGTCGGCATAACCTTCGCGTTTCTTCTTTTCACCTTCTATGACGGCGGCGGGAGCTTTGGCTACGAATCCCTCGTTTGCAAGCTTCTTGTCGATTCGTTCGATCTCGGATATCATTTTTTCTCTTTCCTTTTTAAGACGAGCTATTTCGACCTCGAAATCTATCATTTCGGCAAGAGGAATATAGATGACTGCGCGGTCTGCAACGATTTGTACGGCGCGGTCGTCATGGTATTCAGCGAGGTATTCTACATCGGACGCAGAAGCCAATTTTACAAAGAAAGGCGTTACGGCCTCATTGAACGTGCTTTTATCGTTTGTTACTATATAGAGTTTTGTCTTTTTGGAAGGCGCTACATTCATTTCCGCGCGGCGGTTGCGTATTGCTCGTATAGCAGAGATAAGACGTTCCATAGCAAGCTCCTCATTCGGGAAGCAGTGCTTTTCATTATATTCGGGATAATCGGAAATCATAATACTTTCGCCGTTGTGGGGAAGAGCCTGCCAAATAGTTTCCGTGATAAACGGCATAAACGGGTGAAGCAATTCCATCGATGTGCGAAGAACATATGAAAGAACGCGGCAAGCATTCTCGCAGTCATCGGCAAATCTGGGTTTGAGGACTTCTATATACCAGTCGCAGAAATTGTTCCATATGAAATCATAGAGTTTGGCAAGCGCAACGCCGAGTTCATATTTTTCAAGGTTATCCGTAACTTCGCGCGTAAGAGTGTTGAGTTTCGAAAGTATCCACTTATCTTCAAGACGCATATCTTTTTCTGCGGGAAGCTCGGTATCTTCAAGCGTTTCCGGAATGTTCATCAAAGCAAATCGAGAAGCGTTCCAAATCTTATTGGTAAAGTTTCTTGCGGCTTCTATCTTCTCCTGGGAGAAACGCATATCGTTTCCGGGCGCATTGCCTGTAACAAGAGCGAAACGAAGAGCATCGGCACCGTACTGATTTATAATATCAATGGGATCAATACCGTTGCCGAGAGATTTAGACATCTTGCGGCCCTGAGCATCACGTACAAGACCATGGATAAATACTGTGGAGAAAGGTTTTTCTTTCATATGCTCCATGCCCATGGTTATCATTCTTGAAACCCAGAAGGTTATTATATCGTATCCCGTAACGAGCGTATCGGTAGGATAGAATTTCTTGAGATCTTCGGATTCTTTGTCAGGCCAGCCGAGTGTTGAGAAAGGCCAAAGGGCAGAGGAGAACCATGTGTCAAGTACGTCCTCGTCCTGATGTACTTTAGTGCTTCCGCACTTAGGGCAGGTAAGGACATCTGTTTCGGAGGCTTCTATGTGACCGCATTCATCGCAGTAGTAAGCAGGTATTCTGTGTCCCCACCAGAGCTGACGGGAGATGCACCAGTCATGTATTCCGTTCATCCAGTTGAGATAGATCTTTGAAAATCTGTCGGGAACAAATTTTATTTCGCCTTCTTCAACAACGCGGATAGCTTCCTTTGCCAAGGGTTCCATTTTTACGAACCACTGACGGGAAGCAAGCGGTTCTACGTCAGTGCCGCAGCGGCAACAATGTCCTACATTGTGAGAGCATTTTTCAACTTTAACGAGGAAGCTGCCCTCTTCGAGATCTGCTACTATCTGTTTTCTTGCTTCGTATCTGTCAAGTCCTTCGTATTTTCCGCCGTCTTTTGTGATTTTTCCATGATTATCGATAACGCTTACCATAGGCAAGTCGTGGCGTTTTCCGACTTCGAAGTCGTTAGGATCATGGCAAGGCGTTATTTTAACACAGCCTGTTCCGAAATCTTTTTCAACGTAATCGTCCGCTATTACGGGTATCTCTCTGTTTACAAGAGGCAAAATGAGAGTTTTTCCGACGAGATGGGTATATCTTTCATCTTCGGGATTTACTGCAACCGCAGTATCGCCGAGAAGCGTTTCGGGGCGAGTCGTCGCTATCGTTATATATTTATCTTGTTCACCTTTTATGGGGTATCTGATGTGCCAGAAAGAACCTTCTTTATCAGCATATTCCACTTCTGCGTCGGAAAGGGCGGTTGCACATCTGGGACAAAAATTCGCTATTCGGTAGCCACGGTAAATAAGACCTTTGTTGTAAAGGGAAACGAAAACTTTCTTTACAGCGGCTGAGAGTGTTTCGTCCATAGTAAATCTTTCTCGTGACCAATCGCAGGAGGCACCGAGAGTTTTAAGCTGGTTTATTATAGTTCCGCCATACTGCTTTTTCCAATCCCAAACAAGTTCCGTAAATCTTTCACGCCCAAGATCGTATCTTGAAAGTCCTTGTTCTTTTCTGAGGACTTCTTCGACTTTTATCTGTGTTGCAATGCCGGCGTGGTCTGTTCCGGGTACCCATAGGGTGGAATATCCCTGCATACGTTTGAATCTTATGAGTGTGTCTTGAAGCGTTTCATCGAGAGCATGTCCCATATGAAGTTTGCCTGTTACGTTTGGAGGGGGGATAACAATAGTGTAATGACCTTTGGAACTGTTTTCGCGCGGCTTAAAATATCCTTTATCGCACCAATTTATATAGGTGTCTTTTTCGATTTTTGACGGATCATAAGTTTTTTCAAGTTCTTTTCTCATTGTTTATACTTCCTGAAATAATTTAATATCTTACTTGTTTTTTTGCTTGTTTCGGCTTTTTTTAAGGTCATAAAGCAGAGAGTATTTTTATATACTTGTACCGTATGATGTTCTTAATATTAAAAAGCAGAGATTTTTAGAATGGTCTACAATAATTATAAATATAATATAAACTATATTAAAATAAGTATATCAATATTATCCATTTGTGTCAAGCATTTTTCTCGTGGCGTCAACTTTGACCGGATTAACACAGTCTTCGCCGAATGTCAATTGTCAAGATGAACGGCCGTCCTTGACATTCGGTTCAGCCGGTGTTATGATGCAGATATGGCGACAACGAATTTCTCCGCTGCCGCCGAATGAAATTTTAACTGTTTTACACTTCTTTTTCAAAAATCAAATCCATTTCTTGTGTATGTCCTGTTCCACGTTGTTTTGTAGGTATACATCCGATATACTTCCAACCGTTTTTTGCACGTTCGTTGATAATCGAACGGTAATCTTCGATGCTATAAATATTACCTGAACCCAAACCCCAACCGTCAAAATCATAATTTACTGTTTCATATTCGTATCTGTACATTGCTTATCCTCCCGCAAATTTTGTTTCTATTATTTTTTATCCAAAACAATTTTTCTTATGGCATAGCCTACGCCGCCGTACTCGCAGTTGATGGAAATAAAATCTGCGATCTTCTTTACGTCGGGATGACCGTTTCCCATTACTACGGAGATTCCTGCTGCTTTGAGCATAAGAGTATCATTATCGCTGTCGCCCATGGCTATAACATGATCTTTATCGATTCCGAAACGCTGACGCAAAAATTCCATGCCCGTTGCTTTGCTGTAACCGTGAAGTCCTATTTCTGCGTATGTGGGGTGGTTAAATATTTCAAAGTGAGGCTGCAATATTTTAACAGCCTCCTCAGTAAGAGGATATTTGTATGTAAATTTCGAAACTCTTATGTCGGGATATCGTTCAAAAAGCTCTTCCGGTTTTGAAAGTTCATGATCTTCGCCGAGATAGCAGACGCCGTGGTAACTCGCGCTGTTGTTTTCACCTTCTATAATTACCATATTGTCGAATTTGTCGGCGATCTCCATTGCGAGCAGAGTGCTTTCTTTCGGTACTGCTGCAGAAATCAAAACTTCATTGTTGACACTTATCCAAGCGCCTAGAGCGGCGACTATACCTGTGGGTATTACTTCTTCTAAAACCTTTTTGGGGATGACATCGAAAGAACGTCCCGTATTTATAAATACCATATGGCCTTGTTTTTGAGCTTCGCGTATATTATATGTGGTATATGGATGAATTTTGCCGTCGCCGGAATATATCGTCCCGTCGATATCAAGAAAAATTAAGTACTTCATAGTTTAGTCCGTCCATTTGCAGTTTTTTAGTTGTTTTCACGATTTTCTGTGTCGACCGTTTTACGGAATACGGGAGCAAGAGTTTTATATATCTCTTTTGCCATAAGATAGCAGCCAAGATCGTTTGGATGTATTCTGTCTATCGTGCAGGCAAAAACATCTGCTTCTTCAAAGAAAGTCTTGCCTGAAATGAAATATACGTTTTTATCGCCGTTATTAACTGCGTTTTCATATGTGTTTTTTATGACCGATATCCTTTTTTCACTGTCCTCGACATTGCACGCATAATTAGGGCGAGAGAGCATGATTATAGGCAGATCGGGATTTTTTTCTCGTATCGTTTTGAAAAACGGTTCATGAGTATTGGCAAGGTGTTGCACATCGGGCGCATTGTAGTCGTAGTCATAAACAAAAACACTCATCGGAAGATTTGATATAAATTCAGCCATTTCGGGTTCTCCTTTTGCGCTTCCGGAAAATCCGAAATTTATGTAATCCATATTGAGCCAGCGTGAAAGAAAAGCGGTGTATGCGTTTCCCGTACGGCCTGCACAACCTCCCTCGGTACTGGAAGAACCATAAAAAATAACGGGTTTTTTATTTTCATAAGGAGTAGGTTCTTCGATATCGGAATCGTCATCTATACCTATAAAGACATTTTCTACTTCTTCATTTTTCGGCATGAACATTGTAATATCCTGCATAGTGCCGTCAAGTTCAAGTGTGGTTCCCGTGACGAGAGGATCTGTGCCTTTGTTTCCGGTGGGGAATACATTTCCTATAAACAAACCTTTTTTTCTGTCGCCTGCGAATATATTAAGTCCGGAAGAACCTATCTGAGGAATGGCATGGTCACGTATAAATGTTTTTAAAACGAGCTTTATATATAATTTTTTTGTGTTTGTGCGGAAACATATTCTACCGCCTGTGCTTCTGTTGCCTAACTGACAGAGCTGAGGAAACTTTTCCATAATCTCCTCCGGCAGACGCCTGAGGCTTCCGTTTTTATAGAAGTTCATAAGTCCGAACACTTTTATAGGAGAATCTTTACATTCATATATCTTCATATTTAGATTTTGACCCTTTCGTAAATGATACATAAATATTATAACTCAAAGCAGAAAAAAATCAATGACTGTATGAATGATTTATGCAAAAAATAAAAATCAACAGATTTCACTTTAAAATCAATCTAAACGACAGCAAAACAATAAAATATAATAGAAGAATAAATATTGACTTTCAACGTACAAAAAAGTATAATTAAATATATTAAAATTATTTTATTGTAAAGAGTTGTTATTATGATCAAAGATATTTTGTTTGATTTGGACGGCACGCTTTTGCCGTTTGAACCCAAGGCATTTATAAATGCCTACTTCGGCGGTCTTGCCGAAAAAATGGAGCCTTACGGCTATGAGCCTCAGAAATTGACGGACGCTATTTGGACCGGAGTCCATGCCATGGTAAGAAATGACACCGATAAATTGAACGAACAGATATGGTGGGAAACTTTTGAGGAGATATTCGGGGAAAGAGTTTCTCAGGACAAACATATTTTTACGGAATATTATGAAAAGGATTTTGCAAAAGTTCAAAAGGTCTGCGGATTTAATCCCGATGCTTCCCGAACCGTTTATGATTTGAAAGATAAGGGATACAGAGTGACGCTTGCTACAAATCCCGTTTTCCCGTCTGTCGCAACAGAGCAGAGAATAAAATGGGCAGGACTTTTGCCGACTGATTTTGCGATATATACTACTTATGAAAATTCTCACCGTTGCAAACCCAAGCTTGAATATTATAAAGAAATACTGGATAAACTGGAACGCCGCCCGGAAGAATGTCTGATGGTCGGAAACGACGTTTCCGAGGATATGGTCGCAAGAGAGATGGGCATGAAAGTATTCTTGCTTACCGATTGCCTGATAAATTCCAAAAAAAAGGATATATCCGAATATCCTCAGGGTGGATTCAAAGAGCTTTCTGATTATATTGAAAATCTCTGAATTTAATATGATTTTAAGTCATAGCCGCTTTTTATATGCGGTTATGACTTTTTTTTGCATATTGCAAAGGACAAGTCAATATAAATATAGTGTCATGAAAAAGAAAGGACGGCGATATATTGAATTTGATAGAAAAAGTTATAGCTTGTCTGCCGGAGCGCGGACGGCATGATATCTTTGAGTTTTTATCCATGCACGATATTGAATTGGTAACGGAACTGAGATTCAGGACAAACGCTCCGTTTTCTTTGACATATGCCGGAAGGAATATATGTATATTCAACGGCAGGGAGCTGATTTTTTCAGAACTTGAAATGCGTACTCTATTGGCAAATCTGTGTGAAGAATCCGTACATACGTACGCTCAGACTATGAATGAGGGATATATCACTCTTGCAAACGGCGCTCGCATAGGTGTATGCGGGCATGCTCATTCCGATGGTAAAAACATCTTGAATCTTAGAGATGTGACTTCTATATGTGTGCGCGTGCCGCATATCGTAAGATCGGTGTCCGACGGTATAATGCCTGTTCTTTTCTCGCGCGGAAAAGTGCAGAGCGCACTTATTTATTCTCCGCCGGGTGTCGGAAAAACAACGCTTCTGCGCGATGTAGCAAAAAATCTCTCTTCCGGAGCTTATAAAAAGAGGGTATGCGTCGTAGACAGCAGAAGCGAGATATACATGAGCGATATTTTTTCTCATTCTCTCTGTGATTTTTTAGACGGATATCCGAAAAGCGTGGGAATAGAGATAGCCACGCGAACGCTTTCTCCCGAGGTGATCATCTGTGACGAGATAGGCGGTATAGATGAAGCTTCCGCCATATTGCAGGCTCAGAACAGCGGCGTGCCTCTTATAGCCACGGCGCACGCAAATGATCTTTCTTCTCTTTTGATGAGGCAGAATATAAGAATACTTCACGACGGAGGAATTTTTAGATATTATATAGGATTATCACGCTCACATGAGAGCGAAAAAATCGAATTTGAAATAGAAGACACAAAACGGAGGGTGTCATGAAAGTTTTGGGCGCGGCGTTTATCTTTGCCTTTTTTTCGCTTATTGGGATATTCAGAGGTGGTGTAGAGAGAAAAAAACTCGCGGAATGTGAAGCGTTTTTTGAACTTTTTGAATATGTAAAAAATCAAGTAAACTACTTTCTTATGCCGACGAAAATAATATACCGAAATTTTTCAAATAAATTGCTTGAAGAAACAGGTTTTTTGCCTGCATTGCGTTCTCACGAAGACGATGAGATTTATTGCGATGTTTGGAAAACGTCGTTTAAAAGTTCTGAAAGCAGATTTCATCTTTCGGAAAAACAAACCGCCATTATACTGGGATTCGGCGAATGTGTAGGTAAAACAAACGGGCAGATACAAACAAATAATTTTGACTATTATATTTCCGAAATGAAAAACGAGATAATAAAACAGAAATCGGAAACAGCCAAAAACATTAAGCTGTACCGAACTCTCGGCATGACGGCAGGCGCGCTTGCGGCGATATTGATAATATAAATGAAGGTGAAAATATGAATATTGAACTTATTCTAAAAGTTGCGGGAATAGGATTGCTGGTTACTGCGGCATATCAAGTACTTGCCAAATCAGGGCGCGACGAGCAGGCTATGCTTGTGTCTGTGGCGGGCATAATCATAGTTCTGCTGATGTTGGTAAACGAGCTGGGCGGCTTATTTGATACCGTAAAGAGCGTGTTTGGACTTTGAGCACGATAATAAAGATATGCGGTATTGCGCTTATCGGTCTTATTTGCGTGAGCGTGATTCGCGGTACCAAAAACGAACTTTCGGGTTTTGTAAGCGCCGCCACGGGTCTTGTGATTTTAGGGGCTTCCATAGCGCTGCTCTATCCGGTTATAAAATTTATTTATGAGATAACAGAACAGACAGAGTTTGCGGTATATATAGAAACGATACTAAAAGCTCTCGGCATAGCTGTAATTTCAGAAAGTGCAGCTGATATTTGTCGAGACTGCGGCGAAAACGCCATTGCGGCAAAGGTAGAATTTGCCGCGAAAGCCTCCATTATGCTTCTGTCGCTGCCGATCGTTGAAAGCTTGCTTTCTTTTGCTTTCGAGGTGCTGAAATGAGAAAAAAGATTTTTTTTGTTTTGTTTGTAATTATCATGTTTTTCTCGTTTTCGCCTGTCTCCGCCGCGGAAAATAAAGACGAGCCTTCTTCCGTAATTGACAGTGCTGATATCCCGGAAGATATAGCGGAATATATTCCGGAGGAGATCTTCGATTCTTCAAGTGAGAAATTTTTTGAAGTTTTTACTATAAACGGCGTTATAAAAACGGTCTGCTCCATAATTGCCGCCGTTTTTCCGGAAGCCATGTCCGCATTTCTATTGCTTTTAGGACTTTGCGTGATAGCCGCAGTACTGCGCGCGCTGAGGGAGAGTGTTTCGTCTAATGCAGTTGGATTTATGTTGGAATTTGTTTCTGTAATGTGTATTTCTGCGGCGACTTTGTCGTTTATAGAAAATCTGTTTGATGATTTTATTACTTTTACGGAACAGGTAAGTTCTTTTATGAGCATTATTATTCCTGCATTATCTGCTCTCATGCTCACAGGAGGAGAGGTGACTTCCTCCGCCGTGTTCGGAAGTGTTTTGTCGGCGGTGGTAACTTTTTTGCAAGCTGTTTGTTCTGCTGCTGTCTTGCCCCTTATTTCGGCTCTGATGTGTATTTCCGTCACTTCAAAAGTTTGCGGGGAAGTGGACATATCGGGTTTTTACAAACTTATAAAAACGGTAATTACATATATTCTGTCTGCGGTTATGCTTATTCTTACTTGCGTTATAACTTTTCAGAGCGTTATAGCGAAAAGCGCGGATACCGCCGCGGTGAAAGGCGTTAAATTTGTTCTCGGTAACGCTATCCCGATTATAGGCGGCGCGCTGTCCGATGCCGTAACTACCGTAGCGTCCTCTGTGAGCATGGTAAAGTCTGCGACGGGTATCGCAGGCGCTGTCGTTATATGCGTCATGTTTGCATTGCCTGTACTGAAACTCATCATATGGAAGATCATGTTCGACGCTGTCGGCGCCGTATGCGCCGCTTTTTCATTAAAAAAAGAAAACTCATTTTTTTCGGAAATATCTGAAATAACCGGATTTTTGATAGCGATAATGGCGAGCATAGCTGTCTTTTTTATAATTGCGCTTACAGCGGCTTCTTTTTCAGGCGGAGGTGCTGTTAAATGAATGGTCTTTCTGATCTTATAAGAAGTTTTTGTATCGTGGCGATCGCCGGAGGGATAGTTATGCTTATATCTCCCGAAGGCAATGTGAAAAAATATATAAAGTTTATTGTTTCGCTATGTGTTGTCGCGTCCTTGATATCTCCTGTCTTTTCGATTTCGGAAAGACTTCCGGAATATCTTGAAAATATCGAATCGGAAACGATAAAAGAATCGCAAGACTTATCAAAAGAAGTATATGCAGATGTCGCTCTTACTGCTAAGAAGAACATTGAAGAAGAAGTGGAGGAGCTTATCGTTTTAAATTTCAATTTTACGAAGGAGGACGTCTATGTTGTTGCGACTATTGACAGTACCGATATTACCGCCGTAAAAATCACCGATATTACGATATTTCTTTCCGATACAAGCTGTAAAGACGATATAAAAGATTATCTTTCGGAATTATTTTTGCAAACGGTAAATATAAATATTATAAAAAAGGGGGGATGAAGATGCCGAAAATTTTTGCGGGAGCGGATAGAAAAAAAATCATATTGCTTCTTGTTATCGGAGCTGTCGGAGTTATTCTCGTGGTTCTCGGCTATGCGTTGCCTTGGCGTAACTCTTATTCAGAAGAAGAAGGAAAACTTCAGAATTCTTTACAAACTATGGAATATATTGAGGACATTGAGAATAAGATTAGAAACATGACGGAAATGATTACGGGAAGTTCCGATGTTTCCGTGATAGTGAGTGCCGAAAGCGGTACGGAATATGTTTATGTTTCTAATGAAGATTTTAACGGAGAAGACGTTTCCAAGGAATACATAACCGTAAAAAACGAAAGCGGTGTATATGAATTGGTTCTTACAAAAGAAGTTTATCCGGAGATAACAGGCGTTTCTATCGTATGTCCCGAAGGCGACGATTACCTGGTCAAGAGAAAAATAATCAATTCCGTTTCAACTGCATTCGGACTTTCAAAAAACCGTATTTGTGTAGTCGGAACAAAATAAAAAACAAAAGCAAAAAGGAGATTTTTATTATGAGAAACGAAGAAAGAACAGCAAAAAGAATAAACGGAGCGGAGAACGGTGCAGCTGAAGCGGCTCTTGAACTTCCTGAAACACAAAAGAAAGATTTTAAGTTCAAAAGCATTTTCACTGCCGATACTTTTAAAACAGGCGCCGGAAAGTTCGGCATCCGCAATCTTGCAATAGTTTTATCTGTGCTTGTAATAGGTGCGGCTGTTTTTGTAAACTGGAAACTTTTCGGCGGTCCCGCAGATCAAATAGACACGGACGGAACTCCTTCAGGTGTTACCGATATATCCGGTGGCAATACTAGCACGGGCGGCGATACGGAAGAAGATTATTTCGCAGCTTCTCTTGTTGAACGCGAGCGCGCACGCGATGAAGCTCTTGAAGTACTTCAGGGCGTAGTAGATGATGCAGATGCTCTTGAAACCGCTAAAGAGCAGGCGCTTCTTGATATTGCTACAATCGCTAAAGTGATAGAAAACGAATCCAACATTGAAACACTTATCAAGGCAAAGGGATTTGAAGAATGTGTTGCCGTTATAAACGGTGATAAGGCTAATATTATCGTAAAGAGCGAGGGTTTACAGCCTAATGACCTTTCTCAGATTCTTGAGATCGTTTATCTTCAGGCAGGAATCCTTCCCGAAAACGTAACTGTTATGGAAAAATGATATAAAAAAATCTCACCTTCGGCGTACCCTCCGTAAGGAAGGTGCCCAAGGCGGTCTTGTATCTCAATTTAATTATTTCATTTATTACGGCATAGCCTTCGGGTTATGCCGTTTTGCTTTTGATTTGCTCTAAACGCTTTTGGAATGCTTTTTTCATTTCCTCGGGTGAAAGTAAGAATATGCCCATCGGGAAATACTCATAATGTGGGGGAGTCTTTCCTAATGGGCGGTTATTATATCATATTTTCTCGTTTGTAGCCTTCGGTTCTATATGGATATTACCCTATGGCAAATGATGCACGGCCTGTTCATCATATCTCTGTTATTTTAATTTCTTTCCGTCGCTGAACGCATTACCGACACGCTCGCCAACCGTATAATAGCCATGCGTAAATGGATCATAGGCAATCGCACCGAGTTTTGCGATGTCAACTTTATCCTCGGTCAAAACGCTTTCTTCGGCACACACATTGACGATTTTACCGATCACGCCTGCGCCATAGTCATTGCTTTGAAATTCGACAAACTCACACTCCATGCAAATTGGGAAATCATTGATAATCGGTGCATCGACATTCTCGGACTTTGTGGCGGTCATGCCTGCCTTTGCGAGCTTATCCGCCACATTCTTGCCGGACTCAACACCGAAATAATCGGCTTCTACAACATGGGCTGCATCGGCAATGCTGACGGTAAAAGCACAGCGTTTCTTGATATTCTGCACGGTCTTGTGTGTTTCGGTGAGGTTTAGTGCAATGGTATCCATTTCGATCATCATGCCCCATGCAGCATTCATGACATTAACCGAGCCGTCGTCGTTGTATGTAGCAATCATCAACACGGGCATCGGGAAAATTGCGGATTTTGTTTTAATGTTCTTTTTCATGCATATATCTCCTTTTTTATATTGTATATATCATTCTTGGGACACGGTCGGCAATGGTTACGTACATACACCGAATATCTCGGCGGGATTATAGGTGTCGCTGATTTGATGTTCGGGGTATTGGATTAGGACTCTCTCGGATATTTGGAAAGAGCCTTTCCAATGGCGATTTCGGACATGCCGCCGTGATATGGATATGCCGTGTCAAAGTAACTCACTCTATGCGATATTGATAATCGGTCATTTACACAAGTTGTATTTCGTCGATTATTCCATTGGCGTTGGTTGGTAAACGCATCGTGCCGAAACCGAGCATAGATAGTTTTTGGTTTTGAAAATCTGTGTAAATCATTATTTATTCCTCATCGTCCAACCGAAGCAGATTACTTGTATAAGGTCTTACGCCTGAGAGAACTTCATCATAAAAATTCTGCTTATAGTCGATAAAGTCAATGCAAGCCTCAATTTCTTTAATGCTCTCACGCAGGCAGACTTGCTTTTCAGAAAGCATTTCCTTTCTGCGTGGGATAGAGGATTTACCTTCAAGGCAGAGCTTGGTATATTCCTGCATTTCCGCAATGCTCATGCCGCACTTTTTCAGGCAGGAAAGCCCTTCAAGCCATTTTAGATCGCGCTCATCAAAAATGCGGCGGTTATTGGCATCACGCTTGACATTGGGAACAAGTCCTTCGTTGCAATAGAATTTCAGCGTTTGATAGGTCATATTCAATTTACGACAGACTTGCATCATGGTATATGTCATGCTTTTACCTTCCTTTTGCATATCTTGACAAAAAATTTATAATTATTTTTGCAAAACCTATTGACAGATAGTTACAACCGTAATATATAATCGGTTGTATCAAGCGGTTGTATGTCTAAAGTATATCACAACTGCGAGTAAAAAGCAATAATAATTTGTGAATTTATCAGCAACAAAAGCTGAAAGAAAGAGAGGATTTTTCATGATTTATGTAACACTTTCAAACGGCGTGAAGATGCCTCAGCTGGGCTACGGCGTGTATCAGGTATCCAAGGAGGAATGTGAACGCTGTGTGCTTGACGCGTTCAAGGTCGGATACCGCCATATTGACACAGCTCAAAGCTATTTTAACGAGGAAGAGGTCGGCTCTGCAATAGTGAAATCGGGAATTCCCCGAAATGAGATTTTTCTGACAACAAAGGTGTGGATCGAGCATTACGGCTATGAGGAAGCAAGGGCTTCGGTTTTGGAGTCCATGTGTAAGCTGAAAACAGATTATATTGACCTTGTTTTGCTGCATCAGCCCTTTGCCGATTATTACGGTGCTTGGAGAGCACTGGAGGATTTATATGACGAGGGTAAAATCCGTGCTATCGGCATTTCAAACTTCTACCCCGACAGACTGGTGGATATTTGCTCCTTCTCCCGTATTGCACCCATGGTAAATCAGGTGGAAAACCATCCGTTTAATCAGCAGATTGAAGCACGGCAGTGGATGGAAAAATATGGTGTGCAAATCGAGGCGTGGGCACCTCTTGCCGAGTGCAGAAGCGGACTTCTTGAAAATCCGGTGCTTTTGGAAATCGCTAAAAAGCACGGCAAGACCGCAGCACAGGTTGTTTTGCGTTGGGAATTACAGCGCGGTATTGTTATTATACCGAAATCCACACATATTGAGCGCATGGAAGAAAACTTCAATATATTTGATTTTGCTCTTACAGATGGGGATATGCAGAAAATCGCAAAGCTTGATACCAAAACAAGCGCTTTTTTCTCGCATTATGATCCTAACATTGTAGAATGGTTTGTGAAAATGGTGGAACAGCGTAAGAAAAACAACGATCACCGCAAAGAAAAAAAGGGGTGGTAATAATGAAAAGAATATTTGCACTTTTGACGGCGGTTTTCATGCTGTTTATTTTAGTAGCATGCGGAAATACTGTTACCGGCACAACGTCGGGCGACAGCATTCCGGAACAGAATACCGATGACAACAGTCCCGTAACACCTGACAGTAAAACACTTGTCGTTTACTTTTCAATGCCCGACAGTGAAGATAACAGTTCAGTTGTAATTGACGGCGAAATTCTCGGAAACACACAGTACATGGCGTATGTCATTCAGGAAAATACCGGTGCAAACATTTTCCGTATTATTCCCGAAACACCATATCCTACAGATCACGACGAGCTTGTTGACATTGCAAAAGACGAACAAAACGACAACGTCCGCCCTAAGTTTGTCGGTGAGATTGAAAACTTTGCAGAGTATGATACGATTTTTGTCGGCTATCCGAATTGGTGGGCTGATATGCCGATGATCCTTTACACTTTCTTTGATACCTACGATTTTTCAGGCAAGACCATTATCCCGTTCAATACACACGGCGGCAGCGGATTTTCAAGAACAATCTCAACAATCAAGGATTTAGAGCCAAATGCCGAGGTCAAGGACGGTAAATCCATTTCACGCAATGTAATCGAGGATGCCGAGCAGGAAATCATTGATTGGGTAAAATCTCTCGGCTTTGAAAAGCCTGTAACGCCTCCCGAAAGTGAGGAAAGCGAAACAACAACTCCTCCTGACACCGAAAAAAGCGGCAAAACCTTAGTCGTGTATTATTCCGCAACCGGAAATACCGAGCGTGTGGCAGGATATATTGCAAATGCAACGGGCGGGACGCTCTTCGAACTTGTTCCCGTCAATCCATACACTTCTGCAGACCTGAATTGGACGGTTTCAGGCAGCCGTGTCAACTTGGAGCATGACGATGTGTCGCTTCGTGATATCGAGCTTGTAAACACCATACCGGAAAATTGGGATGAGTATGATATCATATATATTGGCTACCCGATTTGGTGGGGAATCGCCGCTTGGCCCGTGGATAATTTCGTAAAAGAGAATGATTTTACGGGTAAAACCGTTATTCCGTTCTGCACCGCCGCAAGTTCGGGACTAGGACAAAGCGGTGAATTACTTGCCCAAATGGCGGGTGAGGGTAATTGGCTCACGGGCAAACGGTTTTCTTCCGGTGTGGGAGAGGACGAGGTTACGGAGTGGGTCAACAGCCTTGCGGAGTAACGCTATGAAGAAGCACATTTTTGTTACAACTGTATTGCGGTAATGATATCGCTGTTGACGGCGAACCTGAACAG
This sequence comes from uncultured Eubacteriales bacterium, assembly GCA_949299535.1. Taxonomy (GTDB): domain Bacteria; phylum Bacillota; class Clostridia; order Oscillospirales; family CAG-272; genus UMGS731. Next base: position 48,364 of record CASGAQ010000006.1, on the reverse strand, counting down.
ACTGTGACGGGAGAAGCAAATATCCTGATTGCATATTTCTCTTGGTCGGGAAACACACAGCAGGTCGCTCGTCGGATCGCCGACAAGACCTGCGGTGAAACATTCAGCATTACCCACGAAGTGGCGTACACCAATTTGACTGTGCCGAGAATGAACTTGACAATGATGTTCGCCTTCCGCTATCAAAGCGAGTGTTATGGCAGAATACGATGTGATCTTTGTCGGCTTTCCGATTCGGTGGTATGATATGCCCACGCACGTTTGGTATTTCCTTGAAGAATACGACTTGTCGGAAAAAACGGTCATTGCGGTCTTTACACACAACGGCAGCTCATCTGGAGAAAGCAGCGTTTCCACCGTTGCCGACCTTTGCCCGAACTCCACTGTGCTGACCGATAACTATTTTATCTATTCGGGCAACAATGTTGAAAACGCTGAAAGCTCAGTTGCCGAACGGCTCACTGGGTTTGGCTATAAAAAATAATCACTTTAAGGAGAATATGAAAATGAAAAAGGTACTTATTCTTTCGGGTAGCCCTCGCAAGGGCGGCAACTCTGATCTGCTTTGCGACGAATTTGCAAAAGGCGCAAAAGAAGCGGGACATGAGGTAACAAAAATCAATATTGCAGACAAAAAGGTAAATTATTGCCTTGCCTGCTACTATTGCCGTGAGCATAACGGTGCGTGTGTACACAAGGACGATATGGCAGAAATCTTACAGGCTATGATCGATGCCGACGTGCTTGTGCTTGCCACCCCCGTCTACTTTTATGCCATTGATGCACAGCTTAAAGCCGTGATCGACAGAACGGTTGCCCGTTGGCTTGAAGTTCACGACAAGGAATTTTATTACATCATGACCGCCGCAGATGAAGAAAAAACATCTATGACCTCAACACTCGCTTCTTTGCGCGGATATGCAGATTGTGTCAAGGGCGCTGTTGAAAAGGGCGTTGTATTCGGCACTGGCGTTTATAAAAAGGGCGAGATCATCGGTACACCCGCTATGCAAAAGGCTTATGACCTCGGTAAAAATGTTTAATGTGCGGTGCATATTCTGACAGTCTGCATAATTTCGACTGATTATAAAGCCGAAGGAGAGGCTGCTTCCTTACGTAGCCTCTCCTTTGGGCGAGATTTTTTATAGATATATTATTTTTATAATGTTGAGCAAATAAAAAATATGCACTTTCAAAGGTCTCTTAACTTTTGGAAGTGCATATTTTCTAAGCATATTTTTAATCAATTATTAAATTAGTGACAAATACACTTTTCTGTGTCTTTGTCGAAGATATGAACGCGTTCTGTATCGATAGCAACCTGAATCGTATCTCCGCCGCGAGCCGTTGAGCGAGGAGATACACGCGCTGTAAGCTTGACTTCACCGGAACGGTCGATAACCACATTTTTCTTTTTCATCTGAGCTTCATCTATAACTACTTTGTTAGCAACGAGGTAGAGATAGATTTCGGCACCCATAAGTTCCGTTACGTCAACATAAACATCAAAAGCAGAATCTTTAAGAGCTGTGATCTGAGCGGGAGTATCGACGATAGCTTCGGGACGAACTCCAGCAATAACTTCTTTACCGATATAATCTTTGAGTTCGGGAAGGTTAGCTTTACCTTCGGGAAGTTTGATCTTTATTTCACCGAATTCAAGATATGTGCCGTTATTTTCTTTAACGAGCTTGCAGTTGATGAAGTTCATCTGAGGTGTTCCGATAAATCCGGCAACGAATACGTTGCAAGGCGTATCATAGAGATTCTGAGGTGTGTCAACCTGCTGAATGATACCGTCTTTCATAACAACGATACGTGTAGCCATTGTCATAGCTTCTACCTGGTCGTGCGTTACATATACGAATGTAGCGCCGAGCGTGTTATGAAGCTTGGTGATCTCAGTTCTCATCGCTGCACGGAGCTTAGCGTCAAGGTTGGAAAGCGGTTCGTCAAGGAGGAATACCTTAGGCTCGCGAACGATAGCACGACCGAGGGCAACACGCTGTTTCTGACCACCGGAAAGAGCTTTGGGATATCTGTCCAGAAGGTGAGAGATGTCGAGGATACGAGCAGCTTCTTCAACTTTACGTTTAATCGTTTCTTTGGGTACTTTGCGGAGTTTAAGACCGAAAGCCATGTTATCGAATACTGTCATATGCGGATAAAGAGCATAGTTCTGGAACACCATTGCGATATCACGGTCTTTGGGGGCAACGTCGTTCACAAGACGATCTCCGATATAAAGTTCGCCTTCGGAAATTTCTTCAAGACCTGCGATCATACGGAGAGTAGTGGATTTACCACAACCTGAAGGACCTACGAATACGATAAATTCGGTGTCTTTGATTTCAAGACAGAAGTCGGATACGGCTGTAACACCGCCGGGATATTTTTTGTAGATGTGTCTGAGTGATAAGCTTGCCATAAAAACTCCATTCTCGGCGACAATAAGAAAAGATTTTTTTACCTCCCAGCCGCCGATGAGAGGGGATAATATACGGGAAGCTGTTCCCGAAAATAGATTTTACTGAAAACGCTTGAACAGAAAAAACAAAAAACAATGAAAAACAATGTATTTATTTTACTTTATTATTATAACAAAGAACTGCTTATTTTGAAAGATGTTATTTGTCCAATTTTTGCAAAAAATATTTAGGCAAATTGCACAAATCATTTTAAAATATCCATTTTTTCGTGCATGGAAAATATTTTTTTTAATTTATTAGAAATTAAAAGCCTTTCATCGTAAGTCCTATACGACCTTTGTTTTTGTCTATATTTTTTATTTTAACTCGTACATGATCTCCTACCGAAAGTGCTTCGCTGGGGTGTTTTATAAACTTTTCGCATATTTCGGAAACATGTACAAGACCGTCCTGATGAACGCCTATATCGACAAAAGCGCCGAAATCTATAACATTTCTTACGACACCGTTTAATGTCATTCCCACCTGAAGGTCGTTCATGTCGAGTATATCGCTGCGGAGCTCCGGCATAGGCAGGGAATCGCGGATATCTCGCCCGGGTTTCTCAAGTTCTTTTATGATATCACGTACGGTTGGCTCACCCGCCTCAAGTTCTCTTGCAGCTTTATCCATGCCGTAAGCCTCGACGGTTTTCTCAAGACCTTTCAAACGGAAGTTTTTGACGTCATCTTCGGTATATCCGAATTTTGATATTATTTTTTTTGCTATGCTGTAAGATTCCGGGTGTATGCCTGTGTTATCGAGAATTTCGGAAGAGCCGGAAACTCGCAAAAATCCGGCGCACTGCTGAAATGCTTTAGCGCCTATTTTCGGAACTTTGAGTATTTGCGCGCGGTTTGTAAACTCGCCGTTTTCTTCGCGGTATTTTACAATGTTTTTAGCTGCCGTCGAATTTATGCCCGCCACATGTTCCAAAAGAGAGTAAGAAGCGGTATTTATATCTACGCCGACGGAATTGACGCAGTCTTCCACAACGCCCGAAAGTGCTTCGTCAAGACGAGCTTCTTTCATATCGTGCTGATACTGTCCGACACCGATGGATTTCGGATCTATCTTTACAAGTTCTGCAAGAGAGTCCTGTATTCGTCTTGCGATGGAAACGGCGCTTCGCTGAGTTACGTCGAAATCGGGAAATTCTTCCGCGCCGAGTTTAGACGCCGAATATACAGACGCGCCCGCTTCGCTGGTAACTATATATTTTGTATTTCCACCGAGTTCGCGCAATACGTCGGCAATAAATATCTCACTTTCTTTTGAAGCCGTTCCGTTACCTATCGATATAACGTCGACACCGTATTTTGTGATAAGTTTTTTGACGATTTTGGCAGCTTCTTCTTTTCTTTCCTGCGGCTTTGTGGGGTAAATAACGGCTGTATCGAGAACTTTTCCTGTCTTATCGACAACTGCCAATTTGCAGCCCGTTCTGTAACCGGGGTCAAGTCCCATTACAGTTTTATCCTTTATCGGTGCCTGCATGAGCAGATTTTTCAGATTCTGAGAAAACAGTTTTATAGCACCTTCGCTTGCTTTATCAAAAAGATCTGAACGTATCTCTCGTTCAATGGACGGAGCGATAAGTCTGAAGTAACTGTCGGAAACAGCAAAAAGCATTTTTCCGTAAACGGGACTTTTGACATTGGTTATAACGACTGCAGAAAGATAGTTCAAGACTATATCGGCAGAGATGTCTATGCCGGCTTTCAGAAATTCTTCATTTTCGCCGCGATTTATCGCAAGTACGCGGTGTGAGGGTACTGTACTCAGTTTTTCGCTGTATTCATAGTACATCTCATAAACCGATTCCTCTTCTTTTGCCTTTTTTGAAGTCAAAAATCCGTATTCGTATGTAAGAGCACGTATCTCTTTGCGGTAATCTGCGTTGTCTGAAATGTCCTCTGCGATTATATCGAGGGCGCCTGCAATGGCAGCTCTTGCGTCTTTTACGCCTTTTTCTTCATCTATATAATTTTCGGCTTCTTCTTCGATTGATGGAGAATATTCATCACGCTGTTCCGCGATAAGCTCGGCGAGCGGAGTAAGACCGCGTTCGCGCGCAACGGAAGCGCGTGTTTTGCGCTTTTGTTTGAAAGGACGGTATATATCCTCAACTTCCGCTAAAATTTCGGCGGAGGTGAGTGCAGAATCTATTTCTTCCGTCATTTTTCCTTGCTCGGTTATCGCCGCTCTTACCTCGTCTTTTCTCTTTTCCAAATTGCGAAGATATGTAAGTCTGTCGTAAAGCGAACGCAGTTGTTCGTCGTCGAGAGAACCTGTTACTTCTTTTCTGTAACGTGCAATAAAGGGTATGGTATTTCCCTCATCTATAAGTTCTACTGCCGCGCGTATCTGATGTTCTTTGATGGAAAGCTCTTCGGAGAGCTTTAAGATTATATCCATAATTTTATCTTTCTCCCGTGAATGTGTTTATGAGGTTGGTTTGAAAAATTCCAATGTCTATTTTATCACAAAATATCGTTTGCGTAAAGATTTTTATAAAATTATTCACATATGGATATAAAATATCCGACTGATTCTTTAAAATACAGGCAATATTGACTTTTTTGTTTTTCGCGTGTATAATGATACACAAATAGAATGATTGATTAAAAAAGAGGAGAACAATATGACCGAACGCGAAAAAATGTTCGCAGGAAAGATATACGATCCTTTTACGGAAGGTATGCCTGAAGAACGTACGAAAGCGCACAGGCTGTGCAAATTATATAACGATACTTTCGATACAGAAACCGATAAAAGAAAAGAGATCTTAGACGAATTGTTGCCTGACAGAGGGGAGAATGTTTATCTTCAGGGCCCTATATACTTTGATTTCGGCACAAATATATCTATCGGCAAAGGCAGTTTTGCTAATTTCAACTTTACTGTTCTTGACGAGGGAAAGGTAAATATAGGCGAGTCTGTTTTTATCGGTCCGAATGTTTCTCTCATGACGGCTATACATCCGCTGTGCTATCAGGACAGAAATACGTTCTATAACGAAAAAACGGGGAATTATACGAATTTGGAATATACGGCTCCTATTACAATAGAGGACAACTGTTGGATAGCTGCAAATGTAACTGTTTGCGGAGGGGTGACTATCGGCGCAGGCTCCGTTATAGGTGCCGGCTCGGTCGTTACAAAAGATATACCTCCGAACAGCCTTGCATATGGAAATCCTTGCAGAGTTGCCCGTCAAATTACGGACGAAGACAGACTTTCCGCACATCCGGAACTTTTTTGATTGAGAAATATAATGTTGCTTTCAGAAAAAACTCCGAGCGTTAAAATAGCGCTCGGAGTTTTTTCATTGCAAATGTATTTTTTGAATTAAAATTCCATTTTTTCTTCGATATAAGAAACAAGATCTTCTATCTTTATACGTTCCTGTTCCATTGTGTCACGGTCTCGAACCGTTACGCAGCCGTCATTTTCGGAATCAAAGTCATAAGTAATGCAGAAAGGCGTACCGATCTCGTCTTCGCGGCGATATCTCTTTCCGATAGAACCTGCATCGTCAAAATCAACAGGGAAATGTTTTGCAAGCATTTCGTATATTTCGGAAGCCTTTTCGGACAATTTTTTGGAAAGAGGAAGAACTGCGGCTTTGATAGGCGCCAAAGCAGGGTGCAGACGCATTACGGTTCTTACATCGTTCTTAGCTTCGTCTACAACTTCTTCGTCGTATGCGTCGCAGAGAACGGCAAGAAGACTTCTTTCTACGCCAAGGCTGGGCTCGATTACATAAGGGATATAGTGTTCGTTTGTCTCGGGATCGAAGTATGTCAGATCCTTGCCGGAAGTATTCTGGTGCTGTGTAAGATCGTAGTCTGTACGGTCTGCAATGCCCCAAAGTTCGCCCCAACCGAACGGGAAGAGATATTCAAAGTCAGTAGTCGCTTTGGAATAGAAGCAAAGTTCTTCCGGATCATGGTCGCGGAGTCTGATGTGCTCATCGTTAAGACCGATGGAAAGAAGCCAATTATGGCAGAAGCTGCGCCAATAAGAGAACCACTCAAGGTCTGTGCCGGGTTTGCAGAAAAATTCAAGTTCCATCTGCTCAAATTCACGTACGCGGAAAATGAAGTTGCCGGGAGTTATCTCGTTTCTGAAAGATTTACCTATCTGTCCGATACCGAAGGGCAATTTTTTTCTTGTGGTACGCTGAACATTTGTAAAGTTAGTGAATATACCTTGCGCTGTTTCGGGGCGAAGATATACAGTGTTTTTAGCGTCTTCCGTTACGCCTTGGAACGTCTTGAACATAAGATTAAACTGACGGATATCTGTAAAGTTATGCTTTCCGCAAGTGGGGCAGGGGATATTGTGTTCTTCAACAAAATCTTTCATTTCAGACTGAGTAAAAGCATCTATCGGCTTTGAAAGTTCGGTTTTTGTTTCAGCACAGTAATCCTCTATGAGTTTATCTGCACGGAAACGTTCGTGACATTCGCGGCAGTCCATAAGCGGGTCGGAAAAGCCTGCAAGGTGACCGGAAGCCACCCATGTTTGAGGATTCATAAGTATGGCGGCGTCAAGACCTACGTTATACTTGTTTTCCTGAACGAATTTTTTCCACCATGCTTTTTTTATGTTGTTCTTCAGCTCAACGCCGAGAGGACCGTAGTCCCATGTATTTGCAAGTCCGCCGTAAATTTCGGAACCGGGGAAAATAAAACCGCGGTTTTTGCAGAGCGCAACTATCTTTTCCATTGTTTTTTCTTCGTGTTTCATAAATAAATGTATCCTTTATGTTTAAAATTTTATGTTACTTATTTGAATTTTTCTTGGAGTCCATATAACTTTGAAGTATTATCTGAGCTGCAAGAGAATCTACGACGTCTTTGTGTTTTTTTGTTTTAAGACCGCTTTCGCAAAGAAGGCGGTGAGCCGAGACCGTTGAAAGACGTTCGTCATAATATTCTATCGGTATGTTCGTATGTGTAGATATAAGAGCGGCAAACGCTTCTACCTGTGAAACTTTTTCTCCTGAGGAGCCGTCCATATTGACGGGTTTGCCGAGTATTATTGTTTCGGCTCCTATCTCGACGGCTTTGGCGGCTACTTCGGCGGCGGCTTTTTCGACATTATAGCTTTTTATGTTTCCCATGCTTATGGCAAAGATGCCCAGATCGTCCGAATAAGCGAGTCCGGTTCGCGCCATACCGAAATCTACACCGAGCAGTTTTTTAGTTTTTTTCACCATGTTTATTGCTCCGCAGTAAATTCTTCTATCTCTCTTTGAGACGGAATGTGGTCAAGGCAGCCGAATTTTGAGCGCGTAAGTATACTTGCAACACAAGCAAATTTGCTTGCGTCTATTATATCTCTGGTTTCGAGAAAACGCGAAGCGAGAGCGCCGATGAAAGTTCCGTGCATACGCGGACTTTCCTGATGGGCCTTTGATTTGAGCGGAGCCGGAAGCGTTACGATATCATAGTACTTACCGTCGTAAATAAAAACGGAATCGTTACCTTGCTGAACTATATAGTATTTTGATTTTATTTTTGATGAGAAAGGTATTATTGCGCGGAGAGTTTTATCTATGCTGTTGGGATATATTCCGGAAACTTCATAGAGCATCTCATCTGATATTACCAGTATTTTTATACCATCTATCTTTTCAAGGGGGAGTTTTGATGTGTACTTATTATAATGAAGGAGCATGTCCACATTCTTTTCAGAGGCAACTTTTGCCGCGTATAAAGCAAGATTTTCTGCTATATCGTCTGAATTGTTTGCGGCGATTTTTTTCTCAGCAACTTTCGAGACATAGGTGCCCGAGAAAACTATCGTATCGGAAAAATCCTTTTCTTCCGATGTTTCTCCGAATTCGGCATTCAACGCGGAAATGTCTATCATTTCCGTAGGAGCTTCGCCTAAGTCCGCTTTATCCTCGGAAACTACGACTTTCGGGATATCCGCTTCTTCAGAAAGAAGGTTGTCCTGCGGTATTATAAACATATCCGGATAAGAGGAGAACGCATCGTCTATATCGCTTTTTGTGAAAGAAAGGTTAGCTCCTTTTGTTATATATGTATGCCCGCTTGTTATATCATTGTAAAGTGTGACGCTCATTCCGGTCTGAGCTTTTTTTACGGTGGAAACGAAAGACATATCCATACCGCATGATTTGTAATATTTTTTCAAACGCTCGCCGTTTGTGTCATTGCCTATTTTCGTGCAGAAAACGCAATTTCCCGCGAGCTTTGCGGCTGAAATAGCCGTTGCGGCTCCTGCTCCGTAAGGACGAAAACTGTAATGTGAGCCGTATGTTGTTTTTACCTCTTTTTGTTGAGGATTTGTTTTCATTTGCAGATTCATATAACTTTCGCCAAGTACGAGAAGTTTTTTTTTCATTTTTTCTACCGCCTTCCGAAAAATATATAAATTTTGATATTTTGATATAAAATTTATAAGCTAATATCAAACATTATACAATATGTTGTGTGAAAAGTAAACCATAAAGCGCGACTTTTTTAATAAAAGCGGATATTTTTGTTTTACGGAAAAGCTCAAATACCGTTATCTGCATTTTCACGCTTGTTACAAAACGTCCGAAGACTTTTTATAAAGTTCGGACGTTGCATATGTAATTATATTTCATTCGCTTTTTTAGAGAATTTTTCTCTTACTTCAATCATTTTTCCGCACGTCATGGCGCCTTCTGTGCATTTACCGCGAACGCATGACGGTCCCGCGTTTTTGAAAAGGATAGGTGCTGCTTGGCGAACCAGCATGAGCATCTGAGTTGCAAGTTCACGTATTTCCCATTGTGCCCTGTTACAGCATCTCAGCGTAAAGAAATTATATAGCGAACGAACGTTCATTGTCATTATTATTCTTGTGTCGCAGGCATTGGGGAGAACGAAACGTGCGTCTTCGTTTGCAGCTTTTTCAGCAGCCTTGTCCGCTTCTTTTTCGCTCTTTCCTTCCGATATAAGACGACTTTTATGTGAGTTTTTAAGGATCTCCTGCAATTTTTGATAATGCTTGGCGTCTTCTTCCATTGCGGCGATAAATTCCGCCTTTGCCTCAGGTATAGCTTCTATTTCGGGAGGAGTTATATATTCAAAGTTGCACTTTGAAACATAGCGCTGACTTTGGACCGAAAATGAGGCGATACGGTGGCGCGTAAGTTGTGCCAAAAGCGCACGCGATACGCCTTCGATACCGAAAGTGAAACTTGCGTGTTCCACGGGACTTTGATGTCCCAGAGAAGTCAGCATATCGAGAAAATTTTCGGTTTTTTCGGGTGTAAGACCGTCTAAAAGAGTATCTATATCGCTTTTTGCATAGCAAAGCTTTGCGGCAGCGGCAACTATTTTATCTGCGTCGGGGGTGTATGCGAGAAGTTCAACTTTCATTTTTTATACCTCTTTTCTGTGACTTTTTGTATTTTTTTACTGTTCGAAAAAATTTAGGCAATCTCATCATGCGCGGCAGACGATACGGTTCTCTTAAAAGACGCCAGAACCATTCAAGTTTTAATTTTATAAATATTCCGGGCGCTCTCTTTGCATTTCCGGCATATATATCAAGGCTTCCTCCAAGACAGCAGATGAGTTTGGGTTTTAACTTATTTTTATTGGCATAAGCCCATTTTTCCTGAGCCGGAGCGCCAAGACAGACGTATAATATGTCAGCTTCGCTTGAATTTATTTCGGAAATGACTTTTTCGTTTTTCTCGCCGTTTTTGTCGAAGTAGCCGTCGTGAGCGCCTGCTATATTAAGTGAAGGAAAGCGCTTTTTCAACTCTTCTCCTGCTTTTTGAGCGACGCCTGACTTGCCTCCGAGAAGAAACAGGGAATATCCTTTCTCTGCGGCGAGTCTTGCACATTCAATGCCGAATTCTACACCTGCAACTTTTTCTTTTAACGGAGTTCCGAGCTTTTTCGATGCTATGATCACGCCCTCTCCGTCGGGCAAAATGATATCGGCAGAACAGACCGCCGTCTTTACGATCTCATCTTCCGTACAGCACTGAACGATCTCCGCGTTAGGCGTGACTAAGAGTGTCTGCGCCTTTTTTTCCACAGAAGATAATGCTATGAGAGGAGCTTCGTCTTTGCCGATGTTATCAAATGGGATTCCGAGGATATTTATCTTTTTCATTATATACCGCCGAAAAATAGATTAGATTCATGTTTATTATTTTACCACCAATATTAAAAAAAATCTACAAAAAATAAACATTTTTATGGATTAGAGATAGACAGCGGATATTTTGTGTGATATAATAATTTGCAAAAAAATAAAAAATGTTATTTTTATTTATAAAAATGCAAAGGACCCGTATGATTATGAAAATAAGAACTGTTGTAGACCGCAAATACGGTGAAAAGTGTTATATCGTTTCTGACGAAGAAAATTCGGTATGTGCGGTTATCGACCCCGCTTCTTTTGATGTTGTTTCAAGCGTAGTTGCGCTTGGAATCAAACCTGAATGTGTTTTGCTCACACACGGACATTTTGACCATATCAGCGCTGTCGATGCTTTCATTTCGGTGTATGATGTTCCCGTATATATTCATGAAAACGATGAAGAACTTCTTTACGACGGAACCAAAAACGCTTCTGTGTTTTTTGAAGGCGTACCCACCGTTTCAAAGGTCAAGCCTGTTTGCATAAGCGGCGGAGATATCATAACCGTCGGAAATATTTCTTTCAAGACCGTACATACGCCAGGCCATACTTCCGGCTGCGTATGCTATTTCTGTGACGACGCTGTTTTCACGGGAGATACGATATTTGCCGAGGGATACGGAAGAACAGATCTTTACGGTTCCGACAACGATAAAATGATGGATACGCTGAAAAATCTTGTTCCGCAGCTTGCCGGCAAAACCATATATCCGGGGCACGGTCCAACAAAAAGATTTTGATTTTAACTTTTGGAGGAATATAAATTATGGATTTTAATTATCTTGCCGACATTCTTTTTCCGAATATAACCGAAGTTCCGGAGGATATCGAAAAAAAATATCCTCCGAGAACGCTTCCGGAAGGAGCAAAAGTTACGCGCTTTGCTCCCAGTCCTACCGGATTCGTTCATTTCGGCGGATTGTTTCCGTCGATGGTCGCCGAACGTCTTGCACACCAATCCGGCGGCGTTTTTTATCTGCGTATTGAAGATACGGATGCCAAACGCGAGGTGGAAGGAGCTGCACAAGGTCTTATACGCACTCTTTCCACATATGGTATCAATTTCGACGAGGGCGCCGTTCTTGACGAAAACGGCAATATTTCAGACCGCGGAGCATATGGTCCCTATAAGCAGAGCATGCGAGGCCCGATATATCAGGTATATGCAAAGCAACTTGTAAGAGAGGGAAAAGCTTATCCGTGCTTTACCACGGAAGAAGAACTTGACGAACTCCAGCAGATAAATAAAAAAGAAGCGGTTAAAAACACGAATTGGCAGGAAGAGGCCGAAAAACGCAAAGAAGAGATGTTGGCAAGAAGAAACTTTACGATAGAAGAAGTCAAGGAACATCTTGAATCCGGACATCCTTTCGTAGTTCGTATACTTGCAAACGGCGATCCCGAAAAGAAATTTAGATTTACAGATCTCGTAAAAGGTAATATGGAAATTCCTGAAAACGACGAAGATTTTGTTCTTCTCAAATCAGATGGTATACCGACGTATCATTTTGCTCATGCGGTAGATGATCACCTCATGGGAACGACGCACGTTATACGCGGCGAGGAGTGGCTTCCCAGTCTTGCTAAACACGTTCAGCTTTTCTCTTATCTCGGATTCAAACTTCCCAAATATATGCATATAGCTCAGATAATGCGTCTTGATGAAAACGGAAACAAAAAGAAACTTTCAAAGCGTGATATGGGCGCAAACATGGACGACTATACGAAAATGGGTTATTCGCCTGAGGCTGTCTGCGAATATGTTATGACTCTTTTAAATTCCAATTACGAGGAATGGCACGCGCAGAATCCGGACAAACTTTATACGGATTTTCCTTTCAACATCAAGAAAATGTCTGTTTCAGGCTGTCTTTTCGATTTCAATAAGCTCAATGATGTTTCCAAGAATATCGTTTCCCGCATGAGCGCAGACGAAGTTTACGAAAAAGTCACATGCTGGGCGAGAAAATTTGACGAAGATTTTGCTGCCGAACTTATCGCTGACGCAGATTACGCAAAAAAGATTCTCTCCATCGGCAGAGGCGGAAAGAAGCCGAGAAAAGACATCGCTACATGGGCTGATGTAAAACCTTATATGGGATTTTTCTATGACAGATTTTTTGCCATGGAAGATGAATATACAAATGGATTCGATAAGGAAGATATAGTAAAAACATTGACCGCTTTCCTTGAAACTTATGATTATTCCGACGAAATGAACGTTTGGTTTGACAAGATCAAAAAGATAGCCGATGATATGGGTTTTGCTTCGGATATGAAAGCATACAAAGCCTCGCCGGAATCTTTTAAGGGAAATGTCGCGGACATAAGTTCTTTTATACGCGTTGCGGTAACGGGCAAACAGAACGCCCCCGATCTTTACACCGTTATGCAGATTCTCGGAGAACAGAGGACACGCGCGAGAATCGAAAAAGCAATAAGATCACTTTGATGTTGGGAAAGGAGTATATTTGATAATGAGCGAGGTTTCAAATAATTTTTTATATGATTTAATAGATGAAGATATAAGAGAGGGAAAGATAAAAGCCGACGAGATACACACTCGTTTTCCTCCCGAACCTAACGGTTATCTTCATATAGGTCACTGCAAAGCCATGATAATAGATTTTGGTACTGCACGCAAATACGGCGGAAAATGCAATCTTCGTATGGACGATACTAACCCTGCCAAAGAAGATACCGAGTTTGTAGACGCTATAAAAGAAGATATAAAATGGCTCGGATTTGATTGGGAGGACCGTTTCTTTTACGGCTCGGATTATTTTGAAAAAGACTATGAACTCGCTGTCGGTCTTATAAAAAAAGGACTTGCATATGTTTGTGAGTTGACTCCCGAGGAGTTCCGCGATCCGAAATATGCGGGCGATCTTACTCATCCTGCTGTTTCTCCTTACCGTGACAGACCTATCGAAGAAAGTCTTGATTTGTTCGAGAGAATGAAAAACGGAGAATTTCCCGAGGGAAAATATACCTTGCGTGCAAAGATAGACTTGGCTTCCGGAAACTTCTGTATGCGCGACCCCGTAATCTACCGTATAAAATATGTAGAGCATCATAGACAGGGAACAAAATGGTGCATTTTTCCGATGTATGATTTTGCTCACCCGATTCAAGATGCGCTTGAAGGCATTACGCATTCGCTTTGCTCTCTTGAATATGAAATACATCGTCCGCTTTACAACTGGGTAATAGAAAACGTAGATATTGACTATAATCCGTGTCCTCCGCGTCAGATAGAGTTTGCAAGACTTAATCTTACTCATACCGTTATGTCAAAAAGGCATCTCCGCGCGCTTGTAGAGAACGGCGTGGTAGACGGTTGGGACGATCCCCGTATGCCTACTCTCTGCGGACTTCGCAGAAGAGGATATACAGCCGCTTCTATTTTGGATTTTATAGGAAGAATAGGTGTTTCTAAATCTAACAGCCTTGTCGATATCCGCCTTTTGGAAAGCTGTATAAGAGATGAACTTAATGCCAATGCTCCGCGCAGAATATGTGTTCTCAGGCCTATCAAAGTCATTATCGATAACTATCCCGAAGATAAAACAGAATATTTCTCTTTGCCTAATAATCCAAATGATCCTGAAGCGGGGACTCGTGAAGTTCCGTTTACCAAAGAGCTTTATATTGATGCAGACGATTTTGCCAAAGATCCGCCTCCGAAATTTTTCCGCATGAAGATAGGCGGAGAAGTCCGTCTGATGGGTTCATATATTGCAAAATGCATAAATGCGGATTTCAATGAAGACGGTTCTGTTAAAGAGATACACTGTACTGTCGACCTTGAATCCGGAAACGGAAACCCGACAGACGGCAGAAAGATAAAAGGAACGATACATTGGCTTTCCGCCGCAAATGCGCTCGATACATCTGTAATGCTTTACGACAATATGTTTACACTTGAAAATGTTGCAGATATTCCTGAAGGAAAAACATATGCTGATTATATCGATCCTAATTCTGCTGTTGAAATAAAAGGCGCCAAAGTTGAATCGGCGCTCAAAGATGCCAAGCCCGGTGACAAATTCCAGTTTGTTCGTATTGGATATTTCTCTGTTGACAGTAAATACCAGAACAGATTTAACAGAGTAGTTGAATTGAAAGGAAGTTTCAAATCATGAATATAGAAAGAACTATCGAAAATCTTAAAAAGAATAATATGGAAACCTTCTTTGCGGCAAATGCAGAAGAGGCGAGAAAACTTGTTATGGATATGATACCCGCAGGCTCGGTCTGTGCTTCCGGCGGCTCTGTAACTCTTAACGAGTGTGGAATAATAGACGCTTTAAAAGCTGGAAATTATACTTACCTTGACAGAAACGATGCTTCTCTTTCTGCTGAAGAACGCGAGGAAATGGTAATGCGCGCACAGAGCTGCGACGTTTATCTTTCGAGCTCAAATGCCATTACTGAAGATGGCGAGCTTTATAATGTAGACGGTAACTCAAATCGCGTTTCAAACTTGCTTTTCGGACCAAAGAAAATTATAATCGTTGCAGGTGTGAACAAAATAGTTAAAGATCTGGATGAAGCTGTGGTAAGAGTTAAGACCATATCTGCGCCCCTTAACTGCAAACGTTTGGGCTGTAAGACATATTGTGCTGAGTTCGGCAAATGTATATCTCTCGAAAACGGCGGAAATATGCCTAAAGGCTGTCACTCGGACGACAGAATATGCATAAACTATACAGTAATGTCCAAACAGAGAAAAAAAGACAGAGTAAAGATCATTCTTGTAAATGAATCTTTGGGATATTGATAAATAAACTGTCATAATTATTTGGAATCTGTAAAAATAAAAATACCTCCCATGTTTTGACATGGGAGGTATTTTTTCGCCTTCTATTTCTGCACTTGTCTGTTGGACGTTCAAACGGAATTGTATATTATTTTATGGTTGATTTTTGTTGTGTTTACGGTATTGAATCCGCACATTTTTGCATATACGAAAGCAAAGCATCTATATCGGCAAAGTCCGAAAGTGCTGCGGTTTCATCCCGATTACTTTGTGGGTAACTCACATAAATACTATCCTGATCCAAATTAAAGCAAACGATGTCTCCGTTGTTGTTAAGTGATATATCAATCATATCGCCGCAAACATTGAGCAAGCAATATTCAACCACGATGTCCGATGACCACAGGGTTTCGAATTTCCCGGTTTCAAGCACCTCTAAAATCTCCGCCCATAATCCGCTTGCGTTTTCTTTGGCTTTGGTTATCAAAGATCGAGATGAGATGTGAGCTTTGCCGTCTTTCGGAGAGTAGGATTTTATGATTTTCGTTCCCTCATAAACACTGACACAGATGTCTTGATTTTTGAGTTTTTCCAATTCTTGATTGTGAAGCTCCAGAGGGATGTAATAATAAGTTCCTTTTTCATTACCCTTGCGGAAATAAATAGTATAAAAAGAGATTCGGCGCGTGGTCTTGGACACGGAATGATGTGTTTTCCTGATCTTAGTGATGTATATGTTGTCTTCTTCTGCTTTTTTGGGATGAATGTTTTTTGTTTCTTTGTATACCGGATAATAAACAGTCAAAGCTTTTATCAGATGATAAAAGGCTATACACACCATGCACGGGAATATAAACAAGCTTTTCTCGATTTCTTCCCAAAAAACGGGAAGGATCAAAAAAACTATTCCACCTATTATGTATAATATTGCTGTGATTATGGATGACTCAATATAAGAACCAACTAAGCCATGCAAACTAAACGGTTCCTTCTTTTTTCTCTTTTTTGCCATTATTACCCTTACCTTTCCTCCGGAACAAATTTTGTTTGATTTGGCAACGATGTTGGAGAAGCAGTCGATGGAACTTTTTTGACATTGACTTTCCATGTTTCTGAACCCACACAAAACAATGATATTCTACTTGTTAAAGTTACCTATATACAAGGAACAATAAAATGTCAAATAAAGAATTTAGTTTATTGATATCTGTGTTTGTTATTCTTTCCCTGTGTTGCGTTCCAACTATATAGCAGAATTTGAGTATGTATAACTTTGTCAATGTTCTTTCAATGATATAAAGAACAAGGAAATAATAAATAAATTTATCTATTAAAAGATATATTGTTTTAAGATATATTATTTTTCATGATTTCCATACAAAGTTATAGTTGATTGATTCACCGCCGTCAACAAGTATGCTTTGACCGGTGCAAAAAGTGTTGCGAACTGTAAGAAAGTATGCCCATTCGGCTATCTCCTCAGGTGTTGCCCAGCGTTTGAGCGGTGTTTCGTCCATTATCTGCGCCCATAATTCCGTATCGTTTACAACGCAGTCATTAAGAGGGGTGAGAACACCTCCGGGATCTAAACTATTGCAGATAGCGCCGAAAGGAGCAACTCTCAGTGCCACATTTTTTGTATAAGCCATCACTCCGCCCTTGCTGGCGCAATATTCGGGAAATTCCGAACCGGTATGTGCGCTTGCCGAGCCGATATTAAGTATGGAGCGTATCCCTTCGCGGACACCGTAAGTTTCGGTCAAATGTATGAGTGCCTTTAAGTTTATATCTATGTCTTGCTCGTTTTGTGTGCCTGCATTGTTGATAAGAATATGAATATCAGAAATAGCGGGGAGATGTTCGAAGTCGCGCACATCGCAAATATAATGTGTATAATGATTGTGATATATGCTCGATGGTTGACGGTCTATCCCGAACACAGTATGACCTTTATCAAGGAAAAGCTGAGCTATTGCTTTTCCGATACCCCGAGTTGTTCCTGTTATCAAAACATTCATATTTATATAATTATCCTCTCTTATCTAAATATTCTAAATATTCTTTACCTACGGCGTTTGCCTTCCAAGATCTCACTATGCGGTAACCTATGGGAGAAAATGCTACCTCCATGATAAGTTCCGCAACAGCTCCTGTCAGCGCGCACATTGCACATTGCAGTACAGTCCAACTGAATCCGTCCCAAAATATAGGAGCGAATCCGACAAAAACAATGAGGGAAAAGATAAAGTTATCCAAAAACTGAGCTATAAAAGTCGAAACATAGGCGCGCATTGCATAGGCCGGTTTTCCTTCGGGATGTTTTCGAAAAGCGGTACCTATCATCCAGTTGAGCCTGTTATTTATAAATGCGGAGGACAAGAAAGCCACAGTACTGCCCAGCAGAATGAACCAAGTGCCTCCGAAGATGCGGTCGAATGCGCTGTAATCATCAGCTTGAGAGGGAATTATACTTGCCACAAAAAAAATGAGGCAGGTCAGCAGATTGATGGCGGCGGCGAGTACCGATATACGATTTGATGCTTTGGGACCGAAATGTTTTGTGATCATATCCATGCACATAAAAGACAGCCATGATATAAGTATTCCTCCGTCGAGCGCTATCCAGTCAAGTTGGAGCAATGTCTTGTTGGCAAGCAGATTCATGCAAATCACGCTCACCACAAACAATGTTACTGTTGTCACCGGAATACAGCGCAGCAATATGGCTGTTTCCTTTTTTTCTCTATGAAACCATGCTTTTATTTTTGACATTTTCTGTTTTTCTCCGTTTTATTTGCCATAATATATATAATTTCTTAAGCACATATTATACCATATCAATCACATGAAATCAAGTTAGAAAGTCAGAATACCGTTATTTACATTATTTTTATTTGTTACTTGTTGACAAAATATCCATGACTTTGTATAATAAAATCATTATATTTGATTTGTTATATTTTATTCAACGGTTCAAAACTTTAAAAGTAATAAAGACACGCTGCATATATGCCTGATGATTTTGAAACAAATTTGCTTATGTCACGGTTGTTTTTGAAAGATCGGTACTTTGCGGCAACTTTTATATCGGACTTTTCGATAAAAACCATGTTCTGAATTAAAATCTGGTAATGCACGGAGAAACAGCGTGAAAGTAAAAAAATGGATCGAGAATTTTTGGTATCATTATAAATGGCCGGTGATAATAATATCATTTTTTGCCGTCGTTGTTGCGATATGCGTATCGCAAATGTTGTCAAAAGAAAATTATGACATGCATATAAGGTATGTCGGTGAAACTGAGATAACGGAAACAAATTATCAGGATATAAAGAGGGCTTTTGAGAAAACCGGGCTTGATTCTAACGGTGATGAAAAAACAGTCGTCAATTTTGAGAAAGTCGCATATATTTCGGATCCGGAAAACATATATAAGAATCAGATAAATGCTATGGCCAGAGAAACTCTTTCGGTGCTTATCTCTCAGACATACTATATATATTTGATGGACGCGGAAGTATATGAGCTTTATAAGGATTCGGGTTCTTTTGAGGAGCTCTCCAGAATATTTGATTATGATGTATCCGATATTGCCTATGATGAGTATGCCGTTCGTTTTTCGGAAACGGAGTTTTGCAAAAACTCTCCCGGAATGGAATGGGTAGAAGACGACATTGTAATGGTGCTGAAGATAGCGCCTTATAAAATTTCGCCGGATATAAAAAAAGATCCGAAAGAGGTAGAATCGTTTGAATTTCACAGAGAGCTTTTTAAACTTATGGCGGAAGGATAAATGATTTAAAAATAAAAAATAAAAAATAAAAAATATCTGAAAAACTATTGACAAAACAAACCACTTGTGGTATTATGATTAGGCGCTCGATAAGAGCGGCTTTGCGGGTGTAGTTCAGTGGTAGAACACCAGCCTTCCAAGCTGGTTATGTGGGTTCGATTCCCATCATCCGCTCCAATTTTGTGCCTTTAGCTCAGCTGGATAGAGCAACTGCCTTCTAAGCAGTAGGTCGAGGGTTCGAATCCCCCAAGGCACGCCATATATGGTGGGTATAGCTCAGCTGGTTAGAGCGCCAGGTTGTGGCCCTGGAGGTCGTCGGTTCGAACCCGGTTACCCACCCCATAATAGAATCCACAGAAAGAAACCGAGAAAGTTCTTGGTTTTTTTCATTTTTTTTGTTTATAATAAAAATAGTTTATAATAAAAATATATGAATCGATCGGCAGTGTACTTGTTAAGATTTTTATCGGGTATGCTGCTTTTTTATTTCAAATTTATGTGAATAAAGCGGGTATTGCACGTTGCGGGATTATATGTTAAAATATAAAAACCATGTTTATTCATGAGGAGATATAAAATGAAACTTATTATAGCCGAAAAGCCGAGTCTGGCGCGAAATATCGTCGCAGGCATAGGTGAGATGAGCAGACGGCAGGGATATTTTGAAAACGATGAGTATATAGTCACATGGGCGTTCGGCCATCTTTTTTCTCTTTGTGATATCGAGGATTATTACGGAAAAAACGGAGAAAAAGTGAAGTGGAGCATGGAAGGATTGCCGTGTTTTCCCGACGAATTTAAATTCAAACTCAAGATGGGAGATGACAAAAAGCCTGATGCCGGAGTTGAAAAACAGTTTGAACTTATAAAAACACTTTGCACGCGCAAAGATGTTGATACTATAATAAATGCCGGAGACGCAGACCGCGAAGGAGAGATAATAGTTCGCCTTTGCGTTGAACAAACCGGCGTTAAAGACAAAAAATTTCTTCGACTTTGGCTTCCTGATCAGACGCCGCAGACCGTAGCACAGGCTCTTTCGGAGATGAAAGATGAAAATGAATACGATAATCTTGCGAACGAAGGTTTGGCAAGAACATATATTGATTGGCTTTACGGCGTTAATCTTACACGTTACGCAACGTTAAAAACAGGAACTCTTATGAGAGTAGGTCGAGTGATCGTGCCGATAGTAAAAGCCGTATACGACAGAGACAGAGCGATAAATGAGTTTGTTCCGGAAATTTATTATGCTTTATCAAGCAATGAAAAAACAAAGGGCGAATCGGTAGAGCTTATTTCAAAAAACAAATTCAAGAAGGAAGAATATGAAAAGGCGTTCGAACTTTGCGGAAAATATAATGCTGTTCAAGGAGTTGTAGTGAGTAAAAAGGTGAAGCGGGATACGCTTGCTCCGGGAAAACTTTATTCGCTGACAAAACTTCAAAATGTGCTGGGCAAAAAACATAAAATGTCAATGGAAACGAGCCTTTCCGTATTACAGGGACTTTATGAAAAAGGTTATGTAACATATCCGAGAACGAACTCCGAATATCTTGCTTCGGCAGAGCAGGGAAAAATAAAAAGCATAATAGAGAACGTCAAAAAGCTGGGATATCCGGTAGAGTTCAAAAACAAAAAGACTATTTTTGACGATTCGAAAATAGAATCGCACTCAGCACTTACTCCAACATATAAAATACCGCAGAAAAGTTCTCTTACGGAAGATGAAAAAATAGTTTATTCTACGATAATGCGTCGCTTTGTTGCGGTATTTTGCTCCGAAGACTGTATTGTGGAAAAAACGGAGATGAAGATAGCTGTCGGGGACTATGAAACATTTACCTTGAAAGGCGTCGTCATAAAAGAGCCAGGTTGGACGAAATACGACGATTACACTCAAAAAGACAAGATACTGCCCAATCTTGACAAAGGAGACGCGGTAAATGTCGATTTCAAACCCGTTGAAAAAGAGACGAATCCGCCCAAGCATTACACGATAGAAACTCTTAATAATTATCTGAAAAATCCGTTTAAAGATGATAAGAGCCAATCTGCTCAAAACTCAGATGAGGACAGAGAACAAAACGATGAAGAAGATTATCGTGCCGTTTTCGAGGGGTTGGAACTCGGTACTGAAGCTACGCGCACCGGAATCATAGACAACGCAAAAAAGAGCGGATATATTGCTCTTAAAAAGGATGTATATACCATTTTGCCGGGCGGAAAATTTATGATAGATTCACTGTCTCGCATGAATATTTCGATGGATAAATATAAGACGAGCGAACTCGGTAAGGCGCTCAAAGCCGTTTACAGAGGAAAGATGAGCGTTGACGAGAGTGTCCGTCTTGCCGAAGAAGAGATCGCAAAGGTGTTTGAAAAAAAAGAAGCCGCGCCCGAAACAGATGAAGATACGGGCTTTTACGGTCAAATTGTCGGTAAATGTCCGTTGTGTGGCTCTGATGTCGTGCGCGGCAAATTCAGTTATGGGTGTACGGGATATAAGAACGGATGTAATTTCAGGATCAACTTTTATATATGCAAGCGTGCTGTTTCTTTGTCCAATGCAAAATTGCTTCTGGAAACAGGAAGGAGTTCCAAAATAAAAGGCTTCATATCAAAAAAAGGAACTCCGTTCGACGCATTTTTGAAGCTTGATGAAGAGAAAAAGGTCGTATTTGATTTCTAAGTTCAGGAATCAATGAAGATATGCTTCACGCAATATTGATATCTCATTTTTATAGCCTTCCATATCGTTTGGAGTTTCGAGAATGAAGGGAAGATTGCAGAGCGCTTCATGATTTATAACTTGGAAAAGCGCCTCTTTGCCGATGTATCCTTCTCCTATTTTCGCGTGTCTGTCTTTGTGAGAGCCGCGTTGATTAAGGCTGTCGTTAAGATGTATCGCTTTGAGATTTTTAAGTCCTATTATCTTGTCGAATTCGGATATAACGCCGTCGAGGTTATTTACTATATCGTATCCGGCATCCCAGATATGGCAGGTGTCAAGGCATACGCCAATTTTATCTTTGCGTTCTACCATTGATATGATACGCGACACATGGGAAAAATCACCGCATATTTCGGAGCCTTTTCCTGACATTGTTTCGATGAGTATCGTTGTGGACTGTTCATCGGTGATTATGCTGTTGAGCATATCGGCGCATTGGTTTATACCTATATCTTCTCCCTGACCGGTATGCGAACCGGGGTGAAAGTTATAGAAATTTCCCGGCGTATATTCAAGTCTTGCAAGATCGTCTGCCATAGTTCTGCGGGCAAATTCACGAAGTTCGGGTTTTGCGGAACATGGATTAAGTGTATAAGGAGAATGAGCCACAAGAGAAGATATACCGTTATCCTCGGCAAATTCAAGAAAACGTGCGATATCCTTCTCGTTAATGGCTTTTGCGCTTCCGCCGCGCGGGTTGCGGGTGAAAAAAGCGAATGTATTTGCTCCGATACTTTTTGCAGCTTCGCCCATTGCAAGATATCCTGCAGAAGCTGAAAGATGACATCCTATTTTAAGCATGATGATTTATACCTCCGTATAAAAAATAGGCGGCAAGCCGCCTGTTTTTTTATTTTTAATTTCTTATCGTTTTTATAAATTTATAAAGCGATTTACACATTGAATCTTATGACAACTATATCGCCGTCGCGGAAAACATAATCTTTTCCTTCGCTGCGTATAAGACCTTTTTCTTTTGCCGCAGTCATGGATCCGCATTTCATAAGGTCGTCAAACGAGATTACTTCTGCGCGGATGAATCCTCTTTCCATATCGGAATGTATCTTTCCTGCCGCCTGAGGCGCTTTTGTGCCTTTTACTATGGTCCATGCGCGAACTTCCTTGGGACCTGCCGTGAGGAAGCTGATGTATCCGAGAAGTTTATAGCTTGCTTTGATGAGGGAATCAAGACCGCTTTCTTTTATACCCAAATCGTCGAGAAAAGCTTTTTTGTCATCTCCGGAAAGTTCCGCAAGTTCCGCTTCTATCTGAGCGCATATTGTGAGAAGCTCGGAACCTTCGCTTTTTGCGTGAGCTTCAAGTGTCTTATATGTATCCGTAGAGGAGAAGTCTTCGGAAAGCTGATCTTCTCCTATGTTTGCAACGTAAATAACGGGTTTGAGAGTGAGAAGCGCCACGTCTGAGAGCATTTCGCGTTCTTCGTCGGAAAGAGTCATGGAACGAACGCACTTGCCTTCTTCAAGAGTTGTTTTTACCGTTTTGAGGAAAGCGAGTTCGACTGCGAGCGTTTTGTCGCCTTTAAGGTCTTTTTCAACTCTTGCGATTTTTCTGTCCAAGACTTCAAGGTCTGAGAATATAAGTTCGAGATTTACTGTTTCGATATCTCGCATTGGGTCTACGTTTCCGTCAACGTGTATTACGTTTGAATTTGGGAAACAGCGTACAAGATGGATTATAGCGTCTGTTTCACGAATATGAGAAAGAAACTTATTGCCGAGTCCTTCGCCCTGTGATGCGCCTTTTACAAGTCCTGCAATATCAACAAATTCGATAACTGCGGGCGTATATTTTTCGGGATGATACATTTCCGCAAGCGCATCAAGACGCGCATCGGGAACGGATACCATGCCGACGTTCGGGTCTATGGTACAGAAAGGGAAGTTAGCCGCCTGTGCTCCTGCGTTTGTTATCGCGTTGAACAGCGTGCTTTTGCCTACGTTAGGCAGGCCTACGATGCCAAGTTTCATATATAAAAATTCCTTCTTAAATCTTTTGATATTTTTTGTTCCGAATAGTTTGTTTTTCGGATATATTCTATTATATAATACATTAATATTGCTTTTAAGTCAATGTTTTTTCGGATTTTTGTCATGGGAAGCATAAAAATAATTGTTTGACAAATACTTGCGGTTTTTAAATGAAAGTGATAAAATATTTGTCGCAATAAGCTTTGGATATGTATCTGAGTTTTTGCCAAAAACGCGTTATGGCGCGTGTAATAGGGCTGAATTTTTTGAAAAGCGAAAATATTTTTGTTTTATTTTCCGAAATGCAAGGAAATTTATATTTTTATGTTGAAAGATTCTGTAAATTGTACTATAATAAAGAAGCATAAAAAATCTTCATAATGCGCTTTATGCGTTTTTATGATATGGAGGATTTAAATGAAAATGAAAATGTCTTTCCGCTGGTATGGTGAGAGCGATCCTATCTCTTTGGAATATATTTCTCAAATTCCGGGCATGAGATCTATCGTTTCCGCCGTCTACGATGTGAAACCGGGAGAAGTATGGCCCGAAGAAAGCCTTTCAAAAATGAAGGCGCAGTGCGAAGAACACGGACTTGTTTTCGACGTTGTTGAATCTATTCCGGTTCACGAGGATATAAAACTCGGCAGAGGAAACGTAGATAAACTGTTGGAAGTTTACTGCGAAAATATCCGACGTTGTGCG
Organism: uncultured Eubacteriales bacterium; assembly: GCA_949299535.1. Taxonomy (GTDB): domain Bacteria; phylum Bacillota; class Clostridia; order Oscillospirales; family CAG-272; genus UMGS731. Next base: position 23,748 of record CASGAQ010000006.1, on the reverse strand, counting down.
AAATACGGCGTAAAATGCGTTACTTACAATTTTATGCCTGTTTTCGACTGGACAAGAACTCAGCTTGATAAGAAAGCGCCCGACGGCTCTACAAGCTTGGTAATGTACTGGGATCAGATGAGAGGTCTTGACCCGCTTAAAGATGACATACATCTTCCCGGCTGGGATTCCAGTTATACTCAGGCGGAGGTACGCGAACTTATTTCCGCTTACAGTGAACTGGGCGAGGAAGGTCTTTGGAAAAATCTTGAGAAGTTCCTTAAAAAAGTTATTCCCGTTGCAGAAGAATGCGGCGTAAGAATGGCTATACATCCCGACGACCCGCCTTATCCTATCTTCGGACTTCCCAGAATCATCACTTGCGAAGAAAACCTTGACCGTTTCCTTAAACTTGTTGACAGTCCTGCAAGCAGCCTTTGCCTCTGCACCGGCAGTCTCGGCTGTGCAAAAACAAATGATGTTGTAGCTATGGTACGCAAATACGCGGCTATTGACAGAATCGCGTTTATGCATATGCGTAATATCAAGATAATGGAGGACGGCTCTTTTGAAGAGCGCGCACACCTTTCTTCCTGCGGTTCTCTTGATATGTTCGAGATAACAAAAGCTCTCGTTGAAAATGGATTCGACGGCTATGTTCGCCCTGACCACGGACGCATGATATGGGGCGAAACCGGCAAGCCTGGTTACGGTCTTTTCGACCGCGCACTCGGCGCAACATATATAAACGGTCTGTTTGAAGCATGCGAAAAATCTGCTAACTAATTTTATTTTTCAGAATTGGAGATAAAGATATTATGGATATCAACAATCGTATTTCCGAAATAGGCGTTGTTCCGGTAATAAAACTTTCAAACCCTCAGCGCGACGCCGCGCCCTTGGCAAAAGCTCTTACAGAGGGTGGGGTACCCGTTGCAGAAGTTACTTTCCGCGCGGCAGGCGCTGATGAAGCTATCCGCATTATGAGAGAAACTTGCCCCGATATGCTTGTCGGAGCTGGCACCGTACTTACAATGGAGCAGGTGGACAAGGCTATTGCAGCAGGCGCTCAGTTTATCGTAACTCCCGGATTTGATCCGGAGCTTGTGGCATATTGCTGTGAAAAGAATATCCCCATATATCCCGGTTGCACAACCCCTACGGATTATCATGCCGCTCTCAAATTCGGACTTAAAGTTCTCAAATTCTTCCCGGCTGAACAGTCCGGCGGTCTTGCAAAGATAAAGGCTATGAGCGCTCCGTTCCCGATGTTTAAAGTTATGCCTACCGGCGGCATTTCTCTTAAAAATCTTAAAGAGTATATCTCTTGTCCCGTTATCTGTGCATGCGGCGGCTCCTACATGGTAACAGCCGACCTCATCGAAAACGGCAAATGGGACGAAATAATCGATCTTTGCAAAAAATCTGTTGAAATAGTTAAGGAGGCCCGCAATGGCTAAAATAGTTACTTTCGGCGAGCTTATGCTCCGTCTTTCCCCTAATGGGTATTACCGTTTCTTCCAGAACGATCAGCTTCAGGCTACGTTTGGCGGCGGCGAAGCAAACGTTGCCGTTTCTCTTGCAAACTACGGCATGGACAGCGTTTATGTTACAAAACTTCCCAAACACGCTATTGGTCAGGCTGCAGTTGATTCTCTTCGTTACTTCGGCGTAGATACATCTAAAATCATTCGCGGCGGCGACAGAGTAGGTATATATTATCTTGAAAAAGGCGCTTCTCAGCGAGGTTCTGTATGTATATATGACCGCGCTCATTCCGCTATACAGGAAGCAAGCAGAGAAGACTTCGATTGGGATTCCATATTCGAAGGCGCTGATTGGTTCCATTTCACCGGTATCACCCCTGCTTTGGGTGCAAATGTAGTTGAAATTTGCCGTGACGCATGCAAAGCGGCAAAAGCCAAAGGCGTTAAGATATCTTGCGACCTTAACTACCGCGGCAAACTTTGGACGCGTGCGGAAGCTCGTGCGGCAATGACGGATCTCTGCCGGTATGTCGACGTTTGTATCGCCAATGAAGAAGATGCAAAAGACGTTTTCGGCATAGAGGCTGAAAATACCGATATTTACGGCGGTAAACTCAATCACGAGGGTTACAAATCCGTTGCAAAGAAACTTGCAGATACATTTGGATTTGAAAAAGTTGCGATCACTCTGCGTACATCTATTTCCGCAAGCGACAACGACTGGGCAGGTATGCTTTATGACGGTGAGAACTACTGCTTCTCCAAGTCCTACCATCTCCATATCGTTGATCGCGTAGGCGGAGGCGACTCATTCGGCGGCGGACTTATATATTCGTTGCTTAACGGCAGATCAACTCAAGACGCCATTGAGTTTGCAGTAGCTGCTTCTGCTCTCAAACACTCTGTTGAAGGCGACTACAACCGTGTAACCGTTGCGGAAGTTGAAAAACTTGCAGGTGGCGATGGTTCCGGCCGTGTTCAGAGATAAAAATCTTATTTTTATAAAAAATCCGAGACAAAATATACAAGACAAAATATAATATTTAAAATTTCGCAGAGAAAAGGGGTTTTTTATGAATATTATAAAATTTGACGCCGGCAGTATCATAGAAATGAAAAAAAAACATCCATGCGGCGGCAATCGTTTTGAGGTCCTCAGAACAGGGTCTGATATACGCGTAAAGTGCATGGTATGCGGCAGGGATATGATAATACCGCGGATAAAACTTGAAAAAAACATAAAAGCGGTACTGCCCAAATAAATGCGTTTGTTTTGTGGATTTTATATAAAAATTATTTCTTTGATGTAAATTATATCGGAATACACTTGAAAAATTTATAAAAAAAGTGTATTATATTTATTAAGAAAGAGACAGACTCGCATGGCGGGCGGTTTGCGACGGAAAAACCGTACTGTCTCTGTAAAACTCCGTCGAGAAAGTTGGTTAAGTTATGCTTAAAATGATTGTTGGTGTTAAAGGCACCGGTAAAACAAAAACTCTTATCTCCATGGTTAATGCCGCTACGGAACTTTCTTCCGGTGCTGTTGTTTGCCTTGAAAAGGGTACTAACCTTCGCTTTGATATAAAATATCAGGCAAGACTCATTAACGTTGATGAATATGCTCTTTCCGATGCACAGTCGCTTTATGGATTTATTGCCGGTATTCACGCTTCCAATCAGGATATAACACATATTTTTGTTGACGGAACATACAGAATTTGCAACAAGAATATCGACGAATTTGAAAAATTCGTTATTGAATGTGCAAAACTGGCTGATGATGCTGATATCAATATAGTTATGACGGTTTCCATGCCTGTTGAAAATATACCCGAAAGCATAAAAAAATATATGTGATCAATGGTTATATCCTATTGCAGCGGTGCTTTGCATCGCTGCTTTTTTTGTGTCAAAAAGACATTTTTCGTCATAAAATACGGTAGGAGAGAAATCTATATTCTCGCCGCCCTTTTTTACAGGGGGAATCTATTACATTGGAGGAAGATGTTTTATGCCTGAAAACAGAAATATCTCATGCACAGGTGTAGACTTCGGACGCGATACGGTTTATATAGATACAAACAGGATACTTGATTGCTGCCGCGACAAGGATTGCTTTGAAAATGCTACCGTATATATTGCAGCCCACTGTGCTGATGTCTTACAATCATGTGTAAATATAAGGACTAAAAGCGCCGAGATTATCGCCGCTAATATAGGCGTTGACGAAATACCGTTCAACCCGGGATTTTTCCAGATAAATATAAGAATGTTCGTAAAGATAAAAATTGAAGTCTGCCTTGGAAACGGCAGATCTGATGAGATATGCGGACTTTGTGTGCTTGACAAAAGCGTTATCCTTTTCGGAAGCGAAGGTAATATAAGTATATTTAAATCCGGAGTAGATGATGGTTCTTTTTGTTCCGGAATACTTACAAAGAAGAAACATACCAATCTGCCCACGGCGGTATTTGAAGTCGCGTCGCCTGTCGTTCTAAACACAAAAGTGACGGAGATGATACCGGGCATGAGATGCAGTTCATGTCCTTGCGATATACCGGAATGTGTTGCGGATTACTTCGACGGCTGTGCGAACTTTACTGCCAGCACACCCCGCGTGATAACCGTATCCATAGGTATTTTTTCCGTCGTGCGTTTGGAACGTCCCGGACAGTACCTTGTTTCCGGAAGCGAATACTCCGTACCGGAAAAGGTTTGTCCGTGCGACAATCCAGCCGATCCCTGTGACATGTTTCGCAGAATGAGCTTTCCGGTAAATGAATTTTATCCGCCTTCTATGGAGCCTTGCCGCACAAAATCGGCAGGCAACGGGATATGTGGATGTATCGGAAAAAACAAGACATGACAAAAATTATAAAATAATCTGAAAAAAGACGATTTTTTTGTGCTTATCGACAAATGCCGATGATGTTTTTTGTATTATATTGACAAGTCAACTTTGTATATGATATAATATGAGAAAAATATCATTCGGAGTTGCTCTGTGGAATCATTTTTTTCAAATATCAGAAAATCCATTCTTTCGGGATTGTTGATAGTCATCGCCGGTATGACATATCTTGCGATAGACAATTCATTTGTCGGCAGTTTGATGTTCTCATTCGGTCTGCTTGTCATATTGTATAAGAAATACAATCTCTATACAGGAAAAGTAGGGTTTGTTTCCGGTAAAAAAGATATTCTTCCGTTGCTTACAACGCTTTTGGGAAATATCATAGGAACTGCCATAGGCTCAGGTATTTACCGAGCTTTAGGGATAAAACAGGAACGCCTTGGTGCTATCTGCGAAGCAAAGCTTTCGAACGAATGGTGGCAGGTTCTTCTGCTTGCCATACTTTGCGGCGTAATGATGTATCTTGCTGTAAGTCTTTTCCGCTCTACAAAAAATCCGCTTATGGTAATGATGCCGATTTCCGTATTTATTATGTGCGGTTTTGAACACTCTATGGCATCGCTGTTCTATTTCATTTCAAATTACGGACTCGATATATTCCAGCCTAAAATCATAATTTATCTTTTGATTATGGTAATAGGAAATGCGATAGGTTCTCTTGCGTGGAGATTTATCGAGGTAAAAGAAAAAACAGAATAACAAAAAAATCATTCTCTTTATGAGAATGATTTTTTATTTATATTCATATTTGTTTTTCCGTTTTAGCTTCTGTCATGGACTTGAGAGAAGTGACTGCTGACGCAACGGCATATATTAGAAAGGCTATCTGTGACATCTCAAAAAGAAGTGTGAACGTAAAGTTCATTTCCCAGAAAGAGGAAAGGACAACAACAGGCAATATATACGACGGTATACATATTATACACACAAGTGAAGTGATGAAATTAAATTTATATGCCGGACGTCCCAATGCAAGTCTTGCTTCCGAGAGGGAAAAGAACAGTATCGATAAAAGTGATATATGACAAGTTATTCTGTTGAAATCATTGTAAGTGAAATCAGAATTGAAATACGATGATATCATGCAAGTGAGTGCGAAAAGAGGAAGAAACAATGAAAAAGCTGTCTTTATCTTTTTTTTGTTATATCCGGGCATAGCGAACATGAAGAAATATAAAGCAACAAAAAAGATCAGGAAAAAAGCAAGAATCGTGCATATTTTAGTTACCGCGGTATTTGTTCTGGTTTTAAAAAAGAGGTCGTCAAAATAATAAAACAGAGAAAAGACAGCGGTTGCGGTAAAGATTATTCCGCATGATACGCCAATATACACGGAGGCACCCGAATCTGAATCATTTAATCTTTTAAAAGAGATGTTTCCGGCAAAAAAAGCGGCTGTTATCATAATAAGGCAGGCTAACAGAAGCAAATATTCAAATGTTTGTAAAATATCGCCTGAGCCGATTTCAAAAGTTCCGTCATACGGATCATAATTTTGCTTGAGCAGGATCGTACGCCATACCGAGAAGACTATCCCAAGAGCAAATGCCGCCGCAGTATATACAGCAAGGATGTTTTTTTTTGTTTTGATATTCATCAAAATATACCTCCGCAAAGATCTATATTAAATTATACATCTAAAATGTTAATAAATAAAGACATTACGAATAAAAAATGACTTTTTGGAAATCAAACGGAGAAATTAAAATCTCAAACTATCCTATTGCGGTTTTCGCCGCTGAAAAATGATTTGATGTTTTTGCTTATTTCAGAGATACAGCGATTTCGCGCCTCTCTTGCGCCCCATGCCATGTGCGGCGTAAGACAAACGTTTTCTCTGTCAAGTATCCTGTAAAACGGGTGTGTCTTTTCGAATGGCTCAGAAGAATATACGTCGATAGCAAGTCCGCCTATCTTTCCGCTCTCAATGGCGTCGGCAAGCGCCGCTTCATCTGTCACTGCACCTCTGGAAACATTGACAAATATAACGTCATTTTTCATTTTTGCGATACGTTCTCTGCTGATAAGATTTTTTGTGCTGCTGTCAAGCGGAATATGAAGCGATATTATGTCTGATTTTTCGCATATTTCATCTATGGACGCCTGCTCATATTTACCTTCTTTTTTTCTGCGGCACATCAAGACGCGGCAACCCAGACCTTCCGCTGCTTCCGCTACGCGAGATCCTATTCCGCCTCCGCCTACAACGCCCCATGTCATAGTGGATATCTCATGGAATACGGGCGTTACTTTGTTGGCCACTCCGGAATCCGTATATTTGCCGGAATGTACGAAGTTTCTGTATTCAGTCAAATGCGAAGCAAGCGACAGTACCATTGCAAGTGTTATCTGTGCGACGCTTTCCGTGGAATATCCGGGAACGTTGCACAGCGCGATATTATTTGCTTTGCAATATTCGGTATCGATGTTATCAAATCCGGTGGCGGAAACACATATGAGTTTCAATTTTTTGCATGGCTTAAGATTTTTTTGATTAAGCTTTATTTTGTTTACGACAGCTACATCTGCATCGATAATACGTTCCGTTACCTGTTCCGGAGAAGTTGTAGCGTATTCATTTGTTTCCCCTAACGAACGCAGAGGAGAAAGATCGGTATCAGAACCAAGCGTTCCGCAGTCAAGTATGGCGATCTTCATTACTTACCTCCTATAAGACATTATCTTTAATTAGATATATTTTATCATATTATTTGTGTAAAATCAATTATTTTAATGTCAATACATTGTTTGCGCTTCCTTTGAGCTATTTCTGGCGTTAGATAAAAAATAAACAAAAATAAGTTTCAAAAAGAGATGAAAAATCGAAATAAATTGTAACTTTTATTTATTTGATGAATTATTTTGATATCTCATACTTGATTTGCACTAAAAAATATGATAACATAATAAAATATTGTTATAAAAAAGGGGTAGTGAAATTTGGGCAGATTATTATTTAACAAATTAAAAGAGGCTTTGGTATCGGTTTTTCCGGTCGTAGCCATTCTGGTTTTGATCAACCTTACGCCTTTGGTTGATTTTTCTCGGAAGGAAGTCGTTGTTTTTCTTATCAGCGCTGTCTGCCTTGCTTTGGGAATAGGTCTTTTTAACTTGGGCGCAGATCTTGCGATGACACCTATGGGCGAACATATCGGCGCAGGTCTTTCGAAGACGAAAAAATTATCGTTGCTTATCGGCGCTTGTTTTTTGATGGGCGTGCTCATCACGGTAGCTGAACCCGACCTTACCGTTCTTGCAACACAAGTCAAAGACGTTATAAACAGCACGACGTTGATAATCGCCGTCGGCATAGGCGTGGGAATCTTCCTTGTGGTTTCCGTTTTGAAGATAATTCTGAGGAAATCGCTGTCATCTCTTTTGATGTTTTTCTATATGCTTTTGTTTGCCGTTACGTCGCTTGTTGTCATAAACGGAAACTCAGACTTTTTGACATTGGCATTTGACTCAGGCGGCGTCACTACCGGACCTATCACTGTTCCTTTCATCATGGCGCTGGGCGTCGGCATAGCTACAACGCTCGGCGGAAATAATATTGCGGAAAACAGTTTCGGTCTTATCGCACTTTGTTCCATAGGTCCCATTCTTGCAGTTTTGGTGTTGGGTATAACGGCTGACGGAAGCATTTCTTATACTTTACCTGATTATTCTATCGATGTATATCTCGGTTCCAACCTGTGGCACAAGCTTTTGGACGTTACAAAGGAAGTTGCAATTGCTCTCGGACTTATAGTTCTTTGTTTCGCTGTTTTGCAGGTATTTTTCCTCAAACTTCCGGCGAATCAGTTAAGACGTATAACGGTAGGCATACTCTATACATTTGCAGGACTTGTTATATTTCTTACCGCAGTGTCGGTTGGTTTTATGCCCATCGGTTACAAGCTCGGCGTTGAACTTGCCGAAACTTCACCAATATTACTTATAGTGCTTAGTTTCGTACTTGGCATGGTCGTTGTACTCGCAGAGCCGGCGGTACAGGTACTTAATAGACAGGTTGAAGATATAACAGATGGTATGGTGAGCAAGAAATCCGTAATGATAGCTCTTTCCGTGGGCGTAGGTATCTCTCTTTGTCTTTCCGTAATACGTATTTACTTTGATTTCAATATACTCTATTATCTTATTCCCGGATATTTTATTGCTTTGGGGCTTTCATTTTTCGTACCCGGAATTTATTCCGCGATCGCATTTGACTCAGGCGGCGTAGCCAGCGGTCCTTTGACATCAAGCTTTATCCTGCCTTTTGCAATAGGCGCTTGCTATGTGCTTCAGGGTGAAACAAAGATAATGAGCGATGCTTTCGGTATCGTTGCTATGGTCGCAATGACGCCGCTCATCACGATACAGATACTCGGTTTCAAGGCTATTATGACAAAGAAACTGCATGAAAATATAGCTATGAAGAAGATACTCGGTTCGGATGACGAACAGATCATCGACTTTATGTGAGGAGGTTACTTGAATGAAAAATGAAAACTCAGCAGAAAACATGACTGAGCAGGCAAAGAAAAAAGAGAAAGCCGCGCCGGTAAAGAAAAAAGCCACGCAGACTCGTAAACCCATGCCTCCTAAACTGGAACTGTTGTTTACCATCGTAAACAGGGATAAGGCGGATGTTTTTACGGCGCTTTTGGAATCGTTTGATATCAATCTGCAACTTGTAGTTGCGGCAGAGGGAACCGCCACTACCGAAATGTTGCGATATCTCGGCTATTCTGACAACAAAAAAGCAGTTATCATAAGCGTTATACGCAAAGACCGAGTTGAAGCGGCAATGAATTTCCTTAATGAAAAATTCAAGACTATCAAAAACGGTAAGGGAATCGCATATACAGTTCCGATGACTGGCACTATCGGCGTTGCCATATATCAGTTTTTGATAAACAGCAACAAGTGAGAGGAGATTGAAAAATGAAACAATTTAATCATGAAGTAATTTTTTGCATAGTAAATTCCGGGTTCAGCGAATCTGCAATGGACGCTGCCAAAGAATATGGTGCGCGCGGCGGAACTGTTTTTCGCGCACGCGGAACAGCAAATCTTGAAGCGGAAAAACTTCTCAATATAATAATCCAGCCGGAAAAAGAAGTTGTAATGATCTTGGTCGACTCCACAATACGCGATGATATTCTCCATGCGCTTTACCGTGCCGTCGGACTTAACACACCCGGACAGGGAATAGCTTTTTCTCTTCCGGTCGATAATGTAATAGGCATTTCTTCCCCTGAAGAGCCTAAGACAGAAGAATAATAATCATTTCTAACAGGTACGTATGCTAACGGTGGTGCAGGGAGAGGTTACAAGCATTTAACCAATTTAGGAAAGCAGACTGTGAAACGAACCATTAATGCAACCGCAAATAAAGGAGTAAAAGCAGGAATTTTTGTTTCATAGGATATTTTAACATTCTGATGGTCTCATTACTCCTACATTGCAGCAAAAAGTCGTCTCTTTTTACGAATGTGCGGATAAATGGAATTTGAAATATGTGCGCTGCGAATTACCAAAATTGATAGTATTTTTTAAAAGCGGCTTTTTTGTATAACTGCAAAAATCATATCCTTCAAAAAACTATTCGATTTGATTTTCTTTACCGATGAACAATAACAAAGATTTGATGTTATAATATAATTAAACGAAAGAACCGAAGAGGTGATAGTGTGGTATTAGAAAACAGAGACGATCTTAAAAAGTTATCGGAAGATTTTATTTCATGTCGAAAAATACTTACGGCACTCGGTGATGAAAGCCGTCAGCACTTGATCTTGAAAATGATGGAGATAGGAAATTGTTATGGCGCAAGAGTCGGCGAGATTGCAGAATCCAGCCGTCTGTCGCGTCCTGCCGTATCGCATCATTTACAGATACTTAAAGATGCGGGGATTGTAAAAGTCAGAAAAGAGGGTACAAAAAACTACTATTACTTCGATGCGGATATGAGGTCTTTTGATCTTCTGATAGGTATGCTTATGACTGCGAAATCAATAATGTCAGTGCTGCCGAACAGAGACGATAAATAAAACAGCAGACAAAACAGCTCAGAGGAGGGAATGTTTATGACGATTTTGGAAGCAATAAGCGAACGTCACAGCATAAGAGATTATGAAGACAGGCCTATCGCAAAAGAGGCGGTAGATTTATTGGAAACGAAAATAAAGGAGTTCAATGAGCATGGGGAACTTCACATTCAGCTTGTAAAGAATGAACCCAAGGCTTTTGACGGTCTTATGGCGCATTACGGAAAGTTTTCCGGCGTCAAAAATTATATTGCTCTTATAGGTAAAAAGAGTGCAGAACTTGAAGAAAAGTGCGGCTATTACGGTGAACGGCTTGTTCTCTTGGCTCAGACTCTCGGTTTGAATACATGTTGGGTAGCGATGACCTATAAAAAAGTCAAGACGGCTTTTGAAGTTTTGCATGGAGAAAAACTTGTTGCCGTCATATCTCTTGGTTATGGCAAAACGCAGGGCGTTGCACACAAGACAAAGCCGATGAGTGAGTTGTGCCGTGTGAACGGAGAAATGAGCGATTGGTTTCGTTCCGGTATGGAAGCGGCAATGCTTGCGCCTACTGCGATGAATCAGCAGAATTTTATGTTTACTCTCGATAATAATAAGGTCAGTGCTAAGGCGGGTATTGGTTTTTATACAAAAATGGACCTTGGTATCGCAAAATGTCATTTTGAAATCGGTGCCGGAAAAGAAAATTTCATATGGAGTTCAAAATGATATTAAAGAAAGTATAATAAAAAATATGCACCTCAAAAGTTGTACTCTTTGGAGGTGCATATTTACTTAAATTATTTTTTTACCGTTATATTTATCAAAAATTCAGTAGACAATATTTCTTTAATACCTGTTTCTTTGTCGTAAAACAAAACAGCTATTTTTCCGATGTATACGCCTTCCGAAAGAGATCTTTTGATTCCGGGTAAAAGATCGAGCGTTGTTATCTTGCTTCCGGGAAGTATAAGTCCGGACTGTGCTATTACCGTATCTTGTATAACGATCTGTATTATGATATCTTGATTTGAGCGCTGAGGATTGCCGAACATAAGGAAAGCTTTTTCGCTTGAAAGTTCTATGGTGGCGTTTTTGCTGCATGCAAGCGAAGCCGCGCCGCCGCCTTGGTCATCAAGTTTATCCGTACTGTCGTCATTCATCGGTTCGGAATATTTATCCGTATCTTTCGGAGCGATGTCAGGTGAAAGTTCCGGAGTTTTGTTTTGTGAAAGAAACAGAAACAAGCAAATAAAGAAAAGAAAAATTATTATTCCGATCAATATTGCTATTATCGCATTGCTTTTATTGTTTTTCGGCGATGTTTTCATTATCTTCTCCCAAGATGTTATTTTTTTTATTAAAAGGACATACGCTCATACATATACCGCAGACGGCACCTCTGCCTATATTGCGATATGTTTTCATATGCTCGGAGCATTTTTTCGCGTCCAAAATCTCTTTGCGGGGCTGACCGGGTATGTATTCTTTGCCTGTTATTGCGTGTGCCGGACATGCGTCGCGGCAAATAGTACATTCGCCGCATTTTGATGTTTGAACTTTTCCGGAAGGTTCGAGCGGCATATCCGTCAAAACGGTTGCCAGACGAACGAATGAGCCGTATTTGTTGGTTATCAGAATTCCACTTTTTCCTATGAATCCGAGTCCGGACATAACTGCCGCAGTTTTGTGCGGAAACACTCCGCGGTATTCCTCTTTTGAATCAGGCGTACTTTGAGATGCTGCGATGGGAAGGGCATAGTATCCTTTCTTCTCTATGAAGGATACGGCATCAAGCGCAAGAAGGTCGAGTTTGGTGTTGGTTATTCTGTAATGTTGAAAATATATCATGGACGGCGCTCCCTTTATCGTATCCGTTACGGCGCGGGAGAGACGGCGTACGATTGTTACGGCATATTTATATTCGGAAAGTTCTTCCGGCAATTTATCTTCGACACACGAAAACCCCACCAGGTCCGCTCCGTTTTGTTTCAATATTCCGCGCAGTTCTTTTTCGTACAAGAAAATCACCTCATAACGACTCTTTATTAAATATATTTTAACATAACGGATACAAAAATAACAATACTTTTATGAAATATTTTGCTGTTTTTATCATATATTGCATTATAATATTTTTTCGGAGGATATTTTTATGCAAAGAGAAAGCTTTAATTCATTGCGAGATAAAGAGGTCATAAACGTATGCGACGGAAAAAGACTAGGATATATAAACGACATAGAAATAGATATTTGCGACGGCAGAATATGCGCGGTAGTGGTTCTTTTTGACTGCCGTGTATTTGGGTTTGGAAAATGCGAAGAACTTGTAATTCCTTGGGATAAGATAAACTGTTTCGGCACCGATACGGTTCTTGTCAGCATTGGTACGGATATTTATGAGAAACTCGGCTGCGGAACGAAAAATTCCAAGAAAAAATGATAAAAATTCAAAAAAGTTCTTGCATTTTCGGCAAATTTATGATATCATATATCAGTCTGTAATATATAGACAAAATTTATAATAAAAAATCCACACACGAAAAAAAGCAATGGTTCCGCTCTGATGCGGCTTTGCTTCTGACTTTTTTTCGTGGCGGACAAAAACCAAAAGGAGAAAATCAAATGTCAGTAATCACAATCAAACAGCTGCTTGAAGCAGGCGTACACTTCGGTCATCACACAAGAAGATGGAACCCCAAGATGGCAGAGTACATCTTCACGGAAAGAAACGGTATTTATATTATCGACCTTCAGAAAACGGTCGGTAAGGTTGACGAAGCTTATATGTTCGTTCGCGAACTCGCTGCTAACGGCGGAAAAATCCTCTTCGTAGGCACAAAGAAACAAGCTGCTGATGCAGTTAAAGAAGAAGCTGAACGCTGCGGCATGTATTATGTAAATGTACGTTGGCTCGGCGGTATGCTTACAAACTATAAAACAATCAAAAACAGCATAAAGCGCCTTGAATCCCTCGAAGCAATGAAAGAAAACGGCACATTTGCACTTCTTCCCAAGAAAGAAGTTGCCGTTCTTGAAAAAGAGATGGCAGATCTCAACAAAAACCTCGGCGGAATCAAGGAAATGCCCGGACTTCCCGATGCTATCTTCATAGTTGACCCCAAGAAAGAACACAATGCCGTTCTTGAAGCTAAAAAACTTGGTATTCCCGTTGTAGCTATCGTTGATACAAACTGCGATCCTGATGATGCAGACTACATCATTCCCGGAAACGATGACGCTATTCGCGCTATCAAGCTCATTTCTTCCGTACTTGCAGATGCAGTTATCGAAGGCAATCAGGGAGAGCAGAACGACGCTGCCGAAGAAAGCAACGTTGTTGTTGAATCTACAAGCGAAATCGAAGCTGCTAAAACAGACGCTGAGTAATATCGTTTAATACGGATAAATACAGGAGGAAACTAAAATGGCAAATATAAACGCAAAAATGGTAGGCGACCTCAAAAAACAGACCGGCGCCGGTCTTATGGACTGCAAAAAAGCTCTTGTGGAGGCAGACGGCGATGTTGATAAAGCAATAAAGATCCTTCGTGAAAAAGGTCTTTCCGCTGCTGCTAAGAAAGCTGACAGAATTGCCGCCGACGGTCTTGTAGACATTATGAAAGACGGTAATGTTACGGCAATGGTTGAAGTTAATACAGAAACTGACTTTGTTGCAAAAAATGCAACATTCCAGGAATTTGTAAAAGGACTTCTCAGAACTATCATTGCAGTAAGACCCGCAGATCTCGATGCTCTTAATGCAGCAAAGTTTGACGGCACAGAATATACGGTTGAAGAAACTGTTAAAGATAAAATATTTACAATAGGTGAAAAGATCTCCGTTCGTCGTTTCGTTATAGTTGAGGGTACGACAAGCACATATATCCACGGCACCGGCGTTACGGGTGTTATCGTTAAATTCGAGGCAGATGAAAACGCTTTGAACAATGCAGGTTTTTCTGAATTCTCAAAGAATATCGCTCTTCAGATTGCCGCATATCCTACCCCTTACCTCAACAGAGAAGCAGTTCCCGCAAATGTTGTTGAAGAAGAAAAAGCAGTTATCGCTCAGCAGATCAAGAACGATCCCAAGAATGCTTCCAAACCTGCTCAGATCATCGAAAAGATGGTTATGGGTAAGATTGGCAAATTCTATGAAGAAAACTGCCTTCTCGACAAAGAATATGTTAAGGATGACAGCATGAAAGTTTCTCAGTATGTTGATTCCTGCGCCAAAGCTTTCGGCGGCAAGATCGAAGTCGTAGGCTTTGAAAGATTTGAAAAGGGCGAAGGCATTGAAAAGAGAGAAGACAACCTCGACGAAGAAGTTGCAAAAATGCTCGGCAAATAATTTAATATAAACAGAAAGAGAGTGCTTTCGCACTCTCTTTCTGTGGTTTATAAAAATATTCTCCGTATATGATTGATCCATGCGGAGGATATCTTTTTTGTGTTTATGCTATCGTACACTGGATAGGAACACGCTTTTCATATTTGTAAATGTGTCTGAACCCTATTTCTTTGAGCATGGCAACGGTTTCGGTAAATGCGTTTGCTGCTTTATCTTCGGAGTGTGTATCGCTTGCCAAAGTGATGAGGTATCCGCCCATATTGCGGTACATCTCTATGAACTTGCGTTCAGGCAGGAGTACATCGTAACTGCTTCCGGCGCCGGATGTGTTTACTTCCATCGCAATACCGTGCTCGATAATAAAATGTAATATATTTTCTATTTTATCGGTGTAAAGGTCTATATCTATGTCTTTATGATATTTGCCATTTAGATATCTGAGCGGAACCGTAAGATGAGTCATAATGTCACAAGGAGTTTGTATTAAAGTTTGCTTTAGCTCATCAAAGTATTTGTCCATGAAATCCAAAAGCGTTTCCTTGTCCCAATCTGTAAAGTCCACGCTTGAGAAGGGAGTTGAAGTTTTCTCGTGTCTTACGGTATGCACGGAGCCGAGTACAACGTCGAAATCGCACATACTTATAAGATCGTATACAATGTTCATATGCCAGATTGCTTCTCCGGGTTCAACTCCTCTGAGTACATCGAGTTTTCCTGCGTATTTTTTCTTCATTTCATCGGCATCTTTGCAGGATTTTATGATGTTCTGATACAAATCCATTTTCCCGTAGAAACAAATATCGCAGTGATCTGTAAATGCACAACCTTTTACACCGCGTTCGATGTTCCTTTGACATAGAGCGTCAGGGTCCGAAACAGCGTCATGTGAATTTCTTGTATGGGAATGCATGTCAGGAATATATCCGATGTTCTTGTCATGTTTGAATTTTCCGCTCGTTTCGATTATGTCAGCGCCGAGGTCATTTACCGCGCGATCGTAATCAGCATAGTCTTTGGCTCTGTCAGCCAAGCAGATTCCGAGTTCGGCGTATTTTTTTATCTGCTCACAGAGGGAACATGGCGTATTGTCATGAGCCCAAACAGTGAGCTTGTGTTCTCCGGCAAAGCGCTTTATAAACGGCAGAAGATCTTTGTCTATAATTCCTTTATAATGTATCTCGCTTTCTGCCGGAAGCAGGGAAGAGAAATCTTTTATTGCTCCGATAGAATTAAAGGTAAATGCTGTTTTTGTATTTGAAGTTTTAACCGCTTCAAGAAGGGCGTTTTGCCGGCTTTTTGTCAATGCTTGAAATTTTTCGGAGATGTTTACCGTAATATTTTCTTTTGAGGCAAAAGTGAGTATTTTTGAAAGAAGCGGCAAATTTTCCGCTTTGAATTTCGGTGAAAAGAATATGCCGAAATCATAGGCGAGTGCTTCTTGGTATGTAATATCTGAAATATCGATAATTTTTGATATTTCATCTCCGTCTCCTTTACGCGCGGTGCGATTTATGGTTTGATCATGCAAAGCGACTATATTTCCGTCTTTTGTGACGGCAGGATCTATGGAGATTATATCGTATCCTTGTGTGGCGGCATACTTGAATGCACTCATTGTATTTTCAGGTGCCTCTGCACTGACTCCTCTGTATGCCTGAAGTCTTATCATTGTCATCGTCTCCTTGTAATTATACGTTTTATAATCTAATATTATATATCATATTATCGATATAATCAAGTTGATTTTCGGAAAATAATGTCGAAAAAATATATATTTTATAGAATTAAAGTTGATTTTATTTGTTCTGTTTGATATAATAATTATATAAATATTCAATACAAGGAGTGTTATATTATTTACATATGAAAATATTTAAAAAAGTGCTTATCGGTATTTTCAGCGCTTTGTTTGCGATAATATTACTGACGGTAATCGCTTCCGCGGTTATCATCAATCTCACGCCCCGTCAGCTTGGTGTGGAAAACATCGCCATAGGCGGAGAGGCCATTGAAGACATCGGTCTTGGCGATATGAAGCTCATAAGCATTTACAAAAGTTTTAATGAGCTTACTTCTGTTAAAGAAAAAGATGTAGTTGAAAATCCGTATAATGTCGAAGAGGAAAAGAAAGTAGTAAACGAGGTCATATTCAAAGACAGCTCCATTTCAGACAGCGAAAATTTTTCTTCAATTATATCGGAAAAAGTTACATATCCCAAGCAGCGTGCTATAAAATACACAGATACATCTCTTGCTTATATTTTTGATAATATCGTGCAGAATGCGGCGGAAGGGGACGGCAAAGCTGTTCAATATCTTAAAGATACAGGCATGTCTATCCGCGAATTTACGGTATCGGTCAAAGACGGCGCAGGAATGATTCGCATTGTTTGTTCGACGAATCTATCTTCCTACAAAAATCAAATCGAAGCAAATCTGGGTGCTGCGGCCGGATTTATAACTATACCGGAAGAGGTTTTTCTTGCAAGTGAACATACGTTTACGGTAGATGAAAACGGTAAGATAATTACTTCTTCTAAGAGTCTTAAAGTAAACAACAGAGAAGACGCTCTCGGCAAAGCTATACTTTCTGTCGTTCTTTCAACTACAAATTCTACGGCGGACGAATTGAACAACAAACTCGGTGAAGTTTTCTCGGATATTCTCTATAATCTCGGCAGCATCGGCGTTGCCGAAACAGACGATGAAGGCATTGTTACCGGTGAGGTTACATATGGTAACAACGGCGTTTCAGACCATGAGTTCACGTTTATAACGCATGTTGAAGAAACTGAAGAATGAAAATAATAAAATGTGCCGTTTTTAGGCGGCACATTTTGTTTTGAATTTATTCACTGGTTTATCATTCGTGAAGAGAAAAATCAAATTGTTATATCAGAAATAAAAAAGTCGGCTGTTTCAAAACAACCGACTTTTTCTGGAGCTGATAACGGGATTTGAACCCGTGACCTCGTCCTTACCAAGGACGTGCTCTACCTACTGAGCCATATCAGCAATATTTAACGTACTCCATAATTATAACATTTTTTTTATTTTTGTCAAGATGTTTTAAACAATAAATTTGTGTCGAACAAAAAATTATTAGTATTTTATTAGCATTATGTTTTGTTGTTGACAAAATTAAAATAAGATTGTAAAATATATGATATGATGTTTGTAAAGAGGTAAACAACTATGGATTTGAAAAGCATACGTTTGTTTTTATTTGATATGGATGGCACCATATACCTCGGAAACAAACTTTTCCTGTTTGTTCCGGAACTTTTAAAAACAATAAGAGCACAGGGTAAACATTATCTTTTTATGACGAATAACTCATCTAAGAATATCGACGGCTATGTTGAAAAACTCTGCAAGATGGGTATAGATTCCGTAAAAGAGGATTTTGTAAACTCTACGACCGTTACGGCAGAGTACATAAAAAAACATCTTGCCGGTAAAAAACTTTATGTTTTGGGCACTAAGGCGCTCAAAGAAGCTTTTATCGCCGAAGGTATAGATGTTTATGAGGATTATGACAGCGCTGTTGAAGGTGTTGTTATGGGGTTTGACACCGAACTTACTTTTAAAAAATTAGATGATGTTTCACGTTTGCTCACAGAGAAAGATATTCCTTATATAGCGACAAATCCGGATTATGTCTGTCCTACGGAATACGGTTTTGTACCTGACTGCGGTTCCATCGCTGACGCACTCTTTAACGCAACGGGAAAAAGACCTTTGTTTATAGGCAAACCCGAACCGGAAATGCCGCTTTATGCCATTGAAAGAACACATAAAGTCGATCCTCTTGTGAGCCGTGAGAATACGCTTGTAATAGGGGACAGGCTTTATACTGATATCGCTTGCGGAATAAACGCAGGAATAAAATCTATGCTCGTGCTTTCGGGCGAGACCACGAAACAAATGGCGGAAGAAAGCAAATTTCGTCCCGACATAACGGTAAGCGACTGTTCCGTTATTTTGGACGCTATAAAATAATTACATTATAAGGAGAATAATATAATGGCAAAGGAAAAAATCAAAAAGTCAAACGGTATTCCGTTTAATGAGGAGAACTCTGTCGGAAATTATGCGGAATTTTCCGTTACAAGAAAAACAGACAAAGAAATCATAATAAAAAGGTCGCTCTTTATGCTTCTTTATGTTGCGATTCTTGTTTTATTCATTTTTATTTGCTTTGTTTGGACAAAAATGGCGCCGGTTTTTGTTGCTGCCGTGTTCGCTGAATGGATAGCATTTCTTGCTACATGGCATCTTTCCAAAATCGAATATACATATATAGTTGAAAAGGGAAATTTCCACATATACAAGATATGCGGCAGGTCAAAAGCAAAAGAAGTTTTGAATGTTCGTCTTGAGAAAAATCTCGGAATATATCCCGTAAACGACGAGGATTATAAAAAAGAACTTGATGAATGTGAAACTTCTCTGGATTTCAGCGAATCAAAAAACGCAGAAGATGTATATTTTGCGATTTTTGATATCAAAGGCAAAAAAACGGCTGTTTATTTTACTGCCGCAAGCAATCTGCTTACGACCATGAAATATTACGGCGGAGAAAGAGTAGTCGTCACATACGTACGACATTGATTTTATAAGGAATAAAAATGAAAATAAAATCTTTGTTTTATAAATACAAGCACCTTTTGATGTTGCTTTATGTTCCCTTATATATAATTGCTTTTGCATTTATTGAAGGGGAGATCGTTTCATGGAATGATAATTATTGGATATCATATGTGGCTCTTGACGATAAGATACCTTTCTGCGAATGGTTTGTAATACCTTACATACTTTGGTATCCTTTTATGGCTATTACCGGTATTTACTTGTTCTTTGCCGACCCCGATGCTTTTCGCAGATATATGTGGTTTATTATAATCGGATTTTCATCTTCACTTTTATTCTATATCATTTTTCCGAACGGGCAAAACCTCCGACCGTCATATTTCGAAAATGACAATATCTTGACAAGAATAATGGGCTATATTTACAAAACCGATACTAATACAAATGTTTTGCCGAGTATACATTGTATAGGTTCATTTGCCGTGTTCTTTGCTTTTTTGGATTGCGAAAAACTCCGCAAAAGGAAATGGCTCGTTGCGCTTTCCGGTGTGCTGACGGTGCTGATATGTATGTCCACTTGTTTCTGTAAACAACATTCGGTTCTTGACGTATTTTGGGCGCTGGTTTGGTGCGTTGTGCTTTACATCATAGTTTATGTCTATATTAAACGTCATATGATAAAAAAGAACCGCAGGGCATACAGCGAAAAGCCGTTCAGAGCGCCTGTCTTAAAATAATGTATAAAAATAATCCATCTACTAAGCAGATGGATTATTTTTATACAACAAAATTGTCTGTAAAGATAGTGATTTTTGCTTAAATTTTTAATAGCTTTTTATTTACAGAAACAGATTTAATATTTTAATTTAATTAAATTGATACAAATCACATTTTTACACTTGACTTTGAGAAAATCAGGTGTAAAATATATAAGGTATTTTTTTGGTTTGGAGAATAGTCATGATTATTAAGGATTATGTAAATGTAGTGCGTCGTGAATTTCGCGGCTACAACGCAAAACGATTCGGAAAGGACTTGCTGGCCGGCATAACGGTAGCGGCTGTGGCATTACCATTGGCGTTGGCTTTCGGTGTAAGCTCAGGCGCGTCTGCGGCGGCAGGACTTGTTACTGCCATTATAGCGGGTGTACTTATCGGCGGTCTTTCCGGCGGCTCTTATCAGATAAGCGGACCTACCGGCGCCATGACGGCTATTTTGGTTTCGCTGGTTGCTCAGTATGGTCTTCAAGGTGTTTTTGCAGCTTGTTTTTTGTCAGGCATTTTGCTGGTGATATGCGGTCTGTTCAAACTGGGCGGATTGGTTTCTTATCTGCCGATGCCTGTTATCACAGGCTTTACGAGCGGAATAGCGGTCATAATCGCATTGGGACAGATCAACAATCTAACAGGTCTGCAGAGCGAAGGTCTTTCCAATATTGAAAAGATAATCAGCTATTTCCGTTTGCCTCAGACTCTTAACATAACCTCGCTGATTATAGGCGGCGCGGTTATACTTTTTATGTTTATATACCCAAAAAAGCTTTCCGCATACTGCCCGAGTTCATTGGTTGCAATAGTGCTTGCTACTGCCGCCAATATAATTTTTACATTTGATGTGCCGGTTGTAGGCGAAATTCCTAAAAGCATTTTTCTTGAAGAGCGTCTTGATTTTACCAAAATCGAGCTCGATATAATTACAAGCATGATCATGCCCGCAATCTCAATTGCGGCACTTGGACTTATCGAATCCCTTTTATGCGGCGCGAGTGCAGGCCGTATGAAAAATGAAAAACTCGCTGCTGATGTTGAGCTGTTAGCACAGGGCATAGGCAATATTGTTATTCCCCTGTTCGGAGGCGTTCCTGCAACAGCTGCCATTGCAAGAACAAGCGTTGCGATAAAAGCCGGCGGTCAGACAAGACTCACCTCCGTTATACACGCGCTCGTTCTGCTTCTTTCAATGTTTGCACTCGGCGGAGTTATGTCACAGATTCCTTTGTGTGCTCTTGCCGGCGTGCTTATTGTAACTGCTTGGCGTATGAATGAATGGAGCGCTATTAAGTCTATTTTCAGCAAAAAAATAAAAACAGCGATTTTCCAGTTCCTCATAACGATGATTGCTACGGTGATTTTTGACCTTGTGGTAGCAATTCTCATAGGCATTGCTTTTTCGATCATAATGTTTGTGGTTAAGGTTTCTGATATGCAGGTCAGCGTTGCGGAAATTGACGTAGACCGCCTTGACAAAAGCAAAGTTGACACTGAAAAGCTGAAACATACTTGCGTAGTTTACATTTCAGGGCCTCTTTATTTCGGCACTTGTTCAAAACTCGAAGAAAAAATAAGTGCCCTTGGAGAAAATTATAATATTATTTTCTCGATGAGAGGAGTTACGGTCGCCGATATCTCCGGCATTGAAGCGCTTAAGGAATACTGCGAGCGGCTTGTTCAAAGCGGGAAAATGGTTTACTTCTCCTGTGTACATCCCAATGTTGAATCCATGATGGAACGTTGCGGATTTAAAAAACGATTCAAATATGAGATGTATTTCTGGAGCACGGATAAGGTCTTTGAGCATATTTCAAAACTGTAATAAAAAACATTTTCCTGTCTAAGGCGAGCTTTTCGATATACTTACAGTTCTTTTCGGAGCAGGGCAAAAATCTTTTTTTCTTCGCGTGAAATTTTTACTTGAGTAAGTCCAAGTATTTCTGCTGTTTGCTGTTGTGACAGCTCCTTGAAGAAGCGCAGATGAACTATCTTGCGCTGTTCTTCGCACAAATGAGAGATCGCTTCACGTAAAGCGATGTTATCTATGACGTTTTCTATTTCGTTTGTATCGGAAGCCGTCATTTCTTCTATTGTTGCGGAGTTGTCGCCGTTGCCGACACTTTCCTGAAGAGAAGAGACGGGGCTTGAGGCGTCGAGAGCATATACAACTTCTTCTTCGGAAAATCCGCATATTTCGGCGAGTTCGGAAATCTTGGGTTCGCGCTGATGTTCTTTTTGAAATTCTTCTTTGGCATGAAGGATTATCGAACCTTTTCTACGCACATCTCTGCTCACTTTGATAATGCCGTCATCGCGCATAAAGCGCCTTATTTCGCCTATTATAAGCGGAACGGCATATGTCGAGAAAACAGTATTGTAGCTTTCGTCAAAGCTTTTGGCGGCTTTTATCATGCCTATCGTGCCGATTTGAACGATATCCTCGTATTCTATGCCTCTGCCGAAAAAACGCCGTGCAATGTTTTTTACAAGTCCGATATTGTCGGATATTAAAACCTCCATTGCCTTTTTATCCCCATTTTGCGCTTTTCTTATAAGTTCAAGATTTTTTTCGCTTTTTTGCTTTTCCTCTGTTGCGGGCATTTTTTTACCTCCGTTAATTAGATTATGTATTATCGCCCGAGGAAAGTTTTTTAGTCAGCGTTACGCGTGTACCTTTGCCTATCTGAGATTTTACGTCGAGTTTGTCGGAAAAGCTCTCCATTATTGAAAATCCCATTCCGCATCTGTCCTCACCGGGAAGTGTTGTATAAAGAGGCTTTCTTGCAAGCGCAACATCGGGAATACCGCAGCCTTTGTCTGCAACTATCATTTTGAAAGTTCTGTCGTCATAAGCGCGCAGGGTAAGATATATCTTTCCTGCGCCTTTTTTATATGCATGAACTATACAGTTTGTTACGGCTTCGGACACGGCGCAGCGCAGGTCGGCAAGTTCCTCCACATCCGGATCGAGCGGAAGCAGGAAACCCGAAACTATGCTTCGTGCCAGTCCTTCGTTTTGAGACAGAGAAAGAAATGTGCATTTTATTTCATTGATCTGATTCATTTTTTTAAATCTCCTTATCATGAATTATTTTTATAAACTTGTCCGTGCCTGCCATTCGGAAAATTTTTTCAGTCCGCTTTGACGGATTTTTTATTATTACCTCTATACCGAGTTCTTTTGCCTTGGCGTATCTGCCGAGTACAAGACCAAGCCCGGAACTATCCATAAAATTAACTTCGGAAAGATCGAAGATAAGTCGTTTGGGCATCTCTTTATAAAGCATATTATCTATCTCTGTTCTGACGGCGACAGCGCTGTGATGGTCTATTTCGTTTTTCAACTTTGCCGTGATCATATCGTCTCGGCATGAAAGGGAAAGATTCTCCATTTAACGTCCTCCAACAAAAAAATGATATCCTTGAAAAAGGATACCATTTTTTTTGTGAGAATATTGTCATATTGTGAGGACTTATTTCAATAATATTTCGACTGTTGTATACATAAAATTCTATATTGTGCTGATAATTATTGTTCGTTTGTCAATGATGTGAGACCGGAAAAAGCGAAAGAGTTTTGTCTATGGAGAATTGATTTTTCTGACGGAGGGAGGGCGTAGCCCGACTGAAG
>CASGAQ010000005.1 GCA_949299535.1 uncultured Eubacteriales bacterium | reverse complement strand
TTTAATTTGCGGTCATTGCGGTATTGCTGCATACATGGTACTTACAGCAATGTATGTACTAAATAAAAAGAATTGTACCGTTTCTCAATATCTCATAGGATGATTGACTTTCTCGCCCCGCCTCGCGCGGGGCTTTTCTTTGCTTTCGGCACATCAAAAAAGCCACCACAAAATGTGATGGCTAATTTGGTTTTTATCGCTAATTTTGCAGACCTACACCTGCCTTTTTGTGATTTCAGTTGTTTTTATTTGAGAAGATCACAAGCATTGTCATATGCTGTGCTTACCTGATTTGCGTTGAGAGCAACGTCGTAAATCTTGATGTCAACGCAGGAGAAATCTTTCATCGGGAAGCCGTTCGGACCTATATCATTGCCGACGGAGAGCTGGTTTGCATAGGGGAGATATCTTGTATCTTCGAGCCAAAGCTTACCGGCAGATTCTTCGCTGCCTGCAAGTTCGCCGTTTACATAAATTGCTGTGTAGAGCGTGTCTTCGTATACGATCGCAGTAGTTACAACGTGGGTAAGCTCTGTTTCGGAAGCTTTGCTCTTCGCATATGTGTACTTATATGATTTCTTCTCTGTTGTGTATGTGCAGAAGCCGGGCGTGCCGTAACTTGTTGTGGCAATGCCGAGACCGCCGAATTCTGTCGAGCAGAGTATGCCTGCTGTCCCTTTATCCGTGCCGTCGGTATCTCTGCTGATATAGAATGCTTCGAAAGTAAATCCGGAAGCGCCGTTATAGAGATTGCTAATTGTTTCGGATGTGTATTTGTCTATTGTAAGCGTACCGGACTGTCCTGAGCTTGTAACATTGATAGCTGCAAGAGATTTTGTAGCGCCGTTATGCTTGAATTCTTTTACGCCGATGGATGCGCCGCCGACGAGTTCAAATGTGCTGTTGCCCTTCTTATCTGTTGCAGTGCCGTCTTCGTTGAAATCTATATCGACTATCGCGTCGGGAAGTTCAGCTGTTCCGCTGTCGGAAACCTGAACCGTTGTCGTAAGAGAATTGCTCTGCGCGCCCCAAGAGTCAACTGCTATAACTTCTACTTTGTACTCGTTTCCTGACTGGAGAGAGCCGAGTGCGATGCTGTAACTTGCAGACATGTCGGCGGGATCTGAGTAGAGATAAAAGTCTGTAAGGTGTTTCAATTCTTTTACAACACTGCCGTTAGCCGTATTTGTAACTTTGATGACGTAATGATGAACGAAATCATCGTCTGTGCCTGCGTCAAATGTTACGGAACCTACCGTAGAGCCGCCGATAACGGAAGATGTTACGCTTATATTGCCGTTCATCTGAGGAGCTTTATTGCTGTTTGCACGTTCAGCGGTGTAAGATTTAAGGTGGGAACCGTCTGCCTTGGGAGCATAGAGAGTCCAAGCCGTCTTATACTGAGAGTTGTCGGTAAAGTTCATTCTTGTTACTCTTATGTTGCCGTTTGCATCAACTTCAAGAAGGTGACCGGAGGAAACTTCGCTTGCATCGGAAGGAACTGTTCCGTTTACATTGGAAAAACCGTTTTCGATAGCCATGTATGTTACGGAACCGCAGCCGATAGATGTGAATTTATCCTGCATGATGGAACGTTCATCGTTGATGGGGAAATGCGTGTGACCGCCGAATGTGATCACCTGAGGATATTTTTCGACAATGGAAGTAAGATCTTTTGTATACCAGCGGTGATTGCCTGTGAGAAGCGTGCTTCCGTAAGTCGTGCCGTAAAGCATGGGGTGAGTATTTACGAAAACATATTGATTCGGATATTCCGTCGTTATTTTGGCAAGAGTTTCGTCAAGCCATTTTTTTGCTGCTTCGGAATAGCGAACGCCGCCTGCGTCCGTGCCGATATATTCTGCGTCAATGGGATTTATGCAGAGGAAGTGATATCCTTTTACTATCGTGTGGGTGCAGCCGATGGAAAGATCGCTTGTTTCTTTTTCGTAGGAACGGTATGACTCTCCGAATATGGAATAGAAAGATTCCATATTAAGGTTTTCATAAGTGTAACCTGCATTGCAGTTTACGTCATGGTTGCCGAGAGAGAATATGAGAGGAACGTTTGATGGAGAAAAGATTTCTTCATAAGCGGTCTTAAATTCTTTTACCTGAGATGTCTGGGCGTTCTGAACAAGGTCTCCAACAAAAAGAACTGCGTCAAGTCCGTCGGAATTTTCAAGTGCCAGATCATCGAGCTGTTTGAGTGCATTTTTGAATTTTGACAGAGTGTCTATTCCGCTGTACTTATGCTGTGTGTCGGAAATGGCGGCGAAAGAAAGAACGATATTTTCTTCATCGAAATCAACCGTTGGGGTAACTGTTTGAGACGTTGTGGTCTGCTCGGTGTTACCGGATGTCGCAGATGTCGAGTCAGAAGTGCCTTTTGAATTTTCGGTCGTCGAATCTCCGTTGCCGCCGCATGCGGAAAATGAGAGTATCATTGCCGAAGCAAGTAGAACTGATAACATTCTTTTCATTGAAAAACTCCTTTTAACAATTAACTGTAATGTTGTGCTTATAATATATCATAAAACCAAACAATTGTCAACATTCACTTGTTTGGTAAGTCAGGAACAAAATATTTTATGCAAAATCAATGAATAAACTTTCCGGTATGAATTATCTGTTGTTCGGAGGAAGAAAAAAATTTGCGTTTTTTATTAAAAAAATCACTGAAACCGCAGATAAAAATCAAATATTGCGGTAAAATATAAAAGAACCGAATATATTTTTTGCAAAATATATTATAAAAAACATCGTTATCTTGGTATAGCGGTTGACTTTTTCCTGAAGATGATTTAAATTTATTTAAGTATGAAAAATTTAAGTATGAAAAATTATAGAGAAATTATATATTAAGGAGAATACCATGAAAAAATTTTTCTGTTTAATGCTTGCCATTGCACAGTTTTCTTTGACGCTTGCACTTGCCGGCTGCGGTGATAAAAGCGAAGATCTGAAATTCGGCATGGGAATCTACTCTTACTATTCCTCTGCAAAAGACGCAAGTGAAGACCAGAACGGCAGCGCAAAAGTTTCTCACACCGTTGCGGCTCTGCTCATAGACAAAGACGGCAAGATAGTTGACATTGAAATAGACTCTGCCGACAACAAAGGCGAGTATACAATCGGCGGTGAATATGTAGCTGTCGGCGATTTTAAGACCAAAGACGAAGCCGGCGCAGGCTACGGTATGTCGCAGTACGGTTCCGACCGCAACGGCGACGGCGTTGTTAAAGAATGGAACGAGCAGGCAGACGCTTTTGAAGAGGCTGCAGAAGGCAAAACTCTTGAAGAGGTAAAAGCTCTTGCGGCAGAAGACGGCTACGGCATTGACGAAGTCATAAATGCAGGCTGTACTATTGCAGTCTCCGATTTTATAAAAGCCATTGAGAAAGCATTTACAAACGCTGTTTCCTGCAAGGCTGACAGAGAAGCCGATGTGGAACTAGGTATAGTTTCTTTCGGTAAGAGCAGCAAGAACGCGACATCAGACGCCGACGGCGTAAATCAGATAGATACTGTTTTTGCAGGCACTCTTCTCGGTGAAGACGACAAGGTCATCGCAATGTCCATCGACTATTCCGAAGCAAAATTTACTTTTGATGTAAAAGGCGCTTCCACTCTCGACGTATCTGCAAATATTCTTTCCAAGAAGGAAAAAGGCGACAGCTACGGTATGGCAAAATACGGCTCCGACCGCAACGGCGACGGCGTTGTCAAAGAATGGTATGAGCAGGCAAAAGCTCTTGAAGACATCTGCGTAGGCAAAACTGCTTCCGAGATAATGTCGCTTGTTTCCGATGAAGGTTACGGCAGCAGCGATGTTCAGAGCGTAGGCTGTACGATATATGTTTCCGATATGGTAAAAGCTATGGTAAAAGCGGCAGACTGAATTATGAATAATAAAATATGAGGAGAAGAATCTCCTCATAATTTTATGCATTTTTCAAACGAAAAATTCTATTTTACAAAACGGCGGGAACGGTGGGAAATGAAAGTTTTAAAAAGACTTGTCGCCGCAGGACTGGTATTAAGCTTGATATTTGTTTTTTGCTCCTGCGGCAATGAAAAAAACAAATATACTGCGTACAGCTTCGATTATTTTGATACGGTAACGACTATCGTCGGATATGAAAAAAATAAGGAAGATTTTGACGCTGTATGTGAGCAGATATTTTCTCTGCTTGAGGAATATCACAAACTTTACGATATATATCATACTTATCTGGGCATAAACAATATCCGCACGATAAACTCTCAAAAGGCTGCGGTACAAGTTGACGATAAGATACTCGATCTTATCGAATACTGCAAGGAGATATATTCGCTGACAGACGGGTATACGAACGTTGCAATGGGAAGCGTGCTGTCGATCTGGCATGAATACAGAGAAAACGGTTCGGACGATCCGTCGTCAGCAGAGCTGCCGGATATCAAACTTCTCTCTGAAGCGGCTGAGCATATCGATATAAACGATATTGTTGTAGACCGCGAAGCGGGAACGGTGGAGCTTTTGGACGATAAAATGAGCCTTGACGTGGGCGCTGTGGCAAAAGGATATGCCGTTGAGCGCGTGGCGGAATATCTGCATGCTAACGATATAGAGGGATATGTTCTGAATGTGGGAGGCAATGTAAGAGTTATCGGAGCGCGTGCTGACGGTTCTCCATGGACGGTCGGCATTGAAAATCCCGACACATCTGACGAAGAAAACGCATTTATCGAATATCTTTACATGAGCGAAGGCTCGCTTGTGACGAGCGGAGCTTATCAGCGCTTTTATTTTGTCGACGGTGTGAGATATCATCATATAATCGACAAAGACACGCTTATGCCCGAAAATGAGTTTTTGTCCGTATCCGTAAGATGCCTTGATTCCGGACTTGGCGACGCTCTTTCAACCGCACTTTTCTGCATGAACTTTGAAGAAGGCAAAAAACTTCTCGAAAGTATCGACGGAGCAGAGGCGATGTGGGTGTTGCCCGACGGAGAAAAACTGTATTCAAACGGCTGGAAATGATATCAATTAAAAGAATAGACATGAAAAAATCGCACGGTTTTTGACCGTGCGATTCAGTTTGCCGACAAAGGTAGTGGGGGTAAAATGACGGGAAGTTTTCGTCCGCCTTTTTCAAAAGGCGGCGCGGTCGAGGGGGCGTAACCCTCGTCGCCGACCGCAGTCGGCGAAATTCCCTTCCGGTGATTTCTTTTTGCCAAGCTTTTTCTTTGCGCCTGCATGATCAAAGAAAAAGCGAGTGTCGGATTTGTAAAATTTGCTGAGACAGGTTTTTAACCGGGTTTGTCAGTAGCCTGAATCGCACGGTTTTTGACCGTGCGATTTTTATACTCTTTTTAGGAACTTCAGCATAAAAGCGGCGGCAAGTCCTATGAGCACGCCTGATACCATTCCTGTCACGGCGAGTATCGCCATGTAGAATCCTATCTCTTTCGTCTCAAGCACGAGCATTGCCAAAAGTATCTGTCCTGCGTTGTGAAAAACGCCGCCTGCTATGCTTATTCCGACAGAGGAGAACTTATTTGTCTTTTTCAGCAATATCATTACCGCAAGACTTAGCACAGCTCCTGCGGCGCTATAAGCGAGCGACCACGGATTGCCGAAAAGCATAGCGGCAAGCGTTATCCGCACAAACGATACGATACAAGCGCATGAAGCGCCGTATTTGAAAAGAACGAAAACCGTCATGATATTCGCAAGTCCCATTTTTATTCCGGGAACGGCGGGGTATATCGGGGGTATCATCGTCTCGACATAAGAGAATATGAGCGCCAGACATGAACACAGCGCAAGAAAAGTCAGCTTTTTTGTTTTCATATGGTTCACGATATGACGTGACCTCCGTTCCGGCACTCGCCGTCTATTCTTATCACTACCTTGTTCGGCAGACAAACTATCGTTTCGCCTTCATATTTTATAGCCCTATGTTCTACGCAGACTCCGTCCGGGCATGAAGCCTCTATGATATCCGCACAGCCTTTTTCTATTTTGAGAATGTTATAGTTTTGCTCGCCTGCAGAGATAGTCACTTCTATATCTTTTGACAGCGGATATCTTGCCGTTTCCTCCCCGTCTATCAACACGACCGCGTAACCGCCCTCCGAACGTGTGAAGAAGAAAATCGCAAGAATCACCGCCGCGGCGCACAACAGTACCGCGGCAAGTATTATATCGTTTCGAATCTTTTTCTTTTGCATATTTCTCCTTTAACGAATAAGGCGACCGAAGCCGCCTTATTATGGTTTTATGCCGTTTTTATATCCTTAATTTGTTTTGCTTATGATTTTGGAAATTTGATTATGCACTGAACGGGGCAGTTTTTAGCGCAAAGACCGCAGCCGACGCATTTTTCATAATCTATTTCCGCCAGATTGTCTTTGACGTGTATGGCGTCTTTAGGGCAGACGGATTCGCATTTTTTACAACCGATACAGCCGTTCGTACATTTTTTGCGGACTTCCGCACCTTTTTCTTTGCTGCTGCACATTACGGCTACTTTAGCTTTAAAGGGAATAAGCGAGATTATACCTTTGGGACACGTCTTTACGCAAAGACCGCAGCCGATACAAAGATTTTTGTTTACTCTGGCAACTCCGTATTCCACGCATATAGCGCCTTTGGGACAAACGGAAGCACAGTCGCCGCATCCTACGCAGCCGTATGAACAAGCTTTAGCTCCGCCGTAGATAAGACACTGAGCTTTACAGCTCTTTATGCCTTCGTAAACGGCTTTATCCTTTGCTGCATCGGGAATGCCGTTACAGTGAATAAACGCTATACGGCTTTCGCAGGCTTCTGCTTCTACGCCGAGTATGGCGGAAACTTTTTCGGCTACCGCCGCGGCGCCGGGAACGCAGAGATTTGTTTTGGCTCCCTCTTCGACGAGAGCTTTTGCATATCCGTCGCAGCCCGTATATCCGCAAGCGCCGCAGTTGGCGCCGGGAAGACATTCGCGTATATCGGATATCCTTTCGTCGGTTTTAACGCTCATGAAGTGCGAGGCAAGCGACAGCACTATGCCGCATATAAGTCCTACCGCGGCGACTATCGCCACGGCTATTAGAATATCTGTCAACATATCACATTCCTCCTGTTACGCAAAGAGATTGTCCACGATACCCGCAAATCCGAAGAAGGCAAGGGAAACGATGGAGGCGGCGATGAGCGTTACGGGCAGTCCCTTGAAACATTCGGGCGCGTCACAGCTCTCTATTCTGGAACGAACGCCGGAAAAGAGGACCATAGCAAGCAGAAAACCGAGTCCACAGCCCAGAGAGCTTACCATTGATTCAAGAAAACCGTAACCGTCCGTTATATTGTTTATCGTGACGCCGAGGACGGCGCAGTTCGTCGTGATAAGCGGCAGATATACGCCAAGGCTTTTATGGAGCGCCGGAATATATTTTTTCAGTACTATCTCTATAAACTGGACCAGCGCTGCGATAACAAGGATAAATACTATCGTCTGCATATATCCAAGTCCGAATCTGTCAAGTATGAAATGTTGTATGGGCCATGTCGCCGCCGTTGCCACGAGCATGACGAATATTACCGATAGGCCCATGCCTGCGGCTTGGTCGAGCTTTTTGGAAACTCCCAAAAAAGGACAAATGCCCAAGAAACGGCTGAGAACATAGTTGTTTACCAAAACGGAGGACATGAGAATGATTATTAAATTTCTGAAAGTATCCATATCACTTTTCCTCCTTTACGGCGTTTTCCGTATTTCCGACTTTTGTCGTGAGATTTTCGTCTGCGGCACCGCATTCTTTGGAGTGGCATACTCCTGCTGAAGGACAGCCTTCGCAGCCGAAATCTTTTTTCTTTATCACTTTGCCTTTTGTTATCGCGTTGACAACGGCTATGAGAATACCGAATACGAGGAAACCGCCCGGAGATTTTACGAGAAATTCAACTTTATAATTTTGAAGGAACGGAATTTCGATTCCGGCAAAAGAACCGCTTCCGAAAACTTCGCGTATCGTCGCCATGAGTACGAGTGCAAGAGTAAAGCCGAGTCCCATTCCGATTCCGTCGAGAACGGATTCACCTATGCGGTTCTTGCTTGCGAACATTTCCGCTCTGCCGAGAATTATGCAGTTTACGGTGATGAGCGCAAGGTAAATACCAAGCAGTTCGTAAAGTTCGGGCAGATATGCGTGCATAAGCATTTGCACCAGAGTCACGAAACCTGCGATTATTACTATATAGCAAGGTATCCTTACTTTATCCGGAATAACTTTTCTCAAAAGAGATATGGCGGCGTTTGAGGCGATGAGTACCGCCGTTGCGGCAAGTCCCATGCTGAGTGCGCCTATTACGCTTGTCGTCGTGGCAAGTGTCGGACAAGTGCCGAGTACAAGCACGAAAACGGGATTTTCAAGGAGCAGACCTTTTAAAAGGATCGAAAGTTTGCTGTTTTTGCTCATTTTTATTCGGCTCCTTTCAGAATATTTATTGTTTTGAATACTTCGGAAACGGCGGAACTGTAACCTTTGTGCGTGTATGTGGCGCCGCTTATGGCGTCGACCTCGCCCAAGGAGGCTTCTGTCTTTCCGTTGTACTGCTCATAGTATGAAGGCTCTGCACAAACGGAACCTATACCTTCGGTCTCACTTTGAGATACGGTTATGCAAGAGATTATCTTGCCTTCGTCAGAGGCGCTGACTTTTATTTTGATAGGTTTGCCGGAAGCTGCCCACTCGCCGCTCATACCGTATCCGGACGCTTTTATATCGAAAACAAAATTTCCGCCCGAAGTCTTGTATGCTTTCAGTATTTTTGACGAGATACCTTCGTATCCTGAAAGTTCTATCTCCTCAAGCGTGGAATTTACGTGAATGTTATAAGCGGCAATCGCTTTTTCTTTTGCGCTTTCGTCGGCTTCGCTTACGGCGTTGCCGTTTTTGTCTATTCCGATAAACAGCTCGCCTATGGCGACAACATAGCCTTCGCCGTTGCCTGACATATATATGGCTGTTACATCGCCGAGAGATTCCGTGATAAATTCTTTTGTAAATTCTTTGCCGGCGGGAAGAACGGCGGAAAGGTTGTCCTGAAGTATCTCTTCTTTCGTTCTTATATCGACGCTTCCTCCGTTTACGATTATAAACGAGGCAAGCGCATCTTTTACCGCATTCTTATATGCGGCGGTAGTTTTGGTCGCTCCCGATATGATATCTACGCTGTCCGCAGATTCGGAATCAAGACCTATGAAACTGTCGCCGTACGTTTTTTCGTATCCGAGTGTTTCTCCGCTTGAAAGACATACGGCGCCTGTTATCTTGCCGTCCTTGTCAATGCCGCACATTATCGCAAGACCGGAAGAATAACCGGTAGTAGCCATCTTGAATACATAGCCGCCGTTTTTCTCGCGGTATATGTTCGTTATGCTTGAGGGAAGCTCATATTCGTCTGCGGATATTTCTTCGAATCCTTCTCCGTCAGGCATGACGACAAGAAGAGCTTCGTTTGCTTTTTCGGCTTCTGCTTTTGCTATGATAGGGGCAGTAATACCGTTTACCAGAGCAAGGAGCACGGCTGTTACAACGCAGATTACCGTAAGGACTGCAATGCTTTGAATTGATTTTTTCATGCTTTTGCACCTCCGAATGGCTTGGCCGCGGTGAGCTTGTCAATATACGGCGTGAGAATGTTCATAAGGAGTATTGCAAACGAAACTCCTTCGGGATAAGCTCCCCAGAATCTTATAAGGATCGTGATAAGTCCCGCGCCGACGCCGAATATGACCTTGCCCCATTTTGTGACGGGAGTCGTGGCATAGTCTGTCGCCATGAATATTGCACCGAGGAAAAGTCCGCCGGAAAGCGTATACTGAAGCGCCAGCTTTGCGTCGTGTGTGACGGCGAGTGAAAGAACGAATACCGTTGCGATAAACGCTATCGGCGTGTGAGGAACGATAACTCTGCGCGCGACAAGGTATATACCGCCGATGATGAGTGCTATCGTGCAGGTTTCTCCGATAGCTCCGCCGCGCAGACCGAGCAGAAGGTCCAGAGTATCGGCTTTGCCGCCTTCACCGAGAACGGAAAGAGGTGTAGCGCCCGAAACGGTGTCAACTATTGTCGGGAACGCCGCGCTTGTCATTGAGCCGAAAGTAACAAGCATGAATATTCTGCCTGTGATAGCAGGGTTTGCAAAGTTTTGTCCGATTCCTCCGAAAAGACATTTCACGACGATTATGGAGAAAACAGAACCTATCGCCGCCTGCCAGAGAGGAATGTTTGCCGGAAGATTAAGCGCAAGCAAAAGTCCCGTTACAACTGCGCTCAGATCCGTTACGGTAAGCTCTTTTTTGCAGATCTTATTAAACAGAAATTCAGCTATAACCGCAGAAGCTATGCATACCGCTATGACTGCAAGCGCACGCAGACCGAATATTATCACTCCGGCGACTGTCGCAGGCAGAAGCGCTATTATTACGTCGAGCATTATTTTTGTTGTCGTGCGCGGACTGTGGATATGAGGCGAAACAGATATATTCAAGCCGTTCATTTTTTGCCATCCTTTTCTTTTTGCGCGTTCTGATATTCGCGCAACATAGTTTTTGCCATTTTATTTGTTTCCACAAGGGGGCGTTTTGCAGGGCAGATATACGAACAGCAGCCGCACTCCATGCAAATATCGACACGTAGCTTTTGCAAAGCTTCGGCGTTGCCGTTTTTATAAGCTTTTGCAATACCCATGGGAGAGAGTTTTACGGGACAGTGCGAAACGCACATTCCGCAATGGATACACTGCGTTGAGTGCGGGCGTTTTGCGTCTTTTTCGTTAAGCGCTATGAGCGCGTTCGTATTTTTGAGTACGGGAACTTCAAGTCCGGGTACTGATATTCCCATCATGGGTCCGCCGTACAGAACTTTTTTCGGTTCTGATTTGAAGCCGCCGCAAAACTCAAAGACGTCGGCAAGTTTTGCGCCTATCGGAACGATGACATTTTTAGGCTCTTTTACGGCGCTTCCGTCTACTGTTATACATTTTTCAACGAGCGGCATACCTGTCCTTATAAATTCCGCGATAGCCGCCATGGTAGTACAGTTGCATACGATACAGCCTACGTCTATGGGAAGCTTTCCTGCGGGAACTACCTTTTTTACTGTATGGTATATAAGAACTTTTTCTCCGCCCTGAGGATATACTGAAGGGAGTATCTTTACTTCTGCGTTGGGATTTTTTGCGGCTATTTGTTTCATTTTTTCAATAGCCTTCTTGTTATGCGACTCCACTCCGATAACAGTCTTTTTTATTCCCAGATATTTCTCGAAAAGCGATATCGCGTATTCGATTTCTTCCGTTTTGTCGAGCATGGTGCGTGTGTCGCTCGTTATATAAGGCTCACATTCCGCGCAGTTGATGATAAGCTCCTGTATTTTGGAAGTGTCCTTTACGTCGAGTTTTACATAAGTGGGGAAACCCGCTCCGCCGAGTCCGACGATACCGCTTTTTTTGACTGCCGTGATAAAATCTTCATATCCGTTTATCTGAGGCGGCAAGATATTCAGGTCTTTTGTCTGAAGTCCGTCTGTCTCTATGACGACGGCGGGAGCGAATGTTCCGCCTGCCAACAGTGCGTCCTCGATTTTTTTTACGGTTCCGGAAACGCCGGAATATACGGGAGAAGATACGACTCCGTTCTGTTCCGCTACAAGCGTGCCGACATCGACGTGATCTCCGGCTTTTACAACGGGTAAAGCCGGTTTGCCGATATGCATTGATGTAAGAAGAACTACTGTTTTCGGTATGTTCATTCTTACGGGCGCCATTTCGGCAGTATTCTTTTTGTGCGGAATATGAACTCCGCTAAGATAAAAAGACATATTTTCACCTCTTGATTCGTTGCCTTATTTGTTGTTTATGTGTGAATGCATAAAAAGTGTCGGTGATAGCGATTTTTTACACTATATTTATTTACACTATATTTGAATATTATATATTTTTTGCGAAAAAGTGTCAATACCCAAACATATATCAAACATTCGGTGCAGCTCGTTCAATGTTTGCAGCATGAATATATTTAAGATTATTTGCAGTTTTCAGAATAAAATAATACAAAACAAAAAAAATAAATAAAACCGGCTCTGAAATATCTTGCAAAAATAAAGTATTTGTTGCTTTATCTTTGCAGAAGGAATATAATACTAAAGTAGGTTTGATTTATTGGAGAACACGAAAAAATAATGCGGAAAGGATTTGTGAATTGAAGAATATAATGCTTGTTTTCGGCACGCGCCCGGAAGCCGTTAAAATGTGTCCGCTTGCGTTGGAGCTTATGAAGCGTCCTTCCGTTCGCGTGAAAGTTTGTGTTACGGGACAGCACAGAGAGATGCTCTCTCCCGTACTTTCTTTTTTCGGTATCGAGCCTGACGCTGACCTTTCCGTTATGACGGAAGGTCAGACGCTGTTTGATATCACGGAAAAAGTAATGCGCGGTATGCGTTCGATTCTTGAAAAAGAGAAATATGACCTTGTTCTCGTTCACGGAGATACAACGACGGCGTTTGCGGCGGCTCTTTCAGCGTTTTATATGGGAGTGCCTGTCGGTCATGTTGAGGCAGGGCTTCGCACATATGATATATCCTCGCCTTATCCCGAGGAGTTCAACAGAACAGCCGTGGATTCGCTTTCCTTATATCATTTTGCTCCGACCGAGCTTTCCGCGCGCCGCCTCGTTTCTGAGGGAAGACAGGAAGCGGGAGTTTTCATCACCGGCAACACAGTGATAGACGCGCTCAAGACTACTGTTAAAGAGAGTTTTTCTCACCCTGCACTCGATTTTGCAGGCGGCAGAAAGATGATACTTTTAACGGCGCACCGCAGAGAAAATCTCGGCGCGCCGATGCGCGAAATGTTTGCAGCGATAAAAGAGGTTCTTTCTTCGCATCCCGATATTTGCGCGATTTATCCCGTTCACCCGAATCCGGCTGTAAAAAAAGCCGCCCATGAGGTTTTCGGAGGCTTTGAGCAGGTGAAACTTTCAGAACCGCTCGATGTTTTTGAATTTCACAATATTCTGGCTCGTTCTTATATCGCGCTTACCGACAGCGGCGGCATACAAGAGGAGGCTCCTGCATTCGGCGTTCCCGTGCTTGTAATGCGGAACACTACCGAGCGGCCCGAAGCGGTGAACTCAGGTACGGCTACTCTTGTTGGAAATACTTTTGAAAGTGTTCGCCGAGGACTTTCAAATATTTTAGACAACGGAAGTGTATACTCCGCCATGGCGCACGCTGCAAATCCTTACGGTGACGGAAAAGCGTGTATTCGTATTGCCGATATAATAGAAAAAGGATACACGGAAATTTGAATATCATAAAATCGGCGCAAAAAAACGGACTCTTATTAAATTTAAGAAGTCCGTTTTTTCATGTGCAATAATTTATACGACTTGGAAAAGATAGAATTTGAGATAATCCGTTTCGGGTACATGCAAAAGAATGGGATGGTCGGGGCCCTGCGTTCTTGCCTCTATCTGCTTCAGTTCGACTTTTGCGTCGAGCGCGGCTTCCTTGAGCATTTTTACAAAATCTTCGCTCGGCATAAAGTGAGAGCAAGAGCATGTAGCCAAAAATCCGCCTCGTGGAAGAAGTTTCATCGCGCGGTAGTTTATCTCTTTATATCCGCGGTATGCAGAGTTTGCTGTTTTGCGGCTCTTTGTAAATGCGGGAGGATCGAGTATTATAAAATCATACGGCGAGTTTTTTTCTTTTTCCAAAGAGGGGAGCAGGTCGAAAACATCAGTGCAGATAAAGTCCATTTTATCCTCTATACCGTTGAGTCTTGCGTTAGCGCGCGCCATATCTACGGCGGACTGCGAAACATCGACTGCTGTTACGCGTTTTGCGCCGCCCATTACCGCATTCATGGCAAAAGAGCCTGTATGAGTAAAGCAGTCAAGAACACATCTGTCTTTTGCAAGCTTTGAAACGGCAAGACGATTGAATTTCTGGTCAAGGAAAAATCCGGTTTTTTGTCCGTTTTCAACGTCAACGGTGTACTTTACTCCGTTTTCGCATATCTGTGTTACGGTGCTTTCGGGATGTGGTCGGCCTTCTTTTTCGTACCAGCCCTTGAAAAGCGGAAGTCCTTCAAGTTCGCGTATTGCGACGTCTTCACGCTCGTATATGCCGGATATTTTTTCACCTATCGCGTCGAACGCTTCGAAAAGAATGTCGAATATCGTCGATTTTATCTTATCCATACCATAGGAGAGGACCTGGACGACAAGAATATCCGAAAACTTGTCCACGGTGAGTCCCGGAAGCCCGTCCGCTTCTCCGAATACTATTCGGCATGAAGACAAGTCACCGCCCATTACCGCACGGCGGTAGTTCAAAGCGTATTTTATTCTGCGTTCGAAGAAAGACCGCTCGAATTTTTCATTGGCGTTTGAAGAGAGCAGGCGGACTCTTATCTTGCTTTTTTCGCTCCAGAAGCCTGTGCCGAGATATGAATCCTTTGATGAGTAAACATCGCAGAGCGAGCCGTTTTCAATATGCTGAGAGGCAGTCACTTCCGCGTCATATATCCACGGGTGCCCCTTTTTTATCGAATATTCCGCTTTTTTTGTGACGGTTATTTTAGGAAATTTTCTTTCTGCGCTCATTTGTCTTTTCTCCGCACGATTATTTTTTCTGATATTGTTTAGATATTATTGTATTGTAAAAACTTCGGCTTGTCAACATTTCGGAGGTATCATTTTAAGATAGGTGTTGAAAAAACTTTTAAATCATGGTAATATTGTCTTCAGACAGAAGTTTAAAAAGGTGGGTTTATGAAAATACTTGTGATAGACGGGCAGGGCGGAAAGCTTGGCCGCTCCGTTATAGAGGAGATACTTAAACTTGAGCCGAGTGCTGAGATCGTATGCGTCGGTACTAACAGTGCGGCAACCTCAAATATGCTCAAAGGCGGTGCTCAGTCAGGCGCGACCGGCGAAAACGCGGTATGTGTTCAGGCGTCGGACGCGGACATAATAGCAGGTCCTATCGGGATAGTTATAGCCGATTCTCTTATGGGCGAGATAAGCGCGAGGATATCTTTTGCCGTAGCTAAAAGCAAGGCGAAAAAAGTACTGATACCATTTAACAAGTGCGGAACTGTCGTAGTCGGAACAGAGGACGTTCCGCTTTCCGAACTTGTGAAAAAATGCGCGCAGACGGTAGTTCTTCTTTCCTCAAAAATAAGCGGCTCTTAGCAGAATCTGCGGAAAATTTCGTATTTTCTGCGCATTTTTCGTGAATCGTGAAGAATAAAGTCCAAAAAAGCAGTTAAAGCTTTTTTTGCGCTGAAAAATATTGACATATATATATAGTTTATGATATAATACTATTGTTTAATTATAGAGGCGCACTTGATCATCAGTAGCAAAGCTTGTAAAAAGGTATCCGCAATACCTGCCGAGCAAAAGGGATCGGTGCCGAAGGGCGGAGTATGCGGTATACCGTTTCCCTGGTCCGGCGGAATAATATCTTACGGATTGTCGCTTATTGCGGAGAGCTATTGATTATGAAAACACGGAAGGGAATATCTTTTTCTTTTCCCGTATTGTTTGATTTTTGATAGCTGACGCAAGTCAGCTGTTTTTTTATGCTCTGTTCCTGAGCTTTCGCAAAAGCCGTATATACAGTTGAATCGAGAATTTATAAAAATTATATTTTTTAAGAAAGAAGTAAAAGCTATGAAAAAGAAACTCGTTTTTAAAGGCACTGCAACCGCTCTTATCACACCGCTTGACGAAAACGGTATCAATTACCCTCAGTTCGGCGCTCTTATAGAGGATCAGGTCAAAAGAGGCATAAACGCCCTTGTTATTTGCGGTACGACCGGCGAAGCATCTACGCTTAACGACAAAGACCATATCGGCGCTATCTCTTATGCTGTTGAGAAAGTAAACGGCAGAGTACCCGTTATAGCAGGTACCGGAAGCAACGATTCCGAACACGGACTCGCTCTGGCACGCGAATCCTGCAAAGCAGGCGCGGACGCCCTTCTTGTTGTAACTCCTTA
Organism: uncultured Eubacteriales bacterium; assembly: GCA_949299535.1. Classification (GTDB taxonomy): domain Bacteria; phylum Bacillota; class Clostridia; order Oscillospirales; family CAG-272; genus UMGS731. The sequence goes on along the minus strand of CASGAQ010000005.1, from coordinate 71,461 downwards.
TTACAATAAGACTTCACAGAAAGGTCTTATAAAACTTTACAACGACGTTGCGGATGCAAGCGACAAGCCTATCATTCTTTATAATGTTCCTTCCCGCACCGGCGTCAACATAGAACCCGCAACTTATGCTGCTCTTGCTGAACACGAGAATATCGTCGCTGTCAAAGAGGCGAACGGAAATATAGAAAAGATAGTCGAAACAATGTCCCTTACAAACGGCAGTCTTGCACTCTACTCCGGCAACGATGATCAGGTCGTTCCGCTCATGTCGCTCGGCGGTCTCGGAGTAATATCCGTCGTTTCCAACGTTCTGCCCGAAAAAATGGTGGAGATGTGCGATAAATTCTTCGCGGGAGATATTAAAGGCGCGGCTCAGATGCAGTTTTATCTGCACAAGATAACAAAAGCAATGTTCTCCGACGTAAACCCCATTCCCGTAAAGGCTGCTATGGCAGCTCTTGGTTACTGCAAAAACTTTGTCCGCGGTCCGCTCGTTCCCATGGAAGGCGAGCCTTATGAAAAGATGCTCTCCGTTATGAGAGAATACGGACTCAACGTATAATTTTTCGGAGGCTTTATCATGATAAAAGTTATTGTTCACGGTGCTTTGGGAAGAATGGGCAAGGAGATAACCAAGCTCGTTCTCGAAGACAATATGCTTGAGGTCGCCGCTCTTGTAGATGTAAACGGCGACGGTGAAAATGTTCTTACCTCTCTTTCAGAAGTCAAGGCAGAGGCAGATGTTGTAATTGATTTTTCACACCACAGCGTGGTAAGAGGCGTTCTCGACTGGGCTAAGGCGCACAATGTCCCGGCAGTTATCGGCACGACCGGCTGCACTGAAGAAGAAGTTTCGTATATCAACGAAACGGCTGAAACTCTCCCGGTATTTTATTCCGGCAATATGTCGATAGGCATAGCTGTACTTGCGGCTTTTGCCGCCGAGGCGGCGCGAATTATGAAAGACGCCGATATCGAAATAGTGGAAACTCATCACAGAAATAAATTGGACGCGCCCAGCGGCACGGCTCTTCTCATTGCGAATGAAATAAAGACAAGCCGTCCCGACGCAAAATTCGTTATCGGCAGAAACGGTATGAAGAAACGCGAAAAGAACGATATCGGTATAAATTCCGTTCGCTGCGGCAGTGTGGTCGGTATACACGAAGTCGTTATTTCCACGGATTCTCAGACGATTACGCTCAAACATGAAGCGCACAACCGCGCGCTTTTCGCCGAAGGCGCGGTATCCGCGGGTAAATTCCTCTGCGGTAAGAAATCCGGTCTTTACACAATAAAAGACATGGTAAGAAAATAATCGGCTTTTTGCCAAAAATATAAATCTGATTTTTTACTTTCCCTTTAAGAAAGAAGGATATTTATGCTTTACCCCAACCTTACAATAAACGAAAACGGACATCTTGCCATAGCGGGATTTGATACTGTTGACCTTGCCAAAAAATACGGCACTGCTCTCTATGTCATTGATGAGGACAGACTTCGCCAAAACTGCCGTCTTTATGTAAATTCCATGAAGAAGCATTTCGGTGAAGATTCCATGCCTCTTTATGCTTCTAAAGCGCTCTGCTTTACGGGCATTTACAGAATAGTCGCAGAGTGCGGAATGGGAACGGATATCGTTTCCTCCGGCGAGCTATATACCGCTATAAAAGCCGGTTTCCCTCTTGAAAAAGCTTTCTTCCACGGAAATAATAAGACCGACGCGGATATAGAATATGCTATTGAAAACGGTCTTGGTTATTTTATCGTCGACAATGAGGAAGAGCTTGGGGCGATAAATGAGATCGCAGGCGCTCACGGAATTTCACAGAAGATACTTCTCCGTATTACTCCCGGAATAGACCCGCACACTCATAAAGCGGTAGTTACCGGCAGTGTGGATTCAAAATTCGGTTCCGCCATTGAAACGGGCAGAGCTTATGAGATGGTCGAAGCGGCTCTTTCCAAAAATCATATAATACTTGAAGGTTTCCACTGCCATATAGGTTCCCAGATATTCGAGTGCGAGCCTTTCTGCGACGCCGCCGATATTATGCTGAAATTTATTGCGGACGTTAAGTCCAAGTATTCTTACAGAGCGAATATACTCAACCTCGGCGGCGGCTTCGGCGTCCGCTATACTGAAGCTGATCCACATATCGACATAGACGCGAATATTGCAGATGTTGCTTCTCATGTGAAAAAACGCTGTGCCGAATTTGGCGTCGATATGCCTAAGATTCTTATGGAGCCGGGAAGAAGTATCGTTGCTGATACCGGTATAACGCTTTACACCGTCGGTTCAGTAAAAGAGATAGCCGATCTCAAAAATTATGTTTCCATCGACGGCGGTATGCCCGATAATCCAAGATACGCGCTCTATGGTTCCGCATATACTGTAATGCTGGCAAACAGAGCAAACGAAACTGCGGATTTCAAATGCTCCATCGCCGGCAGATGCTGCGAAAGCGGCGATCTTATCCAGGAGAATGTAATGCTCCCCAGACCTGTGCGCGGAGATATTCTCGCCGTGCTTGTAACGGGCGCGTATAACTACTCCATGGCTTCCAATTATAATAGGATACCTCGTCCCGCGATACTTCTTGTAGGAAAGAACGGCGAACGCATCGCCGTAAAGCGAGAGACTTTTGAGGATCTTTGTCTTTGCGATAATTGACGCGCAAACGAAAACTTTACAGAACGGAGAAAAAACATGATAGTTACAAAATTCGGCGGCACCTCAATGGCAAGCGCCGAGCAATTCAAGAAAGTCAAAAGCATAATCGACGCAAACAATGAGCGTCAGATAGTTGTTGTTTCTGCCGCCGGTAAAAAATCGAGCGATGATATCAAGATAACAGACTTGCTCTACACGCTCCATACACATCTTCAGTACGGCGTGCCTTACACCGATATATGGAATATGATAGCCGGCAGATATCTGGAGATACAAAGAGATCTCGGTCTTTCCAGCAACATCTCCGCAGACCTTGACATCATAAAATCAAAACTTAAAAAGGATATAGATCAAAATTATCTTATCAGCCGCGGCGAATACCTTTCCGCAAAGCTTATGAGCGCATATCTGGGATTTGATTTTGTTGATTCAAAAGACATTATCAGATTCACATACAGCGGGACAGTGGATTTTGAAAGAAGCGAACAGAACGCGAAAAAATTCTTTTCAAGCCACGGCAAGATCGTTGTTCCGGGATTTTACGGCTCATATCCCAACGGAGAAATTTGTCTTTTCTCGCGCGGCGGCTCCGATATCACCGGTGCTTACCTTGCAAGATTCTTGAACGCCAAGATATACGAGAACTGGACGGACGTTCCCGGTACTCTTACGGCAGACCCCAGAATAGTCGAGAATCCCAAAACTATATCTCAGATAACATATACTGAACTGCGCGAGCTTTCCTATATGGGTGCAAACGTTCTTCACGAGGACAGCATTTTTCCCTTGCAGGAGAAGAATATTTCCATAAATATCAGAAATACGAACGAGCCTTCCTGCCCCGGCACTATAATCAAACGCGACTGCAATGACGAACGCTACGTCATCACAGGTATTGCAGGAAAGAAAGATTTTGTTTCTTTCGATATTCTCAAGGATCATATGTCAACGGAGATAGGATTTACACGCCGCGTACTTGAGATATTCGAAGATTATAAAATAAATGTCGAACATCTTCCCACCGGCATAGATTCCGTAAGCGTCATAGTTTCCGGTTCTTCCGTTTCGGGCTGTATGTATGATATAGTTTCCAAGATTGAGAACGAACTCGGAGCAAAAGTAAACGTAAAGAAAGAACTTGCACTTATTGCTATCGTCGGAAGAAATATGGCGGGCAAGAGCGGTATATGCGCCAGAATCTTTGCTTCTCTTTCCGCAGTCGGCATAAATATAAAGATGATAGCTCAGCCGCCGGACGAAACGAATATCATTGTCGGCGTAGACAACAGCAATTACAAGAAAGCTATACAGGCTCTTTACAAAGATTTTGAAGATGCAAATTGGATCTGAGTATAAAACATTTTTGATATAAAAAATCTCCCCATATTGTCTTTAAGACATGTGGGGAGATTTTATAATTATTTGTATACTCTTGCCTTTATACAGAGTCTGCCTTTTTTTGTTGTTTTTTCTATTCCGCAGTATATGAATCTTCCATAACCTCTCACGGAAACCACTCCGCCGTCCTGAATTTGGCGGTCTGCGTTTTCGCAAAGGTTGCTGTTGCAAAAAACAAGTTCTTTATCAAAAAGCTTTTGGCTTTCGCTTCTTGAAATATTGAATACTGCGGCAATAACGGCGTCAAGCCTTTCCGAAGCGACGAAAAATGTACTTTCTTCAGGTATTTTTACCGTTTCTGTCGGAAGCGACGAAACAACGGAGCATTTCACATCTGTTCTTCTTACTTTTTTGAGATTTTCGGTGATAAACGGCGCGATGGATTCAAGGCAAAACATATAACCGATATTTTCATGCACTATTATATCGCCCGTCACAGCACGTTCAAGTCCCAAGCCTATTACCGAGCCGAGAAAATCCCGGTGTGAAAGTGCGTCGGCATACTTTTGCATAAGAGGTTCTATTTTTATGCATACTATCGGAGTTTCCTCCTCATATCCGAAGTCCTCTTTGCTTCCGAAAGCGGCAAGTTTGCGTTCTGCATTTTCGTACCCGCCGATGAGTTTGTATTTTATATCCGTTTTCGTTTTAAGGAGCAGATCCTGCTCCGCCAAAGAGAGAAAGCCTGAATATGTGTAATATGAGCCTTCTTTCGCTCTGGCGGAAAGGTCTGTAAGGTGATCTTGCAGTATTTTGTCGTTTTCCATTGTGATCCTTTTAATTGCATTTGATTTTTTATGATATCGGTGCGGCAAACGGATTTGTGTACCTGTTTTCGATCATATCATTTATTCGGAACGAAGCGCTTCCACGGGATCTTTCTTTGCCGCGAGTTTGGAGGGTATAAGACCTGCTATAAGCGTAAGACACATACTTATCAGCACAAGTATTATTGCGCCGACTATGGGGAGCGAAGCGATGTTTCCGATACCAGTTATTGATTGTATCACAATATTTATTGGTATATTGAGAATAATGGTTATTATTATGCCGAACATTCCCGAAGCGAAGCCTACTATAAGTGTTTCAGCATTGAATACTCTGCCGACATCCTTTTTGGAGGCGCCGATTGCGCGGAGAACACCGATCTCTTTTGTTCTTTCGAGGACAGAGATATATGTGATGATACCTATCATTATAGATGAAACTATAAGTGATATCGAAACGAATGCTATAAGTATGTAGCTTATGGCGTTGATTATCGTTGTAACGGAAGACATGATGAGTTTGACATAGTCTGTATATGTTATCATATCCTCTTCATCTTTTCCTGCGTTATATTCATCTATGAGCGCAGAGATATTGTCTTTTGCTTCAAAGCTGGAGGCGTATATGATTATCATCGAGGGATCGTCAATATCGAAAACGCCGAGTTTTGTTATGTTGTCGTCATATGTGCTTTCGGAGACCGTTGCGGGCATATGAGTGTCGTAAACGAGCGCAAGCTCCTCATTTGTTGCAGAAGAAATGTAATTGTCGAGCATTGCGGAAAGCTGTGCTATGCTCATTGCGGAAAGCTGTTCGGAAACTGTGGAGTAATATTGTTCCTTTATCTGGATAGACAGCATTTCCTTAATGGCCGCTGTTATCTGTTCATCTGTCATGTCAGCAAGATATGTGCGGACTGTTTCCTCCGAAAGTCCCATTTCGGCGGCATAAGCCTGCGCTATGACAGCTTCCATGGATTCTCTTGTCGGGAAGTTTGCCATGCTTTCCGTCACGGCCGCCTCAAGCTCGTCTTCCGGCATTTGTGAGGCTATCGCGGTGTAAAGTTCCGCTTTTTTGGTTTCCTCCAGAGAGGCGACATATTCTTTTACCGACTGTGCTTTTTCTTCCGCGGAGGGTTCTTTATGATCGTTCGTTTTAAACGGCAGACCTGTAAATACATCCGTTTCGGGGTTCTCTTTCTGTGCTTTTACAATATCACTTGCGTTTATTTTTTCGGCTACATGCTGGGTAAGCGCGTATGTATAGCCTACTGAGCCTGTGACGGAGGAAGCTATCGCTTCTTCATCGGGACGTATGATACCGACTATCTTTATATCTTCCGCATTGGAAAGAACGTATGACATATACTTGTCGTTTTCGCTCATATCGAGCCACTCGCCTGTTTTGTCGTTATACTGATAGTAATCCGTCGGGAGAACGAGTTTAAATGTTGTGGAAAGTATTTCTGAATACTCCCATGATTCCTGAGAGGAAGGTATCTCTCTGCCTTCGAGCGCTGCGTTGATTATCTCGTTCATCTCTTCTTCGCTCTTAAAGCCGAGCATACCGAGAACAAGGTCGCTTACCTCGTTGTTTTTGTCGACTACGAGGACCACTTCGTTATAACTGTCAGGCCATTCGCCTTCTATAAGTTCGTACTGCTCTTTTATAAGTTCATTTACATATTCGCCGTCTTTGCCGGGCATAAGCTCGCTCCAGATGTTATAGCTGTTCGTTGGCAGTACTGAAGATAATGTAGATGAGTTTCCGTAAATGTTATCTATCAAAGATGAAGGGTTCAGTTGTCTTATATTTTCCGTATCCGAGGAATATATATGAAGTTCCATATCATAGCCGTATATGACCGAGGTTATAGATTCGTTATCAATATTTTCGTCGAGGAACTTCTTGAAATCATAAAGGTTATTTTTAGTCGCTTCGGTGTTTGTAAGCGAATTCATCAAGTCGTACAGAATGACGCTTGAATACACTTTGTCAAGCTCATGCGAGTTTTCTCCTTCTACAGTAGATATAAGCGTGGATACGAGAGAGGACAAATCTGCGGACTCTGCCTGTATCGTTATGGGATAAGAGGAGAGAGTATCCTCTTGAACATGATTGATGTAAAGCTGCAAGCCGTTGGAGATGGAAAGAATGAGCGCGATACCTATGATTCCTATGGAACCGGCAAAGCTTGTCAGTATCGTTCTCGCTTTCTTTGTCATAAGGTTGTTGAGCGAGAGCGAAAGTGCCGTAAAAAACGACATGGAAGTTTTTTTGCTCGCTTTTTTCTCGGCTTTTTTCTGCGTGCGCGTTATCGCGGGCGGATCTGACTTTTTAATTTTCGGGGCTTCCCATTTGTAGGGGTCGGTATCATCCGTCATTTTGCCGTCGAGCAGACGGATTATTCTTGTGGAATAACGCTCTGCAAGTTCCGGATTGTGCGTTACCATGATAACGAGTCTGTCCTGAGATATTTCTTTGAGCAGCTCCATTATCTGTATACTTGTGGCTGAGTCCAAAGCTCCCGTAGGCTCGTCTGCAAGCAATATCTTCGGATTGTTTACGAGCGCGCGGGCAATGGCTAACCTCTGCATTTGACCGCCGGACATCTGATTCGGCTTTTTATGTATCTGATCTTTGAGTCCGACCTTTTCAAGAGCTTCCACGGCTCTTTTTCGGCGTTCTGATTTTGAAACGCCTGAAAGAGTAAGGGCAAGTTCTACGTTTGAGAGAACGGTTTGATGACCGATGAGATTGTAGCTTTGGAAAACAAAACCTATTTTATGGTTTCGGTATGTATCCCAATCTCTGTCGTTAAATTCTTTTGTCGATTTACCATCGATTATCAGGTCGCCTTCCGTATATTGGTCAAGTCCGCCTATTATATTGAGGAGAGTCGTTTTTCCGCAACCTGAGGGACCGAGTATTGAAACGAACTCGCTTTCGCGGAAATCCATACTTATGCCGCGCAGCGCTTCGACCGTTTCATCGCCCGTATGATACTTCTTTATGATGTTTTTTAGCTGAAGCATTTTTCTACTCCTGTTCTTACGGTTATCTTTAATTTGTTTTGTATTGATATATTTTAATTATAAACTTAATTTAAACTTAATTTAAGCATATTTTGTGAACAGGCTATAAACTTATTTTTATTTTTATGCTTTTATACGTCATATCTTCGCTCTGCGTCGGCTTTTACCTTTATATCTGATAGTATTCTTCTTTTCTTTCTTTTAGGTTGACATTTACGCCGTCAGATGATAAAATGAAAAATAATGTGAATTTGAATTATGAAAGAGGTCAACATGAGTAAGGTAATCATTCCCGCGGGATACAAGTCGCTTCTCGGCATGTATGAAACCCAGACTGCCATAGGCATGATTAAAAAAATTTTTGAAAATAAACTTTGCAGCTCGCTCAATCTCAAACGTGTTTCGGCTCCTTTGTTCGTAGATCCCGACACAGGTCTTAACGACGATCTTAACGGTGTCGAACGCCCTGTAAGATTCGATATAAAGGAAACGGGCAAAGACGCCGTTGTCGTACATTCTCTTGCAAAATGGAAGCGTATGGCGCTTCACACATATAAATTTTCCGCGGGCGAGGGGCTTTACACGGATATGAACGCCATTCGCCGCGACGAGGAGATGGATAATCTCCACTCTGTCTACACTGACCAGTGGGACTGGGAAAAGATAATAACAAAAGATGACAGAAACATCGAATATCTCAAAGACACAGTACAGCGCGAGGTCGACGCCATTTGCGATACGCTTGACGCAATAAAAACGCATTTTCCCGAGCTCACTCTCGAACTTGAGCGAAAAGTGACGTTCGTTACAACGCAGGAACTTGAAGATATGTATCCCGATAGAACTCCGAAGGAACGCGAAAATATTTTCCTGTGCGAGCACAAAACGGCTTTTATCATGCAGATAGGCGGCAAACTTAGATCCGGACAGCGCCATGACGGACGTGCGCCCGACTACGACGATTGGGCGCTCAACGGCGACATTATGTTTTGGAACGATACTCTCGGATGCGCTTTTGAGATTTCTTCTATGGGTATCCGTGTCGATAAAGAATCTCTTGAACGTCAGCTGAAGGAATCCGGATGCGAGGACAGAAAGAATATGCCTTTCCACAAAGCGCTTCTTGGCGGAGAACTTCCTCTTACGATGGGCGGAGGCATAGGTCAGTCCAGACTTTCTATGCTCTTGCTCCAGAAAGCTCATATAGGCGAGGTTCAGGTTTCCATTTGGGACAAAGAAACGAAGCGTATCTGCACGGAAAATAATATAGTGCTTCTTTGATATCGTACGGTTATAGTAATGATAAGAAACAAAAAACAAAAGAAGACGGCGTGCACAGTTAGCGGTAAAATGAAATCAGTCACTATGATTTTCGTGGTGGCTTTTTTATATGCTGAAAGCAAAGAAAAGCCCCGCGCGTGGCGGGGCGAGGATTGTAGAAAACCATTTAATATTGTGTCAGTGCAAAAAACTCACCACAACCAAAGCCAGCTTCATTATGAATGAGTCTTTCAATCAATCGGAAAGTTACTGCAGCCTCGATTGCTTTGATTTTGTGAAGCAGATAGCGCGTACCGTTATTTGTTTCTAATTCTACGATGTGCAGGGATATCAGTTTTTCCAAAGCTTCCAGTATATTGTCACTGGAGATTCCAAGATGACGAGAAAGTTCATTCGGTCGGATTTCTATCGTAAAATAATCGGGATTCTTATGGTCAAACGGTGTTGTGCTCTGAAAATAATCATTACAAATATGAGAAAGCACCTGTCTCACATTTGGATCCGATAGCTTTTTAATGCCAGAGGCTACTTCAGGCTTATCAAACATTGAACCGATATCTGTTGGCTTAATACCGGAGTCGATCATCGTGAGAGTATTAGACACGAATGCAGCTCCTGCGGTGTCAGATAAACAACACATCGTGTAAAACTGCCGTATTTGATCGTACTTTTTCGTGGAGGGATTCTGTTCTGCTTTCAAAAAGTCCCAAGAATTGCAATTCACTAAATTTGTTTGATGACACAAGGAATCAATGATCATGGCTTGTGCTGCTTTCGGAAAGTTGTGAACAGCGTTTTCATTGAAAACATGGGATTGTGGTGTTGAGGTTTGAACTATCCGTTCTGCAAATAAATCATCCAAGGTGACATCAAGTGCATTTGCAATTTGAGGAAGAATCATGATATCAGGCATAGAGGTTTCTAACTCCCATTTTGATACTGCTTGATTGGTCACTCCGATCTTCTGCCCTAACTCTTCTTGTGTATATCTTTTGCTCTTTCTGAAATAAGCAATATTCTTTCCCATTGACATACAATCGTCCTCCTTCTCTTGGATGATTATATTATAGCATATTTGTGACAAAAGGTAAAGCGACTCGTCAGCGACTTTGCAAATACAATTCCAACCAAAATCACTCTTTGGTTGGAAAGAGGATATGCGGAACGAGAATATCGTTTCACCTCTCTATATATAAATAGATTTTCTGCTTTCCCGACGCTCGCGTCTGGGGCAAGCATAGCGCGTGGATGTCCACCGCCATTTGGCGGCGCCCGTCTCGCACCGTCCCTGCGCTCACGCTGGGACAATATCGGGCAGAAGCCCGAACCCACTATACGCAGAGAAATGACTCGCAAAAGCCTTCCTCCGGGAGGAAGGGGGACCACGAAGTGGTGGAAGGAGCCCGCGTGACTTTCAGCTTACGCGAATTTTATTGTCACGCGCTCTCCCTCAGTCGCCTGCGGCGACAGCTCCCTCCCGGAGGGAGCCTTTCGCATATTCCCACCGATAGAAAACACCACCAAAGAAAAATCCTTGGTGGTGTTCGTGTTTTCTCCGCTAAAGATGCATAGCAGAGCGTGCGCTCTTCTTTTATTTTTTTCGTTTTATCGCTATTAAAATGCAGACGGACAATATTACAGCCGATACCGCAGAGAAAGTTAGAATTACGGGGAGCGAAAGCCGTGGTTCGGTATTCGGAGTTTCTTCTTCCGTTTGCCCGCTCGTCATGGTTGTATCTTTATACTGTGTGACCTCTGATGAGTTTATGACGGTTTGCGGCGAAGACGTCTTATGCTCTGTACTGTTCGTTTGTTCTGTTTGACCGGTCAGTTCCGTTGTCTGAATTTGCACAGTATCGGTCGTCTGCTCCGTCTGCGGCGAAGCGGAGGTTTGAGCGGCTTGTCCGTAAACGTCGCCTACTATTTTTGCGATATAAGCATGACCTGCTTTCGTCGGGTGGAAATCCCAAGAGGTGTAGAAATACTCGCTGTTACCGTTCATGCCGCTTGCCACGTCTGCAATAAGAATATTCATGTCCGCGTCAGCCTGCAAAGCATAATATACGGAGTTTATGCTGTCTATATAATCATCTATGAGCACGCCAACGTCAAAGCCGAAAATATTATATTCGGGATTGTTAAGATACGGATTGTAAAGCGTTTGCAGTATTATTACACTATTCTCGGACAGGCTTCTTATAAGCTTTATAGAATTTGACAGATTTTCATTCAAATTCGTGAATACTCTCTCCATGTCCGCTTCTATCGTGTCGAAATTTATGCTCGTACCGTTGAAAAGTCCCGGAAGCTCGACGCTTTTTATAAGACTTTCTGCTTTTTTTTGCGTAAATCCTGCTTGACATAGATTTTCACGAAGCGAATAAGCGAGGAAAATATTTCTGTTTTCGATAAGGTCGTTTCCACCGACTGATATTGTTATAAGTTCTGCATTTTTTATTTCCGGCGTATTTGCAATGGTTATCAGCATATCGGCGCTCGTGGCTCCGTTTTCGGCGAGATTATTGAGCGACAGGGCATATTTTTCTGCAATAATTGCCGGATATGTCAGCTCTTTGCTCTCTATGCCGTAGCCTGCCGATATGGAATCTCCGAAGGCGATATACAATTTTTCATTGCTTTGCGAAGCATGAACACTCGGAAATGAGGGTAATGATATCGAAAATAATGCTAAGATAATAGCAGATATGATTTTTTTCAAAACGGCTCTCCTTTTGTTGTACGGGGTTGATTTTTTTACGTCTGCATGGTAAGATTAAAAATATATTATCTTATTATTATGTAAGTTTTTTCGGAGTTTTAGTTATGAAAAAGATAAATGTTTTATTTAAAAAGCTTGATGAAAATGCCAAAGTGCCGACATACGGTTCCAAGTATTCCGCAGGAGCAGACATTTATGCGCTCTGCAGCGAGAAAATGACGATTCCCGCCGGCGAAAGCGCGTTTGTTCACACCGGACTGTCTCTTGAGATACCTGAGGGCGTTGTCGGTCTTATCTATGCACGAAGCGGTATGGCTTGCAAGAGAGGCGTCGCGCCTGCGAACAAAGTAGGGGTTATAGATTCCGATTACCGCGGAGAAATAATCGTATGTCTTCACAATCACGGCTGCGACGACGTCGTTATAGAAAACGGAGAGAGAGTCGCACAGATGGTTTTCGCACCGTATTTCACTGCGGATTTTGCCGAAAGCCAATCTCTTTCCGATACTGCCCGCGGAGAGGGAGGCTTCGGCTCTACCGGAAAAAAATGATTTTTCTTTTAGATTTAAAATAAAGCGTATACCGCAGTTTCTGCTCTGCGGTATACGCTTTTTTCATAACGTCGTATATGATGGAACGCCGAAGCTCAGTGTCGGATCATTTTACATAGAAACCTGCGTTGTAAGCATTTTCTATGGCGTCGGCGATAGATTTCGCAGCGCTTTGCTGCCAATTATCGTTCAACAGCAATTTAAGATCGTTTTCATTTGTTATAAAGCCCAGCTCTATAAGAACGGACGGCATATTCGTATTGCAGAGAACGGCAAGTTTTCCGCCTGTCTCTTCTACGTCTGAACGTACGAAAACATCTTTCCTCATATCCGAGAACGATTTTGCCATCTTTTCAAATGATTTCTCAAAATATGCGGCAAACTTTGTTTTGTTATATGTAACGCTCCGGGCAGTATAGTATATTCTGGTTCCGTATGCCGCCGGCACTGCAGAGTTGCAGTGGATCGATACCAGCATATCGGCTCCTGCTTTTTTTGCCTGTGCGGCGCGACTTTCAAGTTCCACGCTTACGTCTGAGGTACGCGACATGATGACGGTGAGACCTCGTTTTTCAAGCTCTTTCTGAACCAAAAGCGCAACATCGAGGTTTATATGTGATTCGTAATATTTTTTGCTGGAGTCAAGCGAACCGGGATCCGATCCGCCGTGTCCCGCATCGATGAATATGACTGCGTTTTCATACTCAGGATTGTAGATTGGATCTCTTGTTGTGGCTTGTGTTGTTATCTCTGTCGTTCTATCTGTCGTTATCTCCGGCAATTTCGTTGTTTGTGAGCTAACATTAACTATCGACTCAGCTGTTATGGTTGTGCTCGTTACCGTAACTCCGGTCAAGACAGAGGAAGAACCGGTCGTCTGCCGTTCGAAACCGGAACCTAAAATGCCGACAATTGCGGTATATATAGCCATTATGACGACGATCACCGTAAGGACGAGTACCAAGATCTTTATAAAATCAGGATTGCTGCCGGGGAACTTTTTAGGCTTCTTTTCAGGCTTCTTTTCAGGCTTCTTTTTCGACGGTTCATTTTGCTGATAATAAATATCGTTTATGCCGTCGATGTCGAGAGTGGCGAATCTGTCTTCGACGTCTTTGCCAAGATTGTCTTTGTTATTGTTGCTCATTTTTCCTCTTGATTTTGTATGTTAGTTTTTAAGACTGTGCATGGGCGCGGGAATATGACCGCCGCGAAGAATGAAATCTTTGCATGAGTATTTGCTTATGTCCATGATGGGAGCCGTGCCGAGAAGTCCGCCGAAGTCTATGCTGTCTCCGACCTTTTTGCCGTATGCGGGTATAAGACGAGCCGCAGTTGTTTTTGTGTTTACAACGCCTATTGCTATTTCGTCTGCGATGATACCGCATATCGTTTCTGTCGGCGTATCGCCGGGAATCGCTATCATATCAAGTCCTACCGAGCATACAGCTGTCATAGCTTCGAGTTTGGTGAGCGTGAGAGCGCCGCATTCGGCAGCTTCGATCATACCTTCGTCTTCGGATACCGGTATGAAAGCACCGGAAAGTCCGCCGACGGAGGAGCTTGCCATTACGCCGCCTTTTTTGACAGCGTCGTTGAGCATTGCCAAAGCTGCTGTCGTGCCGTGAGTGCCGCAGCGCTCAAGCCCCATATTCTCAAGTATGCGTGCAACAGAGTCGCCGATGGCGGGAGTGGGAGCAAGAGAGAGGTCGACGATACCGAAAGGCGTGTTGAGCGCTTTAGCCGCGTCTGTTGCTACGAGCTGACCTACGCTTGTTATCTTATATGCTGTTTTCTTGATGATGTCGGCAAGTGTACCGAAATCGCAGTTTCCTGCGCGCTTGATGGCGGCGGCAACGACTCCGGGACCGGAAACGCCGACGTTGATGACACATTCGGGTTCGCCTATGCCGTGGAACGCGCCTGCCATGAACGGGTTATCTTCTGGCGCGTTTGCAAATACGACAAATTTCGCACAGCCGATGGAGTTTTTGTCCTTGGTCAGGTAAGCCATCTCCTTAATGGCTTTACCTGCCATATATATAGCGTCCATGTTGATACCTGCTTTTGTGGAAGCTACATTGAGAGATGAGCAGAGAAAATCTGTTTCTGTGAGAGCCTGGGGGATAGCTTTTATAAGCTGTTCGCTGCCGTTGGACATACCTTTCTGGACGAGTGCGGAAAAACCGCCTATAAAGTTTATGCCGAGTGTTTTTGCGGCTCTGTCAAGAGTTTTTGCTATCTTTACATAGCCGTCGCTGTCGGCTTTGCCGCCTATAAGAGCGATAGGCGTTACGGAAACGCGCTTGTTTACTATCGGGATACCGTATTTTTTGCTTATGCTTTCGCCTGTTTTGACGAGATTTTCAGCTTTGTGAGTTATCTTGTCGTAGATGTTGTCGCAAAGTCTGTCGATATCGTCGGAAACGCAGTCGTAGAGCGAGATGCCCATCGTTATGGTACGAACGTCAAGATTTTCGTTTTGGATCATGTTGATCGTTTCGCGTATATCGTTTGTGGTTAAAATAGACATTATGTTACCTCGGTTCAATCAGATTTTATGCATGGAGTTGAAGATATCTTCGTGCATCGTGCTTACCTGAAGTCCGCTTTCTTTGCCGAAGTTTGCCATTGCGTCTACAAAGTCGCCGAACTGAACGCTGAGTGCGCTCACATCGGTTATCATTATCATTACAAAATATCCGTCGAGAACAGTCTGGGAAATATCAACGATATTTGCTCCGTACTGCGCGCATTTTGCGCTTACTTTTGCAACGATGCCGACACCGTCTTTGCCTGTTACGGAAATAACTGCTTTCATATTTTTAGAACCTCCGCGTTAATAGTTGATTTAATGTTTTTGTTCAATATTTATTGTATTCAATATCAAAATCAGTATATCACATAGAAGCAAAAAAGTAAACCGCTTTTTTTCGATAAAATGCGCGCTTGGAAATTTTATTTTTATTATCTTTATTGAAAAAGCCGCAAAATATGTTATTATATTAAAAGTGACAAATAAAAAACGAAAGTGATATGTATTACTATGAAAAAAAATACCGGAATTATTGCAAAGATATTATCCGCGGCAATGATATTGCTGTGCGCCGTGCCGCTATGTTCCTGCGGCGGAGACAGCGGGGAAAAGGATATAAAAATAGTATCCACCATATTTCCCTCGTACGATTTTGCGCGGAACATCGCGGCAGACAACGCCGACGTGGATATGCTGATTTCTCCCGGAGCGGACAGCCATTCATATGACCCGACGCCGAAAGATATGCTCGCGGTGAACAAATGCGATATTTTCATATATGTAGGCGGAGAATCCGACGTATGGGCGGAGGAGATACTCGATTCCGCGGACAATCCCGATATGATAGTCATAAAGCTTATCGATTGTACCGAGGAGCTTTATATGGAAGAAGGTCACGACCATGACCATGAGCACGCCGGAGAATACGATGAACATGTATGGACAAATCCGCGAAATGCAATGCTGATATGCGAAAAGATAGCCGACGCGCTCTGCAAGGTAGACAGCGAAAATGAAGAAACATACAAAGCCAATCTCGCTTCATATAATGCGGAACTCAGTTCGCTTGACGAAGCTTTCAAACAGACAGTTGCGAACGGAAAGCGGAATGAGATAGTGTTCGGCGATCGTTTCCCGCTGATATATTTTGCCAAAGCATATGGACTTGAATATCATTCCGCGTTCCCGGGCTGCTCAAGCGAAACTGAGCCAAGCGGTGCGACGGTTGCAAGCCTTATCAACAAGGTCAAAGAAGATAAGATTCCCGTCGTATTTTATCTTGAACTTTCCGATGGCAAGATAGCCGATACTATTTGCGAGGCTACCGGCGCGAAAAAGATGTGTTTTCATGCCTGCCATAACGTTTCCAAAGACGATTTTGAAGCAGGAGTGGGGTATATCGATCTTATGAAGAAAAATGTTGAAGTTCTCAAAGCGGCGCTCAACTGAGAAATGAAATCATATCGCTCTGCTTATAAAACAAAAAAACAGGCATTGTAAATGCCTGTTTTTTTGCGCTTTATTTTCAGTCGGAGTAACCGTTCGGATTGTTTTTCTGCCATTTCCATGTGTCACGGCACATATCCACAACGCCGAGTTCAGCCTGCCAACCGAGTTTTTCCTTTGCTTTTGAGGCGTCTGCGAAGCATTCTGCGATATCGCCGGGACGGCGTTCTTTTATGCGGAATGGGATCTTTATGGAGTTTGCTTCTTCGAAAGCGTGGATCATATCGAGAACGCTGTATCCTACGCTTGTGCCGAGATTGAATACTTCAAGACCGTCGTTCTTTTCGATGTATTTAACAGCGGCTACATGACCTTTTGCAAGATCAACTACATGGATATAGTCGCGCACGCCCGTGCCGTCTTTCGTGGGATAGTCGTTGCCGAATACGCCGACTTCCTTGAGTTTGCCGACAGCGACCTGAGAGATATAGGGCATGAGGTTGTTGGGGATACCCTTGGGATCCTCGCCGATAAGTCCGGATTCATGAGCGCCGACGGGGTTAAAGTAGCGGAGAAGAACCACGGAAAACGTTTTGTCTGATATGCAAACACTTTCAAGTATTCGCTCTATCATGTATTTTGTCCAGCCGTAAGGGTTAGTACATCTGCCCACTGCGGCTGTTTCTTTTATCGGAACTTCGTCCGGTGCGCCGTAGACCGTTGCAGAGGAACTGAATATGAAATTCTTGACGCCGTATTTTTTCATCGTTTCGAGAAGCGAGAGAGTCGAGTCGATATTGTTTCTGTAATATTCGACGGGTTTTTCTACGGATTCGCCTACTGCCTTATATCCGGCAAAATGGATGACGGTGCTGATTTCCTCTTCTGCGAATACTTTTTCGAGTTTTTCTTTGTCTGCCACGTCTATTTCGTAGAAGGGGAATTCCTTTCCCGTTATCTTCTTTATTCTTTTGATGGCTTCGGGTTTGCTGTTTGAAAAGTTATCGCATATCACGATATCGAATCCGGCGTTTATAAGCTCTACCGCCGTGTGTGAGCCGATGTATCCCGCGCCGCCTGTGAGTAATATTTTCATGTCATTGACCTCCGAAAATATGAATTTTGGTCTACGCTTTTTGGAACGTTGCCTGACCGTTTATTTTAACTGGAATATAAAAATATAATAATATAAAAATCATTATTTGTAAAGCGATTTTTTCAAGTTTTTATTGCAAATCGCCGCATTTGTGTTAGAATGTATTTGTAATCAAAAAAACAACAAAGGAGATTTTATCTATGATATTGTTCGACCGATTTCAGAACGGCAAAAGATATGCCTGCACTTTCAGTTATGACGACGGCGGTGCACAGGATATACGTCTGGCGGAACTATTCCGCAAATACGGTATGAAATGCACATTCAACCTTATGTCAAAGGTCTTGAGCGACCCGAACAGTCCCATAAACCTCGGCAATCTAAAAGAAGTATATGCGGGACATGAGATAGCGGCGCATACATTTTCTCACCCTCATCTTGAAAAAATGGCTATAAAAGAGCAGTATGATGAGATGATAAAGGACAGAGAGATAATGGAACCTGCATGGGGACAGATAATTCGGGGATTCGCATATCCGTTCGGCACTTTTTCCGATGATACACTTACCGCTATGAAGACTGCGGGACTTGTATACGGCAGAACGACGGCTTCACAGATAAACGGCTTTGCGCTTCCGACTGATTTTACAAGATGGAATCCCACGACTCATCACAACGAATCGGCAGAGGTTGTAAGACGTTTTGTGTACAATGTTGAGAAGGCTCCGTGGCGTGCCGGCGCACTTCTTTATATCTGGGGCCACAGCTATGAATTTGACAATGCCAATATGCCCGTAAAATGGGAGGAATTTGAGGAAACGCTCAAGACGCTCTCGGCTCTTGAGCATGATGTTTGGTTTGCAACGAACGGGGAAATATACGACTATGTCAATGCGATGAAGTCCGTTCGTATGTCTGCAAACGGTAAGATCCTCTATAATCCGACCGATACCGATGTTTGGGTTTCTTGCGGCGACGAGAATATAAAGATCGGCGCTTCGCAGACGGTCGAACTTTGATCATTCTTGCAAATAATTCAAAAGAACTCCGTATGAACAAATAATACGGAGTTCTTTTGCTGTTATGAGATGTTTTTTTATTCTTTAAAGAAACTTTAAGCGTCTTTGGCGGCAAGTCGCATACATACATATTTGATTAGGCGTTCTATTACAAGACTTAACAGTATGACAGTGCCTGTGAGCGCGAAAAGCTCCGGGGATTCAAGATATGTTTTTGCATCCTGGATCATTGTGCCGAGAGAAGTCTTCGGGCGGCAGATTATCTCCGCGGCAATGCCTGATTTCCAAGCGAAACCAAGTCCCGTCACAAAAGCCGAAAGGAAGGAACGGTAAAGTCCCGGTATTATGATAAAAAATATCTGCGACCATTTGCCGGCTCCGTCAACAGACGAGGCTTCCAGAGCATATGGGTCCGTATTTTTCATTCCGGAGAGCAACGTGTCCCATATTATAGGCGTGACGGTGAAAAATGAGATGAAAACAGGCAGAAAATTCGTTTGTATCCATACAAGCGCAAGGATTATAAAAGAAGCTACCGGTATCGTTCTTACCAGAGTCAGTACAGGTGATGTAACAAACTGAAAAAATTTGAATCTGTACGAAAGAACGGCGCCTGCGCTTCCTGCCGCTATTGCCATCAAAAATCCCGCGCATATCCTAAGAAGCGAAGCTCCGACGGCTTTCCAAAACTTACTTGTTTCGGCAAGCGATAAAAGCGCTTCCGCTGTGCGAGAGGGTGAGGGAACAAGTATCTCTCGCGCCACGACACTGCTTATTATATGCCACACCGACAACCAAAAGACGGCAAGTAGAATGTACTTTGATATTTTTATGAGCTTATCCTTCATAATCTGTGTAGTAAAAATCGTCGGACGGCATCGCTCCGCCTATAGATTTTGCGTTCGCCTCATAGAGTACGGAAAGATAACCTGAAAGTTTTGTCTTCATTTCTTCGCCGGTAACAGAGCATACGTTGCATTTTGGTATCGCCTGCTTGGCAACAGCGGCTTTCGGGATTATTCCGTGCTTTTCGCAGAGAGAAGCTGCTGTTTCGGTATCGGAAATGACCGCGTTTATGGAAGCGCCGTATTCCTTCAGAAAAAGTTCGACTTCTTCTTTATGGGATTTTATAAATTCTTTTGATGTCACCATGCAGCCCATCATAAGAGCGCTGTCAGATGATATTTTATTCCATTCTTGAGTCATATCAAGTGCCGTGTTTATCGTCAGACCTGCCTGCTTTGCCTGAATGACCGTCGATGTTGCCACAGGCTGAGGAAGCATGGCTATCTTAATACTGCCGCTTACCATTGAAGCGGATATGGCGGAAGCGTCGTCCATAAACTCTATGGTCACGTTTTCAACATTGTTTTGACTCAGCACATATTTGAGTATGTATTCGGGGTTGGAGCCTTGTCCCGTGGAATATACCGTCTTTCCGGAAAGGTCGGAGATATCTTTTATTTCGCCTGTGGCGTCAAGGATATAGAGAACGCCGTATGTATTTACGGTGAGGACTACTATATCCTCGCCCTTTGCATAAAGGGAGGCGGCAAGATTTGTCGGCATGGCTACTATATCGAGTTCTCCGTTTAGAAATTTTGCTTTTGCGTCCTCCTGATTTGCCGCAAGCGTAAAATCGTATTTGCCCTCGGTTTCGCCGTTTGCCGAGCTTTCCATAAGACTGACTGCGCCCACGCCCGTCGGCCCGCTTATTACTCCGACGGAGACTGTATCAATGTCTTCTTTGCCTCCGCAGGAAACGAGCGCAAAGCATACAACGACTGCCGCGAGCAATGCGGATATTATTCTTTTTGCTTTCATATCAGTTTTTCTCCTTAACTGTTTCCCATTCGTCTCCGTTTTTGAAAATAATACCTCTATCCTCAAGAGAAGAAAGCGCGCGGTAAAGGCTGGAACGTCCGATGTTAAGCGTTTTGGCAAGGGCGGACATACCTCCGACCTTTACTTTCTTACCAGACTCGGTGCATTTTTGCATATAGTCCAAAAGCTTTTCCTCCGCTCCGCGTGTGGAAAGCTCCGCTATTTTTCCGTTGAGATAACGTATCTTTGAGGAAAGAAAAGATATATAATTTACCGATATCTCAGGGCGGAGCGCAAAAAGCTCGGTAAGCGTGCTTTCGTCTATGAACACTACCGCACATCTCGTTTTGGCGCGTATCGTGCTGACGTAAAGCTCTCCTGCGCCGAAAAGCGCGGCTGCTCCGAATGTTTCGCCTGCGTCCATGTCGCGCAGTATGACTTTACTTTTTTCATCTGACGTGGTGACGCGCACCTTGCCAAAGATTATTATTCCAAGAGCTTTACGGAAGTTGGTGCTTTCGTAAACACATTCTCCGCGCGAGAAAAATTCGGCGGTAGAGAGCAGTTGGCTCTCTATCTCTTCAGAAATAGATGAGATACCGCGAAAAAGGAAAGATGAGTGAAATTTCTCTTTCATTTCCGGTGTTATGTTATTCGTTATCATTTTCTTAACCTGTACCAAATGGGACACTTTTTTTATTTAGATTATAACTCTCGTTTTTCGGAAAATCAATATTTTTTTAATATTTACTTTCATTTATTTTATAATTGTTGCTTTTCACCAAAAAAAATCAACAAAAAATGTCGAATGCAACTTGTTTTTTTAAGTAAAATATATAGATTTTTAAAAAAATATTTGCTATACTTATAATATATGGATTCGAATGTTTAAAAAAGCAGATATGTTTTATACAAAAATCATACATCTTCCAAAGGAGGGAGTTTTTTTAGATCATGAAAAAGAAAATGACTTCAGTTAAATTCGCCGGTACTCCGGAACAGGAGAAAAAACTTGACGCTATAATAGAAAAATACGGCAAGGGCGAAGGCGCCGTTATGCGTATACTTCAAGACGCTCAGGAGGTTTACGGCTATCTGCCAATAGAGGTGCAGCAGGCTATCTCGATAAAAACCGGCGTTCCTCTGGCGGAGATATATGGCGTTGCGACTTTTTACTCTCAGTTCTCGCTGAACCCAAAAGGCAAGGTTTCTATTTCGGTCTGCCTTGGCACCGCCTGCTATGTAAAAGGCGCGGGAAAGGTCATAGAGAAAATCTCTGAGATTTTGGGTATACAACCGGGTGAGACGAGCTCTGACGGAAAATTCAGCCTTGACGCAACAAGATGTCTGGGCGCCTGCGGACTGGCTCCCGTCATTACCGTGAACGAGGACGTTTACGGTAAACTCAAGCCCGAAGACGTAAAGGATATTCTTGAAAAATACTGATATGGCATATAGCATATAGCATCTTAAAACTTACGATTTTTACAGATAAAAATTTCAGAAGGGAAAGTTAAAGCATGAAATTATCGGAACTTGCTTCTATAAAAGAAAGAATGAAAGATAAAGTCGCTCTGCGCGACGGAGAAAAAGCAAACCGTATCGTCGTATGTATGGGAGACTGCGGTATCTCCGCCGGCGCAAGAGCAGTTTTGAATACATTTGTGGATTCCGTATACGGCGCGGGTCTTGCCGATACGTTTACAGTCACTCAAACAGGCTGTATCGGTCTTTGCGAGTTCGAACCGATAGTCGAGGTCTTTACGGAAGACGGAAATAGAACCACATATATAAAAATGACGCCCGAACGCGCGCTTGAAGTCGTTGAAAAACACATCAAAGGCGGTACGGTCGTCGCTGAATATACAAAGGAGGGAGCAGCTCGATGATTCGTTCACACGTTCTTATATGCGGCGGTACCGGCTGTACATCAAGCGGAAGCGTGACAATACACGATTTAATGGAGAAAGAGCTTGAAAAAGCAGGTCTTTCCGATGAAGTAAAGGTAGTTCAGACCGGTTGCTTCGGTCTTTGCGCGCTGGGTCCTATAATGATAGTTTATCCTGAAGGCATTTTCTATTCGGCGGTGAAAGAAGAAGATGTTCCCGAGATTGTTTCCGAACATCTTCTCAAAGGAAATATAGTCGAAAGGCTCGTTTACAAAGACAGCGTGACGGGACAGCACGCAAAATCACTTCAGGAAACTACTTTCTATAAAAAACAGCACCGTGTTGCTCTCCGCAACTGCGGCGTTATAGATCCTGAAAATATTGAGGAATATATAGCAAAAGACGGCTATGCCGCGCTTGGAAAAGTCCTTACGGAAATGACTCCGCAGGGCGTTATAGATGAGATCAAATCCTCCGGACTGCGCGGACGCGGCGGCGGCGGTTTCCCGACAGGCAACAAATGGCAATTTGCCGCAAACAGCGTTTCTGATAAAAAGTACGTTGTCTGCAACGCGGACGAAGGCGACCCCGGTGCGTTTATGGACCGTTCAATTCTCGAAGGAGATCCGCACGCGGTAATAGAGGCTATGGCTATTGCAGGTTATGCTATAGGCGCGGACGAGGGTTATGTCTATGTTCGCGCAGAGTATCCCATAGCTGTAAGACGACTCAAAAAAGCTATAGAGCAGGCTCGTGAGTACGGATTACTCGGCAAAAATATATTCGAAACAGGATTTGATTTTGACGTGCATATAAGACTCGGCGCAGGCGCGTTCGTCTGCGGTGAGGAGACTGCGCTTCTCACCTCTATCGAAGGCAAGCGCGGCGAACCGAGGCCCAGACCTCCTTTCCCGGCTGTGAAAGGTCTTTTCGGTCAGCCTACGATAATCAACAATGTTGAAACATATGCGAACGTTCCGCAGATAATCCTCAAAGGCGCGGGTTGGTTTTCCTCTATGGGAACGGAGAAATCCAAGGGAACTAAAGTATTTGCTCTCGGCGGCAAGATAACTCACACCGGTCTTGTAGAAGTTCCGATGGGTACGACTTTGCGCGAGATAATAGAGGAGATAGGCGGAGGTATTCCGAACGGCAAAAAATTCAAAGCTGCTCAGACCGGCGGCCCTTCCGGCGGTTGTATACCGGCGTCTCTCGTAGATACGCCTATCGATTATGACAACCTTATCGCAATAGGTTCCATGATGGGTTCAGGCGGCCTTATCGTAATGGACGAGAGCGACTGTATGGTCGATATCGCCAAATTCTTCCTTGAATTTACGGTCGATGAATCATGCGGCAAATGTACTCCTTGCCGCACGGGTACGATGAGACTTCTTGAGATACTCGAAAAAATCACCTCAGGCAACGGAGAAATGGAGGATATCGCGCGCTTGGAGGAACTCTGCAACTATATCAAGAGCGCTTCTCTCTGCGGTCTGGGGCAGACGGCGCCTAATCCCGTTCTCTCCACACTGCGTTATTTCCGCGGCGAATATATCGCTCACGTTAAAGACAAGAAATGTCCTGCCGGCGTATGCAAGAAACTGCTCAGTTTCAGTATCGATCCGGATAAATGCAAGGGCTGTACGGCTTGTGCGAGAAAATGTCCCGTCGGTGCGATATCCGGCAAGGTAAAAGAAATTCATGTGATAGACGCTTCGAAGTGTATAAAATGCGGCGCCTGCATGTCAACATGTAAATTCGGCGCTATCCATAAAGGTTGAGGAGGATCATAAATATATGGACAACGTAAATATAAAAATAAACGGACGCGATTATTCCGTTCCCGCGGGTTCTACGATCCTCGACGCGGCGAGAATCGCAAAAGTGGACATTCCCACTCTCTGCTACCTCAAGGATATAAACGAGATAGGCGCCTGCCGTCTTTGCCTTGTTGAAGTAAAAGGAGCGCGCGGCATGATGGCAGCTTGCGTAACTCCCGTTAATGAGGGAATGGAGATTCTTACAAACACCGAAAAAGTTCAGAAGATGAGAAAAACTAACCTTGAACTTGTTCTCTCCACTCACGAAAAGAAGTGTCTCTCATGTATAAGAAGCCAGAGCTGTGAACTTCAGAAACTCTGCCGCGACTACGGCGTTGACGACGAGGAGCATTTCAAAGGAAAAATGCTTCGCACACCTAAAGACGAAAGCACGGCTTTCCTTGTGCGCGATAACGATAAATGCATACTCTGCCGCAGATGTGTCGGTGCCTGCAAAATGCAGGGAATAGGCGCGATAGCCGCTCTTGATCGCGGTTTTGATACTCATATCGGTTCCGCTTTTGAAATGCCGCTCGGCGCGACTTCTTGTATAGGTTGCGGTCAGTGTGTTGTTGCCTGTCCGGTAGGCGCGCTCTATGAAAAGGACGACACAAAAGCCGTTTGGCAGGCGCTTAACGATCCTTCAAAACACGTTGCCATATGCACGGCTCCTTCTGTCCGCGCTACGATAGGCGAATGCTTCGGTTATGAGCCGGGAACAGACGTGGAAGGTAAGATGGTAGCGGCCATCAAGCGTCTTGGTTTTGACGGCGTATACGATATGAACCTTACGGCGGATCTTACCATAATGGAAGAAGCTCACGAATTTATCGAAAGATTCACAAAAGGTGAAAAGTTGCCGCTTATAACCTCTTGCTCTCCCGGCTGGATAAAATTCTGCGAGCATTATTATCCCGAATTGACCGATAATCTTTCAACGTGCAAATCTCCCCAGCAGATGTTCGGCGCAATGTACAAAACATACTATGCTCAGAAACGCGGACTTGACCCTGCGGATATAGTTTTTGTTTCGGCTATTCCTTGTACGGCGAAAAAGTTTGAGGTAAGACGTCCCGGACAAAGCGCCGCGGGAGAAGGCATTTTTGATGTCGACTATGCTATCACGACGCGCGAGCTTGCAAGAATGATAGAGCGCGCGGGAATCAACTTCCGCGAACTTGAAGATGAAGAATTTGACGCTCCTTTCGGTATCCGTTCCGGTGCCGGAGAAATATTCGGCGCAACGGGCGGCGTTATGGAGGCGGCTCTCCGTACCGCGGCAAAAACAATACTCGGAACTAACCTTGAAGAAGTCGATCTGCCCGATGTGCGCGGAACTGCTCCGATCAAATACGCGCAGTATAAATTGGGAGATGTTACGGTAAATGTTGCTGTAACGTCAGGTGCAAAGAATGCGCGCGAACTGCTCGACAAGGTAAAAGCAGGTGAGGTTAAAGTTGATTTCATCGAAGTCATGGCTTGTCCCGGAGGCTGCGTAAACGGCGGCGGACAGCCCGTTCAAAGCGCGGCTGTAAGGGCGTCCGTAGACCTTAAAGCCAAACGCGCTCAGGTACTTTACAAGTCTGACGCCGGCAATAAGATAAGATGTTCCCATGACAACCCCGCAGTACAGAAGATATATGATGATTATCTCGGCAGTCCCGGCAGTCACAAAGCGCATGAGATACTCCATACTTTCTATATAAAACGAGGTCTTTGATGGTTTCCGATATTTTGCAGCTTATTAAAAAAACAAGACGCAACTCGGTAACATTCAGCGCGAGCGGCGGGGAAGATTCGCTCGGCGGTCTTTCGAAGATCGGAGGACGTCCTGTTTTGCCTGAAAATTTTAAATGGCCATATTACCGCGGCGAAAGTATTTTCGACGGCGAGGTGAAAAATCGACCTCTTTCGTTTATCGCTCAGTTCGATATGTCGGAGATCGCCATATTTGATACAGATAATATGTTGCCGCATACAGGTTTTATGTATTTCTTTTATGAATTGAACACGATGTGCTGGGGTTTTTCTCCGGACGACATCGGGTGCGCCAAAGTTTATTATTTCGATGTTGAAGCTGATAAGCTTTGCGAATACGAGCTTCCTGATGACTTAGATGAAAATCTCCGTGTCCCCGAAATGAAACTTTCTTTCGGGAACGCGGAAAGCTATCCTGTTAATGAGGAATTTTGTGATATATTTGAAAAAGACATCGATTGGGAAGAATATGACGATATACTTGCAGAGCTTGGAGTCGACACCGAGCGCGATCCCGAAAAGATATTCAAATTACTCGGATATGCGGATACGATACAAGGCTCTATGCTCATCGAATGTGAAAAGGTGACTTCCGGAATCTACTGCGGCAGTCCCGTAAAACTGCCGCAGGACAAAGAGAAAGAGATCGCGGAAAAGAGCCGTGATTGGATATTGCTTGCACAGTTCGGAACTATTTCTGATGAGATTATGTTTGGGGACTGCGGCTGTATTTACTATTATATTCGTGAAAAAGATTTAAAGAACAAGAGATTTGACAGGGTACATCTTATCTTACAGTGTTGCTGAAACAACAAATAAAAAATGCCATGCAAAAATTCGCGTGGCATTTTCTGTTTTTATATTCAAAATTAAGCGCCGAATTTAGCGGCATTTACTTTAACGCCGGGGCCCATTGTAGAAGCTACAACGCAGCTCTTAACGTACTGACCTTTGCATGCAGCGGGTCTTGCTTTAATAACCGCACCCATGAGAGCGTCGAAGTTTGCCTGAAGTTTTTCAGCACCGAAAGAGGCTTTACCGATAGGGCAGTGAATGATGTTTGTCTTGTCAAGACGATATTCAACTTTACCTGCTTTAGCTTCTGTTACTGCACGAGCAACGTCGGGAGTTACAGTACCTGCTTTGGGGTTAGGCATAAGACCTTTAGGACCGAGAACTTTACCGAGACGACCGATTACACCCATCATGTCGGGAGAAGCGATAACTACGTCGAAATCGAACCAGTTCTCACCTGTGATCTTAGCAACCATGTCTTCTGCGCCTACATAATCTGCGCCTGCTGCTTTAGCTGCTTCTGCTTTGTCGCCTTTTGCGAATACGAGGGTTTTTACTTTCTTACCCGTACCGTTTGGAAGTACAACGGCGCCGCGGACCTGCTGGTCTGCATAACGGCTGTCTACGCCAAGACGAATATGAAGTTCGATCGTTTCATCGAATTTTGCTTTGGAAGTCTGGCAAACGAGAGCGAGAGCTTCGCTTGCGTCGTAAAGTTTAGATGTGTCAACGAGTTTTGCGCTGTCCTGATATTTTTTGCCTTTAAACATTGTTATTTCTCCTCCTTTCAGTCAACTACCGTGATACCCATGCTGCGTGCTGTACCTGCGATCATGCTCATGGCAGATTCGAGGGACGTAGCGTTGAGGTCGGGAAGTTTTGTTTTTGCGATTTCTTCAACCTGTGCTTTTGTGAGACTTGCAACTTTTGTCTTGTTAGGAGTTGCAGAAGCTGTTTCGATTCCGCAGGCTTTCTTGATAAGAACCGCAGCGGGGGGAGTCTTTGTGATGAAAGAGAAGGAACGGTCTGCGTAAACAGTAATAACAACAGGGATTATAAGCCCCATGTCGTTCTTTGTGCGTTCGTTGAATTCTTTTGTGAAAGCGGCGATATTAACACCGTGCTGACCGAGAGCCGGACCGATAGGCGGCTGGGGAGTTGCTTTTCCAGCGGGGATCTGCAACTTGATGAAAGCTACTATTTTCTTTGCCATAAATTACACCTCCAAATGTGGTAATCTGCGGAAGAATTAAAAATTTTTCTTCCTCCCACGTACATTTCCTGCGGCAAATTGCAGGTAATGCGAATGTTGTTATTCTTTGATGATCTCGATGTTCGATGAATCGAGCTCAACGGGCGTCTCGCGGCCGAATACGGAAGCGAGTACCGTAATTTTTTTTCCGTTTTCCGAAACAGAATCGACTTTTCCGGTAAATCCGGACATGGGTCCTACCGTTATCTTTACTTCGTCTCCCTTGGAGAATCCGCAGGATTCAATGTGTGTTTCAACGCCGAGAGCTTCAACCTCACTGTCCGTAAGCGGAACGGGACGCGAGCCTGGGCCAACAAATCCGGTGGAACCGGTGATGTTTCTTACAACGTGCCATGTTTCGTCGGTCATGATCATTTTTACGAGAACGTAACTGGGGAATATCTTAACTTCGACTTCCTTCTGAACGCCGTCCGCGTTTGTTTCGATAACCTTTTCGACAGGCACTCTTACCTCAGAGATGAGATGAGATATACCGCGGTTTTCGATTATCTTTTCAAGGTTTGTTTTTACCTTGTTTTCATAACCGGAGTAAGTGTGAACTACATACCATTTTGCTTCGTTGCTGCTGCTTATGCTCATCGTCTTCCTCCTTGCTTAATCAACCGATGAAATACCATACAAGGTTCCAAAGTCCTTGAACACCCTTGGAAAGGCCGAAGTCGAGTAAAGCGAGCGCACCGCCGCACACGATTATTGCCGTGAATACGACAGCGCAGTTTTTGAAAAGCTGCTGGCGGGTAGGCCAAACGAGTTTTTTGAACTCACTTCTGTAGTCGCGGAAGAATTTTGCAATTTTTTTGAAGAAACCGACTTTTTCCTTTTTGGCGGGCTTGTCTTTTTTCGGCTCTTTCGCCGCTTTTTCGCCTTTTTCAGACTTGGCGGTCTTTTCGAGTTTTTCGTCCTTTTCGTTAGCCATTAGTTCCTCCTTGCCGAACCGCGGGGCGGTTCGTTTTAACGATCATTTTGTTTCTTTGTGCAGTGTGTGCTTGCGGCAGAATTTGCAGTACTTGTTGAGTTCAAGTCTGTCAGGATCGTTTCTTTTGTTTTTTGTTGTGTCATAGTTTCTCTGCTTGCATTCGGTGCAGGCGAGAGTAACCTTGATTCTTACATCACTAGCCATGTTTTCGGCACCTCCTAATTTGATTTGAAGTTTTTATGTACCACATACATAAAAAACTTCTGTTTGAAAATAAAAACAGAAGCTGGGTACTCTTTTATTGACGAAACGATAAAACGCGCTTTATTTAATATTGCACGTTCATATTCGGATATTCTTTTAGATAAAAGCGATAGCGGCCCTGTTTTTGTACCTCCCTCAGCACGGATAATAAAAAGGCCCCGAAAAAGGGTATCCGCAGAGGTATTATCAGCATACCATAAAAAATTCAATATGTCAAGGGTTTGATTGCGTTTTTTTTCCTTGCTTTTATTAATACTCAAAAATATCCCCGTTATATCCACTTGATTTTTTGACGAAATCGGTATGTATTATTAAAGAAAAATCCGCAATCAAAGATAAAAATATAAAAAATTATGGATTTTACTGTACAAATGGGATTTTGTGTGTTATAATATATTGGTAATGACATGTCCGTTGGGCACTTTCGCTTTTTCGGACTGCAAAAAACATATAAAAAGCTCATGCTTTATATAATGAATAGGAGAGATTTTATGCTTACAGCTGTTGTCGGAATCAACTGGGGCGATGAAGGAAAGGGACGTATGGTCGACCTTCTTGCCGAAAAAAATGATATCGTCGTTCGTTATCAGGGTGGTAACAACGCGGGACACACGGTAATCAATCCTCGCGGAAAATTTATTCTCAACCTTCTGCCTTCCGGAATTTTGAGTCCTGAAGTTGTAAATGTTATGGGTAACGGTATGGTTATCGACCTCAAACATCTCGCAGGGGAGATTTCAAACCTTCGCAACGCCGGAATCGAGATAACACCGGACAACCTCAAGATCAGCGACAAGGCTATCATCTGTATGCCTTACCACGTTCGCCAGGATATCTTG
This sequence comes from uncultured Eubacteriales bacterium, assembly GCA_949299535.1. GTDB lineage: Bacteria > Bacillota > Clostridia > Oscillospirales > CAG-272 > UMGS731. The sequence continues at coordinate 41,554 of CASGAQ010000005.1, read as the reverse complement.
GAAGAAGAGCGCCTCGCAGACAAGAAATACGGCTCTACACGCCGCGGTATTTCGCCTGTTTACGGGGACAAATATATGAAGAAAGGTCTTCGTATGGGAGATCTTTTCGAGTCCAAAGAAGTGCTTACTTCTCATGTAAAAGATATTCTCGATTTCAAGAACCTTATCATCTCCAAGGTTTATGAAGCTCAGCCCAACACCATTGAAGGGATCATGGCTTGGCTTGAAGAATACGGCGAGATCATCAAACCCTACATCTGTGACGTCGGAGAATACCTCGAAAACGCAGTAAAAGAAGGAAAGAACATCATGTTCGAAGCGCAACTCGGCGCTCTCAGAGATATCGATTTCGGTATCTATCCCTACACTTCATCTTCTTCCACCATCGCGGCTTATGCGCCTATCGGTGCAGGTATTCCCAGCAAAAAACTCGATTATACTCTCGGTATAATGAAAGCTTATTCTTCATGCGTAGGCGAAGGTCCTTTCACTTGTGAAATGTTCGGAGAAGAAGCAGAGAAGCTTCGCGCAGCAGGCAACGAATACGGCGCCGCTACCGGCAGACCACGCCGCGTAGGTCCTTTTGACGTTGTCGCTTCAAGATACGGTATACGCTGCCAGGGAGCTGACGCTGTCGCGCTTACAAAACTCGATATACTCAATTATTTTGAGAAAATCCCCGTTTGCGTAGCTTATGAAGTGGACGGTGAAAGAATATCCTCTTTCCCCACAGGTGACAGACTCAACCGTGCTCAACCCATAGTTGAATACATGGACGGTTGGAACTGTGATATTGCAGGCTGCCGTACATGGGACGACCTTCCCGAAAATGCAAAGAAGTATATTAAATATATAGAAGAAGTTACTGAATGTAAGATACGTTACATTTCCATCGGCGCTGAACGCGACGAATACATTCAGGTATTCTGATATTACAATGGCGAATAAAAGCGTTGTAATAACCGGCGGTTCGCGCGGTATAGGTCGCGCGTGCGCGCTGATTTTCGCACAGCATGGATATGACGTGCTTGTGGGATACAATCGTAACAAAACGGCGGCAGAGGAAACTCTTGCCGCTGCTTCAGGATACGGGGTAAAGTGCGCTGCTTTCTGCGCGGATATTTCAAAAAAAGATGAAGCGCGCCGTTTGATTTCCAAGGCTTTATATGAATTCGGAAAAGTAGATGTGCTTGTCAATAATGCCGGAATTGCCCGCGCTGCGCTGATGACCGACGTTACGGAACAAGATTTTTCCGATATGTTCTTTACAAATGTCGGCGGCGTTTTTTTCACTTCTCAGGCAGTTATTCCGGAGATGATAGGCGCCGGTGGAGGGAAGATAATAAATATTTCCTCTATGTGGGGACAAGTCGGCGCTTCCTGTGAGACGCTGTATTCTGCGACAAAAGCCGCCGTTATCGGACTTACAAAAGCTATGTCGAAAGAATTGGCGCCTTCCAATATAACTGTAAATTGCGTGGCTCCGGGCGTTATAGATACGGAGATGAACACTTGCTATGATAAGGACACGATGGAGGAGCTTCGCGTACGCACACCTCTTGAACGCATAGGTTCTCCGTCAGATGTGGCGGGTGCCGTTTATTTCTTGGCTTCGAACGCTGCCGATTTTATCACGGGCGAGGTTGTTTCGGTGAACGGAGGATTTGTTATCTGATATCTTTGCCGCATGGAACATTTTGATTTCGAAAGCAAGCCGCTTTTGAACATTCTGTGCGGCGAAAATTATTTTTGTATAAATTATTGACAAAAGTGAGTTTGCGTGGTATAATATCAAAGCTATGTTAAATACGGAGAGGTATCGAAGCGGTCATAACGAGGCGGTCTTGAAAAACTATCGTTCTGATCACAGCAAACTCCCCAAAACCCTTGATTTTATTGGTTTTTTCGCACTTTTTCTTGTACTTTGCGAGATGGGCATCTCGCAGTTTTCTAAATTTCATACTTTGGTATTTGCTGACCTTGCGGTCAGTTTGATACACGGAGAGTTATCGAAGCGGTCATAACGAGGCGGTCTTGAAAATTTGCGAGCGATGCAGACGCAAAAATCGGGAAAAGCCTTGCAACACCTGACTTTTTCGGTACTCCGAAAGCAGCATAAAAGCGCATTTCTAAAAGAATTTCTAAAACAATTGAATATCAGATGATTTCTGTCAAAAGACAGTTTCATAAATGGAGAGGTATCGAAGCGGTCATAACGAGGCGGTCTTGAAAAACTATCGTTCTGATCACAGCAAACTCCCCAAAACCCTTGATTTTATTGGGCTTTTCGCACTTTTTCTTGCACTTTGCGAGATGGGCATCTCGCAGTTTTCTCGCAATTTTCTCAATTTCATACTTTGGTATTTGCTGACCTTACGGTCAGTTTGATACACGGAGAGTTATCGAAGCGGTCATAACGAGGCGGTCTTGAAAACCGTTTGCCGGCAACGGCGCGTGAGTTCGAATCTCACACTCTCCGCCACTTTGGGGTCAGGATGGCAGTCCTGACCCTATTTTTTGCTTATACGGCTTCTTCTGATGACAGAACCTTGTCGATGATTTTGGCACTCTCTCGCTTGCTTTCGCTGTCCACGTGCGCATAAATATTTGCCGTGGTACTGATATTGCTATGGCCAAGCCATTCCTGAATCTCTTTCATGGAAATATCGTTTGCCAGCATCAGCGAGGCGCAGGAGTGCCTTAGATCGTGGAAGCGGATCTTTTTCAGCCCGTTTCGTTCGAAAACCGTTTGGGGGCAACCCCACAAGGGTTCGAATCCCTTCCTCTCCGCCAAAGTTGCGGCTGAAACCGCAAATGTCGCAAGGCAACCTTGCGGCTTCATTTTTTTTTGGAAGGAAAGATCATATGAAAAAAATCATAGCCGCTAATTTGTTCAGAGGAAGTGAAGCCGTAGGAGGGCGTCTGCATTTTGAAGAAAACGCCATGATCTTCAAGTCGCACGCTCTCAATATACAAACTGGTGAAACGACCATTGCATACAAAGATATCATCGACGCTCAGCGTCAGACCAGACTCCACGAGTTCTGCAGGTACTATATCGACGACGAGCTGAAGAACGCAAGAATGTCGGTTCTGGCAGTCGTAGGCTTTGGATATAAGGAATATCGCAAAAAGTGGCTCGGACTGGATGAGGAGACCATCGAGAAAGACCCGAAGCTCTCCAAGGTTCAGAAGGCGGCACTCATAAAAGCAAACGCCATAAAGCCCGTAAAGCTCACTCCTGAGATGATTATGAAGCGCGGCAGAGGCTCAAGCCGCCGCGCTCCGCTCGGAACGAAGCCTGAGACCAAAAAGAGCATTAACTTTGGCGTGAAGTTCGTCTCGACCTTCCTGATATCGCTCGTCATGAGTATTATCGTTCTGGACATGGTCGTAGAGCCTACATGGGTGATTTTTGCATCCTGTATGCTCAAGCTCCTCGCCGTTGTAATGAACGGCTTTACGGGCTACAAGTTCGGCTACGAGAATATCGTCTTTGACACCGTAAACTATATGGACGACCAGACCGACCTCATGAATCAGGCGATGCAGTACTTCGACGCGCATCCTGAACCTGAAGAGGAGGAAGACGAGGAAGAGGAAGCACCTGAACAGGCGGCAGACCCCGTCCCCGAATATGTGCCTATACAGAAGGTGGCGACATAAAAAAAGAAAAGGTAGGAACGCTTTGTTCCTACCTTATTCTGTTGGTAACCCAAACTCCCCAGTATTCCGCTTTCACGAAAACTATGGTGTTCGGATTATTCAATTTTGGCGGAGAAGGAGAGATTTGAACTCTCGCGCCGGAAATAGCCCGACCTACACCCTTAGCAGGGGCGCCTCTTCGGCCAACTTGAGTACTTCTCCGAATAAAAATATATTAAATAAGACCTCATTCACAAGACTTGATTATTTTATCATACTTTTATATGATTTGTCAATAGTTTTGCGAATTTTCCTGAAAATATTTTTTCATCACATATACGGCTCATGCTCCCCCGATTCCGTTTTTTGAGAACGGGAGCGGGGGAACGTTTTTGAGCCTTTTATTATATTTTATGTTTATGATTTTATGTCAAACAGATGTCACGCCATTTTTTCGGAAAGCTGTGCGCCGCCGAGAATATGGAAGTGGATATGGTGTACGGATTGGCAGGCGTCGGGGCCGCAGTTTGATATTATGCGGTATCCGTTTTCGATACCCGCTTCTTTGGCGATAAAGGGGATCTTTTCAAATATATAAGCTACAATGGAGGAATTGCTGCTGTTTATCTCGTCTGCACATGAGATGTGCGTTTTCGGAATGACGAGAATGTGTACGGGAGCCTGAGGCGCTATATCATAGAATGCGAGTATCTTATCGTCTTCGTACGCTTTTTTTGAGGGGATATCTCCGTTTATTATTTTGCAGAAAAGACAATTTTCTACCATAATATTATATATACTCCTTTTCTTGATTTATTTCCTGATTTATTTTATAAGAGCGTTTACTATTTCGGGAAGAGCGGACATTGCTTCGTCGAGTCGGGAAGGGTCTTTTACACCCGCTGTTGCGCTGTCAGGTCTTCCGCCGCCGCCGCCGCCGACATACGCCGATACTCCTATGAGTACCGCGGGAGCCGTAATTCCTGCTTTGACGGCATTTTTACCGCATACGCAGGATATGGTGAGCTTGCCGTCGACAAGCGAAGATATTACTGCAACAATGTTTTCGTCACTTGCTTTGATATCGTCGCCGAGAGAACGAACTGTGTTTATAGGCATATCCGTCTTCATGGAAGCAACTTTTATACCAGAGGAGAGAACAGTCGCGCCGGAAAGCGTTTCGGAGGCGCTTGCCTTTGCGGATTTGAGCTTTTCTTCTTCAAGAGCGCGTTTTGCGTCCTTGAGGCTTGACTCAAGAGCCGATATCTTTGCGGTTATATCTTTTTCGTCGTTTACTTTGAGAGCCGACATTACTTCCGATACGGTGCTTATTTTGCCGTTTACATAGTCGTATGCTTCAAGTCCCGTAACGGCTTCTATTCTTCTTGTACCTGCGGCAACGGAGCTTTCTGAAAGTATCTTGAAGAGTCCTATCTTGCCTGTATTGGAAACGTGTACGCCGCCGCAAAGCTCTGCGGAGAAATCGCTTATGCGTACAACGCGGACAGTGGAGCCGTATTTTTCACCGAACAGAGCGATCGCACCGGATTTCTTTGCGCTTTCTATATCCGTTTCCTCGGTTGTAACTTCGAGTGCTTCAAGAATCTTTTCGTTTACGAGTTTTTCTACTTTCTTGAGTTCATCTGCGCTTACTGCGGCAAAATGAGTAAAGTCAAAACGCGCGAGCTTGTCGCTTACATAAGAACCTGCCTGTTGGATGTGTGTTCCGAGCACGCTGCGAAGAGCCGCGTCGAGAAGATGTACTGCGGAATGGTTGCGGGATATTGCAGCGCGTCTTTCGGAGTCTACGCGAAGCGTAACTGTATCTCCGACGGAAAGTGAACCTGTTTCTATTTTGCAGATGTGCATATAGACGCCGTCGTTCTTCTTTGTATCCGTAACGACTGCCTTGCCGTTTGCACCAATAATGACGCCGGTGTCGCCTATCTGACCGCCGCCTTCGCCGTAGAATACGGTTTTGTCCGTGATGATCACGGCGGAATCGCTTGCGATGTCGCAAAGCTCATCCGTTTCGCCGTCGATGATTGAGATTATCTTACCCTCTGTTTCATCTTTTTCATATCCGAGAAATTCCGTCTTTACGGAAGTGTCGATGAGCGACTTCATGTTGTCGTCCCAACCGCTGATATTTCCGCGTGCGGCACGTGCGCGTTGCTTCTGCGCGGCGAGGTTCTCCTCAAATCCTTTTTCGTCGATGCTGATACCTTGTTCTGCGGCTATTTCGCGTGTGAGGTCGAGAGGGAAGCCGTATGTGTCGGATAGTTTGAATACGTCGGCGCCGTCAAGTGCAGAGTTTCCTGTGGCTTTTGCCTCGGAAATGAGTCTGTCGAGAAGATTCATACCGGATTCGACCGTCGCATTGAAGCGGTCTTCCTCCATGCGTACTATCTTGCTTATATAATCAAGCTTTTCGGTGAGTTCGGGATATGCAGTCCTGTTCTCGCGCGCAACGACTGCCATAACATCGCAGAGGAATGCTCCCTTGATGCCGAGTATTCTGCCGTGACGGCAGGCGCGTCTGAGAAGTCTGCGGAGAACATATCCTCGTCCTTCGTTGGAGGGCATTACGCCGTCTGCGATAAGAAATGCGGAGGCTCTGGAATGGTCTGCTATTATACGCAGGGAAACGTCGGCTTTTTCGTCTTCTTTATAGCGAACGCCTGCCTTTTGGCTTGCCGCAGAGATTATGTTCTGTATCGTATCGACTTCGAACATGTTGTCTACGCCCTGCATTACGCACGCCAAGCGTTCAAGTCCCATACCTGTGTCGATGTTTTTATGAGCGAGTTCCGTATAATTTCCGTTGCCGTCGTTATTGAACTGAGAGAATACGTTGTTCCATATCTCCATGTATCTGTCGCAGTTGCAGCCCGGACGGCAATCGGGTCTGTCGCAGCCGTATTTTTCGCCGCGGTCGAAATATATCTCGGAGCAGGGACCGCAGGGACCGGAGCCGTGTTCCCAGAAGTTGTCCTCTTTGCCCAGACGAACGATATGGTCTTCACGAACGCCTATCTTGTCTTTCCAGATGGAATACGCTTCTTCGTCCTTTTCATATACGGAGGGCCAGAGAAGGTCTTCGGGTATTTCAAGCACTTTCGTAAGAAATTCCCATGCCCATGTGAGCGCTTCTTCTTTGAAATAATCTCCGAAAGAGAAGTTTCCGAGCATTTCGAAGAATGTACCGTGACGGGCTGTGTATCCGACGTGTTCTATATCGTTTGTGCGTATGCACTTCTGGCAGGTGGCCATGCGGCGGCGGGGCGGTTCTGCTTCGCCCGTGAAATATTTTTTGAGCGGAGCCATGCCTGCGACTATCAACAGCAGGGATTTGTCGTTTTCGGGAACGAGAGAATAACTGCCGCGGCTCAAATGACCTTTTGATTCGAAAAATGAAAGGTATTTTTCGCGCAGGTCGTTAAGAGATGTCCATTTCATGTGAGTGTCCTCTTGATCTTTTAATTTTTTTTGTTTTGTCTTTTGCCGAACCGCGTAGGATACGGCTGTCTGTTTTTCTTGTTATAATTATTTATTATATTGTTATACAAATAAAATGTCAATATTATTTGAATAAAAGTTAAATATTATACTTGACATATATAAAAACTTGTGATATAATTTCATACTGCATTATAATTGCTTGTAATGTCGGCCTTTTTTCAGCTTATCGAAAATACATGAAAAGAAGCGCATTTCAGGCTTTTAATACAATTTATTCCGCCGGCGGCGCGGCGGACGGCGCAACTCACATAAATTTTTGAATGGAGTGATTGTATTGAGAACAAAACCGAGAAAACTTGGTAAAGTAACGAGAATGTCTTTTGCCAAGGTAGACGAGATCCTGGAAATGCCCGATTTCCTCGATATCCAGAAAAAGTCATATACATGGCTTTTGGAAAAGGGTATTGCGGAAGTTCTTGAAGAAGTTTCCCCTATCGTCGATTATGCCGGTAATCTTGTTATCGAATTTGTAGACTACAACCTCAGCGAAACGCCCAAATGTTCCGTTGAAGAGAGCAAGGAGCGTGACGTAAACTATGCGGCTCCTCTTCGTGTTACCGTAAGACTTACGAACAAATCTACGGGCGAAGTTAAACAGCAGGATATCTTCATGGGCGATTTCCCGCTCATGACGGAAACGGGTACGTTCGTTATCAATGGCGCGGAACGCGTAGTTGTTTCGCAGCTTGTTCGTTCCCCCGGTATGTACTATGAAATACAGACAGATAAACTGGGTAAAAACAATTATGCCGGCACGGTTATTCCTTACCGCGGCGCTTGGCTTGAATATGAAACGGACATGAACGACGTTTTCTATGTCAAGATAGACAAGAACCGCAAAATGCCGGTTACGACGCTCATCCGCGCTCTTGACGAGAGTGTTTCGACGTCTACGGATATCAAAACATATTTCGGAGAAGATAAAAAGATTCTTGCCACTCTTGAAAAGGACGGTATGCAGGCTGAAGCCGAAAAGAACGGTACTACGCCTTACGAAGAAGCTCTCAAAGAGATATACAAGAAAATGCGTCCCGGAGAACCTCCTCTTGTGGAAAGCGCTCAGCTGCTTCTCAATAATCTCTTTTTCGATCCCAAGAGATACGACCTCGGCAGCGTCGGAAGATATAAATTCGACAAGAAGGTTGCCCTCGGCAAACGTCTTGCCGGAAGAAAACTCACGCGCCCGGTTATCAACCCCATCACGGGCGAGATACTCTTTGACGCGGGCAAGGAACTTACGGTAGATGAAGCTTTTGCTGTCGAAAATGCCGGCGTCAATGAAGCTTACGTTGAGATAGAAGACGGCAGAGAGATAAAAGTGTTCGGCAACGGTATGGTAGATCCTGCAAAAGTTGTAGGCTGTGACCTCCGTGAAGTCGGCATAAACGAAAAAGTAAAACTCTCTCTCCTGCTTCAGATGCTCGAAGAAGTCGGCGGCGATTTTGACGAACTTAAAAAACAGGCTCGCGACCGTGCCGCTGAACTTTCCCCAAAACATATAACAAAAGACGATATTTTTGCGTCTATCAACTACCTTATCTGCCTCTCCCACGGTATAGGCACGCCCGATGATATCGACCATCTCGGCAACCGCCGTATACGCGCGGTAGGCGAACTTATTCAGAACCAGCTCAGAATAGGTTTCTCCAGAATGGATAAGATAATCAAAGAGCGCATGACGACACAGGACGCTGAGTCACTTACGCCTCAGGCACTTATCAATATCAGACCTGTCGTTGCCGCTATACGCGAGTTCTTCGGCTCTTCGCCCCTTTCTCAGTTTATGGACCAGAACAACCCTCTGGCAGAACTTACGCATAAGCGCCGTCTTTCGGCTCTCGGTCCCGGTGGTCTTTCCCGTGACCGTGCCTCCTTTGACGTCCGCGACGTACACTACACTCACTTCGGACGTATCTGTCCTATCGAAACGCCTGAAGGTCCTAACATCGGTCTTATTTCTTATCTTGCTACCTATGCTAAAATAAACGATTACGGCTTTATCGAAGCTCCTTATCGCAAGATAGACAAGGCTACCGGAAAAATTACCGATATCGTTGAATATATGACCGCCGATGTAGAAGATAATTACATTATCGCGCAGGCTAACGAACCTCTTGACGAAGAGGGAAGATTTATCAATAAACGCGTTACTGTCCGTGACCGCGCTGAGATCATAGAAGTCGATTCAAGCGTTCCCGATTACATCGACGTTTCTCCCAGAATGGCTATTTCGGTAGCAACGAGCCATATCCCGTTCCTTGAAAACGATGACAACGCCCGCGCGCTCATGGGTTCTAACATGCAGAAGCAGGCTGTGCCTCTCCTTACGACTGATTCTCCTATTGTAGGTACGGGTATGGAATATAAGGCAGGTATTGATTCCGGCGTATGTATCATAGCAAGAAACGACGGCGTTGTTGAATACGTTTCTTCCGATAAAATAGTCGTCGCTCGCCCCAACGGTGCAAAAGACAACTATACGCTTCTCAAATTCAAACGTTCCAACCAAGGCAACTGCGTAAATCAAAGACCTATCGTCAATGTCGGAGATGTCGTCAATGCAGGCGACGTGCTTGCCGACGGTCCTGCAACGGACAAGGGCGAGATTGCACTCGGTAAGAATGCTCTTATCGGATTTATGACTTGGGAAGGTTACAACTACGAGGACGCCGTTCTCCTTAACGAGCGCCTTGTAAGAGATGACGTTTACACGTCTATCCATATCGAAGAATATCTCATGGAGTCCAGAGATACGAAACTCGGACCGGAAGAGATAACGCGCGAGATCCCCAACTGCGGCGACGAAGCGCTCAAAGATCTTGATCCCGACGGTATCGTTCGCATAGGTACGGAAGTTCATGCAGGCGATATCCTCGTCGGTAAAGTTACGCCTAAGGGCGAAACGGAACTCACCGCTGAAGAAAGACTGCTCCGCGCCATCTTCGGCGAGAAGGCAAGAGAAGTGCGTGACACATCTCTCAAACTTCCTCACGGTACCAGCGGCGTCGTTTCCGATATAAGAGTATTCTCCCGCGAAAACGGCGACGACCTTGCTCCCGGTGTAAACAAAGCGGTTAAAGTATATATTGCTCAGAAGAGAAAGATTTCCGTCGGTGACAAGATGGCGGGACGTCACGGAAACAAAGGTGTCGTTTCGCGTATACTTCCTCCCGAAGATATGCCTTATCTTGCAGACGGCACGCCTCTTGATATTGTGCTTAATCCTCTGGGCGTTCCTTCCCGAATGAACATAGGTCAGGTTCTTGAAGTTCACCTCGGTATTGCGGCAAGGGAACTCGGCGTCAAAGTAATGACTCCTGCGTTCGACGGCGCAAAGGAAAAAGACATAACGGAAGCTCTCACGGAAGCAGGTCTTTACCGTGAAATACTTCCGGGCGAGAATTTCTTCGGCAAATCCGTTTACGAAGAAACCATCGACGAAGAAGGCAACAAAGTTTACAACACAGTTCCCGCGGATCTTCTTGCAGACAAAGAGTGGGTAAGAGAAAAGATTGCGGAGAAAAAACTCAAAACCGTTGACGGAAAACGTATTCTCTATGATGGCCGCACGGGCGAACCTTTCGACAACCCCGTAACAGTCGGTATAATGTATTATCTTAAACTGCATCATCTGGTAGACGATAAGATACACGCGAGAAGCACAGGTCCTTACTCGCTTGTTACGCAGCAGCCTCTCGGCGGTAAAGCTCAGTTCGGCGGTCAGCGTTTCGGCGAAATGGAAGTTTGGGCGCTTGAAGCTTACGGTGCAGCTTATACTCTTCAAGAGATTCTCACTGTCAAATCCGACGATGTCACCGGACGCGTTAAAGCTTATGAAGCCATTGTCAAAGGAAAGAATATCCCCACCCCCGGCGTTCCCGAAGCATTCCGTGTACTTGTCAAAGAACTTCAGTCTTTGGCGCTTGATGTTCGCGTTCTTGACGAGGACGGAAACGAAATAGAAATTTCTCAGCTGTGCGAGGAGGACGACGAAATGAACGGCGATTCCAAGATTACTGCCGACGATGTAGGCAGAACTGTGGAAACGGACAGTGACGCGGACGATATTACCATCGTTGACGATCTTAGCGAACAGGCAAGTCTTGATGACGAGGAAAATGTTCCCGACGAAAACGATGGCGAATATTACGACGAATTCGATGAAGACGGACAATACGAAGAATACGGCGACACCGAAAATTACGACGAATAATTAAGGGAGCGAATAATAATGGCTAAGAACACTTTTGATTCTATTAGAATAGGTCTTGCATCTCCCGATATGATAAGATCTTGGTCTTTCGGCGAGGTAACAAAGCCCGAAACGATCAATTACAGAACTCTCAGACCCGAACGCGACGGCTTGTTCTGCGAAAAAATATTTGGACCGACAAAAGACTGGGAATGTCTTTGCGGTAAATACAAACGCGTTCGTTACAAAGGCAAAGTCTGCGAAAAATGCGGCGTAGAAGTTACTACGAAGAAAGTCCGCCGCGAAAGAATGGGACATATTGAGCTTGCCGCTCCTGTTTCCCATATCTGGTATTTCCGCGCTATCCCTTCGAGAATGGGACTTCTTCTCGATATTTCCCCCAGACTCCTTGAAAAAGTTCTTTACTTCGCACAGTATATAGTTCTTGATCCGGGCAGAGCTCCCGTTGAGAAGAAACAGCTTCTCTCGGAACGCGAATACCGCGATCTTTATGAAAAATACGAAGATGACTTCCGCGTCGGCATGGGCGCGGAGGCCATCAAGGAACTTCTTTCCGAACTCGACCTTGAGGCACTTGCAAAAGAGCTTCGTGAAGAGCTTGACAAAGCTTCCGGTCAGAAAAAGCTTCGCATAATCAAACGCCTTGAAGTTGTTGAAGCTTTCCGTAAATCCGGAAACAGACCGGAATGGATGATACTCGACGTTGTTCCCGTTATTCCTCCGGATATCCGACCCATGGTACAGCTTGACGGCGGACGTTTTGCCACATCCGACCTCAACGACCTTTACAGACGAGTAATTAACAGAAACAACCGGCTTGCTAAGCTTATGGAGCTTTCCGCTCCCGAAATCATTATCCGCAACGAAAAACGTATGCTTCAGGAAGCTGTTGACGCGCTTATCGACAACGGCAGACGCGGCAAATCCGTAATAGGCGGTTCATCTAACAGACCGCTCAAATCTCTTTCGGAAATGCTTCGCGGTAAACAGGGACGTTTCCGTCAGAACTTGCTCGGTAAACGAGTAGACTATTCCGGACGTTCTGTTATCGTCGTAGGTCCGACTCTGAAGATATACCAGTGCGGTCTTCCCAAAGAAATGGCGCTTGAGCTTTTCAAGCCGTTCGTTATGAAACGTCTTGTTGAAACTCAGAATGCTTCCAATATAAAAGACGCTAAGAAGAAAGTCGACAAGGCTTCCAACGAGGTTTGGGACGCTCTTGAAAACGTTATCAAAGACCACCCTGTTCTTTTGAACCGTGCACCTACGCTTCACCGTCTTTCCATTCAGGCTTTCGAACCCGTGCTTGTAGAGGGCAGAGCCATAAAGCTCCACCCGCTCGTATGTGCGGCGTTTAACGCCGACTTCGACGGCGACCAGATGCCTGTTCATATTCCTCTTTCCAGCGAAGCTCAGGCAGAGGCAAGATTCCTTATGCTTTCCGCCAACAACTTCCTGAAACCCGCCGACGGTAAAGCCGTTACCGTTCCTTCTCAGGATATGGTGCTTGGTTCTTATTATCTTACCATAGACAAAGCAGGGGAACCCGGCGAGGGGAAAGTGTTCCGTGATTTTGACGAGGCGATGATGGCCTACGAAAACGGTCAGCTCGGTATACATGCCCCGATCAAGGTACGTGCTTCCAAAGAGATTAACGGCGTGGTCTATACGAAACTTATAAATGCCACTCTCGGACGCCTTATTTTCAACAAACCCATTCCTCAGGATCTTGGATTTGTCGACAGAAGCGACCCGGAAAAAATGCTTGACCTTGAAGTTGACTTTACAACCGCTAAAAGCGAGCTTGGAAAAATAGTTGACCGTACTATAAAGCTTCATGGACCTACGGTAATGGCTGAGGTTCTTGATGCTATCAAATCAAATGGTTTTAAATATTCCACAAAAGCTTCCATATCCATTTCCGTTCTTGACATGGTCGTTCCTCCTCAAAAACAGGAAATCGTACATGATGCGGAAAAGAAAGTGGAAAAGATAGCAAAAGATTTCCGCCGCGGACTTCTGTCCGATGACGAACGTTACAGGGGCGTTATCTCGGTTTGGGATAAGGCTACAAAAGATGTTACGGAAGCGCTCCAGAAGGGCCTTGACAGATACAATCCTATCAAGATGATGAGTGACTCCGGTGCCCGTGGTTCTATCTCTCAGATGAAACAGCTTGCAGGTATGCGCGGACTTATGGTGTCTACATCCGGTAAGACTATGGAGTTGCCTATCAAGAGTAACTTCCGTGAAGGTCTTAACGTGCTTGAATACTTCATCGGCGCCCGTGGTTCCCGTAAGACGCTTTCCGATACGGCTCTTAAAACAGCCGACTCCGGTTACCTTACACGCCGACTTGTCGACGTTTCCCAGGAAGTTATCGTTCGTGAAAAAGACTGCGGTACTACTGAAGGCATTTGGGTATACGACCTTGTCGACGGAGATGAAACAATTGAAAAACTCGAAGAAAGACTTCCCGGCAGAACTCTTGTCGAGGATGTCGTCGATCCTGCAAACGGCGAAGTTATTGCAAGCGCAGGCGAGCTTTTGACTGCTGCTCAGGCGTCCAAGATAGTTGCCGCAGGCGTGGAAAAGGTTCACGTTCGCTCCATACTCAAATGTAAATGCCGCCACGGCATTTGCGCTAAATGCTACGGAACCGACCTTGCGACAGGCAAGCTCGTTGCCGCAGGCGAAGCTGTCGGTATCATCGCCGCACAGTCTATCGGTGAACCCGGTACACAGCTTACGATGAGAACGTTCCACCTTGGCGGTATCGCCGGTGCGGATATCACTCAGGGTCTTCCCAGAGTTGAGGAGATCTTCGAAGCGCGCAAACCCAAAAAGACCGCAACTCTTGCAGAATACTCCGGTATCGTCCGCATTCAGGATGCTAAACGCGCCAGAAACGTTATCATCACAAGCGAAAACGGCGAAGAACATGTATATCCCGTTCCTTACGGAACAAAGATACTTCCTTCTGAAGGCTCTTACATCATGCGCGGCGAGCTTATTACCGAAGGCAACCTTGCTCCGGCTGATATTGCGAGAGTTCAGGGCCTTGAAGCCGCTTACGACTATATTACCCGCGAAGTACAGCGCGTGTATAAGAGCCAGGATATCAAGATAAACGACAAGCATATCGAAGTTATAGCACGTCAGATGACGCGCAAGGTTCGCGTTGAAGATAGCGGCGACACAGAACTTCTCTTTGGTTCTGTTGTCGATATCGACGAATTTAACGACGAAAACAAGAGAGTACAGGCTCGCATAGACGCAGGCGAACGCACGCTCCGTCTTGCTGCTGCGACACCTATGCTCCTTGGTATAACCAAGACTGCTATTCAGACGGAATCCTTCCTGTCAGCAGCTTCCTTCCAGGAAACTACAAAGGTTCTTACCGAAGCCGCTATCAAGGGCAAGGTCGACCATCTTATCGGACTTAAAGAAAACGTTCTTATCGGTAAACTTATCCCCGCAGGTACGGGTCTTAAGAAATACCGCGATATAGAGATCAAAAAAGTCGAACCTTCCGACGAAGAATATTCGGACGAAGCTTCTGTATGATCTTTTGAACGTCTGATTTATTCGATTCTGAATATAAAAAAGCCGCAGATGAAAGTCTGCGGCTTTTTGCCTTGTTAAAACATCAAAACATAAGAATATTGATTTTTTTCTCCCGATATGATATAATTCTTCAAGAAAGAAATTTCTGAATGTCTTCCGGACGTTGAAACGCTCTTTAACTAAGCGATTTTCTATTTGAAAATCAAATTTTTTGACGAGTATGACGTAAAATCATAAAAATCCGGTTGACAAATACCTAAAATGGTGATACAATATGACATATGTGACTATGTGTGATAATATGTCTTTTTATCAGTCACTATAAAAATGAAAGGAATCGAATGTAATATGTCAACCGACGGCCCTTTGCCTATGTTAGTGGCAGGACTTGCACAGTCCAAAAAGCTCATCAAAGGAGGAACGGCTTCATCGGCTTTTATTGCAAAAGATGCCGACGCCAAGATAATTCATCAAATGGCTGAACTTTGCCGCGCAAACGATGTTCCGTTTGACGATACAAAGACAAAAAAAGAACTCGGAACAATGTGCGAGATCGACGTTGACTGCGCCGTTTGCGTCACATTGAAATAATTTAATTTATGATATTTTCCCTTTTTTTGAAGTGCGTTTCAAAATTTGCGGATTATATAAACATTTATATCTATCAAAATAAAGAGGAGGTGCGATATGCCAACCTTTAACCAGCTTGTTCGCTCGGGACGTGAAAAACGCGTGTACAAGTCTAAATCTCCCGTACTTCAGAAGAACTTCAACACTCTTACAAAGAAGTATACGGAACTTGCCGCTCCCCAGAGACGCGGCGTTTGCACAAAGGTTACTACGACAACACCGAAGAAGCCTAACTCCGCTCTTCGTAAAATTGCCAGAGTAAGACTTACAAACGGACTTGAAGCTACATGCTATATCCCCGGTATTGGACACAACCTTCAGGAGCACTCTGTAGTTCTTATCAGAGGCGGAAGAGTACGTGACCTTCCCGGTGTGCGTTATCACATCATTCGCGGTACGCTCGATACTCAGGGCGTTTCCGACCGTAAGCAGAGCCGTTCTTTGTACGGTGCTAAACGCGGTAAAAAAGCAGCAAAATAAAACTTAGCTAAACAAAGGTAAAACTTAAAAGATGTCTAATCGCGTGCTTTTGCATTTTGACAGATAAAATGTTTATACCCGCTCTGTGCGTGGACAAACACCTCTTTCAAAATCACAAAACAGCATGACGGAAGAAAACTTTCGAGTACCTATGAGATTCATTATTATGTGAAGGAGGGAAGACAAATGCCAAGAAGAGGTCAAATTTCCAAAAGAGATGTATTGCCGGATCCCGTGTATAATTCCAAGCTCGTAACAAAGCTTATCAACACAGTTATGGAAGACGGTAAGAAGGGTGTTGCACAGAAGATCGTTTACGACGCTTTCGCAACAGTTGAAACTAAAACAGGAAAGAACGCGCTTGAAGTATTCCAGGAAGCTTTCGAGAATATAATGCCCGTTCTGGAAGTTAAAGGTCGCCGTGTAGGCGGTGCTACTTACCAGGTTCCTATGGAGGTTCGCCCCGAAAGAAAACAGACTCTCGGTCTGCGTTGGCTCGTTATGTTTGCTCGCAAACGTGGCGAAAGAACAATGGCAGATAAGCTCGCAGCTGAAATTACAGACGCACTTGCTAATGTAGGCGGCGCAGTTAAGAAAAAAGAAGAAACACACAAAATGGCTGAAGCTAACAAAGCTTTCGCTCATTACAGATATTGATTTTAAGCGGATATTCATCTCCGCTTTCAATCTTTTTGAATTTTTAATGCATATTATAAGGAGCTACAATTATGGCTAGAGAATACCCGCTCGAATTAACGCGTAATATCGGTATTATGGCTCATATAGATGCAGGTAAAACAACGACAACAGAGAGAATTCTGTTCTATACCGGTAAAACACACAAGATCGGTGAAACACATGACGGTTCCGCTACCATGGACTGGATGGAACAAGAGCAGGAAAGAGGTATCACTATTACCTCTGCTGCTACCACATGCTTCTGGAAAGGCAACCGTATAAATATCATCGACACTCCCGGACACGTTGACTTCACAGTTGAAGTTGAACGTTCCCTTCGTGTTCTTGACGGTTCTGTAACAGTTTTCTGCGCTAAAGGCGGTGTTGAACCTCAGTCTGAAACTGTATGGCGTCAGGCAGATAAATACGGCGTTCCGAGAATGGCTTATGTCAATAAAATGGACATCACGGGCGCAAATTTCTATCGTGTTGTTCAGATGATGAAAGACAGACTCAAAACAAATCCTCTGGTAATCCAGCTTCCTATCGGTAAGGAAGATACGTTCCGCGGAATTATCGACCTTGTAAACATGGAAGCCGATATATACTACGACGATTTGGGCAAAGACATGAGAACGGAGCCTATTCCCGAGGATATGCTTGAAGAAGCAAACAAATATCGTCAGGAACTTGTTGAGTCTGTTGCTGAAACAGATGAAGAGCTCTTCCTCAAATACTGTGACGGTGAAGAAATCACTGTTGACGAACTTAAAAAAGCTATCCGCTCTGCAACCATTGCGAACAAACTTGTTCCCGTTTGCTGTGGTACTTCCTATAAAAACAAAGGCGTTCAGAAACTTCTCGACGCTATAATCGATTACATGCCCGCTCCTGTTGATATCCCAAATATCAAGGGTATCAATCCCGACACGGGCGAAGAAGAAGAAAGAGTTACTTCCGACAGCGAACCTTTCGCAGCTCTTGCTTTTAAGATTGCGACAGACCCGTTCGTAGGAAAACTTTGCTTCTTCCGTGTATATTCCGGTGTTATCCATGCAGGCGAGACTGCTTACAACCCTGAAAAGGGTATCCGCGAGCGTTTCGGCCGTATCCTTCAGATGCATGCGAATGCAAGACAGGATATAGACGTTGTTTATTCCGGTGATATAGCCGCTATCGTTGGTACAAAGAACACAACGACAGGTGATACTCTCTGCGACGAAAACCACCC
This sequence comes from uncultured Eubacteriales bacterium, assembly GCA_949299535.1. GTDB lineage: Bacteria > Bacillota > Clostridia > Oscillospirales > CAG-272 > UMGS731. The sequence goes on along the minus strand of CASGAQ010000005.1, from coordinate 23,588 downwards.
GATCATTCTCGAATCCATGGAATTCCCGGAACCTGTTATCAAAGTTGCCATTGAACCCAAGTCTAAAGCCAGCCAGGAAAAAATGGGCATCGCTCTTTCCAAGCTTGCTGAAGAAGACCCCACGTTCAAGACATACACAGACGAAGAAACAGGTCAGACAATTATCGCCGGTATGGGCGAGCTTCACCTTGAGATCATCGTAGACAGACTTATGCGTGAGTTCAAAGTTGAAGCAAACGTAGGTAAACCTCAGGTTTCTTACAAAGAAACAATCACTAAATCTATTGATGAAGACTGCAAATATGCACGTCAGTCCGGTGGTAAAGGTCAGTACGGTCACGTTAAGATCACCATTGAACCCAACGAAGTCGGCAAAGGCTATGAATTTATCAACAAAGTTACCGGCGGTAACATTCCCAAGGAATATATCCCCGCTGTTGACGCAGGTATTCAGGGCGCTATGCAGACAGGTGTTCTTGCAGGTTATAATGTTGTAGACGTTAAGGTTACTCTTAACGACGGTTCTTATCATGAAGTCGACTCTTCTGAAATGGCGTTTAAGATCGCCGGTTCAATGGCTTTTAAGAACGCTATGAAAAGAGCCAACCCCGTTATCCTTGAACCTGTAATGAAGGTTGTAGTTATTACTCCCGACGATTACATGGGCGACGTTATGGGTGATATCAACTCCCGCCGCGGTCAGATCCAGTCTATGGAACCTGTTGCAGGCGCTCAGCAGATCACCGCTATCGTTCCTCTTGCTAACATGTTCGGTTATGCTACGGAACTTCGTTCCAGAACACAGGGACGCGGTCAGTACTCTATGGAACCCAGCCACTTTGAACAGGTTCCCAAGAGCATTGCCGACGAGATCATTGCCGGCAGAGCAAGCAAATAATTATTGTTTGCTTTAAAAATAAAAAAATATAATCAATCACGAAAAATGGTATTTTCGTGAAAATATAAGGAGGATTTTTCCAATGGCAAAGGCTAAATTTGAAAGAACAAAACCCCATGTAAACATTGGTACTATCGGTCACGTTGACCACGGTAAAACAACTCTTACTGCTGCTATCACAAAATATCTTTCTATCGCTAACGGCAAGAACGAATTCCTTGCTTACGATCAGATCGATAACGCTCCCGAAGAAAAAGCTCGTGGTATCACAATCAACACAAGACACGTAGAATACGAAACAGACGCTCGTCACTACGCACACGTTGACTGCCCCGGACACGCTGACTACGTTAAAAACATGATTACAGGTGCTGCTCAGATGGACGGCGCTATCCTCGTTGTTGCTGCTTCTGACGGTCCCCTTCAGCAGACTCGTGAGCACGTTCTTCTTGCTCACCAGGTAGGCGTTCCCGCTATCGTTGTTTTCCTTAACAAATGCGATATCGTTGACGATGAAGAACTTCTCGAACTTGTTGATATGGACGTTCGCGACCTTCTCAACCAGTACGATTTCCCTGGAGACGATACTCCTATCATCCGCGGCTCCGCTCGTGTAGCTCTCGAAAGCACAAGCACAGATCCCAACGCTCCTGAATATGCTTGCATCAAAGAGCTTATGGATGCTGTTGACTCCTATATCCCCACTCCCGACAGAAAATCCGATCTTCCTTTCCTTATGCCTGTCGAAGACGTATTCTCTATCTCCGGTCGTGGTACAGTTGCTACAGGTAGAGTAGAAAGCGGTACAGTTAAAGTCGGCGACGTTGTTGAGCTTGTTGGTCTTACAGACGAAAAGAAATCCACAACGGTTACCGGTGTTGAAATGTTCCACAAACTTCTTGACCAGGCTGAAGCAGGCGACAACGTAGGTCTTCTCCTCCGTGGTATCGATAAGAAAGAAATCGAAAGAGGTCAGGTTCTCTGCAAACCCGGCTCTATCCATCCTCACACCAAATTCAAAGGCCATGTATACGTTCTTACAGAAAAAGAAGGCGGACGTAAGAAACCCTTCTTCGCCGGCTACCGTCCTCAGTTCTACTTCAGAACAACAGACGTTACAGGTACAATCTCTCTTCCCGCTGACGTAGAAATGGCTCGTCCCGGCGATAACGTTGATATCACAGTTGAACTTATCACTCCTATCGCTATCGATCAGAACCTCCGTTTCGCTATCCGTGAAGGCGGCAGAACAGTTGGTTCCGGTGTCGTTTCCGAAATCATCGAGTAATTTCGAATAAGATTTCAGATTACCAATACGTTTAAATTTTGTCAGAGAGCAGTTTTACTGTTCTCTGACAAAGTCATATTCAGGCTTGCTTTTGTCTATATGCCTGATTTTTGAATTTTATATTTAAAGTTTTTGTATGTATCATGCATACATAAGCTGATTTGCCGCTTATCTGGCGGCTTCTTTGGGGAATGGTGAAATTCCATATCGGCGGTATAGCCCGCGAAGCAGCGAAAGGTTGCCCGAACAGGTGAAAATCCTGTGCCGACGGTTACAGTCCGGATGAAAAAAGAAAGGATCTCTCACTATGAGAGGTATTAAGTCCCCTGCCGTTATCGGGGGCTTTTTATTTGGTTACTATTATGAATACTTCAAAACGTTCTTCGGCAATTAAAAAAATTTCGGCTCTTGCTGTTTTTTCGGCTTTTGCGTATCTCAGTCTTTATGCTTTCCGTATATCCGGTATAGGCGGATTTCTTACTTTTGATATAAAAGATACCATAGTTTGTCTTGCCGCGATGATATTCGGACCTGTTTCAGGTGTGACGATAGCGCTTATAGTTGCTCTTATAGAAATGGTGACGGTCAGCGGAACGGGACCTTGGGGCTTCCTTATGAATTTTGTTTCCACTGCTGTATTTGCTTTTGTCGCAAGCTGTGTCTATATGTACATTCCGAAAATCAAAAAAACGATGAAAGGCGCTATCGTAGGACTCTTGGCTTCTGTTTTGGCTACGACCTTAACAATGATTATTTTGAATCTTGTGATAACACCGATCTACTTAAATACAGAGAGGGTAGTTGTCGCTCAGATGGTAGTGCCGGTCCTCATGCCGTTTAATTTCCTCAAATCATTGCTCAACGCTTCGTTAGTAATGGTGCTTTATAAGCCGATAAAGGAAGTTTTGAGAAAAGCACGATTTATAACATCAAATTCGGAAAATTATAAATTTGACAAAAAATCCATATTGATTACCGTTGCAGGACTTGTGATTGTCGTTGCGTGTCTTTTGATATTTGTTTTTTATATGAACGGTGATTTTGATTTTTTCAAAAAATAAAAATAAAAACTGATAAATAACCATATATTTGATATGGTTATTTTCAAAGCAAGGGGATTTTACATGGAAAAAGAAAAAAACAGATCCGTGTTCGGATTTCTCTTTAAAATATTTCAAGGCGCGTTCGTGGGATTGGGCGCGGTACTGCCGGGAATTTCCGGAGGAGTGCTGTGCGTTATTTTCGGTATATATCAGACTATAATGGAGTTTTTGGCTAATCCCATACGCAATTTCAAAACTCATGTTCCTAAGCTCATTCCTTACGGAATCGGTGTTGTTCTCGGTTTTCTGGGTATTGCTAATCTACTCTCATTTTTGCTCGAAAAGTATCCTGCGCCGTCTGTTTGTGTGTTCATAGGTCTTATCGCGGGTATGCTGCCGTCGCTTTTCAGAGAAGCCGGTGAAAATGGCAGAAGCAAAGGCTCTTATATCTCGCTTGTTGTTGCGATGATAGTCGTGTTCGCTCTTTTGACATCTCTTGAGATATTGTCAGTGACCATAACGCCGAACTTTTTCTGGTATCTTTTCTGCGGATTCTGTCTTGCTTTGAGCGTTATCGCTCCGGGTATGAGCTTTTCTACTTTGCTCATGCCTCTCGGACTTTACGAGCCTTTTGTCGGTGGAATAGGACATTTCGATTTGTCTGTTCTTATACCCGGCGGTATAGGCGCCCTGTTAACTGTAATACTCTTTGCAAAAGCTGTCGATATGCTTTTCAAACGTTATTATTCGATAGCTTTTCATGCAATCGTGGGCATTGTTATTGCTGCTACCGTTATGATAATTCCTTTTGAAAGCTTCGCTGTTTCGGCGGCAAGCGCAATAGTGAATGTCATTTGTATCGTTTGCGGCGTAGTCGCAGCTCTTGCGCTCGATAAATTCAACCAAAAATTTGCTGATGCAAAATGATGAAAATACGCGGGTATTTATTATGTTCCCGCGTGTTTTTCTTTTTAAAACTGCTTTTTGCAAAAAGCTACAAAATCCTATTGAATTTTTTGCAGATATGTGGTAGAATAAAAACAATCTTATCAAGAGAGGTGGAGGGACAGGCCCTGTGAAGCCCGGCAACCTGTTTTTTGCAAGGTGCCAATTCCCGATAGATGAGATTGTTTAAGCTTTCTCTCCCTCGGAAAACCGGGGGTTTTTCTTTTGATAAATTAAAAAATATAAAAATGAGGATAAAATATGGCTAAAAAATTCTTTGCCACTGAATCGGTAACGGAAGGACATCCCGACAAACTCTGCGACAGAGTTTCCGATTCCGTGCTTGACGCAATCCTTGAAAAGGATCCTACTGCGCGCGTTGCGTGCGAAACATGTATGACAACAGGTCTTATAATGGTTATGGGCGAGATAACGACTTCCGCTTACGTCGATATCGAAACCATCGCAAGAGACGCTGTTCGCGAAGTCGGATATGACAGAGCGAAATATGGTTTTGATGCGGATTCCTGCGCTGTGCTGAACTCTATTCACAGCCAGTCCCCCGATATCGCTATGGGCGTAAACAGATCTCTTGAAGCAAAGGGCGGCGCCGCTGACGACAAATATGAAATAGGTGCCGGCGATCAGGGTATGATGTTCGGTTTTGCTTGCGATGAGACTGACTGCAAAATGCCCCTTGGCTATGTTTTGGCAACTGATATGTCCAAAAGACTTACAGTTGTACGTAAGGATAAAACACTTGCATACCTTCGTCCCGACGGCAAGACTCAGGTGACTGTTGAATATGACGGCGATACTCCCGTAAGACTTGAAAATATCGTTGTTTCCACACAGCACAACCCCGACGTATCTCTTGAACAGATAAGAAGCGATGTTGTTGAAAATGTTATAAAACCTGTTGTTCCGGAACGCTTTATAGACAGCAACACAAAAATCTACGTCAATCCCACGGGCAGATTTGTTATCGGCGGTCCTGCCGGCGACAGCGGCCTGACGGGCAGAAAAATAATTGTTGATACTTACGGCGGCTACGGCAGACACGGCGGCGGTGCTTTCTCCGGAAAAGACCCGACAAAGGTCGACAGAAGCGCAAGCTATGCGGCAAGATACGCGGCGAAAAATATCGTTGCGGCAGGTCTTGCTAAAAAATGCGAGGTACAGATAGCTTACGCTATCGGCGTTGCAAAACCGCTTTGCGAAAACGTAAACACATTCGGCACAGGCGTTATACCGGACGATAAAATCGCGGCTATTCTCCATGATTCTGTCGATTTCCGCCCTGCTGCGATAATCGATTATTTCGGGCTTCGCGCTCCTATATATAAACCTCTTTCTTCGTACGGTCATTTCGGAAGAGAAGATCTCGGCGTTCGTTGGGAAAAAACTGACATTGCCGACATTCTTCGTGATAAAGCAGGAATTAAATAAATTATTTGCAAAACAGTCCGCGAGGTGAGTGAAGCTTTTGCGCCGCTTTTCACGAAAAGCGGCTCTCAAACATATAATAGATTTGCGGCGGTATCGCCGCAAATCTATTATATGGAGAATATTATGCCAATCGGAGCTGTTATTGCGCTTTCTGCCGCCGTGTTTACGCTTTTTTACTTTTTGATGAGGTTTCTGTTTTCATATTTTGCCGAAAGAGAAATATCAAAAAGCCGTGAAGTGCGGCGATACGGAAAAACGCTTGAAATATTTGCGTGCGCGGACAGCCTTGAGTTTTATATACGAATGGCTGTGGCTGTAAGAGATACAGAAATAATAATCGTCAATATAGACGCAAAATCTTTTGACGCCGAAGAACTTGCATTTATAACGGAAAATCTCTCTTGTAATAAAGGAGAGATAAAAATAAATTACATAAGTTGATTTGATTGAATATTAAAGAGGAATTTTTATGCCTAACGTTGAAAACGACTTCGTTTCATTAGAGGGAACTGTTGAAAAAATCATATATCATAACGAAAGTAACGGTTATGTCGTTTGTGAGATTTTGGCGTTTTCCGATGAGCTTTACACGATATGCGGCAATATGCCGTATCTTGCCGTCGGCGAAACTATAAAGGCGTTGGGCGATTTTGTAACTCATCCGCAGTTCGGACGCCAGTTTAGAGTGGAATATTATGAAAAACAGCTTCCTTCAAACGCAAGCTCCATACTTAAATACCTTGCCTCAGGAGCGATAAAGGGAATAGGTCCCGTTACTGCGCGCAGTATCGTCGACAGATACGGCGACGATACTTTCGACGTCCTTGAAAATCACCCTGAATGGCTTTCCGATATAAACGGTATCTCTGCGCGCAAGGCAAAGGAGATAGGAGAGATATTCCGCTCTCAATTCGGAATGAGAAATGTTATGGTCTTTTGCAGGCAATATTTCGGTCCGACTATTTCCGTAAGGATATATAAAAAATGGGGCATGGGCGCCATAGATATTATAAAATCTAATCCGTACATTCTCTGCGATGAAATAAACGGAGTCACGTTTGAGAAAGCAGACTCTATTGCAAAAAGTCTCGGATTTTCATCAAATTCCGACGAAAGGATAGGCGCGGGACTTAAATTTGTACTGTCGCATAATCTTTATCAAAACGGGCATGTTTTTCTGCCGGACGATAAGCTTATAGCGACAGCCGCAAAGCTTTTGGGCTGTTCCTCAGAGCAAGCGGAGGATGTTCTCGATTTTCTTGCCGTCAAGCGAGAGCTTTTTATTGTGCGCCGTCCCGGAATGCGCTGCGTATATTTGCCGGAAGCGCATGAAGCTGAAACGTATATCGCCAAAAAGCTCGATATCATGGAGGGCGTGAATCATTCTCTTGATGTTGACAATTTGGACGAGTTCGTAAAGAAAACAGAACTTGAAAATAATATTCGCTATGAGGAACTTCAGCGCCGCGCCATAGAAGACGCTGTTTCAAACTCTGTTTTTGTGCTGACAGGCGGACCAGGTACGGGTAAGACGACTGTTGTGCGTGCGATAATACGAATCTTCTCAAGCATGGGAATGAATATCGCTCTTGCCGCTCCTACCGGACGCGCCGCAAAACGTCTTTCCGAAGCCGCTTCCATGGAGGCAAAGACGATACACAGACTTCTTGAGATGCAGTATACCGCTGATGACGCTTCCGTTTTCGGCAGAAACGAGAACAATCTGCTTGATGAGGACGCGATCATAATAGACGAGTCCTCCATGATAGATGTTTTTCTCATGTCGGCTCTGCTTAAAGCGATAAAGCCATCGGCAAGACTTGTGCTTATAGGCGACGCGGATCAGCTTCCGCCTGTCGGCCCCGGTTATGTTTTCCGTGACATAATAGAGAGCGAACGCTTTTCCACCGTCGTTCTTACTCATGTTTTTCGTCAGGCGAGCAGAAGCCTTATCGTCATGAACGCTCATGCCGTAAACAACGGTCAATATATGGATCTTTCGAAAAAAGACGCTGATTTCTTCTTTCTTCCGAGAGCCTCCGATGAGGAAACAGCGTCGACTATCGTTGCGCTCTGCGCGAAACGCCTGCCGAAAACATACGGAGTTACCGCTTTCGGTGGCATACAAGTCATAACGCCTTCAAAAAAAGGCGTAAACGGAACGGAAATGTTAAATAATGCGCTTCAAGAGGCGCTTAATCCGCCTGACGCAAATAAACGTGAGAAACGCGTGCGCGATATCGTATTGCGCGAAGGCGACAAAGTTATGCAGGTAAAAAACGACTACGACATCGAATGGACTCGGAACGGAGGCGGCGAGGGAGTAGGTATATTCAACGGAGATATCGGCGTTGTTGAAGAAATAAATCTTTCCGCAGAACGCGTGATAGTGAATTACGACGACAAGAGAGCAGAGTATGATTTCTCCATGCTTGATGAGCTTGATTTGGCTTATGCGATAACCGTTCACAAAAGTCAGGGAAGCGAATATCCGATAGTCGTTATCCCTCTTTATCGATACTCTCAAAGACTGCTCACGCGAAATCTTCTTTATACAGCGCTTACACGCGCGCAAAAAATGGTCGTTTTAGTCGGAGATGAGGAGGTTTCAAAAAGAATGATAGAAAACAATCGCAGAACAAAGCGTTATACGGGACTTTCTTTCATTTTTTCAAAATACGAATGAGTTTGATAAACATCATTTTTCCCAAGAAATGTATCTCGTGCGGAGATTTTATCGAAAATGCTGAAAAAGACGTTTTCTGTATGATATGCCGAACGAAATACGAATCTATAAAGCGGGAAAAGTGCCGTGTTTGCGGCGCGCCGCACTCTAAATGCCACTGTGTAGTACCAAAACTTCAAGATATAGGCTTACCGTTGAGTCAACGTCACGTTTTTGCATTTGACGGAGAACTTTCCCGCTCTCTTATCTATCGCTTGAAGAGAAAGAATTTAAGAGAACTTAGGCTTTTTCTTGCGCGCGAATGTTCGGAAGCTGTCATTGAGGAAACGGCTCGGCTGCCATATGCTGATCATGTTATCGTTTTTCCTCCGAGAAGCAGGAGCGGTATCAGAACATACGGTTTTGATCAGGCTCAGATACTCGCAAAAGAGGTTTCGAAAATAACCGGCATACCTATTTTAAATATTTTCAGGCGTAGTGCCGGAGCGAAGGTACAGAAAACTCTTTCTGCCGATGAGCGCGAAAAGAATGCCGAAAAAACATTCGATATCTCCAAAAAGGCGGAGCTTTCGGGAAAATGTGTTATCTTTATAGATGATGTTGTCACCAGCGGAAGTACAGCTGCTCGATTAGCTGCGCTTTTGAAGCTTTGTGGAGCCGCGCGTATCATTGTTGTTTCTGTGGCGAAAGCATGATATTTTTATATTGAAAGTGAAAACTTCCGACACAATATATTGTGTCGGAAGTTTTTGTTGCTTTTGTTCAAAATATATGTTTGGAGATTCATATGCTGTCAAAATATGAGATATTGTAAGTTCTTGTTTTATGGTTTGGAACAATATATTTTCGTTTTGTCAAGATGCTCGAAAATGATGATTTCCGTCAAAATTAAAATGCTGAAAAACAAGTTCTTATCAATGTTTTCTTTGCCGTGAGCGTCCTGCAAAGCGGCTGATCCCGACAAAAAATTAAATTTTTTGTCACATAGAAAACACAGGATATTTTGTGGTCAACTTTAACAAAAATACTGTATTTTGTGTTTTTTTGTAGATTTGCACTTGATAATCAATAATATTTGTGGTATTATTATCTACACAATATTTTATGTTAGGGGTGTACATATGAACATTATAAAGAGAAACGGTTCTCAGGCATCTTATAACGGAGACAAAATAAGAATTGCTATTTCTAAAGCAAATGCTACAGTACCCGAGGACGAACGGCTTAACGAACAGGATATACTGGATATAGAAGCTCATATACGTGCTGTCGGAAACAACATGTCACGCGCACTCGGTGTTGAAGAGATACAAGATATGGTGGAAAACGGAATCATGGAGCGCGGTGCGTTCAATGTTGCGAGAAACTATATTAAATACAGATATATTCGTTCTTTGGCGCGCAAAGCCAATACGACAGACGACAAGATACTTTCTCTTATAGAATGCAATAATGAAGAAGTCAAGCAGGAAAATTCCAACAAAAATCCTACGGTAAACAGCGTTCAGCGCGACTATATGGCGGGAGAGGTCAGCAGGGATATAACCGACAGAGTCCTTTTGCCGGAAGATATCGTTCAGGCTAACAGGGACGGAATAATACATTTTCATGATTCGGACTATTTTGCCCAGCATATGCACAACTGCGATCTTGTAAACCTTGAAGATATGCTGCAGAACGGAACTGTTATCAGCGGAACGAAGATAGAAAAACCTCACAGTTTTTCCACCGCGTGCAATATTGCGACTCAGATAATCGCGCAGGTAGCAAGCAACCAGTACGGCGGACAGAGCATAAGCCTCACTCATCTTGCCCCGTTTGTTCAGGTATCGCGTGAAAAGATAAGGAAATCCGTTATTAAAGAGATAGAAGAACTCGGAGCTTCGGCTTCTGAGGAAAAGATAAATAAAATTGTGGAGGACAGACTCCGCGAAGAGATTCGCCGCGGCGTTCAGACCATTCAGTATCAGGTAGTAACGCTTATGACGACAAACGGTCAGGCTCCTTTCGTGACGGTGTTTATGTATCTCGGCGAAGCAAAGGATGAACAGGAAAGGAAAGATTTGGCCCTTATTATAGAAGAAACGCTGCTTCAGCGTTATCAGGGCGTAAAAAATGAGGACGGCGTATGGGTGACACCGGCGTTCCCGAAGCTTATTTATGTTCTTGAAGAGGATAATGTACACGAGGACAGCAAATATTTCTATCTTACAAAACTTGCGGCTAAATGTACCGCCAAGCGCATGGTTCCTGACTATATCTCGGAAAAGATCATGCTCAAAAATAAAATAGACAAAAACGGCGAGGGGCATTGCTATACCTGCATGGGCTGCCGCAGTTTCCTGACCCCGTATATCGACGAAAACGGAAAGCCGAAATATTACGGACGATTCAACCAAGGAGTTGTTACAATAAACCTTGTTGACGTGGCTCTTTCCGCTCATAAAAATATGGATAAATTCTGGCAGATATTTGACGAGCGTATGGAGCTTTGTCACAGAGCGTTGCAGTGCCGCCACGAAAGGCTTACAGGCACTCTTTCGGATGCCGCTCCCATACTCTGGCAGCACGGTGCGCTTCTCAGACTTGAAAAAGGTGAGAAAATAGACAAGTATCTGCACGGCGGATATTCGACGATTTCTTTGGGATATGCCGGACTTTGGGAATGTGTTTACGGACTTATAGAAAAGAAACTTACGGAACCCGAAGGAGAGGAACTCGGGCTTGAAATAATGCGCAAACTCAACGAGTATACCGCTAAATGGAAAGCCGATGAAAATATCGACTATTCGCTTTACGGAACACCGCTTGAAAGCACGACTTACAAATTCGCAAAATGTCTCCAGAAGCGTTTCGGCATAGTAAAAGGCGTTACCGACAAGAATTATATTACAAACAGCTATCACGTTCACGTGACTGAGCCGATAGACGCTTTTTCAAAACTTGCTCTCGAAGCAAAATTTCAGGCTCTTTCACCCGGCGGCGCTATTTCTTATGTTGAAGTTCCGAATATGGACGGAAATATCGATGCGGTAATATCAGTTATGAAGTTTATATATGAAAACATCATGTATGCGGAGCTCAATACGAAGAGCGACTATTGCCAGGTCTGCGGTTACGACGGCGAGATACTTATAGTAAACGACAGCGAAGGCAAGCTCGTTTGGGAATGCCCGCATTGCAAAAATCAAGACCAGTCTAAAATGAATGTTGCCAGACGTACCTGCGGTTACATCGGAACGCAGTTCTGGAATCAGGGCCGTACGCAGGAGATAAAGGAAAGGGTATTGCATCTCTGATGAATTACTGCCAGATAAAGAAAAATGATATTGCCAACGGATTGGGCGTGAGAACATCTCTTTTCGTTTCCGGCTGTACGCATCATTGCAAAGGCTGTTTTCAGCCGGAAACGTGGAATTTCGAATACGGCGAACCTTTTACAAAAGAGGTGGAGGACGATATAATTTCCTCTGTTGCGCCTTACTATATAGCCGGGCTGACGCTTCTGGGCGGCGAGCCTTTCGAGCCTTGCAATCAAGCCGCATTGATTGGTCTTTTGCGCCGTTTGCGCGCGGAATTACCCGAAAAAAATGTTTGGGCTTATTCCGGATATCTTTTCGAAGAACTGAACGGCAGTATCCCGTCGCGCGCAAGATGTGAATACACCGATGAAATGCTTTCTCTTATCGATGTGCTGGTCGACGGTGAATTTGTCGAAGAGAAAAAAGATATATCTCTTCGTTTCCGAGGTTCGTCAAATCAGCGTGTGCTAGATATAAGAAAATCGATAGAGCAGGGTAAAGCGGTATTATTTGAATTGAAATAAAAAACGGTGGTACAAAGGGCAATGTTCTTAGCGGAGAAATCATATGTCTGTTATTCGTAGGGTGGGGGCTTACTCCCCGCCGCTAATAAAAAAATAGCCCCGACAGATTTTATCAAAAGTCTGTCGGGGCTATTTTTGTATGAGAAACTTTACGTTGGAAAGTTTCTCCCGAAAACCACCCGCTTAGCGGGTGGTTCCAAAGTTGTCATGACTATTATTTCTGCTCACATCAGCTCTTATTTGAGTGACATTTATGCGAAGTTTGATTTATCAGTCTTCGTACATCTTAGCGAGCTTGACAAGGCGTTCGTATTTAGCTTTCGCCTGAACCTCCGCTTCTGCAAAAAGAACTTTTGCTCTTTCGGGGAACTGCTGTTCAAGACGGCTGTAACGTGTTTCGCTCTTGATGAAGTCAACATAGCTTGCCATGGGCGGCTTGCTGTCTATTGTAAGCGGATTTTTGCCCTCTGCTTTGAGTGCGGGGTTGAATCTGAACATCTGCCAGTAACCTGCTTCAACTGCGCGTTTCATTTCGCTCTGGCAGTTGCCCATGCCTCCTTTGACGCCGTGCATTTCGCAAGGTGCATAGCCGATGATAAGGGAAGGACCGGGATATGCTTCGGCTTCGGAGATAGCTTTGATAGTCTGGTTCATGTCAGCGCCCATAGCTATCTGTGCAACATAAATATAACCGTAGGACATTGCGATACTTGCAAGGTCTTTCTTCTTTATGGCTTTACCTGCTGCAGCAAACTGAGCAACCTGACCTATCTGAGAGGCCTTGGAAGCCTGACCGCCCGTATTGGAGTAAACTTCTGTATCGAATACCATTACGTTGATATCGTTACCGGAAGCCAGAACATGGTCAAGACCGCCGAAGCCGATATCGTATGCCCAACCGTCACCGCCGAAGAGCCATACGGACTTCTTGGAGAGGTAATCCTTTTCGGCAAGTATCTTATCTTTAAGTTCGTTTTCGCAGCAGCAGGAGGAGAGCATTTCAACAAGCGCCGTTGTTGCCGCGTCGTTTGCTTTACCGTCGTCGAGCGTGCCCAGATAGTTGTCTATAACTGCGAGTTTAGCTTCATCTGTTACGGATTCGCGCAGAGTCTTTACATAACCGATGAGTTTTTCGCGGATAGTCTTCTGTGCAAGGTAGATACCAAGACCGTGCTCAGCATTGTCCTCAAAGAGGGAGTTGCCCCATGCGGGACCGCGGCCGCTGTCTTTGTTTACAGTGTAAGGTGTAGCAGGTGCCGAACCGCCCCAGATGGAGGAACAGCCTGTTGCGTTGGAGATATACATTCTTTCGCCGAAGAGCTGTGTGATAAGGCGCGCGTATGATGTTTCGGCACAACCTGCACAAGAGCCCGAGAACTGAAGCAGCGGCTGGTTGAACTGGCTGCCTTTGACTGTTGTATCGGCAAAAGGAGTTGCTTTCTTCGATACTGTTGCGACAGCATAATCGAATACTGCCTGCTGATCGTGCTGTGTTGCCTGAGGAACCATTTCAAGCGCTCTCTTTTCCGGTTTTGTAGGACATACTTTTACACAGAGTCCGCAGCCCATGCAATCGAGAGGAGAGATAGCTACCGTGAACTTATAGTTTTCACAGCCTTTTCCTATCATCTTGGGAGCGAATTTTGTAGCTTTGGGAGCGTTTGCAGCTTCTTCTTCGCTCATTGCGAAAGGACGAATTGTCGCATGAGGACATACATAGGAACACTGGTTGCACTGTATGCAGTTTTCTGCAATCCACACGGGAACATCAACCGCAACACCGCGTTTTTCATATGCGGAAGCTCCCTGAGGCATTGTACCGTCTGCGCGTTCGCCGGCAAAGGCAGAAACGGGCAGGGAGTCGCCCTGCATCTTGGAAACAGGGAGTACGATATCGCTTACAAAGTTTACAAGGTCGGGACGTGTGCCGATGACAACGTCACTGGCGGGAACAACTTCTGCATTCTTCCATTCTTCAGGTACGTCTACTTTTACAAGTGCATCAACGCCTGCGTCGATAGCTTTGTAGTTCATTTCTACAATGGCTTCGCCCTTCTTGAGGTATGACTTTTTAGCCATATACTTCATATATTCGACAGCTTCGTTTATGGGCATGATGTTTGCCAATGCGAAGAAGCCGGACTGGAGAATCGTATTCGTACGTTTGCCCATACCGATTTCACGCGCTTTGTTGATAGCATCTACAATATAGAAATTAATATTGTTTTCTGCTATATAGCGTTTTACGGACGCGGGAAGGTTTGCGGAAAGTTCGTCTGCCTTCCACTGGCAGTTGAGAAGGAACGTGCCGCCGGGTTTGACATCTTCAACTATTTTATAGCCTTTGAGCATATAAGAGGGATTGTGGCAAGCGACGAAGTCTGCTTTTGTAATATAGTATGAGGATTTTATTGGTTTATCACCGAAGCGCAGATGAGATATCGTTACGCCGCCGGTTTTCTTGGAGTCATACTGGAAATATGCCTGAATATATTTGTCTGTATGGTCGCCGATGATCTTGATAGAGTTCTTGTTTGCACCGACGGTACCATCGCCGCCCAATCCCCAGAATTTGCAGGAGATAGTGCCTTCGGGAGCCGTATCGGGCGAATCTTTTTCTTCAAGAGAAAGATTCGTGACGTCGTCCACGATTCCGATAGTGAAGTTGTTTTTCGGAGCGTCAAGCGTAAGATTTTCGAAAACTGCGAAAACGGAAGCGGGAGGAGTGTCCTTTGAACCGAGACCGTATCTGCCGCCTACTACTTTGATATCTGTTCTGCCTGCCGTTGCAAGAGCCGTTACAACGTCGAGATAGAGAGGTTCGCCAAGGGAACCTGGTTCCTTTGTTCTGTCGAGAACGGCTATTTTCTTAGCTGTTGCGGGAATGGCTTCAATGAGCTTGTCCGCACGGAAAGGTCTGTAAAGGCGTACTTTGACAAGACCTACTTTTTCGCCTTTTGAAAGCATGTAGTCTATAACTTCTTCCGAAACGTCGCAGAAAGAGCCCATCGCTACTATTACACGGTCTGCATCCGGTGCGCCGTAGTAGTTGAAGAGTTTATAGTTTGTGCCTATTTTTGCGTTTACTTTGTTCATATATTCTTCAACGATATCGGGAAGCGCGTCGTAATAGGGGTTGCACGCTTCTCTGTGCTGGAAGAATATATCTCCGTTTTCTGCAGAGCCGCGGAGAACGGGGTGGTTGGGGTTAAGCGCTCTGGAACGGAATGCGGCGATGGCGTCTTTGTCGACCATTTCTTCAAGGTCGGCATAATCCCAGACTTCTATCTTCTGTATTTCATGAGAAGTACGGAATCCGTCGAAGAAGTTGATGAAAGGAACTCTGCCTTTTATGGTCGAGAGATGAGCAACGGCGCCAAGATCCATAACTTCCTGAGGATTGGATTCACACAGCATTGCAAATCCCGTCTGACGGCAAGCGTACACGTCGGAGTGATCTCCGAAAATGTTGAGTGCATGGGAAGCGACGCAGCGTGCCGAAACATGAATTACACAGGGAAGAAGTTCGCCTGCGATTTTATACATATTCGGGATCATGAGGAGAAGTCCCTGAGATGCGGTATACGTTGTTGTAAGCGCGCCCGCGGCGAGTGAGCCATGAACTGTACCTGCAGCGCCTGCTTCGGACTGCATTTCCATTACTTTGACTTTTTCGCCCAAAATGTTTTTCAGACCTGTGGCGGACCAGGAATCGGTTAGTTCCGCCATTACACTTGAAGGTGTGATAGGATAGATAGCGGCAACTTCTGTGAACGCATAAGAAACATGCGCCGCGGCGGTGTTGCCATCCATGGAAATTTTCTTTCTTGCCATGTTATAAGAACCTCCGTAAATTTTTAGAGCATCATTGTTTTTACAACAACACTATTTATTTTAATGATACCACTTGAAGAAAAAAAAGTAAATATCATATATACAAAAAATATACAAAAAAGTTTGATATATACAAAAGTTTGTCTTGAAAAAATAAAAAATTTACATTTATGCATGTGAGATATTGTCTTTCTAACTTCGACAAATAGTTGAAAGCCGAGCCAAGCGCCTCTCTGCGAAAGCTGCACCGCGATAGGTGCTTGGGTTTCGGGCATCGGCGTCGGCATCGGCGCGTCCGAATCGAGCCCCGAAATGCTTAAGGAAAAGAACGTCGATAAAGGGCGTTCTTTTTTTGCCTGAGGATACGCTTGACTTTATCCGTCAAAATTATTTTATGAAATTCTTCAGACTTTATCAAACTTTATATTCGACCTTATCTGTAATATACATAATATGCGATTATTGTACGCATCTTCCCGCCGTTTTCAAGGTCGGGAGCGGAAAGTATCGCTCCCTCCAGACTCATAAGCTCCGATGCCTGAAGCTCGTCTACATTGGCTCGGAATATGACCTTATTGTCTGCGCTGACGATAAATTCTCCGTCGCGTATGTTGAAGCCGCCGTCACGCCCGATTATAATATCCATGTCTCCTTCGCGCTCGCTGACGTAACGTATGCGATGTCGGGCTATCTTTTTTGCCATTTCGCGGCGAAACGATATTTTATCTTCGAGTTTTTTCTTTTTGAAAGGCCACATGGCTTTACCTCCGTGTATTTTGAGATGCTTATGCGATAATTTTACCATATTTTTTGCGGTAATGAAATAAAGAAATTAAAAGATGAGCGATTTTTGATATTTTTCTATTCCAATAGCTGAGAATTTATGGTATAATAAACGACAGATAATTCAGATATTATTTTATTATTCTTTCGGAGGAAAAAATGAACAAGGATAACACGGTATTACTGCCGCTTGAACGAGAACGCGGTGTGCGCGGCGTTCTGATGCGCTTTTCCGGAGCCTGCGGACGGCTCAAAACAAGCGAATATATCTATCTTATCGCGGCGTTCTTGCTGCCTTTCACGATAATGCTCGGTATCTATGCCTGTATGGAAGTACACCCTTTCGGTAACAACTCCGTTCTGATGTTGGATCTTCAGGCACAGTATATCTACTATTATGAAGAAATAAGAAGTCTTCTCACCGAAGGCGGCAGCTTCTTATATTCATGGAAACGCACGCTCGGCGGCGAATTTATGGGTATCGTCGCTTACTACGGCGCAAGTCTTTACAACCTTATTTTCGTTATTTTCCCGAAAAGTATGATAGCTGACGCCATGATGTTCATAAATCTTATGAAGATAGGTTCAATGGGTCTTACTTTCGGAATTTACATTCATAAAACAAGACGTCCCGGAGAAATGAAAACGCTCGCGCTCTCTTGCATGTATGCGCTTTGCGCTTACTCTGTGGTTCAAACTCTCAACCCCATGTGGCTCGACGCTCTCGTCTATCTGCCGCTGCTTATACTCGGACTTGAAAACCTTATAAAAGAACGAAAGATAATTCTTTATATAGTTTCGCTCTCTCTTACCGTTCTTGCAAACTATTATATTGGTTATATGGTCTGCATTTTCACGCTCATATACTTTGTGTATTATTATTTTGTCAACCGTTCCGAGCTTATCGCAAGATACCCTGCAAAGCAGGGGGGAGTTGTACGCAGATTTTCTTCTTGCTGCGGTGTACGCACATTTTCAAGAATAGCGCTGGCTACGATAGTAGCTATCCTTATATGCGCGTTTATGATAATCGCCGCGGCGTACTCTCTTTCTTTCGGTAAAAACAATTTCCAGGATACAAACTGGACTTTTGCTCTGCGCTTTGATTTTATTGAAATATTCAACAAGATGCTCATCGGCTCTTACGATACGGTAAAGCCAAACGGTCTGCCGATGATATACAGCGGAATGCTTGCGCTTATCGCTCTGCCTATGTTTTATATGGCTCCTTCCGTCAAACCCGGAAAAAAGATAGGCGCTACGATCGTCCTTCTCCTGCTCGTGCTCAGCTTTGTCATAAATCCATTTGATCTTGTATGGCACGGATTCAGTCTGCCGAACTGGCTTAATTTCAGATATTCGTTCCTTTTCTCTTTCTTTGTCATCTCGCTTGCCGCGGACGCGCTGTGCGATGTCAAAAAGATAAAACCCGTTAGCGTCGCCGCCGTGGGAGGTGTGCTTTTGGCGCTTGTTTCCGTCGTTCAGACTATGAAATATCATATCGATCCGGATCAAGGCCAGTTTGCAAACGCAAGCACAAAAAATCTTACGAGTATCCTTCTTTCCGTAATATTTATCGTGATATACGTTATAATCGTCTATCTGATATCAAATGACAAACTGGAAAATGTCGGCACTTTCGTTCTTGCCGCCGTGGTGTGCGTGGAAATGTTCGCGGGCGGTCTTATAAATCTGAGCGATGTTACCTCAGATGTCGGTATGGTGCGTTACGGAAGTTATGTCGATTCCAACGGACAGGAAAATTATTCCTCTTACAACGCTGCCATAAACCGCATACAGCACGTTGTGGATATGGTCACTGAAAACGATGATTCTTTCTATCGTATGGAAAGCAAAATCTACCGCAGAGAGGGCGGAGAAAACGAAAGTATGGCTTTCGGCTACAACGGTATAGCTCATTCTACTTCCACTCTTAACGCAAGCGTTATAAGACTTTTCAACAACCTTGGATACGCTTCGCAGTCCCACTGGACAAAATATCTGGGAGGAACAGCTTTATCGGACGCTTTGCTCGGCATAAAATACGTTATAACGAAGGACGACATGCTTGACGATCATTTTTATGATACGGCTTATTACGCCGCGGAACATTACGACCATGTTCCTTCGTCCTCAACTATATACGCAATGCAGAATACAAAGGCTCTGCCCATTGCTTACGGTGTAAGCAAATATACGCTCGATATGCTTTCCGAAATGTCTACTCCATATTATCCGAACGGCTCGGAGGCGCAGAACGATATCATTAAAGCTTTCCTATACGACACCGATTACAGCGGAAAAGATGTGTATAAACCCATACTCACATATGCCGTTACAAATGACTGCACGGAAGGAAACTTTACTCAGGTATGCCGCTATATAGACGACAACGGCGAAGAAAAGTCGAAGAACGTTCCTTATAAGAGCTATACTTCGAACGGAGATGACCCGACTGTAAAGTTCACATTCGTCACTCCTTATACCGGAATGATATACGCTCATTTTCCCATGGACAACTTCGGCAAAACTTGCAAGATATATGTAAACGGCTCTTATGTCTGCGATTATAACCATTCTCAGATAGTGGAAATAGGCGAATTTAACAAAGGCGACCGCGTTACGGTCGAACTTGCACTTAATGATGTGATATATTTCTCTCAGGAATCAGGATATTATTTCTTCTATATGGATTATGAAGCTGCAGACGAGGCGCTCTCTTATCTGAGCAATGCGGCTATCGATATCGAAGAATACGGCAATACCAAAATAAAAGGCACTATAAACCTTCCCGAAGGTCAGGAACTTATTCTTACGACCATCCCTTACGACGAAGGCTGGAACTGCTATATCGACGGTGAAAAAGTCGAATCGGTAAAAGTGCTCGGCTCGCTTCTCGCCGTTGAATCCACTCCCGGCGAACACACGATAGAATTTCGATATATGCCCGACTGCTATGTAATTGGATTCGTGCTTTCAGGGATCGGATTTGCTGCTTTTGCCGCCGTTATAGTATTGACCGTAATAAAGAAAAGACGCGCGCCTGTATTGGCTCAGGGTATTTCGAATCAAAATCCCGAACAGGTTGCTTGTGCTGAAAGCACCGATATCTGCGCCGACTGCTCAGGCGACGAAAATACCGCGCCTGAAATATCTGAAGATATCATATCGGAAAACGCCGAGCCGAAAACTGATTCGACATCGGCATGTTCCGCCCGCTCGGAGGCAGAGCAATGCGATAACGAGGCACGCACGTCCAATGAACAGTTCAACGGCGATATACAAGGTTAAAAGAAACAGAAAACAAGCGATTTTGTGTGTAAAACGATAATGCGGAAAATTATGATTCGCTTTTACGCGCTTTGAAATGCCGTGCGGTGCACGGCATTTCAATCGTGATGGGGTATTTTATGAAAACGGTACTTTTTGCACTGAACAGCTCTTATTCGCATACGAATCTTGCCGTGCGCGCCATTGCCGCAGGCATGGAGAGACACGGACTTGAATATGAAATAATAGAAAAAAATCAAAAAGACAAGCGCGGTCTAATACTCGCCTCCCTTATAAATGCCAAAGCCGACATTTACGGGTTTTCCTCATATATCTGGAACATTGAGGACATGCTGGATTATGCTTCATCTTTAAAAAAAGTTCTGCCCTCGGCGTCGATAATTTTCGGAGGTCCGGAAGTGCTTTTTCGCGGAGATGAGTTTTTATCACGAAATCCTTTCGTGTCATATATCATACGCGGTGAGGGAGAAGAAGTTTTTCCCTCGCTCTGCGAAAAAATAGCGTCGGGAGAGCTTTGCGACCGTATAATAGACGCGCATAAGTTTGCCGGATTCGAACAGAGCGGAATATATTACGGAGAATACGGAGAGCTGCCTCACGGTCTGGTCTATTATGAATCCGTGCGCGGCTGTCCTTTTTCATGCACATATTGTCTTTCTTCCACGGACAATAAAATACGCGCCAAAAGCGCCGCTCAGGCTCTTAAAGACTTGTTGGGTTTTGAACGCTTCGATAATATAAAGACTGTAAAATTTGTCGACCGCACTTTCAATTTCAATGTTGAAAGGGCAAAAGAATTATGGCGCGGACTTTCTTCTGACAAATACACAAAGGAATATCACTTTGAGATATGCGCTTCACTTCTGGACGAAGAATCCGTCGAACTGCTTTCTAACGCTCCTAAAGGTAAATTCCGTGTTGAGATCGGGCTGCAAAGCACTAATCCGAAAACTCTTGAGGCTATACGCCGCAAGCTTGATGTTAAAAAGACGCTTGAATATACGAAACGACTTTATGAATCGGGTAATCTTTTTGTCCATCTTGATCTTATAGCAGGACTTCCTTTTGAGGATTATGCATCTTTTGCCCGTTCTTTCAACGACGCTTACGGAATCTGCGACGAGCTTCAGCTCGGATTTTTAAAGATATTGTGCGGCTGCGAAATGGAGAAGGACGCACAGCGATACGGTATCGTATACTCCGACAAGCCACCGTACAAGGTGCTTAAAACAGACTTCATCTCATTTGACAAGCTTGAAAAGCTCTCTCTGACAGATGAACTTTGCGAACGCTTTTCAAACAGCGGAAAGTTTAAAAACACATTCCCGTGGCTTCCCCTTGCCTACGGAAATGCATTTGAGTTTTTTGAAAAATTGGGAGAATTTTTTGAAAAAAGATTTGATACGCGCGATATATCAAAGATATCGCAGGCGCACGCGTTCACGCTCATTCTTGCCTTTGCACAAAGCTTTATGGACAACGCCGATGAGGTGCGCGCGCGGCTTGCGCTTGACTTTTTGTTGGGAGAAACGCGCAGGCTTCCGACAGAAATCTCAGATGGCGTTCTTGCCGAAGGCGAGATGAGAGAAACTCTCCTTTCGGTCGTTCCGCGCGCGCGGCGCGCCGACTGCGAGGCGGCAAAACTACCTTTTATGAGCGACAAATACATTATTGTTGACAGAAAAAATAAGATTTTGATAAGATCGGAGGTGCCATACGATGGCGTATGACGCAGGTTTTACTCACGCTGTATGCGCGGAGCTTTCCGCGCTCCTGACAGGTGCAAAAGTTGAAAAAGTTACCGAGCCTTCAAAGGACGAGATAGTTATAATTTGCTATAAGGCGGGAAAAACGAGAAAGCTTTTTCTTTCCGCAAATCCTTTGCGGGCGCGGATTTGTCTGACGGAACAGACTTTTGAAAACCCCAAGGTTTCCCCCATGTTCTGTATGCTTCTTCGCAAGCATTTGGCCGGCGCAAGCATTGCCGCAGTAAGACAGAACGGATTCGAACGCGCGGTAGAGGTCGATTTTGCCGCTTACGATGAAATGGGTTTTTCCGTGACGAGAACGATAGTTACGGAGATCATGGGCAAATGTAGCAATATCATGCTTTTGGACGAAAACCGCAAGATACTCGGCGTGCTTCGCGCCGTTGATTTCAGCACGAGTGGAAAACGTCAGGTGCTACCCGGAATGATATACGAGGTTCCGCCTTTGCAGGAGGGAAAGATACTTCCTATGCAGGAGAGCGAAGAAGGCTTTTGCCTGCGTGCCGCAGGCTTTGTGAAAAACAAGACGGCGGAAAATTTTCTTCTTGCAAACTATATAGGTCTTTCGCCGCTGATAACGCGCGAAATAGCTTACCGCGCCGGCGCGCTCGGAAAAGAGATAGGAGAGACTGATATCCCTGCATTATTTGTCAGTCTTAAAGATTATTGCGATTCGCTCGACAAAGGGTACACGCCTGTCATGCTCATATCTGACGACGGAACGCCGATGGAATATTCGTTTATGGATATTTTACAGTACGGCACGAGTATGCAAAAGAAAATTTTTCCCACGCTTTCGGAACTTCTTGACGAATTTTTCGGCGAACGCGACAAGATAGCGGTGATGAAAGCGAAAACTCACGATGTTTCGCTTATCGCCGCAAACTCTAAAGCAAGACTTGTGAAAAAGATCGGATATATTGAACGTGATCTGCTCGAATGTCGTGAAGCGGACAAATATAAGCTTTGGGGCGATCTTATAACTTCATCTCTCTATATGCTCACGGGAAAGAGCGCCAGCTGCGAGGTCGTGAACTATTACAGCGAAGAGATGGAAACTGTAAAGATTCCTCTTGATATAAAACTGACGGCTTCTCAAAATGCCGCCAAATATTTTAAAAAATATACAAAACTCAAAAAAGCAAAAGATATACTCTCGTCGCAGCTTAAAGAGGCGACCGCTCAGATAGCTTACCTTGAGACAGTCGAGACTGCCATATCCCTTGCTGAAAACGAACGCGATATAGCCGAAATAAGGGCGGAGCTTGCCGAAGCCGGATTTATATCCAGAGCTAAAGACGACAGAACCGGAAAAAAACAGAAGAAAGCCGATATTATACCGCTCAAATTTACGACGGACGGAGGCCATACAGTGCTTTGCGGCAAGAACAATATCCAAAACGACTTTATCACAACGAAGCTTGCAAAAAAGAGCGACTGGTGGTTCCATGTCAAGAACAAACCCGGTTCTCATGTCGTAATGGTGTGCGACGAAGGGGAAGACCCCGACGCTTCGGAATTTACGCAGGCGGCTCAGATAGCGGCTTATTATTCAAGTTTGCGCGACGGGGAAAATGTTGCGGTCGATTATACTCTTGCAAAAAACGTAAAAAAACCCTCCGGCTCAGCTCCCGGACATGTTGTTTATTACACCAATTATACAGCTTATGTCGACCCTAAAAAGGGGCTGTCTCATTAAGATAGCCCCAAAACAGAAAAAGCGGATGCTATTTACCGAAAGGTATTGAGCATCCGCTTGCTTTTTGGTATAATTAA
>CASGAQ010000004.1 GCA_949299535.1 uncultured Eubacteriales bacterium | reverse complement strand
ACTGCGAAAAAAAGGTATTCTGGTAAGCCGAAAAAATCATTTTGAACTGCTTAAACGGCAGTAAGATATATTGCGATGACACTTATAAACACAAAAAAAATCACACGATTTCTCAAAAAGTCATTTTCGGTTTCCGCAACTGTCATTTCCGCAGAAATATATGCACTTTTTTTAAATGATTTATAAAATTTATTCTCCTGCTGTTAGAGTTATTTCTTTATGTTCTGACAGTTCCAAAGGAATGGTGATTTTTTCCTCCCCTATATTGATAATCATTTCCGCCTTTTCTAACGGAGGAATAAACATACCATTTTCCGTGTGCGTCTCTGTCTGCCAACTGGAATACCATTGTCCGACTGTTGAAAAAGAAACTGTCTGCGTGCCCGATACAACTTTGTTATTTTTCTCGTCTGTCAACTGATAATCAAATGTTTGCCCGTCCATGTCCTTATTGCGACAGATACCGGTTATCGTTGAAATATATGCTTTCTTTTCTTTTAGTTCTTGCTTTATTTGTTCATGCTGCTGCTTGATCAGCTCATAATGTTCCTTACCGGCTTCCTGTGAAAGCAAAAGTTCTTCTTCTGCTTTCCAGTCCTTTTCCAGTTCCTGCAGCTCTTTATTTTTTTCCTCCGTTGTCATTTCCCGTACCACGCAACTGATTTCCCAATCGTTATTACTTCCGTATAGGCTATATGGTGTTAAATTCCGTTGTTCATTTTTTGATATGGTGTTGGAAGAACAACCGCTTAACAATGACAAACCTAAAAATAAACACAAACAAAAAGCAACACACTTTCCTGATTTTAATACCTTTTTTCCGAAATGAATACTCATAACAACTTTCCTCCTGTAAATTATGTTTGAAAAACATTTGCCACCATCGAATTTTTATCAGAGATCTTTCTTTCTGTACTTTATGAAAAAATAAATTGCACTTAAAACGGTAATAAGTAAAATCACCGTCGCTGTCTTTATCAATCCATTATATATTGTCAACGCAGAAATAGGCTCGGAAATCACCTTAATGTCCGTTGGCTTGTCAGCTCCGCCTATGTATATAGCACCGTTGCAATTTAAATAAACAAATCTACCAACAACTCCAACAAACAAACATACGGTTGAGATAACAGCGCAAATGATTGTGAACACTCCCATTTTGCGCCTTTTATTTTTAAAAACACATTCGGGATAATTTTGATTAAAATCATTTGCAACTTCTTTGGGACTTCCCATTTGCAAAATGATCTCATTTATTGTTAAACCGCTTTCTTCCTTACTTTCAATGTCGGTTAAAATATCCGCTCTAATTCTTTCTTTTATCTTATCCGTCGTTTTAATATGTTTAAGAATTTTTTTGACATAATGTTCTTTATCCATTATTTAAACCTCCATGAGTTTATCAATACAAGTCTTATAAGATTGCCAAAAGGTTTTCATATCTTGCAAAACACTCATTCCTAAATCTGTAATTTTATAATATTTTTTTGTTCTCCCGTTAGTTTCGGCAACAGATAGTTCGCTGGTTACTAAACCGGAGTCCTCTAATCTATATAGTACCGGATACAGAGTTCCCTCTTTAATGTTCCTAAATAACGGATCTCCTGAGTTATTAAGATTTAAGATGATCTCATATCCATAAGTACGATTACGAGAAATGATAGACAACAAAACCATTTCCAATGCACCTTTTTTGAATTGCTGCTCATATTTATAATCCAAAATCGCTTTCTCCTATCCATATACCTTGTTATACTAATGCTTTGCTATGCTAATTATACTATGGACAATCATTATTGTCAATATCTCCAAACAAAAAATGTAAAATCAGGTTATTCTCATAATAAAAGAGAAAACGGTGTAATCCATTTTCGGGGTTGCACCGTTTTCTGCAAAAAATTTCCCTGCGAGGCTGTTGAAAAGCCTGCGGTCTTAATTTTATTTAAGCATTGCCAGTATTTGTTCTTTGCTCCTTGCGCCGACAGCACGGTCTATAATTTTTCCGTTTTGAAGTACAAAAAGAGAAGGAATGCTCATAACACGAAAATCTGAAGCCAATTCTGTCTGCTCGTCTACATTTATTTTGCCGACTTTGTACTCAGGGTGTTCGCTTGCTATCTCATCAACTATCGGAGATACCATTCTGCATGGTCCGCACCAATCCGCATAAAAATCAAGCAGAACCTTTTTGTCGCTTTTCAATACCTCCTGTTCGAAATTGTTTTTACTTATTTTTATTACTGACATTTTTATTCCTCCTTAAGATCATCTATCATATTATTTTTTCAATTCACGCATTTACCCATTCCGCACGGAAAACTTTCAGAATTTATGTGTTTTTCTTTTTCAGTTATAGAGTAAAAACGATATCCTCCTGCAAAATTATAGCAGTCATAACCCATCCCGGACAGTATACGCGAAGCTATATAACTGCGAAGTCCGCTCTGGCACATTATATATATAGGTCTGTCTTTAGGTATTTCATCTACTCTTTGACGAAGTTCATCAACGGGAATGTTTAAGAATCCGTCTGCATGACCTGCTGCATACTCCGCCCTTGTTCTCGAATCGAGCAGAAATGCGTTTTTTTCATTTCTCAGCTTCTCCAAATCGTCTGTGTAGAATTGTTTGACTTTACCCGTCACAATGTTTTCGATAATGAATCCTGCCATGTTTACAGGGTCTTTTGCAGAAGAAAACGGGGGAGCATACGCAAGTTCGAGCTCTGCAAGCTCCGTTGCTTTCATTCCGGCGCGTATCGCCGTTGCGATAA
This sequence comes from uncultured Eubacteriales bacterium, assembly GCA_949299535.1. GTDB lineage: Bacteria > Bacillota > Clostridia > Oscillospirales > CAG-272 > UMGS731. The sequence continues at coordinate 122,295 of CASGAQ010000004.1, read as the reverse complement.
CATCGATACGCTTATCTACTCCGTCAAAACCTATTATCTGCGCGCCGAGTATATTCTCAGTACTCTTTTCAAAGAGGACTTTCATAGTCATAACTTTTCCGCCGGGATAATACGAAGCATGCGACATGGGAGAGAGGATAATTTTATCATACTCGATCTCCAGCGCCTTTGCAGTCCTTTCGTTTATACCGGTAGAAGCCGCCGTCATATCAAATATCTTGATTATGGACGAACCTTGAGTTCCTTTATATCTGCTTTCATATCCTGCAATATTGTCTGCGGCTATCCTGCCCTGCTTGTTTGCAGGACCTGCCAAAGAGATAATCGTCTTTTGTTTTGTTATAAAATGTTCGATTTGAACAGCGTCGCCTACTGCATATATATCGGGATCTGATGTTTGCATTTTTTCATCGACGACTATACTGCCTTTCACTCCTTTTTTAAGCCCTGCCTTGTCGGCAAGGTAAGTGTCAGGCGCGATTCCTATCGCCAACAAAACTATATCGGCGGAAATCTTTTTGCCGTTAGCAAAGGTGCAGACAACTTTATTCGACTCCGAGGCAAAACCGGCAATCCCGCTTCCGAGGATAAGGTCTATTCCGTGTTCTCTCATCGAGATGTGTATCTGCGCCGCCATATCGCGGTCAAAGATTGAAAGCACTTGATCTGCCGCTTCGGCAAGAGTCACGTCAAGACCGAGTTCTTTCAGATTTTCCGCCGCTTCTATACCGACAAATCCGCCGCCTACCACCACGGCAGAGTTTGCATTCATATTTTTTATCGTATCATAGATGCGAAACGCATCTTCGACAGTTCTCAATGTAAAAATGTTTTTATTGTCGATACCCGGAATATTCGGCTTTATCGCTTTTGCGCCCGGAGAAAGAACAAGCTTATCATATGAATCTGTAAAATCTTCTCCGGTTTTGAGATTCTTCACTGAAACTATCTTGTTTTCAGAATCTATATCGAATACTTCATGACTTGTTTTTACCTCAACACGAAAGCGGTCGTAAAAGCTTTTCGCAGTCTGCAAAGTCAAGTCGCTTTTGTCGGTTATCACTTCTCCTATATAATAAGGCAAACCGCAGTTTGCATAAGAGATGTAACCGCTTCTTTCATATATAACTATATCGGCATGTTCATCAAGACGCCTGAGTCTTGCGGCACATGACGCGCCGCCCGCAACGCCGCCTACGATTATAACTTTCATTCTAAACACCTCTTTCCAATTTTCCTGAGTTCGCGATGATACCGCCTATATTCTTGACATTCGTATACCCCATTCCTTTCAATGCGTTTAGTGCCGAACTGCTTCTTGCGCCGCTGTGACAATATACAAAAACAGGCGTTGAAATATCTTTTATCTTTGAGTTTGCATTGCCTATCATACCGACATCTATGTTTATACTTTGGGGAATATGCCCGCTTATATATTCTTCTTTCGTTCTGACGTCAAGAAGTATTGCTCCTTCTGTGCTTTTATATTCCTCAACGCCTTTATTTATATCAGGTCTTTTCCAAAAATCAAATAGCATTTTATCACCCTCCTTGTCCTTGCAGCATCATAATAACACATTTGAGAAAAAAATAAAGTGACAAAATCACATTTGAAAAAATATTATTATTCGATAACGGTATACTCGAAAAACTCGCAGTGCAGTTTCGTTCCGACATCTATGCCGAAAGGCAAAAGCGCTAAAGCAATGAAAACTTCGGAATCTTCGCCTCCGCCGAGTTCACGAATATATGCGTATTCTCCCTCAATTTTTGTTACGATATAATCTTTCGGTTCCATAATACACCCTTTTATCTAAAATTATTTTTTGACATATTTTTTAATTTTAATTATAACAAAAAACACATATATATGTCAACTTTTGCCGTATATGAAAAAATCGCGTGGAGCGTCGATATCAAAGAAAAATAAAAAAACACTTGACAAAGAAAAACTTCGGTGATATACTATGTAAAGTCATTTGCTTTACAGATAAAAAGCGAGGTTTTTTAAGTATGTTTGAAAAAAATCTGCGTCTTGTAGTGCTTTTCGACATATACGGCGCTCTGCTCACTGAGGATCAACGCAATATGTTCGGTCTTTACTACAACGAAGACCTTTCTCTTGCGGAAATAGCACAAAGCACAGGTCTTTCCCGCCAAGGCGTACGATACGCCATAAAACACGCCGAAGAAGTCCTCGTTTCGTATGAAGAAAAACTCGGTCTTTCAAAAAAACTCGCCGCAATAAGCGAGAACCTTGAAACAGCCGCCGGCATTGCAAACGCGCTCAAAGAAAGATACACAAACGAAAGCAGTGAATTTGACCGTCTTCTCTCGTATATAACGTGCGCGGGAAGACTTATAAAGGAGTAAAAATGTTCGGAAATCTCCAAGAAAAACTCGCCGAAGCTTTCAAAAAATTTAAAAATAAAGGAAAGCTCACGGAAAAAGATGTACGCGAAGGTATGCGTGCGGTAAAACTCGCGTTGCTCGAAGCTGACGTAAACTTTAAAGTTGTACGCAGCTTTATAAATACGGTAACTGAACGCGCCGTAGGGTCCGAAGTGCTTGAATCTCTCGTTCCCGCGCAGCAAGTCATAAAGATAGTAAACGAGGAGCTTACCGCTTTGATGGGAAGCACCGTTTCTAAAATACAGATAGCTCCCAAACCGCCGACAATTATAATGATGGTAGGTCTTCAGGGCGCGGGTAAAACGACTCACACGGCAAAACTTGCCGCACTTTTCAAAAAAGACGGCAAACGTCCCATGCTTGCCGCCTGCGATATATACCGTCCCGCAGCTATCAAACAGCTTCAGGTCGTCGGAGAAGCCGTCGGCGTTCCCGTTTTTACGGAAAACAGCAAAAATGCAGTAAAAATCGCAGAACATGCTCTCAAAGAATGTATAAACCAAGGCTGTGATATGCTCTTTATCGATACAGCCGGCCGTCTGCACGTCGACGACGACATGATGCAGGAACTTATTGATATCAAAAATGCTCTTGAGCCGACAGAGATACTGCTTGTCGTAGATGCCATGACAGGTCAGGATGCAGTAAACGTAGCCGAAAAATTCAACGGTCTGTTGGACATCACCGGCGTCGTCATGACTAAAATGGACGGCGACACCCGCGGCGGTGCGGCGCTGTCGATAAAATACGTCACCGGCAAACCTATCAAATATATAGGCACAGGCGAAAAGCTTGACGCAATAGAACCCTTTTATCCAGACAGAATGGCGTCAAGAATACTCGGCATGGGAGATATGCTCTCTCTTATCGAAAAAGCCCAGCAGAGTTTTGATGAGAAAAAAGCGGCTGAGCTTGAAGAAAAACTCCGCAAATCGCGTTTTACTCTCACAGATTATCTGGATCAGTTCCAACAACTTAAACAAATGGGTTCTCTCGACTCTCTCGTAGGAATGCTTCCCGGAATGAAACCCGGCGCGCTGAAAGACGCAAAAGTCGATGAAAATGCAATCGACAGAATGCAGGCTATCATACTTTCAATGACTCCTGCGGAACGTGAAAAACCGGATATCATAAACTCTTCAAGAAAAAAACGTATAGCCTGCGGCTCAGGTACAACAGTCGAAGAAGTAAACAAGCTGCTCAAACAATTCGATCAAACAAATAAACTGATGAAACAGATGACGAGCGGCAAAAGATTCGGCAAATTCGGAAAAATTCCTTTTTAAAACTCTTACTACCGTATAATTATTCAATGACCGATGTTATTGAAAATTTATAAATAAAATTATTATATAAAACATATTTTTCGGAGGATATTTAACATGGCAGTTAAAATCAGACTTACAAGAATCGGTTCCAAAAAAGCGCCCTTCTACCGTATCGTTGTTGCAGACTCTCGTTTTCCCCGCGATGGCAGATTCGTTGAAGAGCTCGGTTACTACAACCCCCTCACAGAGCCTGCTGAAATCAAAATTGATGCAGAAAAGGCAAAAACTTGGATCAAAAACGGCGCTCAGCCCACAGATACTGTAAAATCCATTCTTAAAAAGGCCGGCGTCACAGAATAATCTTCCGGGGTGACTGACTAATGACAAACCTTAAAGAAACGCTTGCAAATATTGCAGGCGCCATTGTCGATAACCCTGATGAAATCGTCATCGCAGAAAAGACCGACGGCGATCATGTCACGCTTGAACTTTCCGTTGCCCCTGACGACATGGGCAAGGTTATAGGAAAACATGGTAAAATCGCACGCGCCATACGTCAGATAATGAAAACGGCAGCAGGCAACTGCGGAAAAAAGATCACCGTCAGCATAAAAGACGAAATCGAAATAACAGAATAACAAAACAAAAAAGCAATGCCATTTCTCTCTGCATTCTTAGCGGAGAACTGGCAGGCACAAAAACTTCGGCAGAGAACTTGTTTTCTCTGCCGATTTGTGTTATAATGGTGTGGGTGATGCAAATGGATAAAGAAAAAGAATTGCCGAAAAGAAAAGATATACGGCTCAAGAATTATGATTATAGTTCTCCCGGTGCATATTTTGTAACCATCTGTACGGAAAACAGAAAAAATTACTTTTGGAACGGCTCGATTGATCCGCAGACATTCAAATGGTGTTCCGTAGGGGCGAACTGTGTTCGCCCGCAAAATCTGCCGTTATCCAATATCGGCAAGACTGTCTTAGACGAATTGGAACTTTGGAATCAAACGTATCCTGCGGTATCATTGTATTCCTATGTAATTATGCCGAATCACCTACACATAATGGTTGTTATTTCTGCCGATGAATACGGGCGACCACAGGTCGCCCCTACGGTGGAACGTATGGTGAAGCAGTTCAAAGGAGCGATCACAAAAAAGGTTTGTAAACCTATTTGGCAAAAATCTTTTATTGAACACGTGATACGGAATATAAAGGATTACGAAACTCGATTGAATTACATTTACGAAAACCCTATCCGTTGGTATTACGACGAATTATACACAGAGGAATAAGGGGTATGGGCTTTGCCCGACGCATTTGTAATACAAAGGCGAAACTGGCGATAAATTAGATTGATAAATAAGAACTTAACAAAGGTGCATACAACATGAATCGAATTTCTTTAAGCGAAGCAAGAGAAGTGTTTTTTTCTTCTGAAGCGCAGTATGTTTCACAGGAACAATCTTACATTTATTATGATAATTTTTCAGGAGAAGTTGCTCTTGACATATATATGACTTATGGGTGTCTTGTTGTAAAAAATGATTCTGACTGGCATATACATGCCATAAGCGCTGAATCTGATCTTTCTTCTGCAATAGAAGAAGTATCAAAGTTTATGGCTTCAGATACTGAAAGCCTTATGGTACTTACTTGGAATAACATACCGGAAAAATTAAAGGACAAGCGCGGCGCATATAAGCTTGCGCGAGAATATCTTCCATACAGCGACCAATCTATTCGTCAACTAACAATAGATGATTATGAGTGTGTTAAAAAGTGCTGTTCATACGAGACCGACGATAATCAAATCGGTCAAAATATTGCCAGAGAATTTTTGACATATTACAATGATTATATGAATGATACCCATACAGTAAATCTTGGACTGTTTATTGATAATAGTTTAGTTGGATTTGTGCAATCTTTTGAGCAAAAGACCCGTGGCATATCAACAATAAACATATATGTAACCAGAATGCAACGTAAAAAAGGATACGCTAAACGATTGCTTTCAGCGATATGTGCTACAAATGAAAACATGGTTTATTGTTATAGTTGTGTAAAAACTAATATAGCATCCTTTAACACTGCAAAATCATGTGGATTTCAATTTAAGGGAGCATATCTATCTATATGAAAGTCCCCGACAGACTTTAATCTGTCGGGGTATCTATTTGTTTTCTGCGGATCAAATTCGTTTATCCGTAGGGGAGACCTGCGGTCTCCCGCGGGCGAACACAGTTCGCCCCTACCGTGTGTTAGGTAAATATTTTGTGATTTCTCCGCTAAGTGTGCACACCATTACGGTATTGCTTTTTTGTTTTGAAGTTCGTTCAGCTTTCTGCCATATCTTCCTCAAAAAGCCCGGACGTGTCAAAGTAGTTGATCTCCGTTCCGTAATGTTCACTACTGAATCCATTGTCAAAAAACACCGAAAAAAACGGGGTTTTTTTGTCACCGCACGTTGCCGGCAACGAAGCAAGCATATTCTTAAACTCAGTTGTAACTCTTCCGAATATCACTTTTCCGTTATGCCATGACGTTCGTTTTAATTTTCCGTACTGAAGCGCCAACTCAATCGCTTCATTCTCATCTTCCCAGCAATGTATCTCAAAGAAGTTACTTTTCTCGCTCATCATAAGCATGAGTTCGCTGTAAGACTTAATTTCGTTATCCGCCCACCATATAATAAGTTCAGGATAAGATATGCCGCATTTTTGATAATTTGCTCTTCCCTGATTCAGAGTGAGCTGATGATTTTCGTCGCTCGGCTCATCATCTGATTTTAAAAAAACATCGTTCTCCCACCAACAGACAGGACAAATATAGGCTATCGCCTCCTCCGCTTTTGACGGAAGAGTTTTTTCTCCGCAGCACAAACAAGCGTATTTTTCTTCCATTTCAAAACACCTCGATAATTCAATTAAAGTAAAAAAACTTTAAAATCATTTATCCTTGAAAACCATATTGGGAAAAGTCTTCTCCATGCGTTCGTTATCGAATTTTTCGTCCAAAAACGCTTCTACCGAACTTCTCGGCAGTATATTGGGTTTATCAATCCTCTCTCCCCAGCGAAGAACAGCCGCCGATGTCACAAAAAGATTCAAACCCATGAAAAAAGAAAAACATAAGCATAAAATATCTTTTCTTCTGTTGCGGGTTCCGGCAACAAGCTTCGCCAAAACAGGAAACATCAATTTAATAAAAATTATTCCGAGAAGCATCCATAGTATCGTCATTCTAAGGCTTATGCGTCCTCCTATATTGAACATCTGTTTGCTGTAATTCCATGAAGTGGAACCAAAACAAACTTCCTGAAAAAGACTTGAAAAATATTCTATCGCAGAACCCGTGACGGCACATATTACCATTTGAAAAAATATATTCCTGTCCTTCAAAAAAATCGCGGCGATATACAGAACTATCGCGGCAATACCGTATATTATACAAAACGGCCCCCATACGGTCGCAGAATGACTTTCCCAGCTTCCTTTTCTTATAATATGCCATATACCTTCAAGTATAAAACCTATAACGCTGCCAATTATAAAAAGCCAGAACATAGACTGATAAGAAACATTATATTCTCTCAATTTATATTTTATATTCAATACATTAACCCCCAACCGATTCTTTTTCCAAAACGGATATGTATATCTGTTCTATCGAACGAGCAAAGCCTCTCTTCCCAAAATTATCGGCAAGCTCTTCGCTGCATTTTCCGGCTATCTTACGCCATGCTTTACTTGATATCATCTTAAAAAGAAAGTTATAAAAATCGTCCTCGTTATTATATGCAAACCCGTTTTCGCCCTGTTCTATGACGCCTTTAAGACACGGATCCTTTCTGCAAAGCAACGGAAGTCCGTTTGCCGCCGCCTCGATATATGTAAGTCCCTGTGTTTCACTTGTGGAAGCGCTTACAAATATATCACCGAGCTGATAGTATTCGTGCACCTTCGACGGTTCTACCATACCGGTAAATATTACTTTATCTGAAATTTCCAGCTCTTTGCAGAGATATTCCAGATCGCTTTTTGCAGGACCGTCTCCGACAATAAGAAAAACGAGATCTTCTCTTTCCTCAGAGGCTTTGGCAAAATAGCGTATAAGCTCGTCGACATTTTTCTCTGTTCCGAGCCTTCCCAAACTGAGCAAAACAATGCTGTCATCTGATATGCCAAGATCGCGCTTCTTTTGTTTGCGTTCATCTTCCGTGAGCCTTATCTTGTGCTGTTCAAGATCTATACCGCTCGGGACTACGGAGATACCCTGTCTTATACCGTATTTTACAAGCACGTCTTCTACTTTACCCGTAGGAACTACAACGCGTTCCACTTTTCTGAGCCTGTTTCTCGATATAGCGCGTACAATTAGCTTTCCTATGCGCTCGCTCGGTATAACGTATGTTATATATTGCTCGTACATGGTATGATATGTATGCACGATAGGCGCGCCCGTAACTTTCGCTATATGCAACGCAAACTGGAAACTGAACAGTTCGCATTGGCTGTGAATAATATCAGGCGTCCAGTCGATAAGTTCTTTTATAAGACGATGATGATATGACACGGGCATACGGACATTGGGATATATCAGGTCGAGCGATACAGAGCGAATATAATATATGTCTCCTTCTTTGCGGCTGCGTGAAGTATCTGATATGGTGAGTATCCTCACGTCATGACCGCGTTTTTTCATTTCATCATAAAGATTCTTGACAGAAGTTACCACACCGTTTGTATCTGTTGTAAATAAATCCGTTGTTATCAAAATTTTCATAAACTTATTTCTCCAAAGCAATACAATATACCAAAATTATAAATTTATTCCTATATATTTGAATTATACCATATTATTTCTTTCAAAAAGTTTAAGTTTAGCTTTAAATATATTAAATTTGCTATATCGGCGTAAACTAAAATCAATAACTTACATTTTTGAATATTATAACATCTTTTACATAAATAATCAATCCTGCAATTATTATATTAAAGAACAAATATGAAATTTCAATATCACGATAAAAAAATAACTTTCTTTTCGGAAAGTCGTTTTTCAAGTAAATAAAAAGTACATGATAACCGCATTGGCGATGCCGACCATTATTCCGGCAAAAACCTGAACAGGCGTATGACCGACAAATTCTTTGAGCTTTACTTCGCGCAGTTCATCTTTAGGAGAAAGCCTGAGTATCTCTATCAAGTCATTTATGACCACAGCCTGTTTTCCGGTTTCCCTGCGTACACCCATCGCATCATGGCAGACTACTATGGCAAGTATAGCGGCTATTGCAAAATCAACGCTTCCGGTTCCGTTCATCAAAGATGTTATCACGGCAAGTGAAGTGACTGTTGCCGAATGTCCGCTGGGCATACCGCCGTCGCCGAACAGTCGGTTTATATCAAATTTTTTATTTACAATAAAATAAATTATAGTTTTCAATATCTGTGCTATCGCCCATGAAGATACTGCCGTTATCAAATACGGATTTGTTATCATATTGAATATATATTCTTTCATGCTGTGTATTTCCTCATTATAAGCCGAAATATTAAAAGATTTTGTAACGTGACTGTTATATACCGTGAAGTAAATATACTTGCTCACAAGGCTTTAATGTGTATATTGTATATTATACCATATGTCGACAAAAAATTCAACACAAGGCTGATTTTTAATTGTAAATAATCAGACCGAAAACGCGCAAAAAGCACTTTTGATTTTTTTCAAAAGTGCTTTATTTGATTAAGTTGACGCGCCTCCGAAAGCAGAGAGAAAAGCATGCAGTCTTTCATTGGAGCTTTCAAAAATCTTATCCGGCGTACCTTCCGCCGCAACGATGCCTTCGTCCATAAACACTATTTTGTCTGAAACCTCGCGTGCGAAATTCATCTCATGCGTAACGATTATCATTGTCATGTTGCGAGCAGCAAGACTCTTTATGACCTTCAGCACTTCACCGGTTATCTCCGGATCAAGAGCGCTTGTAGGTTCATCAAAAAATAATATGTCCGGATCCAGCATGAGCGCACGGGCGATAGAAACACGCTGCTGTTGTCCGCCGGAAAGCTCGCAGGGATACGAATCCCTTTTTTCTGACAAACCAACAGAGGCAAGTATCGACTTTGCTTTCTCATCTATCGCCGCATATTTCTCTTTAAGCGCGGCAGAGCCGAGTTTGCCTGACTTAACTTCCTCTTTAGCGCGAAGTCTCGGTGCAAGCGTAAGATTTCCCATTACCGAATACTGTGGAAAAAGGTTGAACGATTGGAAGACCAAACCGAAACTAAGTCTTTTCTCACGTATTTCGGCAAAGGATTTTTTTGTGGTATCCGCCGCATTGAATATACATTCTCCATCGACGTATATCTCACCAGTATCGGGAGTTTCCAAAAAGTTCAGACAGCGCAGAAGCGTTGTCTTACCGCTTCCGGAAGAACCTATTATGGAAAGGACTTGTCCTTTTTCAAGAGAAAGGTCTATACCTTTTAGAACATCGGTCTTTCCGAATTTCTTTGTTATCTTTTTAACTTCCAAAAAAGCCATATCTATTCCCCTTATGATTTATAATAGGAGAGCTTTTTCTCGAAATATCCGAAAAGAAGCGTAAGCAGACCGACAAAAACAAGGTAGAATACAGCGGTATAGAATATAGGCCATACAAGTCCCTTGCTGGCGAAAGTCTGAGCCACATTGAGTATCTCCATAATAGCGATAACGCGGGCAAGAGCCGTGTCCTTAACAAGCGTTATAATCTCGTTTGACATAGGAGGAATTATGCGTTTTACTACCTGCATGAGTACAACTTTAAAGAATATCTGCGACTTTGTCATGCCGAGAACTTCTCCCGCTTCATACTGCCCTTTTGATATGCTCTCAATACCTCCGCGGTAAATCTCCGAAAAATAGCAAGCGTAGTTTATAACGAAAGCTATCAATACAGAGGGAAATCTGTCGAATCCGGAAAAACCGTCAATAAGAAGACCAGGCACATAGAATACCACGAATATCTGTAGCATGAGCGGCACACCGCGTATTATCCAAACAAAAATCTTTGTGATATATGAAATAGGTTTGAATTTTGACATTGAACCGAAAGATATGACCAATCCCAAAGGCAACGCAAAAAGCAAAGTCAAAGCAAAGATAAGGCAAGTCCATTTAAGTCCGCCCAATAAGCTTAGTGTAACTTCCCAAAAACTCATTTTAATATATCCTGAACTTAAAAATATATCTTTTTCAGATCATTACTCTTCGTAAGTGAGAACGACATTAAGGCTGTTTTCTAAACCGTACTGTTTTGCAATTTCAAGGAGTTTGCCGTTGTCATTGAGAGTTTTTATAGCTTCGTTTACTTTTGCGGTAAGTTCGCTGCCCTTCTTGAAACCGATTGCATAGAATTCAGCGGGAAGTTCGATGGCGTCAACGATAACAAGGTCTTCATAGTCGCCATTTCCGCATATATTTTTAGCGAGAATTATATCGACAACAGCAAAATCGGATTTGCCGGAGTTTACTTCAAGGAAAGTATTTATCTGAGCGGAGAAAGTAGCCATATCTCCATTTTCGCCGATAACACCTTCAGCATATGCAGCACCGGCGCTTCCTGCTTCAACAGCCGCTTTTTTACCTGCGAGATCAGCCTCGCTCTTGTAAGAATCGAGGTTTGACTTTTTAACAACTATGCACTGCTGGTTGAGCATATAGCAATAAGACAAGTCAACGAGGTCTTTTCTTTCAACACCGTCGTCAGAAGAGTTAGCGGTATATCCGTTCCAAATGCAATCGATCTTACCGGAGTTGAGTTCGGAATATTTCTGTTCCCAGTCGATTATCTGAAATTCCACTTCCATGCCGATAAGTTCTCCGACAGCTCTTGCAAAATCGCATTCAAAACCTGTCCAATTTCCGTTTTCGTCCTGTTCGTTCATTTTTTCGAAAATCGTGACGCCGCAGGTGAGCACATTATCTTCTTTTCCGCAACCTGCGAACATAAACATCGAGCAGAATATCATTGTCATAGCAAGCGCAAGAGAAACAATCTTTTTCATAATAAAAATCTCTTTTCAAAATGTAAATTTATTTCGTTTTAGTTTGTTAAAACGATAATACAATTATAGTATCTATATATGATTTTGTCAAGTATTTTTCAACAAGTTTATAAAAAGAATATGTTCAAAAACAATCATTTCACTCACCGTTCCATGCATTTACAACGTTGGAAAATACAAAAGAGGTAGAGAAACCACGTTCTCTACCTCTTTTGCTTCCATACGAAGTGTACCCAAAAACTGCTTTTTTATTTTACCTCAACAGAGAGTTCTTCACCGTTTACATCTATAACGATCTCTTTGACATCTCTGTCGTATGCCGCTATTATCTTCTCCGCCGCTATGTCTTCTATATTGCGGCTGATAAACCTTCTCATATTGCGGGCACCGTATTTGGTGGAAAAAGATTTTTCAGCAATGAGCGCCAAAGCGGCGTCCGTGCAGGAAACACCTATTCCCTTTTCTGCAAGAGCAGCACGAAGGTCGTTTATCATATTCGACGCTATGCGAGCAAAATCGTCCTTATCCAACTGACGGAATGTTATTATCTCGTCTACGCGATTGAGAAACTCGGGACGAAGGAACTCTGCAAGAGCGCGCTCCGTTCTGTTTTCCGCCATGCTCTTTTCGCTCATTCCAAAGCCGGGGGTATTTGTCGCCATGCTTGCTCCGGCATTTGTCGTCATAACTATTATACTGCTTGAGAAATCAACTTCTTTGCCGTGAGAGTCGGTAACTTTGCCATCGTCGAGAATTTGAAGGAGTATATTGAGCACATCAGGGTGTGCTTTCTCTATCTCATCGAAAAGTACGACGGAATAGGGTTTGCGGCGTATCTTTTCCGTAAGCTGTCCCGCGTCGTCATATCCGACATATCCGGGAGGCGAACCTATCATACGGGAAACGGAATGTTTCTCCATAAATTCGGACATATCAAGGCGGATAAGCGCGTCAGGCGTGCTGAAAAGGTCCGTTGCAAGAACTTTTACAAGCTCTGTTTTGCCGACGCCGGTAGGGCCTGCAAAGATAAATGAAGCAGGTTTGCGTTTATATGAAACTCCGGCGCGGTTGCGTTTTATTGCGCGAACAACAGCGTCTACCGCTTCGTCCTGACCTTTTATCCTGTCTTTAAGCCTTTCTGAAAGCGTATTCAGTTTTTCAAATTCGTTTGCATTTATGGTTCCTGCAGGAACGCCGGTCCATATCTCTACGACACGAGCTAGAGAATCCGCCGAGAGTTCTATCGAAGCAAGCTCGCCTTTGAGCTTCTCATATTCCGCCTCGTCTTTGAGCTGATTTGCCTTTATCGACGCAACAAGCTCATAATGTTCGTTCTTGCGCTGTTCGTCGGTGTCGTCCGGAAGAGGATTCTCCTCAAGCTCGGCGATCTGCTTTTTCAGCGCCTCAAGTTCTTTTTCAACGACAGCAACGCGGTTTACAACGGGAGAGTGTATAGCCGCATAAGCCGCCGCCTCATCGAGAAGGTCTATTGCTTTGTCCGGCAGAAAACGGTCTGTTATATATCTTTCCGAAAGCTCCACCGCACGAGAGATGATCGCATCGGATATCTTTATCTTATGGTATGTTTCGTAATATTTTTTTATACCTTTCAGAATATTCTTTGTTTCGGCTATCGAAGGCTCCTCGACCATTATAGGCTGAAAACGGCGTTCAAGAGCCGAATCTTTTTCGATATATTTGCGGTATTCGGTAAGCGTTGTCGCTCCGATAAGCTGTATCTCGCCGCGCGAAAGCGACGGTTTGAGGATATTTGCGGCATTCATACTTCCCTCTGAATCACCGACGCCTACGATACTGTGTACCTCATCTATAACAAGAATTATATTTCCGAGCGCACGAACCTCGTCAATTAGTCCTTTCATGCGGCTTTCAAATTGACCGCGGAACTGCGTTCCCGCAACAAGAGATGTAAGGTCAACAAGGTAGACCTCCTTGTCAAGAAGCTTGAAAGGAACGTTTCCGTCAGCAATCCTTTGTGCGAGAGCTTCCGCAATGGCGGTTTTGCCGACGCCAGGTTCGCCTATAAGACAAGGATTGTTCTTTTGTCTTCTTGATAGTATCTGCATCATTCGTTCGGTCTCACGCTCTCTGCCTATAACGGCATCAAGCTTTCCCTCTCTTGCCGCCGCAGTCAAATCGCGGCAGTACATCGAAAGATATCTGCGCTCTTTATCTTTTTTCTTTTTTTCGGAAGATCTGCCTTTTGATGATTCTTTTTTATCCTCGGCTTCTTTCTTCGCGGGAAATCCTGATTCATTATTTGCGGCGTTGTTGGCAACGGGAAAAGAGCCGAAAATTTTGGAAAAATCAAGAGTGGGTGCTCGTGAATTGCCGTCTTCTGAATCATCTGCGTTCGAATCTTCGGCAGTCTGGGAAAGAAAACCGTTGAGTTCATCTTCCATATTGTCTAAATCATCTCCTGAAACACTCATACTCGAAAGTATGCTGTCCACCTGAGGTATACCGAGTTCACGAGCGCATTTAAGGCAAAGTCCCTCGTTTTTACTCTCTCCGTTATCAATTCTGGTAACAAAAACCACAGCCATGCGCTTGCGGCATTTTGAGCATAATTGCATCATGTGAAAAAATCCTTCTCGGTGACAAAGTTTTTCGCTTTTTCGCCGCGTCACCGTGCGGCATTGTATAAGATATATTTTTTATGAAAGCGAAACATATTTTGCTTTTTATTTGTTCAAAAGTTTTTTAAGGAACAGGAAAATATATGTTATCGGATTCACGTTCGTGCAAAGTTTGAAAACAACCGAATCCAACATATCATCAAGGAATATTTCGGGCCACTTCGCATTAAATATCGGAAACAGAATATTGCCGAAAAGATTTGCAAAGATAAAAGCCCAAAAAAGACCGATAAAAACACCGAAGACAAGTCCCATGACACCGTTTATCTGTCTCACCACGGGAGCTTTGACTGCAAAATCCAACAGCCAGAACACAAGTTTAAAAAGAAGAATAAAGCCGACAAGGAGTACGACAAAAGATATTACCGTCGCAATAATATCAGCTATATAATTTTTTATTATTGCCTCTGAAGCGGCTGAAACATCCTCGGACGAGATAATGTGGTCGACAACAATCTCTATTTTTTGCATAAATGTGCTTCCGCCTTCAAGTTCAGGCATATCGACGTCTGTTATCATATTCGCCAGAAAAGGCAGCCGCTTTACATATACGGCAAAGCGATCGTAAAATAAAAGCGTCAAAATGAACGACACGATATGAGAAACAAATCCGGCAACGGATTTTATAAATCCCTTTTTCATGCCGGCAACGGCGGATATCACTATAACGGCAATAAGAATAATATCCAATACTGCAGACATAAGCTCCCCCTTAAAGTCATTTTTTTATCTTAAAATCCGAAGTTTTTATAAGCTTTGTACGGTCGCTGAAACAGATCATAACATTTCCGTCGTCAAACACAAACATTTTTTTAGGACTGCCTTCAAATTCGGCAAACGAAACATATCCATCGTTCACCGAATATACCGCATTCGCTCCCAGTAAATATATTTTATCATCAACTATGTTAACATCTATAGTAGAAAAAGGAAAACTTTCCGTAAATTTTTCTTTTCCATCGCTGTCATATATGTGCAGAACGGCACCGGCTTTTGTTTCCCCGGTCATAACTGCTATACAGTCGTCGAATACACGATAAAACTGTATCTGCGAATCGAAAGATACCGAAATATTTTCTTTGAATTTTTTATCGTAAAAAGAGATGCCGTCGGAATAAAGCGCAAAAAGAGATGAATCATCGAAAAATCCCACTTCCAAGGGGAGCTTTCCCTCTGTTTTCACCAAAAGCTTCTCCTCGTCTTTGGAAATGCTGCGTACGGAAAGTTCTCTGTAATACACCCCGCCGTTTGAATCATACGAAAGCACCGCGGCATACTTTCCGTTTGGAGAAACAGCCGCATCAGCCGCATATTTCTCATTGCTTCTCACGGAATATACAATTTTGAACGAATCATTGTATACATAAACTGTGCTACGGTAATCTTTATCCCTTGTTATTACGGCAAAACTGCCGTCAGTTCCTGCAGAAGCGGATACGACGGGATAATCATATGTTATGCTGTAAAGTTTAAAAAATGAATTGAAGACCGAAACTGTATTTTCACCCGGCTCATATGTTATAAGATACTTTCCGTCGGCATCGCACAGGGAATTTTCCGTATCGATATCTGCAGAAAGAATGTTTTTTCCGGATATATTGTAGAGTTTAAGTTTTCCGTCGCCGACAAGAACCAGATCTCCCTTATAAAAATTAAAATAAGACGTGGAGCCTGCACTGTAATAAATATCTTTATAGTTTCCGGACGATGAGGAAGGGTCTATATCTATATATTTAAAAAGATATCTGAAGTTTTCCGCCCGCAGATCATCATGGCAAATAATACTTGTCAAAATCACAAAAACAGCAAGTACGATCAAAGAACCGAATTTCGCCAAACGGTAAAAATCAGCAAGCTTTTCATAGTATACACTGTTATAAGGAAGATATATCGACATCGTATCGGTTTTTTCCTTGATTTTAGAAAATAATCCGCGCGGCATAAAAATTCTTCCTTTCAAAATCAAATAAATACTTTTTCAAGATAAAGACCGTCGGCAGGAGCTGTTTTCCCTGCAAGCGAACGATCTTTCGATCTTATTATCTTATCGATATCATCGACCGCTATCTTACCTTCGCTTACATAAACCAGAGTGCCGACGATTATTCTGACCATGTTATACAGAAATCCGTCAGCGGCAACAAATACTCGAACGCACCCATCATCGTCTGCAACAACTTCACAGCGCGTTATCGTGCGGACTGTCTTTGCGACTTCGCTGCCGCTCGCCATAAAAGAGGCAAAATCATGCTTTCCGACCAGGCGCTCGGCAGCTCGATTCATTTTATCTATATCGAGTTTTTTTGTATAATGCCATGCTCTCAAATAAAGAAACGGGTTCATGTATTCTTTTGTCCATATAAGATACATGTATTCTTTGCCTTTTACCGCATGTCTAATAGAAAAATCATCATCTACGACACGCGCCTCCATAACGCTTATATCGGGTGGAAGAGCGGAAGCAAGAGCGCGCGGCAGTTTATCTGCCGATATGCGCGAACAGCCCTCAGACGGCTCTGCTACAGCAAGATATTCCAGCGCATGAACGCCGCTGTCAGTCCTGCTGCAACCGGTTACAAGGCATGGAACATTAAATATTTTCTCTGCGGCTTTTATAAGTTCAGCCTGTATCGTGTTTGCATTTTTCTGTATCTGAAAACCGGCATAAGCTGTCCCGCAATAAGATATACTCAATAAATATTTCATTGTGTCATACCACAAAAAACGGCATATATATGTTTATAAGAACTACTGCGGCTATGAAAACGGCAATAAAAAGCATAAACACAAAATCTCTTGCCGCAAGATGAAGCCGCGTCATGCGCGTTCTTCCCTCGCCCCCGCGATAGCAACGGCACTCCATTGCCACGGCAAGTTCATCTGCACGTCTGAAAGACGATATGAACAAAGGTACGAGAACGGGAACAAGAGCTTTTGCTCGTGCAACGATACTTCCCGAAGAAAAATCCGAACCGCGAGCCTTCTGAGCGTTCATTATCTTGTCCGTTTCCTCAATAAGCGTAGGTATAAAACGCAAAGCTATCGTCATCATCATGGCAAACTCATGAACAGGCACTTTTATAAAGCGCAAAGGCGAGAGCAGTCTCTCTATCGCGTCCGTAAGAGCTATGGGTGATGTTGTATAAGTGAGGATAACGCTTGTACCGATAACGAGCGAAACTATACGCAATACCATATAGATTGCGGATATCACGCCTTCCATGTAAACGGTTATTCTCCAAAAACTGAAAAGCACGGTTTCGCCGCTGTGCCAGAAAATATTGAGCACCGCGGTGAACAATAATACCAACAATATAGGTTTGATGCTTTTCAGCACTGTTTTTACGGGCAGTCGTGAAATCAGCACAAGAAGCAGAGCCGAAACGAGCATAAGTGCGTATGAAACGGCTGATTTGCAAAGGAATATCCCTACGATATATGATATGCATGCAATTATTTTAATTCTCGGATCGAGTTTATGGATAACCGAGTTTCCGGGAAAAAACTGACCGAGCGTTATATCTTTAAGCATTCTTTTCACCTCCGAGCATACGCAGAAGCTCACGTTTTGCGTCTTCGACAGTGTAGACAGAGGTATTCACTGCATATCCCATTCGCTCAAGTTCCAGCATAAGCTTTGTCACCTGCGGAACAGCAAGTCCTGCTTGTTCAAGCTTTTCGGCGTGCGAAAAAACTTCTTCGCAGGTGCCGGACATAATTGGCTTTGAATGATTCATTACAACAAGCCTGTCGCAATAAAGCGCCATATCCTCCATGCTGTGGCTTATCATTATAACAGTAGAAGAAGTCGTTTTCTGATATTCGCATATCCTGCTTAATATCTCATCTCTGCCACGAGGATCAAGACCTGCCGCCGGCTCATCAAGAACAAGATTCTGCGGCTTCATCGCCATAACTCCGGCAATAGCCACGCGGCGTTTCTGCCCGCCTGAGATATCGAACGGGGATTTTTCAAGGATATCATCTTGGAGTCCGACGAAGTGTATCGCTTCACGTACACGCATATCTATCTCCTCGTCCGAAAGTCCCATATTTTTAGGTCCGAACGCGACATCCTTATAGACAGTCTCCTCAAAAAGCTGATATTCCGGATATTGAAAAACAAGACCTGTTATATATCGAAATTCCTTTATTTTTTTAGGATCTTCCCACATATTTCTGCCATGTATCAAAACATCTCCGCTCGATGGACGCAAGAGGCCGTTAAGCATTTGTGCGACAGTGGATTTTCCGCTGCCGGTATGACCTATAAGACCCGTTATCATATTTTCTTCGAAATTTACATCTATATTATCAACAGCTACCTTCATAAAAGGCGTGTTTTTGCTGTATACATACGATACATCTTTAAGTTCTGCCGCATTCATTTGTTTTTTTCCTTTTCAGATAAAATTGCCGCCAAAGCGCGCGCTCCCTCTTCCGGAGTAAGAGCATCATTCGGCAAGTCGTAACCTGCTTCGGCAAGCTCCTGCAAAAGAAGCGTCGTCTGAGGTACGTCGAGTCCGGCGGAGCGAAGTATCTTTGTTTGGGAAAATACTTCTTTCGGCGTTCCGTCGAGAAGCTTTTTGCCGTCGTCTATTACAATGACTCTGTCAGCTCTTGCGGCTTCTTCCATGTAATGGGTAATAAGTATAACTGTCGTGCCGTTATTTTGATTGAGCTTTTCGATAGTTTCAAGAACTTCCGCTCTTCCGATAGGATCGAGCATGGCGGTCGATTCGTCGAAAATGACAATTTCCGGATCACATGCGATGATACCGGCTATGGCAACGCGCTGTTTCTGACCGCCGGAGAGCTGATGCGGACTGTGACGCGCATATTGCGTCATTCCGACAAGCTCCAGCGCTTTGTCGACTCTTTCTCGTATCTCTGCCGGAGGAACACCGAGATTCTCGGGGCCAAAAGCTACGTCTTCTTCGACTATCGTTGCGACGAGCTGGTTATCCGGATTTTGGAAAACCATACCGACGCGGCGGCGAAGCGCATACAGATCGTCCTCAGTCATATTTTCCTCGTCTATTTTTTCACCGAACAGATAAATGGAACCCGACGTAGGTGTAAGAATAAGATTCAGAAGTTTTGCAAGTGTGCTTTTACCGCTGCCATTGTGACCGAGAAGCGCAACAAAAGCCCCTTTCTCTATTTCCAAATCAAAATTTTCAAGTATAGCGGGACTTGTTCCCTCCTCATCATCATACGCGAAGGAAAGTCCCTCTGTTTTAATAACAATTTCAGCCATTTTTATTCCTTAAAAAATTTATTTTGTCCATCTTGACGAAGCGCCGCACGGAAGCGGAGCGCCTGTCTGCTTTACACGCAGTCCTATCTCGTCGGATATCACTTTTCCGCCGAATTTTTTCTCTACTTCAAGTTCGAGTATATATCCCATGGTCGAAGCTGAAAGTCCCGTAGTATAGGAGTTGAGCAAGAAGAAAAGAGGTTCGTCGGAGAGCAATTTGGCCGACGAGGAAACAAATCTTCCTATGCAGTCCTCAAGTTTCCATAACTCTCCCCCCGGACCTCTGCCGTATGAAGGAGGGTCCATAATGATACCGTCGTATTTATTTCCGCGGCGAATTTCACGCTCTACGAATTTTTCGCAGTCGTCAACGATATATCTTATCGAAGCGTCGGCAAGTCCGGACAGCGCCGCATTTTCTTTTGCAGTCTGAACCATGCCCTTGGAAGCGTCCACATGACAAACGGAAGCTCCCGCGGCGGCAGCCGCAACAGTAGCTCCGCCCGTATACGCAAAAAGATTCAATACCTTTACGTGACGATCCGCATTTTTTATGAGTTCGGAAAACCAATCCCAGTTTACTGCTTGTTCAGGAAAAAGTCCCGTATGCTTAAATCCCATGGGTTTTATTTTGAAACACAGCTTTTCGCCGTATTTTATATTCCAGCTTTCGGGAACGGCAAGGCGAGACCATTTTCCGCCTCCGCCTTCGCGTGAATAAACGCCGTCGGCTTTTTTCCAGAGAGGACTTTGCTTTACGCCTTTCCATATAACCTGAGGATCAGGACGAACGAGAGTGTATCCGCCCCAACGCTCAAGACGAAGTCCGTCCGATGTATCCAAAAGTTCATAATCTTTCCAACCGTCTGCTATCCACATTTAACTTAAAATCCTTCGTCCAAATTTATTTTTATCTGTTCTCCGACGCCTGTATCGCTGCCGAAGTTTATTCCCAAATGCTCATAAGCGAGACGCGTTACGCATCTTCCGCGCGGCGTGCGGCTCAGAAATCCTATCTGCATGAGATACGGCTCATACACATCTTCAAGAGTAACGGCTTCTTCGCCTATCGTCGCCGCAAGTGTCTCAAGACCGACAGGACCTCCGCTGTAAAGTTTTATTATAGTCGTGAGCATTCGCCTGTCGATATTATCAAGCCCCAACTCGTCTATCTCCAGCATATTCAAAGCCTTATCAGCTATCTGACGGGTGATATTGCCATCGCCCTTGACCTGAGCGTAATCGCGGACGCGCTTGAGAAGTCTGTTTGCGATTCGAGGCGTTCCGCGCGAGCGCTTCGCTATCTCGACTGCGCCATCGTCTTCTATCATTATGTCAAGAATACCCGCGCTCCTCTTTATTATACGAGAAAGTTCTTCCGGCGTATACAGCTCCAGTCTCAGCATTACGCCGAAACGGTCTCTGAGAGGCGTTGAAAGCTGGCCCGCACGCGTCGTCGCGCCTATAAGAG
Organism: uncultured Eubacteriales bacterium; assembly: GCA_949299535.1. Classification (GTDB taxonomy): domain Bacteria; phylum Bacillota; class Clostridia; order Oscillospirales; family CAG-272; genus UMGS731. The sequence goes on along the minus strand of CASGAQ010000004.1, from coordinate 101,165 downwards.
TAAATTTAGGTAAAGGCAGACGCAGGCTTCGAGCCGCCGGACCTTTACCGATTATTATATCAAGAACAAAATCTTCCATCGCAGGATAAAGAATCTCCTCCACATTTCGTGAAAGGCGATGTATCTCATCAATAAAAAGCACATCGTTCTCAGAGAGATTCGTAAGTATAGCCGCAAGGTCTCCCTGCTTTTCTATCGCAGGACCGGAAGTTATACGGATATTAACTCCGAGTTCATTCGCTATTATATTCGAAAGAGTCGTCTTTCCGAGTCCGGGAGGTCCGTACAAAAGCACATGATCCAGCGCATCTGCACGCCGTTTTGCGGCTTCAATGTAAATCTTCAGATTTTCCTTTGCCTTTTCCTGCCCCACATATTCATCAAGGGCGTGCGGACGAAGTCCGCTTTCTATATCATTGTCCTCTTCACGGTAAGACGCCGCTATTATTCGTTCGTCGCCGTCATAAGAGGACGCGCCGGAAGTGTCAAATTTATCGATCATTCATATACTCCTGCAATCAAAAACGTAATGCCATTTTTTTCAAAGCCGATGAGACCATCTCCTCAAGCGTAGCGGTAGGAGAAACGCCTTTCAGCGCCGCCTGAGCCTCCGCTTTCGTGTATCCGAGTACCATAAGCGCTTTTTCGGCTTCTTCGTATGCGCCTCCGAATCCCGCTTCTTCCTCTACAGTCTCAACAGCGGAAGCTCCTGTTACGGCAAATGCTTTTGCCACTTTTTCCCTTAACTCCAGCACTATACGCTCAGCGCTTTTTTTGCCTACACCGGAAGCTTTTGATATCGTTTTTATATCCTGAGATGAAACGGCGAGGGCGAATTTTTCTACGGAAAGCAACGAAAGTATTGAGATCGCAACTTTCGGACCTATACCGGAAACGGTTATGAGCATTTTGAAAGCAGACATTTCCTCTTTTGTCGCAAAGCCGATAAGATCTACCGCGTCCTCGCGTATATATAGATATGTGTAAAGCAAGACTTCGTTTTTATTCATTGCGGCAAGACTGCCGAGCGTATTGTCGCTTACAATAAGCTTATAGCCTACCCCGCAGCAATCCACTATGGCAACACCGGGCTCGGTAAGAACAAGTTCTCCGCGAACATAATAGAACATTTTGAAATTCCTTTCGTGTAATCAGCATAATCGAATCCGCCGCAAATCATTAAGACAAAAAAGTTACAGCAATCTTTCTTTTTTCTTATTGTAGAAATCTCGTATTTTTGATTCCGAAGCATGTGCATGGCATATCGCAAGCGCAAGAGCGTCAGCCGTATCGTCAAGCTTCGGCACTTTCTCAAGGTGCAAAAACATCTTCACCATTTCCATGACCTGTCTTTTCTCAGCCCTGCCGTATCCGACAACGGACTGTTTTACTTGAAGCGGAGTGTATTCATAAAAATCTACATTCTTTTTCATGGCCGCCAAGAGTATTACTCCTCGCGCCTGCGCGACGGCAATAGCCGTCTTTTGGTTGGTGTTGAAAAACAACTCTTCGCATGACATACAGTCAGGCTTATAAGTATCTATAAGTTCGCATATATCGTCGTAAACCATTTCAACGCGTTTTTCTACCGGTATACCGGTCGGAGTACGCGAAGCTCCCATTGCGACAAGCTTGAATCTTCCCCTTTCGGCATCGATAACGCCGTAACCGACGATAGCGATACCCGGATCTATTCCTATTATTCTCATATCTCCTCCCCGACAGAGTTATAAAGTCCGACAGAAGAAAATTGAGGATATTCAAGAAAAAGATAACAGAAAAAACCGGCAATATCGGCTTCGTCCATTCGGAAAATGATACCGAACGAATTTTCCCTCCCGCTTGACGAGAGCGGGAGCGAATATATCTTGCAAAGCTCTGCGCCGAAGTAATCTGCGGCAAGTATTATATTGCCAAGCTCGCTTTGATGTCCGAGCGTTATGCGGCACTCGAACATTTGAGAGCCGCACGAACAGATTATTTCGAAATTTTTGTATACCAGCGCAAATTTTGTACTGCTTTCACCGTCATCTGAAACGACGTCTGCGGAAAGCACGACGGAAAGCGCATACTTTTCGATAAGTCTGTAAAATCCGTTAAGTCTTCCGTCGAGTGAGTTTTCCACCGGAACTATGGCATAAGTGGATTCGCCGCCGGCTACCGCTTCGCAGGCGCTCTTAAAATCTTCCTCATATTCCGCAAGTACGCCCGGAACAAATCGGGCAAACATCTCAAAAGCCCGTCCGGATTGGTTTCCCCTCACAAAAGATATCTTTTTATCTCCGCGCGAATCGGTGATCTCACGCTCTTTATCGGAGAGCCAGCTCACAACGTCTTCCGTTGAATATGTTTTTTCGTCGAAACGAGAAATACTCTTGCATAGATAGAGATCCTCAAAGCGTCCGGAATACTCCGAAAGACAGGCGGAATCATCGGCACTCGCCTGAGAAAAGTAGTTCTCAAATTCCGGCTTTCTTCCTTTCATGGAAGAGTATATTTCAGAAGCCTCATAGAAATGAGAAACAGCCTCCATTATATCCTTACCGCCGGCAAGCTCTTTAAGCCTGCTCGCTATAAGGCGAGCCCGTTCTTTTAAATGAGCAAACTTACGTTCACAAACCGAAGCCTCGGTGCGGAAGATATATTCAAGATTTTCGGAAATAATGTCTTCTGCCTTATCTGCGTCAAAATCATTCGGCGAGGTTTCGTTTTTCATCATTTTCCTCCGAAAATTCAGTCCATGGTAAGTTTCAAGCTGATATCCATCGCATGAACGCTGTGCGTAAGCGAGCCTACACTTATAATATCAACGCCTGTCTTGGCAACTGCAAGAAGCTCGTCAGCAGTTTTGTCACCCATATTTCCGCTGGCTTCCGTAATGGCTCTGCCTGCCACTATCTCAACAGCACGCGCCATATCCTCGACGGACATATTGTCGAGCATGATTATATCAGCGCCCGCCTCAATCGTTTCGTTGAGCTGGGGGAATGTTTCTATCTCTACTTCGATCTTAATCGTGTGAGGAACATTTTTTCTTGCAGCCGCAACCGCATTGGTAATTGAACCGGAAGCTACTATATGATTATCCTTTATAAGTACGCCGTCGGCAAGATTAAAACGGTGATTCGTGCCTCCGCCTACTCTGACGGCGTATTTTTCAAGTATACGAAGTCCCGGTGTCGCCTTGCGTGTGTCAACTATCTTTGCATTCGTTCCTTTGACGGCGGCAACGGTTTTTGCCGTCATTGTAGCAATACCGGAAAGATGCTGCAAAAGATTAAGGCCGACGCGCTCGCCCGTCAGAATATTGCGGGCATTTCCGGATACCTCGGCAATTACCTCGCCCTTTTCAACATGATCGCCGTCGCTCTTGAGAGGTTTGAAATCTACATTTCCTCCGACAAGCGCAAAAACTCTTTGGCATATGAACAAACCGCAGATAACTCCGCTTTCCTTTGCCACATATCTGCCGTGAGCTATTCTGTCGGCGGGAACAGTGGAACGAGTCGTTATATCTCCGCTGCCGACATCCTCTTTGAGCGCGCGTATAAGAATATCGTCGACCTCAGGCAAATAAAGGTCAAATTCGTTGTTTTTCATATTTCAATCCTCCACTACATAATGTGCGCCGATGCTTTCTTTTCTTGCTATCGCGCCGTCAAGTATCATTTTGGCGCATGAAAGCATATTATAGTAGCAAAAATCGGCTTCTTTTACAAGTTTGTATTTCTGGGCTTCTTCAAAAAGTCCGTCGATTATACGCTTACCTTCCGTCATGCCGGATAACGTACGCACGGGACCTGCATATTTTGTTACTGCAGCGCGTATGACAGCAGTCTTTTCTTTTATCTCATTTTCGGAAATTGCCGGAATATCCGACGAATTATCACAAAGAAGCGTTTTATATTTGACGGGACGGAAATTCTGCATGATGTGTTCGGCGGCGCGTCTTCCGAAAACAAGACATTCGAGCATAGAGTTGCTTGCAAGTCGGTTTGCTCCGTGAACGCCGGTAGAGGAACACTCACCGCAGGCATAAAGTCCTTTTACATTTGTCTGTGCGTTAAGGTCTGTTTTTATACCTCCCATAAGATAGTGCTGGGAAGGACGGATGGGGATCCATTCGTGAGGAACGTCTATTCCGCGAGCTTGACATTCGCTGAATATGGTCGGGAATCGTTTTTCAAAAAAATCCGGACTCATTGAAGAAACGTCAAGGAACATCTTGTCTTCGCCCGTGCGCTCCATTTCCTTTATTATCTGACGCGTAACTATATCTCGAGGCGCCAGATCCGCCAGAGGATGCTTGTCCTGCATAAAAGCTTCGCCTTTACTGTTTCTGAGAATGCCTCCCTCGCCGCGCACTGCTTCCGAAATAAGAAATGCGCGCTTTGAAGGATGGTTGTCCGTAGCAAGCGTCGTCGGGTGGAACTGGACAAGCTCCATTCCGAAAATGGAAGCTCCTGCTCGTGCGGAAGCGGCTATACCATCGCCGACCGCTCCGTTCGGATTGGTAGTAGTCGTGTAAAGATAACCCGCTCCGCCCGTAGCGATTATCACGTTTGAGCAAAGCAAGATTCTCGGCTGACCGTCGGAAATAACAGCGCCGTAAACGCCGTCCTCGTCGGTAAGGACATCTATAAGGTAGGTGTCGAAAAGTATATTGATATGTTTTCTTGCAAGAGCTATCTCTCCGAGTCTTCTTGTAGTTTCTCTGCCGGTAGCATCACCGCCGCAGTGAACGATACGTCTGCGGCTGTGACCGCCTTCGCGTGTTATAAGAAGTTCTCCCTCGGCGTTCTGATCAAACGGAACGCTCAGTTCGCAAAGTTCGCGTATATCCTTCGGACCTTCTTCCACCAGAAGTTTGACCGCGGCCTCGTCGCAAAGTCCCGCGCCTGCTTTCAGCGTATCTTCTATATGAGATTCGTAAATATCGTCCGGTGCGATAACGGACGCGATACCGCCTTGAGCGAGCCACGAATTGGATTTTTCAATAGTAGCCTTTGTTATGACCGTCACCTTCATCGACGTGTCGAAGTGCAGCGCCGAATAAAGCCCTGCTATTCCGGAGCCTACGATAAGGACGTCAGTCTTTTCAACAGGTAACATATTAAGATTTTCGTTCAAGAGATAACGTTTCATTAAAAATTCCTTCTTTCACGTGCCAAGCGGCAAATTATGGTTCAATCATTTCAGACAGAATATTGCAATATAATTGAAATATAATTATTTCACAATATCATTTATAGTTATTTTCAGTTATTATAGAATATAATAACATAAAACCTCAAATCTTTCAATAGATTTAAATCGTTTTTTCTGATTTTGAAAAAGCATTTTATATCAAAGAAATTTTTCTGTTTACTTTTCGGCGACGATGTTGTATTATATTTGTTGTATCAAACAGTATGTCAAAACAAAAGGAGTACGGCAAAATGCCGCATAGCAAAGAAAAGAAAAACGACTTTTTCGGGAAAATAATACTTGCGCCGATGGCGGGAGAGGGAGATTACGCTTTTCGCGTGTCTTGCAAAAGATTCGGAGCGGACTATCTCGTTTCAGAGATGATATCGGCAAAAGCAATATGCTATAACGACAAAAAAACCCCCCTGCTTGCAAAAATACGTAAAGAGGAAATGCCGATAGCGCTTCAGATATTCGGAAGCGAACCCGAATTTATGGCTCGTGCGGCAGACTTTCTTATAAATGAATCGGAAAAGGCAGGAACTCCATGTGCCGCGATAGACATAAACATGGGGTGTCCCGTGCCCAAAGTCGTAAAAAACGGCGAGGGCAGTGCCCTGATGAAAGCCCCCGCTTTGGCAGGAAAGATAATCCGCGCTGTCAAAACCGCCTCGGGAAACACTCCCGTAACGGTAAAAATGCGTCTTGGCTGGGACAAAGAAAGCATTAACGTATCGGAAATGGCAAAAATCGCCGAGTCAGCCGGTGCAGACGCAGTATGCATACATGCCCGCACCCGCGAGCAGTTCTATTCTCCGGGTGTTGATATCTCATATATAGGCAAAGTCAAAAAAGTATTGTCTATACCCGTCATAGGAAACGGCGATATCTTTTCTGCCGAAAGCGCGATGAATATGTTTTCACAAACCGGCTGCGACGCCGTTGCAATAGCTCGCGGAGCAATAGGCAACCCATATATTTTTGCGGAGATAAAAGCCGCGCTTGAACACAAAGAATACATTCCGCCGACTCCGAGAGACCGTATCGAAGAAGCTCTTTCGGAAACAAAGCTGCGCATAGAGGACAAAGGAGAATATGCAGGTCTGCGAGAGAGCCGCGTACACATCGCGCACTTTACAAAATCGCTTCGCGGGTCCGCCGCTATCCGCGCCAAAATAAATATTATGGATTCTTTTGAGGAAGTCCGTGAAACTTTATTGTCTTATGTGGAAGAACTTGAGACATCAACGGAAGCATAAATATTCAGAAAATAAAAAATTCCCGTCATACGGGAATTTTTTATTTTAACTTGTTTCGCTCCAAAAAATCCATAAACAAACAGCCGCCTATGCTCAGAAGCAAACTCATGAGCACGCTCTGAATGATATTTACAACGATATCATAAGCGGCAAAAACAGCAAACATATCGCGTGAAATTATGTAATATATCAAATATGCCGCCTGCACCGCAACCATCGGAACCGTCAACTTCAGTATCAGACGTGAAAAATCACAAAAAGCCAAATTCATTATACTTCTTATTTTCTTCATATCCTCACCCTTTCCTGTTTTCTGTCATATTGATTTTTGAATCGCAAGAATAATTTTATTGCTTGCTTCTTACAAACATATTCTAACATATCGAATATGTTTTAGCCAGCTTCAAATGTTGCCGCTTTTGGCATATTTATGCGTCTTTTCCCGATTTATGCAAAAAACATAGATTTATCGACAAAATATGACAAGCATGGAAAGAAAAATCGCTATAATACCAGCCGAGCTTTTCTTCGTTTGTCGAAAAAGCGCGAGCTTTTCCGCTTTCAAAAGTTATTTTTGACTTTACATGGAGCCGAAAAAGCTTTATCCTGAAATTATGCATTCAACATCGGAGGAAACCATATGGTACATTTTTACAACAGTTCGATCATCGATAAACAAACAAGCCGTACAGAAGACCTTTGTCTGACTTACAGACTTTTTGAAAACGGTACTGACGGAGATTATGTTTATTCTGCTCTGATCACAATGAAACAAAAATCTCAGGAGCATGATTTTTATATTTCGGAACTTGCCTCGGATAAATCCGCCGCACTGAATCTTTTCCGAAAAATGCACAGTAATTTCGTGCTTCCGTCAGAAACAAAAGCCCTGTTTTCGGACGGCGTTTTTGAATACTGAATTTTTTAGAAAAAAATCAGCAAATAATATATTTATGATTTGATTTTTCCAAAGCTATATGTTATAATAAAAAATGTAGAACATTTCAAGTAAGAAAAAACTCAAACTCACGGAGGTACAAACAATGAAATGTCCAAAATGCGGTTACACTGAAAGCAAAGTAATAGACTCCCGCCCTACTGAGGAAAACGCAAGTATACGCCGCAGGCGAGAGTGTCTTTCGTGCCAGAATCGTTTCACAACATATGAAACAGTGGAAACCATGCCGTTGCTCGTCATCAAAAAAGATAAGACAAGACAGACTTTCGATAAAACCAAACTTCTAAACGGAATTATCGAAGCGTGCCACAAACGTCCCGTAACCCTTGAGCAGATGGAAAACGTGGCAAACGAAATAGAACTCGAACTTCAAAATTCGCTGACTCATGAAGTACCTTCAAGCAAAATAGGCGTTCTGGTCATGGAAAAGCTGAAAAAGCTCGACGAAGTGGCATATGTGCGTTTCGCCTCAGTATACCGCGAGTTTAAAGACCTTGATACGTTTATGCGCGAACTCGAAAATCTCAAATCGCAAAAATCAGAAAAGCAATAAAAATTTCGACAGTATGTTCTCAGAGCGCGCAAAAACAATTTTTTATAACAGAAGGGAGATTTTGAAATGATCTCAATCAAAGAAATAGCTTACAAGAATTACGGAAAATGCCTTGCCATCTCCAATGATTTTATGGAAATATTCGTAACAGTCGACATCGGCCCGCGAATCATCAAATGCAACCTTACAGGCAAGGACAACATGATGTTTGAGGACATCGAAAGATGCTTCTCCGAAGATGTTTCCTCGGTATTCGGTATGGATAAGAAATGGTATATCTACGGCGGTCATCGCGTATGGATGAGTCCCGAAAGCTTCCCTGTTACATATTATCCCGACAACGATAAGGTTGTTTACAGCACATTTGCAAACGGCGCGGAATTTACACCCTCTGCACAGGCAGTCACGGGAATACAGATATCCATGAGAGTAGAGATCGCCGAAAACGAGCCTAAACTCAAACTCACGCATAAGATCACGAACACAAAAAAAGAACCCGTTACAGGCTCCGTTTGGTGCTTGTCCGTAATGGCTCCCGGAGGCACCGCTCTTGCGGCTCAGCCTTGCGAAGATACAGGACTTCTGGCAAACCGTTCGCTTATCATTTGGCCTTATACCAGCATGACGGACCGTCGTATGAGCATTACGGACAAATACATCACGATATCTCAGAGCAAAGATGCGGACTGCAACCTCAAGATAGGATTCAACAACACATTAGGCAAAACTGCATACATCAATAAAGGTCAGGCACTCGTAAAATATTCAGAATATATCAAAGGTGCTGAATATCCCGACAACGGTTGCTCCACGGAAATCTTCACAAACACTCTTTTTGAAGAAGTCGAATCACTTTCGCCCGTGAAAACACTTGCGCGCGGCGAATCTATAACTCATACAGAGGAATGGCAGCTTTTCGACGGAATCGAAATTTCCGAAAAAACAGACGACGCGCTTTCAAAAACGGCAAGCAAACTCTTCTGAAAATATAACTTAAAAGTCAAAAAATCCTGCTTGACAGCAGGATTTTTTATTTATGTCACGCTCTTTTTCTTAATGACTTTTTCTTAACGGCACCGACCGCAGACATAATAAACAAAGAGCCTATATTGCAAACGACGATAGACGCTCCTATCGGTGAGGAAAAAGAGAAAGAAATTATCATTCCCGCAAGGAAACTCACTACGGAAACGACAACCGCCGTCAATACAGTGGCAAAATAACTTCTGCATACTCGCATAGCCGAAACCGCGGGGAAAATAACAAGAGCCGATATAAGGAGCGTACCCATAAGACGCATCCCCATAACTATTGTAACGGCAACAAGGACCGAGAGCAGCGTATTGTAAAATCCCGCCTTCACTCCTGTTGCGCGAGCAAAATTTTCGTCATGCGAAACCGCAAAAATCTGCGTGTAAAAAACGGCAAAAATCAATATCACGGCAGGAAATATTATGAGTGCAGTCCAAAAGTCGGACTTTGAGACCGAAAGCAGACTGCCGAACATATATCCGTTCAAGTCAGTGTTGCTGCCGGATAGGGATACTATCATAATGCCTATGGCAAGCGCGCCGGCAGAAACCATTGCGATAGCGCTGTCCCCCTTTATTTTTCCGCTCTCACGAAGTCGCAGCAGGCAAAACGAAGCCACTATGACAACAGGCAAAGCTACCGCAAGAGGCGCGGCATTCAACGCGGACGCGACGGCAAGCGCGCCGAAGCCAACATGTGAAAGTCCATCGCCTATCATGGAATAACGCTTCGGAACAAGGCAAACTCCCAGAAGAGCGGCGCAGATCGAAAGCAAAAATCCGACGACAAGCGCACGCATAGCAAAATCCATTTTCAAGTATTCAAAAAAATCAGCCAACACGCCCATGTCCTCCCATGTATGTCTTAGCAAGCTCGGTTTTCAGATATTCCTCCGCAGAACCGAAAAAAAGCTGCTCATGTTTGATATGAAGTATGCGGTTTGCAAATTTCGTAGCCGCCGCTACGTCATGCGAAACCATAATAACAGATATTTTCTTTTCTTCGTTCAGTTTTTTTGTGATTTCATATAATTCCTCGGTCACTATCGGGTCTAGCGCCGCAGTAGGCTCATCCAAAATGAGAAGCTTTTCTGCCGAGCAAAGTGCGCGCGCCAAAAGCACTCTCTTCTGCTGTCCGCCCGAAAGCTCGTCAAAGGAACGCTTAGCGAAAGCAGATATGCCGAGGGATTCCATTATCTCTTTTGCACGCTCACGCTCCCGTGACGAATAATACGGGCGAAAACCTCTTGAACCGAGGAATCCGGTGCGAACTATCTCGGTAACGCACGCGGGAAAATCCGTATTGAAGCTCTGCTTCTGAGGGAGATACCCTATTTTCTGAGGGCTCACTCCATCTCCGAAAACTATACTTCCGCCCGCGACTTTTTTTAGACCGAGCAAGGCTTTTATAAGAGTAGTCTTTCCCGAACCGTTCTCACCCAAAATGCAGAGATAATCTCCATCCTCTACTCTAAAGTTTATGTTTTCGGCAACAGTCGCCCCGTCGTAAGAGAGAGATACATTTTCACAACTTAAAATCATTTTTCATTCTCCTTTTTCTCACATTCACAGCATATGCCGCTGATAATGGTAGTTCCAGGATCAGGTCTGAAACCATGTTCGCCCGCAATGTGTGCGGCGAGTTCCTCCATAAGCTCACATTCAAGATGGATTATTCTGCCGCACCTGCTGCATTTAAGATGAAAATGGGCGTCACACTTGCGAGTTCTGTCGATATAACGGTAAAACACTTTTTTGCCGTTGCCTGACGTGCGAACTATCTCACCTGTCCTGCAAAGTCCGGAAAGCAATCTGTAAATAGTGCTCTTTCCTATTTCTTTGCCGCAAAGAGCCTGCGTTATCTCTTCTGCGGAAAATTCCGTATCGGCACGAGAGCGGAGAAAACCGATCAATATTTCCCTTTGGGAAGTTTTATATATATTCTTTTCACCATTCATAAATATTTTTACCAAAGCAAGTCGGAATTTGAGAATTATTCTCATATTATACATGAATCAGGTGATGATGTCAAGAAAAAACGATATTTTTCAAGAGGGGGAGTTTTTCATAAAAAAGCGGCACTTGATTTTTTGCAAATGCCGTGGTCAATATGACTAAATTCAATGGGATCAAGCAAATATAAACTTGCGTACTTCGCCTTCAAGGTTAAAACCATCGGCTTCGGGAGTGAGTTCGCCCTCTACGCAAACCTTATAATCAAATCCGTTGTGCTTGAAATAGATAGTGTTGTTTTCTTCTCTGTAATCCTTGAAATTTCCGAAATGCCAGCGAAGAGTTCCGCCGCCGCAAACCGTTATCGAGTTTTCATCAAGCAAAATCTTCACATCGGAACCGTTTTCCTCGCATTTGGCGCTGATAACGAGCTTATCATCATCACGATCAACTTCGGAAAGAACATATTTGCCGTCAAAATCAAGACCCGCTTCGTGAAGATTCGTTCCGCTCCAGCAGCGTTCGTCAACGACAGGCAGCGTGTCATATTCGGCAGACGGCTGACGGCAAGGCTCGTGTGCATAGTTTTCTTCATAATTTTCATCGAACTTCATTATGTCGCGGAAATAAAGCATTCCCTTATCCAAGAAAATATTCATGCGGTAATTCTTGCATGAATACCATATTGAACGATAATTCAGAGTTTTAACGGGATCGCGCTCAGCCGATATGCAAACAGGCGGAGTAGATTTAAATGTTTTGCTGAAAAGTTCACCGGCGTCGCACATCTTCATGACCTTGATCTTGCCGGCTTTGGCATATTCGTCAACAAGCGCGTATTGAAGTTTTATACCTTCTTCCATAGCTTCCCAGCCGAAAGTATTTTCCTGACCGACCTGCGTATAACCCACACCGAGATTCTCATTTTCAAAAAATGTTTCAAAGAACCAACGCATATAATGTTCCGAACGTCCGTAATGATATACCGGCTCCATCGTAGCGCCTACTCTGCATTCGGGTGCATTCGCATATCTGTACTGATTTTAGCCGCGTATCGGCTCTATACCCAGCAAACGGAAAACAGGTGTGTTTATCTGATTTTCCGCCGTCTGCGCCGGAGAAAGCATATTTTTAACAGACGGATAGTAAGGCTGATTGTAAGGACCGCCCCAAAGCGTATATGCGTCTACCGAAAGCTGTTCTCTGCATATTCCGAAAGCGCGGATATTATATTTTTCGCTCATATAACGCATGGAGTGCGCGTCGATTATCCAAGAACCGGCGGTTTTGGGATATTCTCCGAAAACCTCGCGGAATTTTTCCATTATCTCATCTATCATAAGTTCTTTTTCATGGTCTGTATATGCGGGAAGATAACCGGGATCAACATACATCTCGCAATCAAAACCGGGGCGTCCTCTCCAAGCAATGCCGACGCTTTCGGTAAGCTGTCTGCATGTTTCCACCCATATGCCTATTTCCACGGCGTCATCACGCGCTTCTATAAGAATATCTGAAAATTCGGGATTTATAAAAGCATCGTAAGTAAGCAGAAAAGTGTTCTCAAAACCGTATTTTTTGTTCAGCTCTATCTGGTTCTTCAACGGTTTTATGAGATCTCTGTGGTGACGAGGATCAAGTCCGCGCACAAAATTCATGATGTTGACGATGTTCATTTAAATGATACTCCTTAAAGAATAATAAGTATACGCTTTTATCAGCGTTATTTACATAATAATCATAAATTATTTTTTGTCAAGAAAAATAAAAAAAGCATACAAAAAATCGGCGGCATTTTTCCGGTGTGAGCTGAAAAGGCAAAATTCAAGCTTCATATTGACAAAACCATCATATTATTATATAATCTCCATTATATAATTTCCATTTTATATAATTCGTATAATTAACCTTATCAATCCATAGTTTTTCGGAGGTCAATTTTGAAAAAGCTGTTAAGATACATGAAAGGTTACAGGGTCCAATGTATCCTCGGTCCGCTTTTCAAAGCGCTCGAAGCTATCTTTGAGCTTTTTGTGCCGCTGGTCGTCAAAAGCATAATAGACGTCGGCATAGCAAATTCGGATAAACCTTATATTCTTAAAATGTGCGGCCTTCTTGTGATACTTGCGGTCGTCGGACTTTCGTCTACTCTGGTGGCTCAGTATTTCGCAGCCAAAGCCGCCTGCGGATTTTCAGCAAAAGTGCGCTCCGCTCTCTTTGCACACATTCAGTCACTCTCATATTCAGAACTGGATTCTATGGGCACTTCTTCCCTTGTGACAAGAATGACAAGCGATGTCAACCAAGTTCAGAACGGCGTCAATATGTTTTTGCGCCTGTTCTCCCGTTCGCCGTTTATCGTGTTCGGCGCGATGATAATGGCGGCAAGGATCGACCGCAGCACAACGCTTGTGTTCGGAACGACGATACTGCTGTTGCTCATAGTCGTATTCTCAATAATGGCCGTGACAGTACCGCTTCAGAAAAAAGTTCAGCAAAAGCTTGAAAAAACAGTACTTCTCGCAGGCGAAAATCTTTTCGGCGTCCGTGTGATTCGCGCTTTGTCAAGAGAAAACGAGGAAGAGGAAAACTATAACGCCTATAACAAAGCCATGACGAAAGCTCTTACCGCCGCGGGCAGAGTTTCCGCCGTAATGAATCCTCTTACATACGCTATTGTAAATATAGGAATAATATTCCTTATCTATCGCGGCGCGCTCAGCGTGGAGGCAGGACTTATATCGCAAGGTGCGGTCATCGCGCTCTATAACTATATGGCGCAGATACTCACAGAACTTATCAAGCTTGCAAATCTTATAGTAACGATAACAAAAGCGCTTGCTTCAGCAGGACGCATCGAAGCCGTATTCGAAACAAAAAGCTCCGTCGTATACGGAAACGAGGAGATAAAAGAAGGTCGGATCGAGTTTAAAAACGTTTCCTGCAAATATAAAAACGGATGCGGAAACGCCGTAAGCGGCATAAATTTCAATGCTAAAAACGGTGAAGTGATAGGCATAATAGGCGGTACAGGTTCAGGTAAATCCACACTTGTAAACATGATACCTCGTTTCTATGACGCAAGCGAAGGCGAAATACTTATTGACGGAAAGGATATATCGTCATTTTCAAAGGAAACGCTTCGCGGAAAGATAGGCGTCGTTCCGCAAAAGTCCGTTCTTTTCAAGGGTACCGTTGCAGAAAATATGCGTATGGGAGCAGAAAACATTTCTGACAAAGACATCGAAACAGCGCTTCGCACGGCCCAAGCATATGATTTTATTTCGGAACGAGGCGGTATGGACACTGATATAGAGGCAGCGGGAAAGAACTTTTCGGGAGGTCAGAAGCAAAGGCTGTGCATTGCGCGCGCCCTTGTAAAAAAACCGTCCGTACTTATTCTCGACGACTCAACAAGCGCGCTCGACTTTGCCACGGACGCAAACCTCCGCATGGCAATAAAAGAACTCTCCCCTTGCCCGACTCTCTTTATCGTTTCTCAGCGCGCCGCGTCAGTCATGCACGCAGACAAGATAATCGTCCTTGACGAAGGCAGACCTGTCGGTGTAGGTACGCACAAAGAACTTCTTGAAACGTGCGAGGTATACAAGGAGATATATTATTCTCAGTTCAGAAAAGACAAGGAGGCGGCAAGATGAAAAAGCGAAAGACGGGTTCAGTCGCCGTACTCGGCAAAACTCTTAAATATGCAAAGCACCGACGCGCGCAGATAATTCTCGCCGCGATATTCGCCGTACTCTCCACTTCGGCAACGCTATATATTCCCGTGCTTATCGGTGAAGCGATAGACTGTATCGTTGAAAGCGGAGTCGATTTCAGCGCTCTGTTTACATATTTTATAAAAATAGCAATATTCACGGCTTGCGCCGCCGCAGGACAATGGCTGATGAACGTTTGCATAAACTCTGCGGCTTACGGTATAATAGAAAAAATACGCAAAGAAGCAATGCATAAAATACAGCGCTTGCCTATCTCATATATAGATACGCACCCCCACGGAGATATAATAAGCCGCCTGACTGCGGATACAGACCAGATATCTGACGGACTCGTTATAGGCGCGCTTCAGTTCTTCTCCGGCGCTGTTACCATTGTGGGTACGCTCATATTCATGCTCCGTATAAATCCGATAATAACGCTCGCCGTAGTCATTATAACGCCGCTTTCTCTTATAATCGCAAATGTTATCGCTAAAAAGACATACTTCATGTTCCGCGAAAGCACCCGCATACGCGGCGAACACACTGCCATTATAAACGAAGCCGTGGGCGAACAAAAAACTGTTCAGGCTCTCGGAACGGAATCGGATTTTCAGGAAAAATTCGATTCGATGAACGAAAAGCTCAGAAGTTCCTCCCAAGTCGCCATTTTCGCCTCATCTCTTGTGAATCCGGCAACGCGATTTGTAAACAGCCTTGTTTATGCGGCAGTCGCTTTGTGCGGAGGCATTATCGCCGCCGTAACAAGCGGCGCGGCTCTCACGGCAGGTATGCTTTCGTCGCTTCTTGCATATGCCAATCAGTATACTAAGCCGTTCAATGAGATATCCGGTGTTATAGCAGAACTTCAGAACGCAATGGCGTGCGCTTCCCGCGTATTTGATTTTCTTGAAGAAAAAGAGGAAAGCGACGACTCCGCTCTTCCGACGCTCGGAGAAGCGAAAGGAAACATCGATTTTTCCGATGTTTCTTTCTCATACGAACCGTCCAGACCTCTTATAGAAAACTTCAGTCTTGATGTGCGCGAAGGCGAGCATATTGCGATAGTGGGACCGACGGGCGCGGGAAAATCCACGCTTATAAATCTGCTTATACGTTTCTATGATGTCACGGGAGGCGAGCTGAAGATAGACGGCGCCAACATAGCGGAAGTGACGAGAAGAAGCCTCCGTTCAAATTACGGAATGGTTCTCCAAGACACATGGCTTCGTACAGGTACGGTGCGCGAAAATATCGCGCTTGGCAAAAGCGACGCCACAGACGAGGAAATAACAGCTGCGGCAAAAAAAGCACGCGCCGACGACTTTATCCGCAAACTCTCACACGGATACGACACAGTAATCGGTCCCGGCGGAGCTTCCGTTTCACAGGGGCAGGCGCAGCTCATTTGTATAGCCCGCGTCATACTGCAAAATCCAAAAATACTCATTCTCGATGAAGCTACCTCGTCCATCGATACACGCACGGAGATGAAAATAAGCTCCGCAATGAACGAGATGATGGAAGGAAAAACGAGTTTCATCGTCGCACACAGGCTTTCGACGATACAAAGTGCGGATAATATCCTTGTAATGAACGAAGGAAAGATAGTCGAAAGCGGCAAACACGAAGAATTGCTCAAAAAAGAAGGTTTTTATCATAAAATCTATATGAGCCAATTCGCGGTCTGACAAACGCACATTTTTATTTTTTCAATTTAATATATAAAAATCCAAGCACAGCAAAAGAAAGGCAAATTTTTTATGAAACCCATCAAAAGAGATTCTCCCGCTCCGCTGCTAATCGTTCTGGCAAGCTTCGACCCAAGCGGCGAGGGAATCGACCATTTCGATCCCAACCATCCTGAACTCCTGACGGACAAAAACAGTCCGTATTACGGAGAACAGTGGACCTCATCTTCCCGTCAGCATTACTATGACACATTCTTTAAAGAAGACGGCAATTCGCTCATCGACTATTACAAGGAAATGACAGGCGGAAAATTCTGGTTCTATCCGGCAAAGATCGATCATCCCGCTTCTCCCGATCAATGCGACGGCGTTTTAAGTCTCGCTATGCCGTTCCCGCACCCTGCGGCGCTCCGCAATTTAGAAGGATATACAAATCAAAGCGCCGCGCACAAAGCTATCCACAACATAGCAAAGGCATGTGACAAGTACATCGACTTCGACAAATACGACCACGACAAAGACGGCAGGATCACACCCGACGAATTTGCAATCATCATTCTCAACGCCGGTTATGACCATTCCTCCCAGAGAGGCGACCCGAATTACGACGCGCCCGATTATGAAAACGCACCCGATCCCCGCCACCGCTTCATGGTACACGGCACAAGCCAGCATATCACCGTTGAAACAGATGACCGTGTTCGCCTTACATGCTTTTCAAATGTGGGTGAGCACAGAAAGACAGATCAGCTGTATATGACAATAGGAACCCCCGGACATGAACTTGCTCATAACCTCGGCGCTCAAGACCTCTATTCGCGTTATACCTCCAAAGAAGACGCCGAAAGCAGATGGCCTACTCCGCGTCGCTTCTCCTTAATGTGCAACGGCAATCATGTATACGGAGGCAATTCTCCGACATATATGGATCCGTATCAGCGCCTGCTCTTCGGCTGGACCAATCTGTCTCAGGCAAACGAGGACGGCGTATACACGCTCTACTCCACCCTCTCCGGCAAAGGCAATGTATTGAAGATACCCACACCGAATCCGGATGAATATTTCCTCTGCGAGATACGCCTCAAAGAAGGTTTTGAAAAATACCTCACGGAAGATGACTCCAAGGGTGGAATTATTGTTTGGCATATAGACGATAAAGTGAATAACGAATGGTTTACAAGAGCACAGTCAGTTTCTTCCAACCGTCCCAACGGACAAAGACACGACCTTGGCATACAGATACGTCCCCGCGAAGGAATGGAAAAGATTTTTGACGATGACGGCAATTTTGTTAAATTCGGGCCTCTGTATGCAGACGACGGAAAAACGGCAATACCTTTCTTTTACAAATCCGACGACCCAAAAACAGCGGTTTTCGATTCCAAGAATTATTGCGGTGCCGCTTCTCTCTCCTATTCGCTCAACAACTTCCCTGAAGGGGTAAGCAAAAACTGGAACTTAAACATCGAAGTGCTCGATGAACCGGGCAGCGAAATGAAAGTAAAAATAACAAGAACGGAGAAATAAAAAATGAAAAAATCAATATCGCTTATTTTATCTTTGATGCTCCTCTCTCTCTCACTTTTTTCCTGCGGTGAAAAAAAGGAAATTGAAGCAGAGCCGTTCAGCGCGGAAATTTCCGTGGATACGACCGAACATGTGCTTCATCATGTTGAAATAACAGTTGAAGGATACGGAAAGATAACTCTTGCTCTCGATGAAACCGTAGCGCCTATAACTGTCAAAAATTTCATCGATCTTGCCTCAAGCGGATACTATGACGGTCTTACTTTTACAAGAATGCAGGCAGGTTTCGTGCTTCAGGGCGGTCAGAGCGACGAAGCCAGCGAATCTATAAAAGGTGAATTTTCCTCAAACGGCGTAGAAAATGATCTTTTGCACAAAAAAGGTATAATTTCCATGGCACGCACTACTGAGCCGGATTCCGCGTCAAGCCAGTTCTTTATAATGCTTGAAGACTGGGAATCTCTCGACGGAGAGTACGCAGCTTTCGGCTGGGTAACGTCAGGCATGAATGTAATAGAAGCAATATGCAACGATATTACCGAAGAAGCTTTTGAAGACAACTATTACGGCTCTTCAATGGGCTTTCTTAAAGAAAAATATCAACCCACAATAACAACAATAAAAGTAATCGACTGACATGGTTTAAAAGCGTCCGTGCACAAAGCGGACGCTTATTTTTTCAAAAAAATGTGAAAGCAATGTAAAATTTTTATATTCGTTGATTTTTAAAGATATATGTGCTAAAATGTAATAGCAAAAAATAAAGCGCTTATGCGTAAAAAAGGAATGATTAAATTGACAAAAATAGATGTATTTTCCGGTTTTTTGGGTGCCGGAAAAACCACTCTCATAAAAAAACTTCTTAAAGAGGCTTACAAAGGCGAAAAAGTCGTACTCATCGAAAACGAGTTCGGCAAGGTCGGCATAGACGGAGGCTTTTTGCAGGAAGCCGGCGTTGAGATAACGGAGATGAACTCCGGATGTATCTGCTGCAGCCTCGTAGGCGACTTCGGCAAAGCCATGACCGAGGTCATAGAAAAATTCAATCCGGACAGAATACTCATAGAGCCTTCCGGCGTCGGCAAGCTTTCCGATGTTATTGCCGCCGTTGAAAAAGTCGAAAGCGACAACGTCAAAATATCCGGAGCGGCAACAGTTGCAGATGCGACGAAATGCAAAATGTATATGAAAAACTTCGGAGAATTTTACGATAATCAAATAGCCAACGCCAATGCCATCATACTGAGCCGTACATCCGGCATGGCAGAAGAAAAGATCGATGAGATAATCGCATTGCTCCGTGAAAAGAATGCCGAGGCAATAATCGTAACGACTCCTTGGGATATGCTGGACGGAAAGAAGATACTTGAAGTGATCGACGGCTCGCGTTCTCCCATGCAGTTCGGTGAACACAAGCATGAACATCATCATGAGCATGAGTGCGAACATGATCACGAGCATCATCACAAACATGAGTGCGAACACGACAACGAGCATCATCACGAACATGAGCATGGCGAGTGCAGCGATCCCGAATGTTCATGCCATCACCACCACGCCGACGAAGTATTCGAAAGCATCGGTGCGGAAACAACAAAAAAATTCACCAAAGCCGAAATAGAAGAAAAACTCTCCGCTTTAAACGATATCGAAAAATACGGTAAAGTGCTTCGCGCAAAAGGTATAATAGCTTCAGACGCAGACAGATTCATTTACTTTGATTTTGTTCCCGGAGAAGCAGACGTGCGCGAAGGCGACCCAGATGTCATAGGAAAGCTCTGCGTCATCGGCTCAAAAATAAATCATGAAGCTATTTCCGAACTTTTCGGAGTAAAGCTGAAAGCGTGAAAAAATGAAAGAAATTCCTGTATACCTTTTTACCGGCTTTCTTGAGGGCGGTAAAACAAAATTTATAAACGATACCGTTGCTCAGGGACAGTTTGACGACGCTGCAAACACTCTTCTGCTCGTATGCGAAGAAGGCGTGGAAGAATACGACGTATCTGCTTTGGCTGAAAAAAATATTTTTGTCGAATTTATATCCGCCAAGGCAAAGCTCAACCCCGACAAACTATCCGCTCTTCAAAGAAAACACAGCGCAGAACGAGTTCTGTGCGAATACAACGGAATGTGGCTCATAGGCGATCTATTCGCCGCACTTCCGGACGGCTGGGTAGTACCGCAGATAATGACTTTCTGCGACGCAGAAACATTTTTCGATTACAATACGAATATGCGCTCTCTCGTAGTTGATAAATTCAGCAATACCGACCTTGTCGTGTTCAATCGTTTCGATCCGAACGCAGATAAAATGCCCTATCACACGATAGTGAGAGGCGTTTCACGTATGTGCGATATAGCATATGAATACCCCAACGGAGATGCGGAATACGACAATATAGAGGATCCCCTTCCATATGATATCGATGCTCCTGTAATAGAAGTGGCAGACAGAGACTTTGCAATTTGGTACAGAGATGTTTCCGAAGAACTCGACAAATACGACGGAAAAACAGTAAAGCTCCGCGGTCTTGTGGCTTCCAATCCAAATATCCCCAAGGATTGCTTCGTTTTCGGCAGAGAAATAATGACATGCTGCGTTGAAGATATCAAGTACGCCGGAATGATAGTTGAGGGCGCTTCAAAATTCCGGGCAAACCACGGCGA
This sequence comes from uncultured Eubacteriales bacterium, assembly GCA_949299535.1. Taxonomy (GTDB): domain Bacteria; phylum Bacillota; class Clostridia; order Oscillospirales; family CAG-272; genus UMGS731. The sequence goes on along the minus strand of CASGAQ010000004.1, from coordinate 80,620 downwards.
TTGGATAATCCTGACGGCAAAAATAAATATCAAATACAATAAAATCTACGGAAGAAAAGGACCTGTGCTTTCGGCTGTCTCGGTAGAAAAAACTCAAGCGCCCGAAGAACCCGTAGCTACATTCTATTGATACGGACAAAACATATTCAGAATTACAATAGACAAAAAAACAAAATATTTTCAGCGGCGCAGCATATTACCGCGCCGCATTGTTATTTTCCTTATATTAAATCGAAAAACTTCTTTTTTGTCTTAAAAATTCGCTGCGCATATTGCCTTATCTTCTGGTATGTGTTAAAATTGGTGTAAACTTTTTTATATCTTACATAATTTAATTATTTACGAGATATCTTTTTTTAAAGGAACATGATAATGGGAAAGAAATATTTCTTCTGCAAGACTAACAATCATCCGATAGAATACAAAACAGGAGAAAAGATGATATATGATCTTGAACTTCGTGAGGAAGGCAAAAAGATAAGCTGTCATACATTCTCATATACTATCGAACGCGATTTTGAAGAAAAAATCGAAGGAACTGTTGATGGAAGAAACGGCACGATAACACTTGAAACAGTTATGAACAAACCCGGGTTCGCACATGTGATATGCCGCGCGCTCGATGAAAACGGCAACAGACTCGACGACTGCGATGATTTTGAAGGCGGTACCGGAGCAGAGGTAGAAACACTTCGCACCTCCACGCCGAAGCCCGAAAGATTCAGCGAATTCTGGGAGAACTGCCGCAAGGAACTTTACTCGGTAGATACGGAAACTATCGGATACAAAGAAGTCGAAAAAGAAGAATACCCGGATTTCAATATATATGACGTAAAAATAAAATGTGCGGGGTCCATGCCTGTTTCGGGATATATTTCCGCTCCCAAAAAAGAGGGCAAATATCCTGCATATGTATTTTATAAAGGGTATGGTGTCGTTCCTGCTCCGATAAGCTGCAAACAGGACGCCATAATCTTTTATATCAACGCACACGGCATAGAAAACGGAAGGCCGGAAGAATATTATAAAAAGCTTGCTCAGACAAAACTCAAAAATTACGGTCTCACAAAAGAGCAGAACGAAGACCCCGATAAGTCTTATTTCAAATATATGGCTATTCGCGCAGCTCAGGCAGCAAGATTTCTTTTGACTCTGCCCAATTATAACGGCGAACTCATTCTTCACGGAGGCAGTCAAGGCGCATTCCAGGCAACGGCGGCAAGCGTCCTCGTTCCTGAGGTCAAACTCCTCGACATATATATTCCTTGGCTTTGTGATACTAATGCAAACTCTGTCGGCAGACTTCGCTCATGCGCGCCGGAATATTCGGACGGACTTGCTTTCTACGATCTGACGAACATAGCTTCCATGATCCATTGTCCTGTTAAGCTTATGGCGGGACTCGGCGATTATACATGTCCGCCGACAGGCGTGTTCTCTTTCTACAACGCAATACCGACAAAAAAAGAGATGCGTGTGATACAGAACAAGATACACCTTTATCAATCCCCCGAAGCGGAAGAATTTAAAGTAAATTACCCCGTTTTTTAATTGTATCATAAAGTAAAAATAATAAAAGGGATAAAGAATCGACATGAGATATACATACGAAAAATCAAGAGATAAATATTTGACCGCAGAAGAAAAAATACGGTCAGTCATGGGAATATCGGAAAAAGACGGCATTATTGACGCGGAATTTCTTTCCGCCGACAAAAAGCGCGCCGTTGCGTTCATGGGACTCACATATCCGGCTCCGATATGCCTTCATCTTTTCTCCTTCCCGGAATTTTGCAGCTTCACAGACAGCATACCTGACGATTGTTGTCTTTTCTCCTTTGAAGGAAGCGATATCTCGCTCAGAACAGAAAAATCAAGCTACGAAGTTCCTGAAAACATAAAAAAAATAATCGTGTCCGCCTTTGAAGACATGATTTGCGCCAAAGGCAGTCTGAATCCTGCCGGAGAGCATATCATAGACCTTAAAATGCCGCGCGTCGGTACCCATTTCGATGTAAATCTTCTGTTGGGTTGCAGAGTGGACTCTCAAGAACCGCTTCTCACGACGCCGAAAGCTTCACTCGACTCATTCGGCAGAGGCGCGTTCCGTTCTGCCGCCAACGTCAACGTGACAGCCTCACGCTTCACTCTCACTCCCGAAGAAAGCGGCGACCCTGCGAACAGACAGTTCTATATTTTCGAAGACGGCAGACAGATCTTTTACTCGGCTAACGCTGACGAAAATGTTGAGAATGCTTTCTGCGTACATTCTCAGAACCACACTGTTATCACATACGAAACAAAATGCGGTCTTATAATCAAGCGAACGATATTCATTCTCCCTTACGAGGAAGGTATGCCTGATGCAATAGAAGCGCAGAGGATAGAGATACACAATATCAGCGGAAAGCCCCGAAAGTTAAAAGTCGTAACTACCGGTATGTTCGCACTCTGCTCTCCGGAATCCATGACGAATGATATACTGTATGCAAGCATCACATGGGAAAGCGCCATTGCAAAAAAAGACGGACTTCCCATCGCAGTATGCCCGGTTCCCAATCCCGCATATCTGAAAAAAACACGCCGTTTCGCGACACTTTTCTGCGACGGAGATTCTTTTGACGATTATACGGAAAATTATATCGACTTTATCGGAAGGGGTACTCTCGAACACCCCGAACGCGGCGCATTCCTCACAAGCGCTCACACAAGAAAAACCGTTCCGTTTTACGCTCTCGGCAAAACGATAACACTCGAGCCGAAAAGCCGCAAAAAAATAGACTGCTATGTCGGAATAGTTTCCGGAAAAGGAGATGTTTCCGAAGATTTTGACGAAAGATTTTACGCTTTTGCGGAAAAATACGAGAGCGGCAATGCATTTGACGAAGCTTTTTCGAACATGAAAGAGTTTTACAAGACATACTCATCTTACATCAAAGTCAATACCGAAGACCTCTATTTCAACTCTTATGTAAACAACAATCTTCCTTTCCAGGTGCTTTATCAATCTTTCGTTTCACGTTCATTCGCATGGACTCAAAAAAGCTTCCGCGAGATAGGATTTCGCGAGATACAGGATGTCTACGCCTCCGTTTACTATATGGCGGCAATGGGAAAAAGCGACCTTGCGCGCTCGCTCCTCTCAAAATGGGTATCCAACGTCTATAAAATGGGATACGCAAACCACAACTTTTTCTTCTCCGGCAAAGAACCCGGATTCTGCTCCGATGATGCGCTTTGGCTCTCACAGGCAGTTCACAGATATGTATTCCTCACAAAAGACTTCGCATTCCTTGATTGCGAGTTCCCCGTTGCCGGAACGAACGGCGAAACAAGAAAACTTTGGGATACGCTTATTGCCACAGTCGATTACAGCGGTAAGATCTCCGTCGGCGTTCATGGACTTCCCATAATCGACCGCGCGGACTGGAATGACGCTTTGAAGCTCGACAACGACTGGATAGACGGTCCTACAAAAGAAAAATTATATAAAAAACAACTCGAAGAAACAGGCTCCCCCTACGGAACGAAATTCGAAAACAGCTTCTGCGAGAGCGTAATGAACGCATTTCTTCTCAAAATAGCTTATGACGATATCATAGAACTTGCCGAAGCCACCGGAAGGAACGAATACGCAAAAGATCTCTCCGCTCGCAGTGCAGAACTCGAAGAAAACATTCGCAAGCACTCATGGAAAGAAAACTTCTTTGCGCGTGCGCTCATAAATCATGGCGAATATAAATATCTCGGCGCAAAAGGCGACGGACTTAGCTCCGACAAAAACTCCGACGGTTCGTACTTCTTAAACTCGTTCTCATGGTCCTTGCTCTCAGACGTGGCAACTGAGGACGAGATACGCAAAATGCTCGAAACCATAAAAGAACATCTCACCACCGAATACGGCCCTGTTCTTTGTACGCAGTGTGACCTTGAAAAAGTGGCAACCGGAACGGCAACGGGACTCTACTTCCGCGGCGACAGAGAAAACGGCGGCGTATTCAAACACGCGGCAATGATGGCTGCCGTAGCCTCGCTCAAGCAGGCAAAAAAAGTCAAAGACGAAAAACTCGCCTCCGAACTGCTTCGTTTCGGTTACGGTATCCTCGATAACGTTCTTCCCTATAAGACAATGAAAAATCCGTTCGTCGCAAAGGGCAATCCTCGTTTCTGCACGCAGTATACAAACTCCGTCACCGGCGAAAACGTAGGTCCCATGCTCTCGGGTACGGCAAGCTGGCTCACACTCGCAATCTTCGAAATGCTCGGTATTTCCTATACATCAAAAGGCATAGAGCTTTCTCCCATACTCCCTGAAAGTGCCGAAGAGCTGAAATACACCATACAAAAAGGCGCTGTATATAACATCACCGTCACAAAAAAAGCAGGCTTTGCACGCGTTTGCGAAAGCACGGAATATACATTCGACGGACAAAAATGCGGCAATGTCTTCCCTATTCTCGAAAGCGGCACTCATGAGATAAATATAATCATATAAAGAAAGGAATCTAATATGATTTTCGACACACTTGTTCATATAGACAATTACAAAGGCATTCACGAAGGCGTTTTCAAAGGTCTGTGCCTTTTGCGCGACACCGATTTCTCAGCCGTTGAAAACGGCAAACGTTACGAGGTCGACGGCGACAAACTTTATTTCTTTGTTTCCGAATATGAAACAAAACCATCGAACGACACTCCCGAAGCTCACACAAAGTATATAGACATACAGTGTCTCCTCTCCGGAACAGAAAAAATGGGCGTCGGCGCTCTCGAAGAGATGACGGACGAGATAGAAGAACGCCGCGGCTCCGACATACGTTTTTATCACGGTCCCACAGATGAGATAACTCTTACACCCGGCAAATTCGCAGTTCTTTTCCCGGGCGATGCTCATGCACCAAGCATAGCCACGGAAAAACCCTCGCATTGCAGAAAAGTCGTTATAAAAGTAATGATATGATAAGATAAAGAGTCAAAAAAACTCTCGCGTTCAGATATTTTTCCGAACGTGAGAGTTTTTTGTTTTTTACTATAAAACCGCACCGCTGACAAAACAACGCTCTGAATTTTTGTTAGCGGCGCACGCTTGTCATTGACAAAAATCCGAAACCGAACTATACTTTTTATATGATATTCTGATATTAAGGAGAAACGGAATGAGAACCGATATACTGTCACAGATAATGAAATTCAACGCAATATTCAAACGGTACGACGGAATATACCGAGCCGCGGCGCGAAAATTCGACATACCCGAATTGACTCTGTGGATATTATACGTTCTGCGGGAAGATACACGCTGTACGCAGAAAGACCTCACAAAGCAACTGCTCCAGCCGAAACAGTCCGTCCATTCCGCTCTCAAAACCCTTGAAAAAGACGGTTATGTAGAACTAAAATATCCCGAAAATAACCGCAAAAGCAAGTATATCTATCTTACCGAAAAGGGAGCGAGTTTGGCTGAAGACACGGTAGATAAAATAATCGATGCGGAAATATCGGCATTTGCCTCTCTTCCGTACGGAGAAAGACAAACGCTTCTTCGTTTATTCGACCGCCTTGTAAACTCTCTGGACGGCGAGATAAGAAAACTCTGAAATATCTTTTCAGATGTTGTAGCTCATCTCTCAGAAACGTTCTTTTGCGACTTTTTCCATTCAAGAGATTTCTCCTCCAACGACCTCATAAAACTTTCCTTACCGTCGCAATAACCGTCGTTGTCATACTTAAACTCGGCGGCAAGCCTCTTTTTCAGATGAGCATATTCCTCCGCACATTTTGCGTGTGTGCACAGATAATCTCTCACAGCCAGATGGCGTTCTATATCAGCTCCGCTGTTTTGACCGAAGATATGGATATGGTGCGTTCGCTCATCGCCGCCTTTTGCATAAAAGCGTCTGCCCGGTATGCCGAACTCTCTCCGGCACTCGTAACCGAGTTTTTCAAATTCTCCGTTCAGCGAATCCACCGCGTCGATATCACGGACGACCGGCATGATGTCTATTATCGGTTTTGCCGCAAGATATTCTACCGACGTACTGCCTATATGATAAACGGCAATACAGTTCTCTGCAAGTATCTTCTTTATTTTTTCGGATTCCTCCTCAAATTTTTTCTTCCATTCCGGATTGTATTCCACTACCTCTATTTTTCGCATCTTATCCACCGCTTTTTCAAACTGTTACCGTATATTTTTCCGCAATGCAGAACGGATGATAAGAGAGTTTTGATTTTCTCAGGCCTTCGTCACCTGAATCGTCCTCTCTGTTCACATATTTCAGTTCACCCGTACAATATTTCGCGGCTTCTTCCTTTGCCAGCATTTGGTATGCGCCGTTTATATTTCTGTCGCATTTCTCTACATGTACAATAAGCGTGTCAAAAACTGCCTCGCAAAGGAAAAAACCTATTATCTTGTCATCGACACGCAATGCTTCACCGAAAAAGCCATACGCTTCAAAATTGTCGAGAACCTCACGCACTCCGTTTCGCTCGGCGTTTGCCGTGAACGATTCCTTATGCGTCAGGGCATTGTATTTTTCAAAAAACTCTTTTATCTGAGGCAGATTATCTTTTCCTATCTCGTCAAAGCTCCAAACAAGGTTTTCCGCAAGAAATCTGTTTATGTGATTTCTCTGGCCTGAATACCTCTTGCCCGAAAAAGACGAAAGGTCTTCTCTGAGATAAATATAATCGGAAAAATCTCTCTCAAAAACAACGTCGGCATTCGGAAAAAAGCGAAGTATCTCGTTTTTTTCCTCGTTAGACACAGATGTAAAAATAAGCTTTTCTCCTGAAGAAGCACAATATTCCAAAAGGTTTCCGTGCGTTTTTGCAAACTTTTTTCCCAAAGGATATGTGAAAGCCGTTCTTCCGTCCTGAAGCCTCATTTTCATATAAAGAGCGCCGTCGCATACGGAATAATACATGTCGAATGCGTTGCGCCACATAACGGTGCCGCCTATCGAAAAATCGCAAAGCCTGTTCCTGCAGTTTTCAAAGTATGGACGCAGCTCATCTGCGCTTTCAAGCGTAATCTTCTTAAAATTCAACATAATCCACCAATAAATCGAATGATCTGTACAGTTGTTCTTTATTATAATCCATAAACACATCAAAAGTCAACACGCCCGGCGATTTTGTCTCATATTTCTTTATTATCCCCGTAATATTGCAAAAAAAGATTTGCTTTTCCTCAATTATGGGAATATTGTTTGGTTTGAGTATAAGCAAAAGCACCGCCGAAGCGATGCCTTTGCAGTAATCATTCATTTTTCCACAATCATCAGTACGCCTTCTGCTCCAACCTTGTTTTCAGGTTCTACAAGCAGACCTTCGTTAATACATTCCTCGATTGCTTTTGCCAATATTCTGACGCCCGCAATAAGTCCGGTATAGATTGGATACTCGTTCATTAGGTGTTCTGGAATGTGTGTTTTCATAAACACAGAAAGTTCAGCGGCAATTTGCTCGATAACCGTTCCCATATCGTTACTGAAATCAAAAGAAAGGTTATAGAAGTCCATAGCATTCTTTCTGTCAATCACGATAATTTTGGGTTCTACAATGTTTCCATTCTTGCGGAGATACCCACAATCAAGAGCTTTTGCTGCTATTTCTTTTTCACTTTCGGAAAGATCATCAATAGCAATTCCTCCAATGGCTCTAAGTACCATTAAGAGCTTTGGATCGTGAGATAGGTTGTGTCCACAATGGAAGTGCTTATCAATATGCTTGCCGTAAATGTTGGATGCGAATACCGACTTATACCCACCGATTGAAGTTGCATCTATACCATCACAACCATAGAAATCAGCATAAACTCTGTGAGCAATAGTCCATACAAAGGCGTAAAAGTTTTCAATACGTTCTTGTTTATGTATAGCTGATATTACCGCAAGAATAATATCCGAGCATAGATCTTCAGCTTCAAAAGATGTATTGCACCTATGGTAAGAAAAATGATATATCTTATCAAGGAAGTCTTTGTCATCAAGTAGCTTTAACGTTTCGTTTGTTTTCATCTTGCACCTTTTTTGTTTCAATCATGATTGTTACGCCTGTATAGTCGGAACAATCTGAGGTTGGTTAGGTGGTTTTATAATTTTTTTAGAAATGCCGCCCGCTTTATTGCAGGCGGCAAGATTGCATTATTTGATTTTTTCTATCGTTACATTGAAATGGCGGCAGGGAGATTAACACTTCCCTGCCGCCGTGCTTCGGTTAGTTGTAAATTATATCGTGGTTTACGATTTCTATAGCCCTGCTGCGAATGTTGTTCATCTGAGTCACCCACTCCGTTTGGTTATCTGCCTTGAGAATGTTCGGTAACATTCTCACGCTCTGTCATCTGTTTTACAAGCCGAAAAAACATATCCTCAGCCTGCTTATCAATGTCAGCGAAGCAGCCGTTTTATTTACCGCTTGTTTTAAAAACCTCCGTTACGGCACCTCATCATTTAGATGATCTCCTTGTTTTTGTTTTTCGATATATATTCAAAACTTTGAAATAAAGTAGAAAGGTATTATCCACAGCGCTTGATACAAAGCGGTGTAAACAGACCAAAATTCCGTATACATACCGGTAAATATGAGAACAATCATAATAACGGCGCCTAAAAAAGCGGAAAAGGCTTTTATATTAGATAGTATCTTTGTAACATTCAATACCCTGCCGCACAGAAGCAATGATTTAACAAGACCTTTAAGCGAACCCGTTGAAACAATGATGGTATCCTTAGCTTTGACTCTGACGGTGGAAGGAGCCTCTTTCTCTCCTTTGATAACTCGTATAGGGTAATCCTCGGGGGAGATGCCGAATCTGTAAAATATATCGGGATCGATACACGGATCGTTAGAGCGAACGGAAATACCGACTCCGGCAGAAGAAAGACGTTTTACAAGATACACAAAATCCTGTGAAACATTATACTCGATATAGAATTTTGCAATTATCTCTTCGTCGCAAGCGAGATAAAGGATACGTCTATTTGTCTTACCCTCCCAGCGCTCATCGTTTGTTTCATATATCGTCTGGAAACACTGTGCGTCCATATATTGCGGAACACCGATAACAATGTGTTTTCCGTCAACAGTCGCATCTATACCCATATCGGAGAGAACACGAAGCTCTGCGCTTTCAGGCACAACGGTATCGAGCGTTGCTTGTTTAAATATTTTTGCAAGAGGTCCGCCGACAAGAGAAAACGCCGCGGAAGCGTAATATATGACATTTTCTATCTTATTGTTCTCGATAACTTTGACGCTCTTTATTTTTACGCCGTCGTTCTGGAAAATATCGTTGTCAGACAAAGCGACTACAGACATTTTTTCTACCATTTCGGGCGCGGCATCGCCTATAATAGCGGAACTGTTTGAATACGCACGTGCCGCGCTCATATACATAGGCAATTCATATGCAAAGAAAACAGCGGCAGGAGCACACATGAAGAAAGTAATATATGCGTTCGAAAAACTTCCGTATAAGCCTGCATCTGCAAATACTGCGGAGAATATACCGAACAAAACAGAAACGGCAAAAGCCGCGGGAATGAGAATACCAAGCTTTTTATAAGACTGAGGCGTTTCTCTTTTGCGTTTGAGATATCCGCCAACAAAATCCGCTCTAACTACGCCGTAAATGTTTGAATCTTCAGAAACAAAGCCTTCAAATTCAGTTCTTTCGGCAGCAGATTTTCCTTTCGGCATGACAGCAACGGCATATTTGTTTTTACTTGATGAGATAACTTTAAAAGTGAACATCTCCTTGCGTATGGAAACGAGAGAGCAAATAAGACAGAACAATACGCAGATAGCGAAAGGCAGATTAAACATCTTTATATGTTCATTCTGTGTGAAAAAAGCCGTAACAGATGTCGCTATTGACATAATAAATGCGATGAGCATCACCGAATCAGGTGTAAATTCAAGTTTGAAAAGTTTTTTTGCAGAAGTAATGAGGTTGTCGCATACAAGCAGCGCACAGGCAAAAAGCAATGCCCATTCCACCGTTGCATATCCGGTAGCTGTATGCATGAAAGAAGGAAGACTCCAGCCGAAAATTCCGATATTTTCAATGACAAAGAGGATAAAAGCAAATACCGCGCAAACGGCAGTGCGAATACGGACAGAACTGTATTTGCGTTTGTAAGCCTCGAAAATCTCTTTGTTCTGATCGAAAGAAACATATTCGTTTTCATTGTCGACTGTTTCGTCAGCCGCTTCGATCTCTTCCGAGATATCCGTTGAAGACGTTTTTTCGAACTCGACAGTCTTTTCAAGCGTCGTATAAGATGTTTCTCCGAAAATATCTTTCGGAATATCATTTTCGGTTCCCTTCAAGGGATCAAATCCAAACGCTTTCATCATAGCCGTATCGGTCATCATAGCTTCGTTCTCTTCCGTGAGAATATCATCTTCCGGAACATCTGTGGAAGGCTCGAAAGCGTCGAGCATAGATGTATCTTCTATACGATTTTCAAGCATTTCCTCCGTGGGAGAAATATCTTCCTCATATTCTCCGGTGTCGGCTCCGCTAAATTCGACGTCCGAGAAAGAATCTTCATCTGAAACGGCAGAAATGTCGATACCTTCGGCATCGTCGTTAAGATTTGCTCCGTCAGCCAAAGCTTCGGTCGTTTCATTTTCCGAATCGATATGCAGTTCCTCGTCAATATTCTCATCATTATGGATAACATCAGCTCCACCAAAAAATGAGTCGCCGTCTATTACGGTATCGAAAACGGTAGATTCTTCCGTTTGCTCGTATAAATCAGATGTTTCATTTGCTTTTTTATCATTTTTCCCACCCGAAGAAGAAAGTGCTTTCAGCCAAGCAAATACGGATCTTTTGCGTTTTTGTTCAGGTTTCTTTTCAGATTTTTCTTCTTCAAAGACATAATGCTGAGAAACAGCATCGGAAGAGCCTATATCATATGAACCCGTTTCGGGACGGAACATATCGATATTTTCGTTTCCGTCAGAACTTTCATCGTCAAAAGAATCCGTTTCAAACTCTGCCGCTTCCGCAGGCTCGATAAATTCATTGTAGACTCCGGCTTTAATCTCATCATATGTAAGAGTCTGCACGCCGGATCGCTTTTGAAGATTTATTATATGCTTGTGAAGCTTTTCATAGTCTGCATCGTGCAGTGCCCTGCCGTAATCCGATGTTGCCAGATAACTGTCAAAAAGGAATTTAAATTCGTCATCGGATAGAGAACTCATATCTATCTGTACATTTGCAAAAGTGGAATCAGCCGCGTTTTCCAAACGTTCCATATCGATATTTTCATTGTTTTCGGCAATATCCTTTATGATAATATCATCTTTGTATTGCTCGTTGAGACTGCGGAGAAGCTCGTCAGCTGACGTATTAAGATCGCCGAGAGAATATTTGTTTTCATCGGTGTTCGCCATAATTTTATCCTCCAGAATAGTATTTTTGATCGAAAGTTATCATTTGTTTCTTTGCTTATGCGCCGCATCAAAAAGCAAAACGGCGGCAGCGGTAGAAACATTAAGCGAATTTACTTTTCCGTACATGGGTATTGAGACAATAAAGTCGCACTTTTCCTTGACAAGTCTTGAAACGCCGTTTCCTTCGCTGCCCAAAACGATGGCGCAAGGAAGATCAAAATCCGTAGAGCAGTAATCGGTTCCTCCTGCTTCTGCGGCAAAAGTCCATACGCCCATTTCTTTCAGCTCATCAACAGCCGCGGATATATTTGTCACCTTTGCTATCGGTAGATGTTCTGCGGCTCCCGCACTGGCCTTAAACACAGTCTGACCGATGGCCGGCGCATGCCTTTTTCCTATGATAAGTCCATGTGCGCCCGCGCCCTCTGCACATCTGATAACAGCTCCGATATTATGCGGATCTTCTATGCCGTCGCAGACAACTATAAGCGGTTTTTCTCCTTTTTCTCTTGCATTTTCCACTATTTGTTCAATAGAAACATATTCTATCGCGGAAGCAACAGCGGCAACGCCTTGGTGAGCATTTCCTCCGGCAAGCTGATCAAGCTTGAATTTATCGGCTTCCGCAACATTTATGCCGCGCGAACGAGCTTCGGCGTATATCTTTGTTACCGAGCCTTCACGTTCGCCCTTTTGTATATATATCTTTTCTATACCGCGTCCGCTTTTAAGAAGCTCTAAAACAGGATTTCTGCCGACGATAACGCTTCCGTCCGCCGTATCGTCTGAGTTATTCTGAAATGCTGCGCGATTTTCGCGGAAATTCTTCTTGTTTTTATATTCCATTATAGACCGTCCTTATCTCTGATTGGCATACCAACGCAAAAATGTGTCAAGACCAAGATATCCCGTCAACTCCTTATTCGCGCTTGTATGCCCAATATATACCTTACCGTCATCGGAAATAGCAACGGATATATCTGTCTTTTCGGTGTAACGACCGGAAAAATTTTCTCCGTTCAAAATATCGTTTATATAATCAGAAGCGCTTCCGCTTCCGACGGCGATATTTTCCTCAACAACACGAATGAGAGCGTCAAAATTCACATAAGTCAAAGTGATATCAACATGGTCTTTCGCTTCGCTCTGCTCTTTATACGAATACCCGATATACGAAAACAGAATTGCGGCTGTTTCACGTTGCTCTTCCGAAAGAAGCTCTGTATAACCGATAATCGAATCCATATAATCCGAGGAACTTTCCGAAACGCATTCAGCCGCAGAAGACATGTCAAATCCTTTCACAGCAACAAAAAAGTTTTCAAAAGTGTCTTTCTCACCGCAGGAGCAAAGCGCAGTCAAAATAAAAACAAGTGCTAAAACACATGAAATAAGTTTATTTTTCAACAAACAGCCTCCTTGATTTATCGATCATTCCCAAAAGGTATAATTATGATTATTTTCTTTATTGTAGCACAAATAAGCGATTTTGTACATATTTTTTTTAACTATTTTTATTATTTTTTCCATATGCCAAACGACAAAATCACCGTAACTAAAACTCACCGCGAACAGCCGCACTATGCAAAAGAAAGAGCTGTACAGATAAACTTTTTCAAAATATATTGACAAAATTCGAATATTACTTTATAATGAAAAACGCTATGAGTCTAAAACAGAGTCATGCAAGCAATGTATTAGGCCACTCTTTAAATTTAAGAGTAAAATTCGGACGGACAGCCGAGGTCACTGCCGATTGACGGTCAAAAACGTCGTTATTGATTGAGTTAAAAGCTCAAATTTTATAAGTTGGTTACTTTATAACCGAATGTGCATTTCGCGCAAACTTGTGAAACGGTCAATAAAGAGTAGTAAAAGTTTATTGCTATATAGACTCTGTAAAAAACCTATCATCAAAATTTTATTATTTAAAGTTTTGTATTTACGGCTCATACCATGTCTTTTCCGATATGGAAAATGACTCTTGAGGTTATTTGCAAACTTTTTATAATAGTTTATGATGGCACAAACTGCGTCTTTGCAGTTTGTGCCTTTTTTGTTTTTAGAGGTGTGAAGATGAAAAAAACGGATCAGAACAGAGCGCCTATATACGAAGCGCTGCAAAAATTCAGAGAAATGCGAGTGGTTCCGTTTGACGTCCCCGGTCATAAGCATGGCAGAGGAAATCCGGAGCTTACGGCTTTTCTCGGCGAGCAATGCGTAAGTATCGACGTCAACAGTATGAAACCACTCGACAATCTATGCCACCCGATATCCGTAATTCGGGACGCCGAAATGCTGGCGGCTGAAGCTTTCGGCGCCGCACACGCATTTTTAATGGTTGGCGGTACCACAAGCTCCGTACAAAGCATGGTGCTTTCTACATGCAAGCGCGGCGATAAGATAATTCTGCCGAGAAACGTTCACAGAAGCGTCATCAATGCTCTTGTGCTTTGCGGCGCCGTGCCGGTCTATGTAAATCCTGCGGTAGATGTCAAACTCGGCATATCTCTCGGAATGCGGCGCGAACAGGTTGCAAAGGCAATATCCGAAAATCCGGACGCCGTCGCAGTCCTTGTAAACAATCCTACATATTACGGGGTATGTTCCGATCTTCGCGCCATCGTCGATATGGCACACAAAGCCGGAATGCTCTGCCTTGCCGACGAGGCTCACGGCACTCACTTTTATTTCGGAGAAAATATGCCGGTATCCGCAATGAGTGCCGGTGCGGATATGGCGTCTGTTTCCATGCACAAAAGCGGCGGTAGCCTTACGCAGTCAAGCTTGCTTTTGACGGGTAAGAACATAAACGATGGCTATGTGCGCCAGATAATAAATCTTACGCAAACAACTTCCGCAAGCTATCTTTTGATGTCCAGCCTTGATATAAGCCGCAGAAACCTCGCGCTCAGAGGAAAAAACGTCTTTGCAAAAGTTGTGGAAATGGCCGATTATGCAAGAGAAGAGATAAATGCGATAGGCGGATATTACGCATTCGGCAAAGAAATAGTAAACGGAAATTCCATATACGATTTCGACCCGACAAAGCTCAGCGTTCATACAAGAGATATAGGGCTTGCAGGAATCGAAGTCTACGATATACTGCGCGATGATTATGATATACAGATAGAATTTGGAGATATAGGAAATATACTGGCATATCTTTCCATGGGCGACAGACCGCAGGAGCTTGAACGGCTTGTAAGCGCTCTTGCCGAAATACGCCGACGTTATCAAAAAGACCCAAGCGGACTTTTATCTCAGGAATACATCGACCCTGAAGTGGTCGCAAGTCCTCAGGAAGCGTTCTACGCAAAGAAAAAGAGTTTGCCCATCGGAGAGAGCGCAGGCTGCGTCTGCTCCGAATTTGTAATGTGCTACCCTCCCGGAATACCGATACTGGCGCCGGGAGAACGCATAACAAAAGAAATACTGGATTATATTGAATACGCAAGAATAAAGGGTTGTTCTATGACAGGTCCTGAAGATCCCGATATAATGAACATCAACGTACTTGCATAAAAAACATTTAAGGCGTTTTATGCTAAATCCGAAAAATACCCGCTTCGGTACATAAATTTAACAAAGACGCCGTTGGCGTCGGAAAGGAAGTCACCAAAAACAATGGAGATATGGTTCAGCGAATTTCACGCTCCCGACGTAAAGCACAGCATACGTGTAAACCGTCATCTTTACTCCGAGCAAAGCGCCTATCAGCGCATAGATATTTTTGAAACACCCGAATTTGGAAAAGTACTCACGCTCGACGGAAACGTTGTGCTTACAGAGCGAGATGAATTTATATATGACGAAATGATAACACATATACCTATGGCGGTTCATCCCAATATAAAAGACGTTCTGGTTATCGGCGCCGGAGACGGCGGAGTGGTCAAAGAACTTACACGATATGACGGTGTCAGACGAATAGACCTTGTGGAAATGGACCCCATGGTAATCGAAGCTTGCCGAATGTATCTGCCGGAAAACGCAAGCAAACTCGACGACAGCCGCGTGAATATCTATTTTGACAACGCACTGAGGTTCATACGCAGATGTAAGGACGAATACGACCTTATCATCGTCGACTCCACAGACCCTTTCGGTCCATCCGAAGGATACTTTACCCGTGAGTTTTACGGCATATGCTACAACGCGCTGCATGACGACGGTATAATGGTCAATCAGCAAGGAAGTCCGTTTTTCAAGCATGACGCCGAAGCGATGCAGAGAAGCCATCAGAGAATAGTAAATCTTTTCCCGGTAAGCCGCGTTTATCAGGCGCATATTCCCACATATGCAGCCGGATACTGGCTCTTCGGATTTTCAAGTAAAAAATATCACCCCATAGACGATCTTGACGCAAAACGCTGGGAACAGTTCGGACTTGAGACACGGTATTATACGACAAAACTTCACATCGGAGCATTCTATTTGCCCGCATTTCTTGAAAAAATGCTTATGGAGGTTGAAAAATGACAGATAGGAATTTTGAATGTTTCATAGGATGCGACAGCGATTATGAAAGTGCGAAAATCGTCCTTTTCGGCGCTCCCTTCGATTCCACGACAAGCTTTCGCCCGGGAGCGCGCTTCGGCTCTTCCGCAATAAGGCACGAAAGCTTCGGAATTGAAACTTACAGTCCTTATCAGGATAAAGATTTATCCGACTGTCGCGTATTCGATTGCGGAGATCTTGAACTTTGTTTCGGCTCTGCTGAGTCTGCGCTTTGCGACATCGAAGATCGTGCTTCCGAAATATTGTCCGACGGCAAACTGCCGCTGCTTATCGGCGGCGAACATTTGGTAACGCTCGGCGCTGTGCGCGCGGCGGCAAAAAAATATGAAAACATGCATATCATACATTTTGACGCTCACGCAGACTTGCGCAACGATTACCTCGGAGCAAAATTAAGTCATGCCGCGGTCATACGCAGATGTCATGATATTCTCGGCGACGGAAAAATACATCAGTTCTGTATAAGAAGCGGTGACAGAACAGAGTTTGAATTTGCTTGCAAGCATACGGATATGCACAAGTTCGGATTTGACGGATTAAATGAATTATGCCGCGAACTTGCGAAAAAAAATGTCCCCGTATATTTCACGATAGACCTTGACTGCCTCGATCCTTCTATATTCTGCGGTACGGGTACGCCGGAGGCAGGCGGCGTCGGATTCGTTCAGCTTTTGAATGCGATATCCGAAGCAGCAACAACAAATATTATAGGAGCCGATATAACAGAGTTAGCTCCAATGCTCGACTCAAGCGGCGCGTCCACTGCCGCCGCATGCAAGGTACTCAGAGAATTGATATTGGCAATATACAAAAACTAATGAAAGATCAAGGAGAAGATATAAAAAATGAGCAAAGTATTGGTAATAGGCTGCGGCGGCGTTGCTTCCGTCGCTATCAGAAAATGCTGTCAGGCAAGCGATGTTTTCACAGAACTTTGCATAGCCAGCAGAACGCTTTCAAAATGTGAAGCCCTTGCGGAAGCTCTCAAGGGTAAAACAAAGACAAAAATCACAACAGCACAGGTCAATGCAGATAATCTTAATGAAGTTATCGAACTTATAAATTCCTATAAACCCGACCTTGTAATGAATATCGCTCTGCCCTATCAGGATCTTACGATAATGGACGCTTGCCTTGCCTGCGGTGTAAATTACATGGACACAGCTAACTATGAGCCTGAAGACACAGATGACCCCGAATGGCGTGCAGTTTATGAAAAACGCTGTAAAGAAGCAGGATTTTCCGCATATTTTGATTACAGCTGGCAATGGGCGTACAAAGAAAAATTTGAAAAAGCCGGACTTACCGCGCTTCTCGGCTGCGGATTTGATCCCGGAGTAACACAGGCTTACTGCGCTTATGCAAAAAAACACGAATTTGATACGATAGACACTATCGACATTCTCGACTGCAACGGCGGAGATCATGGCTATCCTTTTGCAACAAACTTCAATCCCGAAGTAAACCTCCGCGAAGTTTCCGCCCCCGGAAGCTACTGGGAAAACGGACGCTGGATAGAGATTCCCGCTATGAGCATAAAGAGAGAATATAACTTTGACGATGTCGGTCAAAAAGATATGTATCTTCTTCACCATGAAGAAATAGAGTCCTTGGCGCTCAATATTCCCGAAGTAAAAAGAATAAGATTTTTCATGACGTTCGGACAAAGTTATCTCACGCATATGAAGTGTCTTGAAAACGTCGGTATGCTCTCAACGACTCCCATAAATTTTGAAGGACATGAAATAGTTCCCATAAAATTTCTGAAAGCGCTCCTTCCCGACCCTGCAAGTCTGGGTCCTCGCACACACGGTAAAACAAATATCGGCTGTATCTTTACCGGCAAAAAAGACGGCAAGGAAAAAACATACTATATTTACAATGTATGCGACCATCAGGAATGCTATCGCGAGGTTGAAAGCCAAGCGATAAGCTACACGACAGGCGTTCCGGCAATGTGCGGCGCTATGATGCTTCTCACGGGAAAATGGAATAAAGCAGGCGTATACAACGTAGAAGAATTCGATCCGGATCCGTTCCTTGAAGCTCTCGGGAAATACGGGCTTCCTTCCCGTGAAAGCCACTCCCCCGTTCTGGTAGACTAATGACAAATCTTAAAGAAACAAGACCTGTTTTCGCCTCTCTCGGAGGCAAACCGCCCGCAGATATATTCGCTTCCCTGCCTACCCCGTGCTACATTATAGATGAATCCGCACTTATAAAAAATTGCGAAATACTTCGCTCGGTCATGGAAAACACGAACTGCAAGATACTGCTGGCTCAAAAAGCATTTTCAAACTATGATTTCTATCCCCTGCTTTCAAAATATATTTCGGGCACGGAAGCAAGCGGTCTTTATGAAGCAAGACTCGGCAAAGAAAAAATGCCCTCGCGAGAGGTACATGTTTTCTGCGGAGCATACGGAGAAAATGAATTTGACGAACTTCTTTTATACGCAGACCATATAGTTTTCAATTCTCCAAGCCAACTCAGAAAATTCGGTGCTAAAGCAAAAGCGTGCGGAAAAAGCGTGGGGCTTCGGATAAATCCCGAATGTTCTACGCAAACAGACCACGAGATATATGATCCCTGCGCCCCGGGCAGCAGGCTTGGTACAACAAGGGAGCAATGGGACATGCAAATGACCGAAGAACTGATTTCTCTTCTCGACGGGCTTCATTTTCATACGCTTTGCGAACAGAACTCGAACGCCCTTGAAGCAACGCTTGCCTCGGTCGAAAAACTTTTCGGCGACACCCTGCCTCGCATGAAGTGGCTGAATATGGGAGGCGGACACCATATAACAAAACAGGGGTATGATATCGCCCTGCTTGAAAAATGTATATCTTATGCACAGAGTCGGTGGGAACTTCAGGTATATCTTGAGCCGGGCGAAGCCGTAGCGCTGAACGCCGGATATCTCGCCGCCCGAGTTCTTGATATCGTGGAAAACAAAGGTATAAAAACGGCAATTCTCGACGCGAGCGCCGCGTGCCATATGCCTGATGTCATAGAGATGCCGTACACTCCTCCTCTTTACGGTGCAAATTCCGAAATAACGGAGCCAATCGGAACAGAGCATATCTACCGTCTCAGCGGTCCTACTTGCCTTGCAGGAGATATTATAGGAAGTTATTCGTTCGGACATGATCTTTGCGAAAAAGAACTGCTTCTGTTCGGCGATATGGCGATATACACTACCTGCAAAAACAACACTTTTAACGGTATGCCATTGCCCGATATATGGAAGCGAACAAAAGAAGGCGATTTCATAAAGCTCACATCTTTCGGATACAAAGATTTTGAATATCGTCTGGGCAGGCAAAAATAAATCAATAATGTTGCAAATATCAAAAAACCTCTGATATTTATACTGTGTGTACAAATATCAGAGGTTTTTGTTTATTTCGTCACCTCGGAGGCACCGAAATCATATAATTTTATTTTTTATAAAGAGTAAATTTAAGCGGATTCATAAGACCGTTGTCAAAAAGTATGTATTCATCAGAATAATCGTTTCCGGTAGTTTCAAAGTTGTTTGGACCGCAACAAGAAGAATACTTTGTTACCTTGTGAAGCGGACCGAAAGTATTGCGTCTTGTAAGAACTGATGTCACTTTCAAAATACCGTTTTCGCTCATTCCGGTCACATCCGCGGTATACGGACGCCATGCTATAAGCTCATTTCTTCCTCTGCCTGAAATGCTGATACAGCTTCCCGCATATTTGTCTGTATCAAGTACCACTTTTTTACCTTCAAGCTTATCGCCGACAGGAACAAAATATGTTACCTTGCCGGAATAGAAAGGAAATCCCTGTTCCGTTATACTTCCTATTTTAAGACGTTCCGGAACGTCAGTCATAAACTTTTCGGTTCCGTCAAGGCGAACACCGAACTCTCCCATTAAATATATTGCCTCAATATTGCTGTCCTCGCGGTATTCGGTATCAAGTGTTATCTCATTGCAGCCAATATGCAAAAGTTCGGCAGACACTTCATAAGCATGGAAACAGTTGTCAGCCCAGAAGAAATCCTCGCACAAATTTTCAAGAAGCTTTCCGTTTACTTGCGTTTTAAAATTCCACGGTTCTTCCATAACGAGTTTTAATGAGGTCTTAGGAAGCGTTTCTATATCAAATTTGAATTTTATCGTAACGTGTCCCTTGACGGGAATTTCTCTTTGACCTACGAACCAAGGCTGAAGCATCTGGCCGCCGCGGAACGGAAGGTCAAAGCGAGTGCGTACATATCGGTCTGCTCGGAGAACTTCCATAGGTTCGCTCATTTCCTCACCGTTCACGGAGACCTGTGCATAGTCAAGCACAAATATGTTAGGCTCATCGAGTTCATATTTGAAATCACAGTCAACTGTAAAGCTCTCTGCACCTGAGGTATCGTACTTTTCTTCCAAAGAGAGTTCATGTTCTCCGCCTACCGATATGAGCATGAGAGTCTTTGCCTCAAAATCAAGAGTAAATTCTGCGTATTCATCGTCCCTTGTAAATTCAACGGGTACAACGTCACCCGTTTCAGCAACGCAGCGGACAACATTTCCGTCTGCTTTGACGCGCACGCGAACCTTCTTATGTTCTTCATCTCTGTTGTCGTTGAGAAGAACAATACGAAGTTCTCCGCTTTCAGTACGCTTAGCTTGGCAGATTATATCGCTTGCATTTGTTCCGTCTGAATATTTTATGTCTATTGCAGAGTCGGCAAAGGTTTTTGCAACAGCATCGTCGTCAAATGCTATATTTAAGGAGTTCCAATCGGGTGCACCGGGAATGCAGTCGACAGCTTCCGGCGCATCTCCTGCTACAACAAGGCGTCCGCCGCTCTCAGCAAAACGCTTCAAAAGTTCCGCGGTAGTACCTCTTATCGTATCAAGTCCGCTGACTAAAACTCTGTCGTATGATGCATTTCCCACATAGATTTTTCCGTTTTCGACATGAGCGTATTCAGCCATAAGACCTTCGTCGCCGTAGTCGAAATCCACATGAGCCCGTACGAGCATATAGAAAAGACGGCTGAAATGATCTTCCAGACGCTGAACTTCCTCGTCTTTTGCATAAAGTGATTCGCTCCAGCCATAGTAAACGCGGGACCATACACTTTCGACAGGATGTATCACAAGCAGGCGACATTCGGGGCGTCCGTCTGCTTCAAAGCGTGCTATGCGAGCATAGTAATCCTCAAGATAAGCATATTCGCGCCACCACGGGGATTGACTGAGAATGGACGCGGGATAATCGCGTTTTGCCTGACCAAGCATAGTATACCAAGACAAGTGCGGACAGCGGAGATTGATACCGTAAAGCGCCTGCCAGTCGCCGACGGATTTATAATCCTCAAGCGACATATGCCAGCCTGTACCGCCGTCAAGTTCAGAAAGCAGCATGGATTTATCAAATTGACGCGCCACAGACTGAAGCTGTTTTGCTATCCAATAGCAACGTTTCCACTGTCCCAAAAAATCTATTCCGGGATACTCCATTTCCTTGTAATAACGCATCATGGAGCCCGACATTACAGTTTGAGCTGTCAGCGAATCTTCCTGAATAACATGCCCTGTAAGTATCATTTTATGCTCACGGCAGTAGCGATCTATGGGACGCGCGAAATTTTCAATAAAAAGTTCCTGCAAAAGTTCTATATACTGCCATTTCAACGCCGAGGGTTTTTTGTCATAACGAAGAAAAACTTCCGGCAAACGGTCGATAATATCATATCCGAATCGTTTCTTAAATTCATTCGGCAGTGCCGGAGTCCACGGTATCTGTGCGCCTTTTGATGCGACGCCCTGACCGAAAGACGAGAGCAGCGGACCGCGATGAGGTTCATCGGTGAATATGCCGACTATGCTGTCGCCTATACGTTCTCCGCATCTTTCCACATACTGTTTATGTGTCGATTCAATAAATTCTTCCGTTGCCTTTTTGTTCATTGTATCGACATACGTCTGTCCGTTATAGAAACTGCTGCATTCCATCTCGACAATACCGAACGATATTTTTTTCTCGCCTTCAAGCAAAGTACCGTCTTCACAGTTATCTGAAATACGACGGTATGAAATAAGAAAATCTCCGTTCATTTTGACTGCAAATTCGGCAATGGGATATTCCGGCTTTTCACCGTCAAAATATATGTAAACAAAATGCATTCTGTTTTCGGGTTTTTTTGTGACTTCGCCTCCGGCAGTGCCGCTCGG
This sequence comes from uncultured Eubacteriales bacterium, assembly GCA_949299535.1. Taxonomy (GTDB): domain Bacteria; phylum Bacillota; class Clostridia; order Oscillospirales; family CAG-272; genus UMGS731. The sequence continues at coordinate 58,475 of CASGAQ010000004.1, read as the reverse complement.
CCATCTGTCTTCATCGTACAGCCACGCTTCCAAGCCCCGACTTTTTGCATGATCTGCACATTCATTGATAAGTTCAAACCATTCGTCGCCCAGATACTTTGTATTAAGCCCTGTGCGAGAGTGCATAAAAAATCCGCCGAACCCCATATCGCGCATTACATCTATTTGGCGGAGCAGTTCGCTCTTTTCAAGTTTTCCGTTCCACGCCCAAAATGGTTTTGCACGAAATTTTATATCGGGATTTTTAAATTCTTCGTTAAAACTTCGCATGTTTTCTATCCTCCGTTATTTATTCCGCATGTTTTCTATCCTCCGTTATTTATTCCGCATTTTTTATAAAATCGCTTGTTTTCTCAGCTTTTGCTTATATTCTATCATACCGATATGCAAAAATCAACATAATTTATTTCGCACGAACTATTTCTTCGGAGCCTTAATCAATCAGATTTGACTTGACATTAAAAAAGCAGTAATATATTATAATTGATATAATATCAGAATTTAACAGCGAGAGATTATCATGGATAAAACAGAAAAATATGCCGTAATAAGCGGCGCGTGCGGCGGTCTGGCAGAGCCGGTCATAAAAATGCTTACGGAAAACGGATATATCGTTTTGGCGTTGGATATTTCGGAAAAGTTGTCTGAAAAGTATCGTGAAAACAAGTCTGTTGTAACTTTTAAATCGGATATCACCTGCAACGAGGATATATTCCGCGCCAAAGAAGAATTATTGCGCCTCACCGATAAAGTAGACCTAATCATAAATTTTGCAGGTATCGTCATACTCGGCTCGGTAATAGAAGTTCCGCCGAAAAAAGCCTCCGCCCTGCTTGATGTCAATGTTATGGGTATGTACCGCGTAAATCATATCTTTTCGGATATGCTTATCCGCGCGCGGGGACGTATCATCAACGTATCAAGCGAATACGGTGTTCTATCGGCAATACCGTTTCACAGTTTCTATACTATGAGCAAACACGCCGTCGAAATATACAACGATTCCATTAGAAGAGAGCTTATTCCATTCGGTGTGAAAGTGATAAAAATACGTCCGGGCTCTTTCAAAACAAATATGCAGGCAAACATCGAGGGACAATTCGAGCAGCTCGTTCGTGACACGGTATATTATAAAAAACCTCTCCTTAAAATGAAAGGTATCATGGAAAAAGAATTGAACAAGGCAAAGTTTGCCGACAAAATACTCCGTGTATTCAACAAAGCCGTATTCCAAAGCCGTCCGCGCAGAGCTTATAATATAAACAATTCTTTTAAGATGAAACTGCTCTCCATTCTGCCGTCGGCTGCGGCAGACGCGATATTCGCCCATTATTTCAAGATGAAATAATGTTAATCAAATCAGTTGAAAATAAATTTTTTTGCTATATAATATACCTTGAAATACCTTGAAAAAAATATTTCACTATATTATAATGTTCCTATAATCCCAGATATTTGAGAATGGAGAAAATAAAAATTGAATTTTATTGTTGAACGTATCAAACAAATATTGAACGTTATAGACAAGCGTATCATTATCAGCGAAAAAAAGATCGAAGGATTTCGCTATTGTGAGAGCGGCTACAAAACGGGAAACACTCAGCCGCCGGATGAAGAATTTATCGATATGCCGCATGATTTTTCTATCCAAGACGGACAAGAACATCATTTTTGGTTCAAAACCGATATAATTCTTCCCGAAGAGTACATTGGAAAAAATATTGAACTTGTAAACCGTTCCGATAATACACGAGGCGGAAGCAGTCAACATCCGCAAATACTCATTTATATAGATGGGAAAATATCGGGCGCTTTTGACCACAGACACCACGCCATCTCCATAGACAGCAGCAAAGAACGATTTTCTCTTGTGCTGTATTTTTATATTGCTCCTTCTGTTTCCAAACTCTATTCCTTTGCATATTCGCTTTGCGAGGTCGATGCCGAAGCGCGTGCACTTTACTACGATATAAAAGTTCCGTATGATATTTTGAATTATATGGATATAAATACAAAAAATTACTGTGATATAAGGGAGACACTGAATCAGGCTATAAATCTGCTCGATCTTCGTGATAAAGGCGAAAGTTGGTCGCTCTCCGTACAGAAAGCAAGAGAATACCTGAAAACCGAGTTTTATGAAAAAATGTGTCACAAAAGCGATGTTTCATGCACATGTATAGGACACACGCATATCGATGTCGCTTGGCTTTGGACTTTCGCACAGACAAAAGAAAAAGCTCAAAGAAGTTTTTCCACATTTATCAAACTGATGAAAAAATATCCCGAGTTCAAATTCATGAGCTCACAGCCCCAGCTCTATCAGTATGTAAAAGAAGAAGCTCCTGAACTTTATAAGGAGATAAAAAAAGCAGTAAAAGAGGGCCGTTGGGAGCCTGAGGGCGCTATGTGGGTAGAATCTGACTGCAATATCCCCAGCGGAGAATCGCTTATACGCCAGATACTGCACGGCAAACGATTCTTCAAGGAAGAATTTGATGTGGATTGCAAAGTGCTTTGGCTGCCTGACGTTTTCGGGTATAGTGCTGCGCTTCCTCAAATCTTGAAAAAGAGCGGCGTAGATTATTTTGTAACGAGCAAGATCAGTTGGAATGAAACAAATACTATGGCTTACGACACATTTTTGTGGCGGGGCATAGACGGAAGCGAGGTTCTGTCATATTTTCTTACGGCGCAGGACAAGGTTCGAGGTAATTCTCCGAGCAACTATACGACATACAACAGTACGACGGAACCGAAAATGGTCGCTGGCGCATGGGATCGTTACCATCAAAAAGATATAAACAACGATGTGCTTCTCGCCTACGGTTACGGGGACGGCGGAGGCGGTCCTACGCCTGAACAGATCGAACTTGTTCGCCGTATGTCATGCGGCATAGACGGCTGTCCCACAACAAAACACGGATTCGTACGCGATTTCATGGAAAGACTGGACAAAAAAGTAAGAGACAACCGCTCTCTGCCGAAATGGGTCGGTGAACTTTACTTGGAATTTCACAGAGGTACATATACATCTCAGGCAAAGAACAAGAAGAACAACCGCAAATGCGAGTTTCTTTATCAAAACGCCGAAACAGCGGCTCTTACCGCGGAAAATCTGCTTGGAGCAGAATATCCCTCAAAATCGCTCTCTAAAGGCTGGAAAGATATTCTACTCTGTCAATTTCACGATGTTATCCCCGGTTCTTCCATAAAAGCGGTCTATGAAGACAGCGACCGTATCTACGCTGAGGTATTGACTAACGGTGAACAAATGCTCTCAGATTCAAGAACGCTTTTGAAAAATAACATTGCCACAGACGGCGGCGTTCTCGTCTTTAACCCAAATTCCTTCCCCTGTTCCTCCACAGTACGGCTCGATGAAGAATATGTCTATGTAAAAGATATTCCCGCAAAAGGCTATGCCGTTGTAACGCCGGAAACAAACAGGACACTCCTGCTCGACGAGAAAGCGCGCGTACTTGAAAGCGATTTTATGCGCGTAGTTTTTGATGAAAATATGAATATCATAAGTCTTTATGATAAAGAAGCAGGGCGTGAAACAATCGAAAACGGCAAAACCGCAAACGCGCTCATCGCCTTTGAAGATTATCCGAAAGCATATGACGCATGGGAGATAACAAACTATTATACGGAGAAATCATGGGAGATTTCCGAAGTTGAAGAAATGTGCCTGCTTCCCTGTGATGGCGCAAGAGGCGGTTTTTATGTGAAACGAATCTTCGAAGATTCCGTAATAGAACAAAAAATCTATCTATATGCAAATGAAAAAAGACTCGATTTTGACACAAGAATAGATTGGAAGAACGATCACATACTCTTGAAGACGGCTTTCCCGTTTGATCTGAATGCCGACTTTGCTACATATGATATACAGTACGGCAATGTGCGCCGTCATACCCATCGCAATACAAGCTGGGACGACGCAAAATTTGAGGTTTGTATGCATAAATTCGCCGATGTTTCAGAGCATGGATTCGGCGTCAGCTTGATAAACGACTGCAAATACGGCTGTGATACGCTTGGCTCGCAAATTCGCCTTACATTGCTCAAAAGCGCAACAGAGCCTGATCCGACAGCAGATAAATGCATACATGAATTTTCTTACTCTGTATACCCTCATGTCGGAGATTTCAGAGAAGCCGGAACTATTCGCCGTGCATATGAATTTAATAATCCGATATCTGCAGAAAGAATATCGTCTCAAAAAGGCGACCTTCCCTCACGTTATTCGTTTATAAGCGTCGACGGCGAAAACGCTTTTATAGAAACAGTTAAAAAAGCTGAAAACGGCGACGGTATAATCGTGCGTGTCTGCGAAGAATTTAACGAGCATACGCACAAAACGCTCACATTCGGCTTTGATGTCGAAGCGGCTTTTCTGTGCGATATGATGGAAAACGAGACTGCTACGCTTGATGTAAAAGGAAGAAGCGTTTCCATAAAGTTAAAACCATTTGAAATAGCGACACTGAAAATCAAAGCTAAATAAAATTTAAATGCTGAAAAAATTCTCATCAGACCAATAGAATACACACAAATATAAAAATAAACGCCCCGCAAGCAATGCCGCTAAATTAACGACATTACTCATTTGGGAGCGTTTATTTTTTTAATTACAGTGACCGGAAGCAAACAATCGGATATAAAATTTAGATATGATCCTGCCTCTCAGAACAATGACATTTATATCTTACATCAGTCAAAGTGAATACTTTTTGCCCACGTTACAAAAGAATCTCTGTAATCTTCAATATTTTCCGTAAGAGTTGCGAATTGTATCAGCCAAAATGCATCATCTGTCTTAAATATATATGTATAATAATAGTAAGTTTCATTGTTTTCATTATTAAAATCATATTCAAACCACATAAGACCGTCTGCGCTTTTCATTTCCGATAAATTTTTTGAGGAATTATTGTTCATCACCAATTCACCGTACTGCTCCAATGTATAGTTCTCGAAGCCATCCATAAGGGTAAATGCTTCTTTCAGCGCAAAAACAGCTACATCCGAAGAATCAAACGTAACCGTCATTCCATCCATATCTATTTCCTTAAAGTGGTCGGTCAATGTGATATTCATACCGTGTGACGAAAATTCGCGTGCTTCGCCTGTTGCACCGCATGACGTCACGGCGATCAATATTACCAAAACAAAAAACGAACTTAAAAATCTTTTCATAAAAAACCTCCATATTAAAAAGATGTTAATATTATACTATAATATCCTTTTTCAGTCAATATTATTTATAGAAAATAACAATAAATATATTTATATCTTATAAATAAACATCAAAACCGGAACTTATATTTTATCATCATGGGATATATTTACCTCGGAGTTTGTGATATATGTTTTGGTACATTGTATCCTTACGATTTTTTCTTTTATTATCTGAAGTATGTTTCTGAAAAAAGACGGAGAAAGTAAAGGAAATCTATCCTGAAAGTATTCATATCGGCTCAATGAGATACAAAAAATGTCAGGGCTATATGAAATAAATCACATAACTCTGACATAAAGCCGTTATTCGAGCCGAATCTTTTATCTGCCTGACGGCATTGCTCGGCTCATATCTTCTATTTTGAAATTACATATACTGGGTATTTTTTATTTCCGTATCTGATTTCAACAGCCCCGCTCTTTAAAGATTAACATCGGATTCTTTTCGTTTTATCTTCAAGCGATTGACTGCCTGATTCAAAGAGAGTTGCCAAAGCATATAATCCTTTCGGCTCTGCTCGGTTTTTAATTTAAGCTTTGCCTCCTCTGCGGCACACCGCTCCGCTTCCTCATCTATCTCGTCGGGTGAGAGTGCGGAACGGCACAGAATGCAGACACGGTTATCGGTCACATCAGCCATTCCGCTTGCAACAGCGCATCGTACTCTTTCGCCGTCCTGCTTAATAAAAACTATCTCTCCGTCTCGGAGCGCTGCCGACAGAGGAGTGTGATTAGCCATGATTCCGAGCATTCCGTCACCGATCGGCAGAATTACAGAGCGGCACTCGCCGGCATAAAAAATTCTCTCGGGAGAAAGGATCTCAAGATAAAAGGTTTTCATGCTCAACCACCCTTTTGCATATGATCAGCCTTGCGGCGTACATCTTTTATCGTTCCGACATTGAAAAAAGCGCTCTCCGGGTATTCATCCATCTCTCCGTCTATGATCGCTTTAAAGCCTTTTATAGTCTCCTCAAGAGGAACATATACGCCGGTTACACCAGTGAACTTTTCCGCAACGCTGAACGGCTGTGAAAGAAAACGCTGTATTTTTCTTGCACGCCATACGATCTTCTTGTCTTCATCGCCAAGTTCGTCGATGCCGAGAATGGCGATAATGTCTTGTAACTCCTTATAATGCTCCAGAATCTCCTGAACACAGCGGGACACCGTATAATGTTTTTCTCCGACAACGTCAATCTCCAATGCTCTTGAAGAGGATTCAAGAGGATCCACAGCGGGATAGATACCCATTTCAGCTATCTTACGGCTCAAAACGGTTGTTGCGTCAAGATGGGCGAAAGTTGTTGCAGGCGCAGGATCGGTCAGGTCATCGGCAGGGACATAGATTGCCTGCACCGATGTAACTGAACCTCTCTTAGTCGATGCGATACGTTCTTCAAGTTCGCCCAAATCATTTGCAAGAGTCGGCTGATAACCTACCGCGGACGGCATACGCCCAAGCAAAGTAGATACCTCGCTTCCCGCCTGAATATATCTGAAGATATTGTCAATAAACAAAAGCACGTCTTTATGCATCTCATCACGGAAGTATTCCGCCATTGACAGTCCGCTAAGTGCCACCTTCATTCGTACACCGGGCGCTTCATTCATCTGCCCGAATACAAGAGCGGTTTTATTTATAACTCCGCTTTCTTTCATTTCAAAATAAAGGTCGTTTCCTTCTCGGCTTCGTTCTCCGACGCCGGTAAAGACCGAATATCCGCCATGCTCTTTTGCAATATTATGGATTAGTTCTTGAATAAGCACCGTTTTACCGACGCCCGCACCTCCGAAAAGACCGATTTTTCCGCCTTTCGAATATGGAGCCATCAAATCTATTACTTTAATGCCGGTCTCAAGAATTTCTTCTGAGTTTCTGCGTTCGGAATAGTCCGGCGGCACTTTGTAAATACTTCTCTTGGGAGTATCTTCGGGAAGCGCTTCTTCATTATCCAACGGTTCGCCCAAAGCATTGAAAAGTCTGCCGAGCACTGCCTCTCCGACCGGAACAGTAATCGTTCTTCCAGAAGCATATACCGCCATATCACGGCACAGTCCTTCGCTCGGTCCCAGCATTATGCAGCGGACAAATCCGTTTCCGATATGAGATGCGACTTCCATAACACGTTTTTCTTTACCGAACATAACAAACAAGGCTTCTCTGATCATCGGAAGCTCATTCTTGGAAAACGCAACATCTATTACCGGACCGTTTATTCCCGCAATTTTTCCTTTTACCAAATTTTCTTCGTTTTTGTTGCCTGCAATGGTCATTTTGAGTCCTCCTCGTACATCGGCGCCGACTTTTTTCTTTTCAGAGATTTTGCGCCCGAGGTAATTTCAATCATTTCGTTTGTAATACCGGCCTGTCTTAAAGCATTATACTGTGTCTTTAACTTCTTCAGCATTTCTTCTGCGTTCCTGCTTGCTGTGCTCATGGCAAGCATTCTGGTCTGCTGCTCGCTGCAATAGCTGTCGACAATAAAGCTGTAAATAAAGCCGGTGAGATATGTGGGAACTATTTCAGAAAGTACTGCGTCTGCATTGGGGATAAACTCTTTGAATAGATTTTCTCTCGTTGCGGATCGGTCATAGAACGAACTTTTGTCCAAAGGCAATAAAACCTTCCTTTTGCAAACGCTTGGATGATTTCCCATATAATCGGTATATATCATACTGATTTCATCAAGACAATCACTGTTGTAATAATCAAGAAGATCTATACAAATTTTTTCCGCTTCCCACACACTGGGAAATGCCGCAGGATAATTAAATCCTTCTGCATACGGTATTTTTTTCGCTTTGAAATATTGTCTGCCGTACTCTCCGATAATGAACAGCACCGTTTCGGGATGCCGCGTCATATACTCCTCTGTCATTTTTATTGCAGTATGATTATAAGTCCCCACCAAACCTTTATCTGCCGTTACAAGCAATATCCCGTGACGAAAATGCACTTTTCCCTCAGGCAGAGGTACATGGAAATATCGATTTTTGGTTTCGGGGATGTACTGTAATATTTCGGAAATCTGCGATTTTAATTTACCGTAAAAATGTTCTGAATTTTTATGCTCGTTCTGTGCCTTACGCATCTTGACCGACGAGATCATATACATGGCATCGGTTACCTTTTTGGTCTCCGAAATAGATATCATTCTTGACTTCAATTCGGCAATACCCGCCATTGTTCAAACCTCCTTTTGCATAAAATCACAAATTCAAATGCTTTGTGAAAAATCTGTTCGCGTAATCGATTATAGCCGCTTTAAGTTCAGGCGTAAACTTATCCGACGTCTGAATTTTCAGACAGATACCGCTGTGAACGTTTTCAATATGAGAAAGCATTTCTTTTTGAATACGCTTTATTTCCTTCAAAGGGAAATCTGAAAACATTCTCTCGCCGGCGCAAACAAGCGTTATGACCTGTTCCCACATCTGCATAGGCGACTGATTAGGCTGACGCAGCAACTGCATAAGTCCCGCGCCGTATTTCAAATCCTTGACCGTTTGTTCGTCGAGTTCCCCACCGAACTGTGAAAAGACTTGCATTTCCCTGTACTGCGCCAGATCAAGTCGGATAGAACCGACGCTCTTTTTCATAACATCGGTTTGAGCCGCTCCGCCTACACGTGAAACGGAAAGACCGACATTGACAGCCGGGCGCTGTCCCGCGAAAAAAAGATCGCTTTCAAGAAATATCTGTCCGTCCGTTATGGAAATGATATTTGTGGGAATATAGGCGGAAACATCTCCCGCCTGTGTTTCGACTATAGGCAAAGCCGTCATACTGCCGCCTCCCAGTTCATCGGAAAGCTGTGCGGAGCGTTCCAAAAGTCTTGAATGAAGATAGAATACATCTCCGGGATATGCTTCTCTTCCGGGAGAACGCTCCAAAAGCAAACTGAGCGTTCGGTAAGCAACGGCATGTTTGGAAAGGTCATCATATACAACAAGCGTATCTCTGCCGTGATACATAAAATATTCGGCAACCGCACATCCGGCATAAGGGGCAATATATTGCAGTGGCGCCGGATCGCTTGCGGAAGCGGATACAATCACGGTATAGTCAAGAGCGCCTGCTTTCTCAAGCGTGTTTATTACTTTTGCAACAGAACTTGCCTTTTGTCCTATGGCTACATAAACACATACGACATTTTTATCCTTTTGATTGAGAATCGTATCAACAGCGACAGACGTCTTTCCGGTCTGCCTGTCGCCTATAATAAGTTCTCTCTGCCCTCGTCCGATTGGGAACATGGAATCTATGGCGAGAATACCTGTCTCCATCGGGCGGCTGACTGATTTTCTATCCATAATTGCAGGGGCAGTACGCTCTATCGGATAGTACTTTTTCGCTCCTATCTCACCCTTGCCGTCAATCGGCTTTCCAAGCGGATCGATCATTCTTCCGAGAATACGGTTGCTTATAGGTATACCTGCCGTGCGGCGTGTACGAAGAACTCTCGCCCCTTCGCTGATCTCACTGTAACCGCCGAACAAAACGATACCCGTTGTGCCGTCGGTGCGGATATCCTGTACCATTCCCTTGACGCCGCAATCAAAGAGAACGATCTCGCCGTATTCCACATCATGGAGTCCTTCAATAACTGCAATACCGTCTCCGACCGAGGTGACAAGACCAACTTGTTGATATCCCGCATCCAATTCAAATTTATTTATATCCTCTCGCAGCAAAGAAATTATCTTGTTGTGATCATACTGGCGAGGCAGACGCTGAAAGGATTTGCGAAGCTGTCTGATACGGCCGAGCGTGGTCCAGTCATAGTTATCGTCCCCGACAAAAAGATTAAATCCGTCAATCACCGTCGGATCAATTATTACGTCACACTCTACATACTCGACATTCGGCGTATCATATTTTTCCGCTATGAACTCTTTGATCTTTCTGAGCTGTTCATCGTCCGGCGGCACAGTACAATGGATTTCCGCTTTCAAAACCGGCAGTTCCGTTTGTTCTTCATTTACAAAATTATTTTCATTCATTTCGAAGCCCTCTTATCGGCAACGGTCTTATCTGCCAGACGAATAAATTCATCGTATAATGCGGAATTTCTCTCCGGCGTAACGGTATCGCTGAGCAATTTCTGCGTAGCTGTAACGACAAGTTCTCCGATCTCTGTCTGAGCCGAATCCAAAATATGCTCTTTGCGATTTTCCGCATCTTTTTCGGCGGCAAGAATAATAGCGTTTGCTTTTTCTTTGGCGTCCGCCAACGTCTTTTTGGATATTTCGGAAGTTTCTTTTTCAGCGGCGATCCGCATTTCCGTTATTTTCTCATCGGCTTCCTTTAACTTTTGCTCATATTCCGCCTGCAAGCGTTCGGTTTCGGCGGTATTTTCCCGAAGACGCTGTTCCTCTTTTTCAAAATATGTGCGACGCTGCTCTAAGAATTTATTGATCGGCTTGAAAAGCAGAAGCGTCAGACCACCCACCAAAATCAAAAAATTCAGAATATGCAAAAGTATTTGTAAAATATCAATATTCAGCGGCATATCGTTATCCTCACAGAACAAAGATAATCAAGATAGCAACTATCAAAGCGTAAATGATCAGGGTTTCAATGAATACAAGACCGAGCATCATGGCAGAATTGATCTTGCCAGATGCCTCCGGCTGACGAGCCATGCTTTCTGCGCTTTTTGAAATAGCCATTCCCATTGCGATCGCACCCGCTGCGGCGGCAAGACCGACAACTATTGCGGCAGCAATCGCTTTGGTACCAAGAGTATTATCCGTCTGTTCTTCCGCTTCCTCGACAGCCTCGGTATCAGCTTGTACATTATCGGTGGCAGGCTCAACAGCATTTACGGAAATTCCCATGGAAAATACAAGTGTAAAAATAATCAAAGCCGAAAACATAGTCATTATAAATTTTTTCATTTTGTTCTTACCTTCTTTTTTTGTTTTTTGGGTTCCACGGCTTCGCCGTAGAAAATTGAAACGAGTGTTGCCAAGACATAGGCTTGTATAAGTGCATGCAGTAATGTAAACAATACGCCGACGATAACGGGCAATACGAAGCTGAGCGATACATAATAATAAACAAGCTCGGTTACCAAAAGACCGCTGAGCAATGCGCCGAACAGACGGAAGCTCATGGAGATAGGCAGAGAAAAGTCCTTCAATACTCTCATTGCACCGCCAACTCCGTTTGTTATGATCCCTGCTCCGAGTATTACGGCAAATGATGTAAAGCCCATGGCGATTGCGCCGTTAATATCAGCAAGCGGTGCCGGAAGTGACATTATGTTACCGTTTGTTGCCGTCACCTGTACTCCGAACAGTTCAAAAATAGTTCCGAAGAAAATATAAACTCCGGCACTGAAGATATAAGCGCCGACAAATTTCGGCTTGTGAGGACTGTTGCCGACCGCCATGTCGTTAAAGAATGTAACGGATTTTTCAAGAATGATTTGAAACTTGCCCGGAACTATCTTAAATCTCGGCACTGCGAAAATGCGAATCAAAGCCGCCGCAATAAGTAAAACCGCCGTTACCGCATAAGCTGAGATCAACGAAGGATTTACCTCGAGTCCGAAAAACGATATCTTATTGTGTTCATGAAGCACTGCATCTTTCATCGCGTCCTTAATACTCTCGCTTTTTTCTTCGTCAGGAAAACCGACAAGAAATATCAATATCAAAACAACGGCAATCGATGCAAGCCAGCAAAGCAAAAAAATCTTTTTTCGCTTTGACATTTTTAATTTGTTTGCCATAGATACACCTCTTTTTCATGAGCTTTAATATAAATTCATAATACCGTGATATCCGTTTTTTCTTTATCACGGCAGACGTTTGATGCAGTTTTTCGCAGACATTTATGATATCATCTCTTCTCTCCGCTGTAACTTTAACTACATCATTCGACAGATATACCTCTCTTTTTGCTCTTGTCCTCATGTTAGTTGTATATTATACTCTTGTCTTGACACGATGTCAACATAAAAATTCGGCTTTTATTGTAAAATTCTGACTCTTTTATAAGTCTTTGAATATATGATTTCACACCGACATCAATCTGTTTATATTAAAAAATCATCTTGATTTTACTGTCCTGATCTGTCGATTTTCCATAATATATATGCTATATATGCTGATCCGAGATATCAAAAAGAACAAAAGCGACAGTATCAGATCATCGCGATTAAAGCCGAAGAAAATAGCGGCAATACACATAAACAACAAACGAGGGCAGTTTCTTTTGTAATTATTTATAATATTATTCATCGTGAAGTTTCTCTGTATACGCGCCGAGTATGCGGATTTGCATCCTTAAAATTCGAAAAAATAATGTTCGGATATTTATTTTTTCGAAAAAAAACGGAGAAATCTTTCGAAATCTCCGTTTTGCTGTTATATTTTGAGGTACAAATAAAAAATCCGAGATGTTCTTTGATTGTGCAGACTACTGTGCTGAAACGATCGCAGCAAGTGTTGCTGCGCTAATTATAATACAAGTGAAGGCGCAGAATAAACTCTTGCCGCAAGCTCTTGGTTGAGCATATACAGGCTCTTGGGATCAGAACCAAACAACTCCATTTTTGAAATCAGATCGTTTGCATTAGTTTCCTCTTCTCCCTGTTCCTTGACAAACCAGTCGAGGAACTGCATGGTGCGGAAATCCTTTGCCTCATATGCCTCGGCATAAATGTCGTTGATAAGCGAAGTAACATACTTCTCATGCTCCAATCCAGCTTTCAAAATGTCCATGTGGCAGGTTGCTTTCGTGTCAGGCTTGTCGACAGCTTCCAGCGTTACTTTCTGATTTTCATTCTGAAGATACTGATAAAAGAGCATTGCGTGGTCGCGTTCTTCCTGTGCTTGAATCTTATACCAGTTAGCAAAGCCGTCCAGTCCCGCATCCTCAAAGTAATTTGAAAAATCGAGATAAAGATATGCGGAATAGAATTCCTTGTTGATTTGCTGATTTAAAAGCTCATGTACTTTCTCATTCATTTTGTTTTTCCTCCGTGTTAAAATTGGTCTTCCAAAGTCCGTGGATATAGTTTAATTTTACCACATCAAATAAATTTCTTCAAATACTTTTCTTCTTTGATATTATCACATCAGTGGTTTTCGCAGCTTCCTTTTCCGCAGCCGTGACTGCCGCAACTATGAGCTTCCCCGCCGTGTTCGTGGTCGTGATGACTGCACTTTACATCGGGATTGTATTCAAGGCTGTTTGCAAGAAACGCTTCCACTGCTGCGTCTGCGTTGCCGGAAACGCCGCCGTAAAGCTTGATATCAAGTGTTTCAAGTGCCATCTGTGCACCTCCGCCGATACCGCCACAGATAAGGATATCTGCCTTTAAAGTGTTCAAAACATCTGCAAGCGCGCCATGTCCCTGCCCGTTCGTGTCGACCACGCGGCTCTGCTTTACCTTGCCGTCCTCAATGTCGTAGACCTTAAACTGCTCAGTATGACCGAAGTGTTGAAAAATCTCTCCGTTTTCGTAAGTTACTGCAATTCTCATTATATGTTATCCTCTTTCGATATTGTATTCAGTTTGTACTTGCCGCTTTCGGCAATCTTGTTTACAGCAAAATTTTGGGTTTCCGTTGCAAAGGTCAAAATATCCACCCTCGATTTTCAAGGTGCGCCCAAGCACCAAAGCATCGGCCATCTTTTTTCGTGCTGTTTCGTATATCTTCTGTGCCGTCGTTCTTCCTACGCCGAGTTGTCCTCCGCATTCTTCTTGTGAGAGGCCTTCTTTGTCGATAAGACGTACCGTTTCAAATTCGTCTATGGTCAAAATAATCGGCTCACCCGTATTTTCTCCCGCAGGATAAAACTCAATGACTTCGGGAAATCGGCAGACTCTACGGTATTTGGTCGGTCTTGACAATATTCATCATCTCCTTATATTTTTACAGTTATATTATATCACTTTTTCGGCATATGTCAATAACCTTCTCGGATATTATTGACATATGTCTTAAATTATGATATACTGTACTTATCTTTTTAGGAGGTATAAACATGGATATTTCAACTTATTTTCCGGTATGGAATCAATTAAATAAAACGGAGCAATCGTCGTTAAGTGCCGGCGTTCGTGAGTTACACTTCAAAAAAGGCGACTTGATCCATACCGGCGGTGACTGTATGGGACTTATCCTTGTTACATCAGGACAGCTTCGTGCCTACACCGTTTCCGAGAACGGCAGAGAAATTACCATGTACCGTCTTTTTGAACGGGATATTTGTCTATTCTCGGCATCCTGTATGATGCGGAGCATTCAGTTTGACATTACCATTTCAGCCGAAAAGGATACCGATGTCATTCTCATTCCATCTGATATCTATCGCGGCATTATGGAAAAATCCGCTCCGCTTGCAAACTACACAAACGAAGTGATGGCAAGCCGTTTTTCGGACGTGATGTGGCTGATCGATCAAATCATTTGGAAGAGTTTTGACCGCCGCCTTGCGGATTTTCTCTTGAATGAATCCAATATCGAAGGCTCCAACATTCTCAAAATCACACATGAGGAAATCGGCAACCACATGGGAAGTCCACGCGAGGTAGTAACTAGAATGTTGAAATATTTTGTGAGCGAGGGCGCAGTCAAGCTGTCACGGGGAACAGTTGAGATCGTTGATGAAAGAAAACTTTCAGGCATAGCAGAAGGATAAAAATATGGAACTTGTATTATTGACCGCCCTTGGCGTGGGCGGCGCCACCGTTATCGGTGCTGTTATCGGTTTTATTTTCAAAAATATATCGCATAAATTTTCGGACATTGTTTTGGCGTTCGCCGCAGGCGTAATGCTTGCCGCGGCTGTACTCGGACTTATAATCCCCTCGCTTGAATACGGCGGAAAATACGGAATAATCATAACGGTTGCCGGCATTTTTGTCGGTGCGGTCTGTCTCAATCTCATCGACAAGTTAGTGCCGCATTTACATAAATTCGTGGGCGACGAACCTGAATCGCACAACAACGCAAATCTCAACAAGGTACTTCTTTTCGTTTTGGCGATCGCAATACACAATCTGCCCGAAGGCATTGCCGCAGGTGTGGGATTCGGTTCGGGAGATACGACGCAGGCACTCATAATTGCCGGCGGTATTGCACTGCAAAACATTCCGGAAGGCATGGTTATTATCTCGCCTATGATCGCCGCAGGCATCCGTCCGCGCAAGACATTCGTTCTTGCTATGATAACGGGACTTGTTGAGGTCATCGGAACGCTTATCGGTTATTTGACCGTAAGCATTTCCACCGCGCTACTGCCATTTGCCCTTGCATTTGCCGGCGGCACGATGTTATATGTCATCAGCGATGAGATGATTCCCGAAACCCATGCACACGGAAGCGAGCGTGGTGCAACTTATGCTCTGCTTATCGGTTTTTGTGTCATGCTTGTCACGGATGTGATGTTGGGATAAAAGAAAACGTTGAGATTTCCGTTTAGGATTCCTCAACGCTTAATCTTTAATCCTCTTTGCTGAATTGGTCTTTGCCCACGCCGCATAGAGGACACTCAAAGTCTTCGGGAAGTTCTTCCCACTTTGTGCCGGGAGCAATGCCTTTGTCGGAATCGCCTACAGATTCTTCATAGACCCAACCGCAAACATCACAAACATATTTCATACCGTTTTCTCCTTTCATAATCTATCTATCCATTCCGCAAGGGGTGGATTTTTTTGTTTGACGCATTGTCGTTGTATATCGTCTAAAGAACGGAATCCGCCTGCAGAATTGCAGCAGTCAAGGCCGTTACCGACAAGGAACCGTGCGGCAGTGCAATTTATAAATCCGCTTTTGAAAATTACATTTTTCTTTCGTTCTTTTCCGTGATGTTATCACTTTTCTATTTCGCCCGTCCAATCAAGAATACCGCCAAATTCAACGATGTTTGTGTACCCGAGTTTGACAAGTTTTTCTGAAGCCTGTTTGCTGCGATTGCCGCTTCGGCAATATACAAGAATAAGTCTGTCCTTGTCAGGAAGCTCGTCAATTTCATCCGTGCCGATGCTCTCGTTCGGAACATTGACAGCGTTCGGAATATGTCCTGCGGCGTATTCATCTGGACGGCGAACATCGAGAATGATGTAATCGTTCTCACTTGCCATCATCTCCACAGCCTCGCTCATGGTAATTTGCTTATATGTTGCCTCCCTTTCTGTGCCTGTTGTTGACGCACATCCGACAAGAAACAGAACTACGAGCAGAATGGGGATTATTTTAAGTTTCATATCGTTTCCTCGCTTATTTGCTTATCTTACTGATCATATTATATCATAATAATAATGATTTTCCGTGATGTTATCACAAAAAATTGCGAGTAAGATTTCTTATACTGAAATAATCTTAATGAGAAAAATCATATCTAGCTGATTATTGCCACAATATGCGAACATATTGAATCCGAGCAAATAATCGTTAGCGTTTATATTACGCAACAAGAATTAACATCCCTCCGGCTCGGTTTGAAAATATCAAAATGGTAAATATAATAGCGGCGAAATAGTGTTTATACCAAATCGCCGCTGTGTTTATTAAATGAACTTACTCCTGCTATACCTACTTGGAAAATATTTGGTTATCATCTTCAACCAAAAGTTTTTTACCATAGAATTATCACCTGTACATCGGTTTTATTGGTTAAAATATTCCGGGGAAAATGTGTGCGACAACCATTCCCGAACCGAAAGAGATTGTATTTGCAACAAGTGCATAAACAATATAAAACCACCTCTTTTTCGGTTTGTCTGTCCATTTATTCATAAGCAGGCAGTACACCACTGCTTCAAGAGCGAATATGATCCATTCAAACAGAACATAGAAGAAAACAAATGCCCATTCGCCTGACTGGTAGTTAATCACATTCAGGAGAATATTCAGAATGATTTGCGTCACGGTATTTACACCGATTAGAAGCAGCAGCTGATTTTTCTGTCTGAAGCCGAAAAACAACGCCACGATCATTTCAATGATGATCGTGATGACGATACGGGCGATCAGGGATAGAAATTCAATTCGATAGTTGTAGGAACGGTAAGCATCGATTCGCTCGTTGCTACTCAGCTCGTCATTATAATCTACAGAACCGATGTCAATTCCGTCCATATCCACGGTATAATAAGTATCAAAGGCGTACTTTTCATAAATACCACTTACGATGTACTGATCCGTTTCGGGGTAATACAGCAGGATCTTAAAAGAACTCGGAGGGTAATAAGTCCACGCTATTTCTTTGGTTTCGCTTACTTTCCAACCGATTTGCAGAAAGTAATACCCGTCGGTATCTTCATACTCTACAAAAGCTCTCCAAATATCCGGATCCAGATTGTAGTTATAGATATGTTCCTCATTGCCGTCCCAGGCAGACTGCGGACCGGTTGAATCGGTCTTTGAAAGCAATGTACCGTAGCAAAGCGTATCTCCCATATTCTCAAACTGAACACGAACAGAGGCTTTCGGGCCAATATCCGCATTTGCGGTAATCGGAAAAACGATCACCATCATCATGGCACACATAAGTACGGCAAATATCCGATTTATTTTTTTACCAATCATGCAACTCATCCTTTCTCCAATTAAGGTTTGTTATTCTCGTCATCTTTACTACTTCAAATTCTTCTGCTTTCATATCGCCTTTTGATACGAAAACAATATGCTCCTGTCCATCCTTGTCAGATATTTTTACATTATATTCATCTTGATATATTCATCTTGATATATTCATCTTGATATTCATCTTGATATTCATCTTGATAAGCTGTTTTTGGGGGTGATTTCGTCGTGTGCGGCTATTATGCAGGGAATATTGTCTTTTCGCAACTGTTCTGCAAAACTTATTTTTTATAAAGAAAAATATTTTATGTTTTACGAAAAATATTTTATAAAAAGTTTGAAAATTTTCAAAAGATATGGTATAATAATCACACATCAGATTAGCAATAAACTTAATTATATCACTTAATTATATCACGACTTTTATCTTTTGCCAATCACTTTTTATTTTTTTCATTTTCCTATTACACAAAAAAGCCTTGAAAAATCAAGGCTTTTTAAAACGAGGTTTAAGTTGTACAATAATTATGTTATCAACAGCTAATTTTGATACGCTTTTTTTATATAAACAATCCCGTAAACACTACACGATCGTTTAATGTGTCTATCACTTCAAAAGAAACGAGCTTTCTACCGGTTCTTTTGAAGTGCAATTCAGCGTTTTCACCAGCGGAGCATACCAAAGCTTCAATTTCATCAATTTGATCGATTCCATACCAAAATTTATGCTTTTTATTGTTTCGTCTAACAGAAATATCAATGAGCGATATATACAGCTTATATTTCCATTTTTCCATTTTTCAATTTCCAAAGTTGCCATAAGCGCTTCTTTATAGGCACAACGAAGAAAGAAAAAAGCAAGCATAATAAAGATGACCGCTATACTTATAAACACAAAAGCCAGAGTTAAATCATTCTGCAATATTTCCGGCAGAATAGTCTTATTTTCGCCTAATATGGTCATGGCAACAAGACTTATCCCCGAAAGTACGCACATCAGGAGCATAAGCAAAATATACATTTTATATTTGATCGGGAGCCGCTTCCCAATTACATGTTCGGCGTCTGCAAAACTTGTAATCAAATCAAAAAATGCCCTAAATGCCCTGTCCCTAGGCTGGTAGCTTCCATAATATTCTCTTGAATTGCTTTCGGTAAAATAGTAATCGGAATTAAACAGCATTCTTCTTAACTTTTCGTATTTTGGGAATTTACGAATGACAAGCAATTCAAGAATCAGAAAAATCGTTGCATTCATAAAAAACACTGCACCTATAACACCAATAAAAATTCGATCACTGAAAGAACTGAACAGCCTCCCACGTATAGCAACATATATAAAAAATACACCGATTCCGGCAAAAATCGCCACAACAAGAATCATAGACACAAGAATATATGAAAAATATTCGTTTTTGATTTTCCCATTAAAAATATCTTTTTTCTATTTCAAGATAAACTCACCTTACCACAATTATATCAAAAAAAATTTAAAAATTCCATTCTTTATGTACTCTTGATCACTAAAAAATAATTCAAAAAA
The DNA here is from genome assembly GCA_949299535.1 of uncultured Eubacteriales bacterium. Taxonomy (GTDB): domain Bacteria; phylum Bacillota; class Clostridia; order Oscillospirales; family CAG-272; genus UMGS731. The sequence continues at coordinate 39,133 of CASGAQ010000004.1, read as the reverse complement.
GCAAAAAAGCCTTGATTTTTCAAGGCTTTTCGCGGCGATATCTTTTTTATCGCCTCTTTATGGCAGCGGCACTAGGATTCGAACCTAGGTAATGACGGAGTCAGAGTCCGTTGCCTTACCGCTTGGCGATGCCGCTATAATCATTTAAATTTCTCTTGTTCGGCGCTTTGCGCCGTCGACGCTTGTTAGTATATCAAAATAATCGAAAATTGTCAATACATTTTTTAATTTTTTTAAGGAGTTTTTTTATATGTCAAAACATAGCAGATTTTATTTTCCACATAAAGGAAATCACATTGTAAAAGAGATAAATACTTCTGCAGAACGACGCAAATTTTACTGTACGCTGGGAATATACGAAGGAAAAATGATAGAAGTAATATTCAGGGAAGGAGAAAGAGCTGTCATTCGCTGCGATAAAAACAAGATAGCTCTTGCAGGAAAGGCATTACGGGAGATAAAGTTTAATCAGATCGAGAACATATAGTCTTTTCCGCTCGCATATTTCCTCTTTCGCTAAAATAGATTTTATATGTAAATATAAAAAAAGGAGCATGAATATGCACTGTTCCATAATTGCTTTGGCGGGAAATCCTAACTGCGGCAAGACCGCGCTTTTCAATATTCTTACGGGAAACAAAGATAAGACCGGAAATCGCGCCGGCGTAACGGTCGCAGTCAAAACAGCTCCCGCGAAAAATGATACGGGGATTTCCGCACTCATCGCGGACCTGCCGGGAATATATTCACTCGCTCCCTCGGGAAATGAGGAAAAAACCACCGACGAATACCTTCGCACTTCCCCGCCCGACGCTGTAATAAATGTTCTCGATTCCACAAATCTTGCACGCGGTATTTTTCTTACAACGGAACTCACGGAAAAAAATATACCTATGATATTGGCGCTGAATATGTCCGACGAAGCGGAAAAAGAAGGTATTAAAATAGATACCGTAAAATTATCTTCCGCATTAGGCTGTCCCGTGTTTCTTGTTTCAGCAGTGACAAAACAAGGGATATCGGAACTTTGCTCCGCAGTCTCATCAATTCTCAAGTCTGCGCGGCGTCCGCGGTGCTTTTCGTTCGACGGCGACGTAAGCCGCGCGGAATTTGCAAAAAAACTTTCCGACAGCGTGACATACGGAGGCTATACAAACTCCTGTCTTGAAGATAAGTTAGACGCATTTATATGCCGAACCGCCGTAGGCATTCCCCTCTTCTTTATCATAATGATGTTGGTTTTTGCATTGACGTTCTCTTCCGCGGGAACTGCGGCGTGTAAACTCGCGGAGAATCTTTTCTCATCGCTCACGCAGATCATCGCGCAGGCTTTGTCTTACATAAATGTAAACGAGGCGTTATCTGATTTTATAATATACGGTATCTTGTCCGGAATCGGAGCTGTAATTTCTTTTCTTCCGAGGATGATCATTCTCTTTGCGCTTTTGGAAATTCTTGAAGACAGCGGATATCTCTCACGCGCGGCGTTCGCTATGGATGCTCCCATGCGCGCCGTCGGACTTTCGGGAAAAGCATTTATTCCATTTATAACCGGCTTCGGCTGTACTGTTCCGGCAATACTCTCCGCCCGGATCTTGGAAAAAGAAGAACGAGAAAACGTCATCTTATCTCTTCCGTTTATTCCGTGCGGAGCGAGAATGCCGATATTTTCCCTTATAGTAGGCTCATTTTTTGAGGATCACAAAGCGCTCGCTTCATTCGGCATATATGCTTTGGGAATATTCGTATCAGTATTCTCGCTCATTATATTATCAAGAGGAAGAACCGCTCCAGCTCTATCATTTGAACTTCCCAAATACAGACCGCCTAAAATATCAAATATTTTTCGTGTCGTTTCTGAAAAAGTCTCTGATTTTATTTCTAAAGCCGGCGGCATTATATTTCTCTCCTCCGCGGCAGTATATATACTTTCATATCTGACGCCGAATCTTCGCGCGGCAACGAATCCAAACGAAAGTATTCTTGCCTGCACGGCAAAACTCCTGTCACCGCTGATGCGCCCCTTAGGTCTTGATGATTTCAGAATATGCGCCGCGCTGATATCGGGACTTTTTGCAAAAGAAGCGATAGTTTCAACGATCTTTGTTCTCGGAATCGATATTTCGAGGATGCTGACCGAAGCGCAGGCGATATCTCTTGCTGTGTTCGCGCTTCTTTATTCACCGTGCTTCGCGGCGATGAGTGCTTGCCGATGTCAAATAGGAACAAAAAAATCCATTCTCCTGTTTTTCCGCACGCTTCTCTTCGCATATGCTTTTGCGTTCATCGCATACACGTCGGCAAGAATATTCGCCGCTCTTTTATAACAACGTATAAAAATGAAACGAAAAATATAATGTTTTTGTCAAAAAAATGGTTTTTTTAATATTTCAAACAGATTTTTTGTGAAAAATAATGGATTTTTTTAAAAATAACGCGGTTTTTTTTATAAAATTCACTTGACATAAGTATTTTTCGTGTTTATAATATAATTAACAAAAACTTAACAAGTCATGCAATTTTAGCACTCAAACTTGCGGGAAGTTGTGATTTTTTGATTAAAGATATCGATATACTTTTAAAAGACGTCCAAAACGGCATATCTCTCTCATTTGATTCGGTGTATACTTTGTACCTGCCTCTTATTGAAAGCGCCGTTTCGAAATGTATGAAAGCATATTCCATTTCAGAATCAGAACGCGATGATCTTTCACAAGAAGCCGCCCTCGCGCTTTATAAAGCGGCGATGGCGTACGATCACAAAAAGGGAGTATCTTTCGGACTTTATGCCAAAATATGTATTCAGAATCGAATAATATCATATATTCGCAGCAATGGCAAAAAAAACAGCACCGAAGAAGTTCCTTATGAATTTTATTTTGATATTCCCGGAGATGACACGCCGGAACAACTTGTGATAAGCGACGAATCGTTCGAAGAGTTGCGCTCCAAGATAGACGATTCGCTTACGGATTTTGAATGTTCCGTTTTTCATCTGTATCTTGAAGACCTGTCTTACGAGGATATTTCGCGTGCTCTTTCCAGACCAAAAAAATCTGTCGACAACGCTATCGTTAGGATCAAAGCAAAGTTGCGTAAGCTTTTATGAGTTTTTTGTCTTTTTCTCGTTTGAACGCATATGTTTTGATTGCAAGACCGCAAATATTTCCTATGCCCAAATAGCTTAACGAAAAGCGTTGTTCCCACAAAGATGACAGTTGGAGTCTGTCTTAGGGCAAAAATTTTATACCATATTTTTAAAGCGAGGTAAGACACATGTATCAGGACAAAACATTAGTTTGCAAGGACTGCGGAGCAGAATTCGTTTTCACGGCAGGTGAACAGGAATTCTATGCAGAAAGAGGTTTCCAAAATGAACCCCAGAGATGCAAAAGCTGCCGCGATGCAAGAAAGAATGCTACACGTCCCGCAAGACAGCTTTTCGAAACAACATGCGCAAAGTGCGGAAAAGAAGCTAAGGTTCCTTTCCAGCCCAGCAACGACAGACCTGTATACTGCAGCGAATGCTATGCAGCTATGAAACAGGATCAGCAGTAATCTATAATAAAGAAAATTGCTTGCCCCGTCGGAAAACCGACGGGGTTGTTGTTTATTCACGCTTTTTTAACGTTTATCTTTTCTTTTGCAGTTGACTTTGCACGATATAACAATTATAATATATATTATAATTTATAATTGTTTAAAGAATAAAGGATCCCTAACCATGATAAAAAAAATAACAGCTCTTTTTCTTGCCTGCGTGACACTCATGTTTTTAATCACATCATGCGGCAATGACGATGCCGAAGTTCCCGCAGGAATGAAACGTGTAGAAAACGACAAAAACACTTACGCTCTTTTTGTTCCCGAAGATTGGACTATTGACATAACAGACGCCGAAGGTATCTCAAAAGCATATGCCCAAGACAACAGCAATATCTCGCTCATCATCATGGACTGGGACGGATCGTATAATTCCCTTCAGGAGTATTGCGACAGTTACTATTCGACGGTAACCTCGACATTTAAAGAAGTTTCGGAACGCGAAATGTTTTCCGAAAACCAATATTTCGGTAATATAACCGCCCCCGAACCCGTTCTGAAATATGTTTATACGATAGTTTCCGACAATCCCAAAACGGAAGTAAAGGAAACATATAAACTCATGCAGATATTCGCATACCACAACGGAAGCATCTATATTTTCACATATACCGCGCAGGACAGCGTATACGACTCACACATAGAAGAAGTTTACGATATAATAGATAATTTTTTAGCATGATTTTTATCGAGGACAAAAATGAATTGCTCTTATCTTGACAACAGCGCTACAACGCCGCTTTGCAGTGCGGCTTATCAGAAAATGACGGAAGTGCTTGAAAATAATTTCGGCAACCCTTCTTCCCTGCACAAACTCGGCATGGAAGCGGAAAAATGCGTAAATGAAGCGCGTGAAAAAATATTTTCCGCGCTCGGCGCAAAAAAGTACGGCAAAACGAAACCTCAGATGCTCGTTTTCACATCATCCGGCACAGAGGCAAACAATCTCGCACTAATAGGTGCGGCTACGGCAAAAGAACGCCTTAAAGGCGGTAAGATAATCGTCGGCGAAACAGAACACCCCTCCGTTATCGAAACGGCAAAATATCTGGCTTCGCGCGGTTTTCGCATAGCGTTCATTCCATCTCCTCGCGGAATATGGGATATGGAAAGATTTCGCGCAGAACTTACAAACGACACCATACTCGTTTCCGCAATGCTCGTCAACAATGAGACCGGAGCATTGAACGATATCTCCGCCATCACAGAAACGGCAAAAAAGAAAAATCCAGATGTTATTATACACTGCGACGCAGTTCAAGGTTTTCTGAAACTTTCCGAACCGCTTGCCGCTCTGCCCGCTGATATGATAACCATCAGTTCACATAAAATAGGCGGTCCGAAAGGCGTCGGAGCGCTCTTTATCAGAGAAAAGCTCATAACTTCAAAGAGTATCGCTCCGTTTGTTCACGGAGGCGGACAGGAAAGCGGTATGCGAAGCGGTACCGAAAATACTGCAGGGATAGCAGGATTCGGAGCCGCGGCGGAATACGCGAGCCAAAATGTTTCACAAACACTGGATCTCTTCTATGCGCTTCGTTTTCTTACAGAGCGTCTTATCGCAGAAAAACTTCCCGAAGTCAAACTTAACACACCGGACGGATACTATGCGCCTCATATCATAAGCGCAACAATTCCCGGTATACGCAGCGAAACAATGCTGCATTTTCTCTCCTCACGCGGAGTATATGTTTCAAGCGGTTCTGCCTGCTCTTCAAATTCCGGACATAAAAGTCATGTACTGCGCTCATTCGGACTCAGCGACAAAGAGACGGATTCGACCATAAGAATAAGTCTTGGCGTACAAAATACTGTACAAGACATTGAAAATCTCGTTAATGCGCTCGGCGAGGGAATATCCTCGCTTTCGCGTATAACAAAACAAAGGTGAACAATGAAAAAAACAATATATACAAACAGCACCGAGGAAACAGAACTTGCAGGAGAAGAATTTGCAAAAACTCTTTCCAAAGGCGATTTCGTCGCAATGCGTGGCGATCTCGGCGTCGGAAAGACAGCGTTCGTTCGGGGCATGGCAAAATATTTGGCTCCGAAAGCGCGAGTTCAAAGTCCTACTTACCTAATAGTGAATGAATATCGCGGAAATATGCCTTTTTATCATTTTGACATGTACCGCATTGATGACGAAGATTCTCTTGTTTCAACAGGATATTTCGATTATATCGAAAACGGCATATGCGCTGCAGAGTGGAGCGAAAAGATTGAAGAGTTCATACCTGAGGATCACATTTCCGTAACGATATCAAAAGTCCCCGATGACTTAAACGCCCGAAAAATAGAGATCGAGAGGTGTGAAAAGTGAAGATACTTGCAATCGACTCCACGGCTGTCAGCGCAAGCGCCGCTCTTTGCAACGATGAAACTCCAATAGCCGTATATACACAAAAAACCGGACTCACGCACAGCGAAACGCTTCTGCCGATGATTTGTGCCGTTCTTCAAAATGCAAAATGCACAGTAGACGATGTAGATATGTTCGCCGTTTCCGCAGGTCCCGGTTCGTTTACCGGCGTCCGCATAGGAGTTTCCGCCATAAAAGGACTCGCTTTCGGCAAGAACAAAATTTGCGTCGGCACGTCCACACTTGATTCTCTTGCCAGAAATGCCACGGGAATGAGCGGTCACTTTCTCGCCGTTCCGGTCATGGACGCACGCAGAAATCAATTATACAACGCCATATTCGAATACAACGACGGCGTTATAACGCGTCTGTGCGAAGACAGACTTATCTCTGCTACCGAACTTCAAAACGAGCTTTCAAGTTCGGCGCTTCCGATTTATTTTTTCGGAGACGGATATGACATTGCAAATAAATTAGATATTCCTCAAAAGCTCTCCACGCCGAAAGCGCTGATATATCAAAACGCGGCTTCTGTCGCCGCCTCGGCTCTTAATGAATTTGAAAACTCGAAAGACAAGAGTCTGTACACAGATCTTGCACTTTCGCCGAAATATCTTCGCGCCTCTCAAGCCGAGCGCGAAGAAGAAAGAAAAAGAAAGGGAAACTCAAAATGAACACTAAAATCAAAATCGCTCTCGGAGCAGACCACGCAGGATATGAATACAAGGACAGACTCATCTCTGAACTCACATCAAAAGGATTTGAATGTGTCGACTGCGGCACAAACGGCCCCAAATCCGTCGATTATCCTGTATACGCAAGCAAAGTCTGCGAACTTGTCCGCTCCGGGGAATGCAAATTCGGCATTTTGGTCTGCGGTACGGGTATCGGAATGAGTATTGCAGCAAACAAACACAGAGGTATCCGCGCAGCTCTCTGCAATGAAGCAGGCTCAACAGAAATGACTCGCCGTCACAACGACTCAAACGTGCTGTGTCTCGGCGCTCGTATGATTACATTCGAAAAGGCGCTTGAACTTACAAACATCTTTTTGTCAACCGAATTTGAGGGCGGCAGACACGAACGCCGCATAGAAATGTTAGATAAGTTGCTCTAATTGCTCATATTCACTTGACATTTTTGTTGTTTATATGATACAATAAATAATAGGTTAATGGCTTATCTTTTAAGATACGTTGCATACTTATATTCCAAATGCGAAAGGATAAATATTTATGAAAAAAATCGTTTCAATTCTGCTGACGGTTGTTTTAGCAGTTTCGGCTGCTATAACTGCATACGCAAGCGAAATTTATTTTGATCAAGATACGATTCCCTGTCTTGATTTTCTGGATTTTGCAAATGATAATATGTATTGGGCAACCCCCGATGAAACAGGCGAGCTTCCCATCTATAATCCGACAGAAAACAGCAAACCTACTTCGGCCGTTCTCAGCAATGAATATGATACATATCATGATCGCCTTGAATGGTCGCTGACGAATGACAACGAAGTTCTTCACCTCACTTCAAAATCATCCAGTCCCTGCGGCATCGCATTTAAGCTTGGTGAGTTTCGTCATAATATCAATATCGGTACAGAGTCCAACGGCGCTGCCGAATATATTAAGATAAGAATAAGAAATACAAGCTCTTCACAGAAGATGTCTTTCGCTTGGACACGAAGCGCTTACCAAGGTTGGTCTCGTGCCGTTTCCACTATCGATATCGATCCCAACATGACCGGTTGGTATACTATCGTTATCAACATGAGAAACCTTAACCTGGACACGAACCCCAATGAAGGCTCTTTCTGGGGCGGTCAGATCAAAGACTTTATTATATTCCCGTTCGGTTACAGCGGTTATGGCAGCGAATATCAAGGTTATGAAGGCGCTTCCATGGATATCGACTATATCGTTATCGGCAGCTATGAATATGTAAGCAATTACAAATCGGAACTTGAAATAAAAGAAGATAGCGCAACTTCCTTTACACCCATTGATCTTCCCGAAAAAACCACTTACTACATTGGCGAAACGCTCGACCTTTCCGGTCTTAACGCTAAGATCGAATACAGCGACGGTACGGTTGAATATGTAGACACGGCAAGCGCTATATACGACTTTGACGAACCCGCAGAAAGCACGACCGTAACGCTCAAATACGGTAATCACTCTTTCAGTTACGATGTACAGGTCATCGGTGTAGACGATGTCGAAATAGAGAGTCTTCCCGAAAAAACAACATACAGCAAGATAGACGTTTTGCTTAATGGTTTTAATCCGACAGGTCTGTCTTTAAAAGTAAATTTTGCAGACGGAACTTCTCAAATAAAAGAGCTTGGACAATTCAGACTTGAGGGGACGGACTTCTCAACTGCCGGAGATTATATAATTACAATCAACTATTACGGTACAAAAACAAATTTAACTATAAAGATAATTGACGTAGAAAAAATCACTCTCAGCCTTCACGAAGAAGAAAAGATTTATTACGGAACAGAGATCACTGCCGATAAGTTTGATATAACCTGCATATTTAACGATGGCTCAGAGATGTCTTTGGAAGACGCTCAGCTAGAAGAATATTTTGCAGTACAGGCTGATACAAAGCAAGCCGGCGGCGATACAACTGCCTACGCTTCTATCATCAACGATGCTTTGAACATTGAAATCGAAACTGAGATTCAGCTTCCTGTTCAGATGCCGGCAAGTCTTAGTGTTAAAAACACTCAGGCAAAACTCAAAACAAAACTGGAATCCGATTTCAATACAAACAATCTTTCCATTTCCTATGTTTACGATGACGGAACAACAGCAAGCATCGACCACGAAGATCCTAATCTTATCATAAGATACGATACTTCTACTCCAGGTGACCATACAGGTCTTGTAAAGATCGGTTCTTTCTCCGGAGAATTTCCTTTCATAGTTTCCGATGCAGAATTTGAAATTGAGCCTATCTTACGCGAAGGAAAAGTTGACCTTCTCCCGGCTAAATTCCCTACTTTCTGGCTTGTATTTATCATCGTAGCCATTATTGTTATCGTACTTGTTGCTCTCTTCTGTGTGCTGAAATTCGTATTTAAAGTTGATTTCAAACGCAAACGCAAGAAAGTAAGTCTCAGCGATATCTTCTAATAATATTTTATAATAGAATAACAAGTCAAAAGACCGCTCCGATAAAAAATCGGAGCGGTTTTTATGTTTATCTTGTTTACAGTACAACCAACTCTTTGTCAAGCAAAACACACAAGAGCTTCGTCCGACGCAGCGAAGCGACACTTTCCCAAGGAAGTACAGACGATAAAAGAACACCTTTACACAACAGAAGTCAAATCCGTTCATCTATTCTTAAAAACCTTGCTTTTAATGCTGTGATACTCGATAAACCTTTTATTATATGCTTTTCATTTATTTATTTTTTATATTACCTACTTCAACACAAACCCTCAATCGAATGTTTGAAAACAGTCACTTCTCCTTAGTTGTCTGATCCCGTATTTCATATCCTGAGCAGATTGCACGCGGGATATGAGCTGTTATTCCCACAAGATAAAAAACGCTTTTTCATGAAGCAACGGATTCTGATTTCCTCTACGGTCATTTCTCGCATTTACTCTGTCAATAAAAAAATACTGCACCCTGCTCTAAACCGAGCCGAGTGCAGTATTTTTGTTTTTATAAGCTATTATATCTTATCAAAGATGATAGTTTTAAAATAATGCTTAAAGGTATTAGGTTCCGCCAAATCCGGAATGTTCAATACCCTGAATGAGATATCTCTGGCAGAAGAGGTAAAGTATGATAAGCGGAGCAACAACAAGCATACCGGCAGTATTCATAACTATTGCGGCAAAAGTGCTTTGTGCCGTATCATTACCGATAAGAACTTCTTCTCTGATAGCTTCAAGCGTTGGAGGCATCGTAGACCAGAACGCATTGCTCGTAAGAAGAACCTTGTCGGAGTTGGGAAGGAAGATATTCGTATAGAAAATATCTGTCCACTGCCAAGAGAAAGAGAGAATGAATACAGTGATAAGCATAGGAACAGAGCAAGGAAGAATAATACGGAAGAATGTTGTGAAAACACCGTAACCGTCAACGTAAGAAGCTTCTTCAAGCTCATCGGGAATACCTCTGTAGAACTGTCTCATAAGGAAGATAAACAAACCGTTTTTGAAAGCCAATCCGGTCAGGGAGAGGAGAATGAATGGCGCATATGTACCGTGCAATCCCGTTTCCCAGCCAAGCAGATCATAAAATCCCGTAGCTTCAAATATTCCGAAAATATCAAAATTAACAAAGCGCTGAACAAGCGAGGAAGCGAGAATCTTCGGAGGAACAAGAAGCGATATAATGACAAATACAAAGAGTACTTTGTTGCCTTTGAATTTGAACTTCGCAAATCCGTAACCGATAAAGGAACAGATGAATGTCTGGATAACAGCGCAAACAAAGGAAAGAATCGCCGTGTTGAGCAAAGCGCTGAAGTAACCGTTTTCGGTTATCAAAAGGCTGTATGTCTGAATGGTAGGATATTTTGCAACAAGCTGTACGTCAGACTGAAGCAGGTCCTGCGGACTGAAGAAAGACTGAAGTATCTTGGAAGCAAAAGGATAAAGAATAACATAAGAGATACCGAGAAGAAGAAGAAATTTGAACAGTGAAACAATTATTTTCTTATAGAAATAAGCGTTCAAATATTTTGCTTTTAATCTTTCGGAAAGCGGAGCCCTTTCAAAATCAACTCTGATCTTATTTTTGGACTCTTTTTTAATTTTAGGCTGAGTATTCATAAAGTACCTTTCCTCCCTTCTCAATTATCATTGCGACGCTGGTAGAATACGAACGATGAGCATATCGCCGTTACCAATATCAAAGCGACCGCGACAACCGCAAAATACAGCCAAGCTTTGGCGGAAAGGATAGGATCGGGAGTCAAAGTTATATCTTCGCCGACTATCTGCAACATTACTTCATTGCTTTCCGATGTGAAAGCATCAATAACCGTATATATAGCATTTGTCAAAATTATTGGGCTGAGCATGGGAAGTGTTATCTTCCAGAATATTTCCCAAGATGAAGCGCCTTCCATCTGGCAGGATTCATAAACAGAAGGAGAAATAGACTGAAGACCTGCAAGGAATATAAGCATCTGTACGCCGGAACGGTTTACTATATTGAAGATATTCTCTACAATGCCGGTTACGATATCCACCAGACCGCTGCCAAATCCGAGATTCGCGAATATGGCTCCGATATCCATGGCAGATACTATAGAGCTCATACCGCCGCCTTCTACGGAACCGGTATCGATACCTTCGATAACACCGGAAGCCGTAGCAAGTATCTCGGCAGAAGTTGCGTCTATTCTGGTCATAATGCCGGCACCGACAACGACCGGAATGAAGAATATGGCACGGAACGCTGCGCGTCCAACCATCTTCTGGTTAAGCAAAACCGCAATAAAGAGTGAAAGCATCAAAATAGCTATAATGTCTATTGCCTGTGTGCCAAGACTTTTAACAAGCATTTCAATAAATGTTTCGCCTGTATTGGCATCTACTGTTGAAGAAAATACTTCCTTATAGTTTTTAAATCCTACCCAAGTAAGAGTATAGCCACCGCCCTGAATAGCAGGGATTCTTGTATAGCTTGCAAAACTATAGCTTATTGACTCAAAAATAACAGGAAGATATATCAAAACAAGTCCGATAACAAAAGGCAGAACAAATATCCAACCTTTTCTGGCTCTTCTTGCGTTAAGAGAAGCTCCTTTATGCATGCGTTTAGATGAACTTTTTTCTTTTTTCTGTTTTGCAATAGTATTATTCATAACAAGTTACTCCTCCTTTCATTAAGCAATAAGATAGCTTTGTGCGGGAACGAGACGGTATTCCGTATCGCTTATCTTAATAATTACGCTGGATGTTTCATAGTTGATATAAATAACGTCGCCGTTATTGTCTGTTATTTTAGTTACATTGGCAGTCGTTGTCTTAATGGAGCTTATAACGGTTTCAACAGCTTCTTTCGCACGTCTGATAGCGTTTGCATTGCCGGAAGCAACAGCTTCTTCAAGAGTTTCGTTAGCAGAAGCGAATGATGTAAGAGCCGTTGTCGAAGGAACGTATGCTGTTACGCTTTCTGTGGATGAGATCTTGTTGATGATACCTGTCATATCGCCTTTTTCTATGAAAGACATAGCTTCCATGATATATACTCCACCGTTTTCTGTTTCAACAGCAACAGCATAGTTGTTATAATTGATATAGAAAGTCTTGGTGTTGCCGTTGGGAGAAGTATATGTTACGCAAACAACATTGGAAACAGCGTTTCTGTCGATAAGGTCTTCTACAAGCTGAAGCTTTGTCTGTGCATCAGTATATGCTTTCTTTGCATTGTTTTCAACTGTGAGAGCAGCGTCTGCATTTTTCTGGTCGCTTACGAGTTGGTCAACAGTAGCGACAGCTTCGTAATATGCAGTCTTTGTGGACTCGACGAGCGCTTTAGCGTTTCCCAATTCTGAAAAGAGCATATTTGCTTCATCGGCAGCGTTTTCGCTGTTGGTCGGATCACTTACGAGGAACGCCGTTACGATTTCATGGCCCGTTATCGTGGCATCCTGAAGATCGCCGATAGCGCCGTTGATGATATCGTAGTATTTAACGACATCATTCTTCCATGTTTCAAAGTTGATGGAATAATATTGATTCATAAAAGAGTTGTTTTTCAGTGTTTCTACGTTCTGGTAAGCGAGAAGGAAATAGGGTGCAGCGCCGTTTTCAATCGATTTGAGAACCTCGTACATAACGTCGCCCGCCATATTAAGAGGCTCGCCGGAGTATTCAACACAACCGTGAAGCACGATTCCCATGAAAGGAACGGCTGCCGTAGAGATAGCATAGTTACTGTTGTCAAGCGGAACGGAGACGATATCTGTTACATAAGGTATCGTGTAAGCGTTACCGCCTCCAACGAGTACAGAATCATATTTTTCATAAATAGAACTGATAAAGTCGATCGTATTGTTTTTGGAATCCTCTCGTGTGATAGGATCTTCAGAATCAAAGTCGGAGTTGAGATCCGTACCGAGCGTCAAGGCTGCCAAAGAACCGTTATAACCATCGAAATCTTTGAAGAATTTGTCATAAGCCTTGGAGAATTTAGAGAAGATGTAATCATAAGCACCGGTAGATACGATATTATAATAGCCACTGGACCTAATAACCTGAGATATTGAATCATAACTGCGTTTTGTAGCATAACGTCCGCTCATCATAAGAGCTGCGTGCTTCTTGTATTTGAATCCGGAACCGGCTCCTTCGACATTTGCAAAATCGAAGTTAGGCATTATCTCAATACCTTCGTCGATAGCGAAATCTATGAGGTCTTCATAACCATTATTTCCGCCGACTTTTCTGTTGAACTTAACATATGTGGGATATTCGGACCAAAGCGCCGTACCATTTGCATAACCCGTAAGAATATATTTTATATTATTTATATTCGAGGCGCCGAGTTCCGACGTCATCGTCTTGATGTCCTCAAAAGTCGTAAGTTCTTTTGTTACAGTTATGGGTAAAGTGAGGAAAGTATCCTGTGTTTTCGTAGCGCCGAGAGTCTGAATGTAAAGGGGAAGCTGGTCGTTAAGCTCTTCTGCTGTGAGACGGGAGAGCGCGCCTGTGTTGATAAGATAGTTGCGGTAAGCGTTAGCCATGCCGACATATGTAGGTTCGGCAGTAGAATCTTCGCTATCGTCGAGAAGAATATATCTTATCGAATAGTTGCCGATATATCTTGTATCGACGCTTGTAGCGATCTGAGAACCGCCGCTGAGCGAAGAACCGAGAGAAACCTGGTCGGTTTGCTGCATAGAGAATGAAGCATATACCGTGTTGTACTCGCACTCACCTATCGCAAGGTTGGTCCAAAGCATTGTGCCGAGGGAAGCTGTGATCGTTGCAAGAGAATCGCCTTCTTCAATGATTGCAACATAGCCTTTGCGTCCCGAAGATGACTGGATCATATTCGGTCTGCCGCTTCTTATAACTTCTTCAGTCACCGTGTAATAATCGGTAAGACCGAATACAGGAATGCGGCATACCTGAGCGTTAGCCGTTGTATTGGCAGATGTCAAGTTTTCGTAAGCATAGTCTATACCATATACGGAAATAGTCTGCGCGCCTGTTTTAACGGAGCCGTCATTGTTGTAATACTCAAGGATCGTACCGCTTCCGTCAGGAAGGAACAGATAACCGCCTGTCGTCTTTTTGCCGGCAACTTCTTTTGTAGTGCTGCAACCGAAGTAAGGAAGTATAGTGATGGAGTCCAGAGTATAGTTTGTTTCGTTGTATCTTATACTCTTTGCGGGAACGGTTGCTTTAAAACCATTTTCATCAAAAGTATACTCAATAGCAAGTCTGAAAAGAGGGGGTTCTTTTTCGGAACCTTCATATCCTGTCAACTCATGGTCATATTCGAGCTCATCGAATGTGTACTCGGGACAATATTTTCTTATAAGATTTTCGATTCTCTTAAGAGTCTTTTCGGAGGTATCACTCAGCACATAGAACTTTAAATCAGGATTTGTTTTAAGAACGGGATATGTGTTTATAAGTGTCTGAATGACGGTCTCAATAGTCTCCTGAGAAAGATCTACGAGCGTATAAGATGACTTGTAAATATTTTCAACTATGAATTTTTCATCGTCTGTCATTCCGCTTGTCGTGCTGTTTGCCGCTTCTTCGAGTTTATCATAGATAAGTTCTTCAAATCTGCTTTTTTCGATCATACGCGGAACAAGACGTTTAGATTCAACGGTACCGATAGCATACTCAACACGGATGCCGTCGGAGATTTTTTTGACTTCAATCTGACCTCCGAGCAATGCTGCGGAAGTAAAACTGCCCAAATAACTTGTAATACCGGTTACTGTATCAGTATATCTGATCATTATCTGAGAGAGCAGCGCCTCTTTTTTTATATTTGTATTAGTACTGTTGATTGCAACATCATACGGATTTGAAAACGTATATTCGCCCGTTTTCAGATTCTTTATGGCAAATTCACCTGAAAGTGAATCCATAAACATTTCATAGCCATACTCTTCGCTTTTGTAAACGGAAGTCATCGTTTCGACTTTTTCTTCCGCCTCGGTATACGAGGTGGAAGTGTACTCGTCGATAGAAACCGTGCCGACCGGGAGCGAAAGACCGGCGACGCATATCGCCACCGCCAGAATGGCCGATAATATTCTAAATTTCTTCATTATAATTTATCCTCCCTGCCATTAACGCAACGAAACTTCTGTGATGATATCGGCGACAAAGCTTACCATCTGCTGTATGAGGTTGGAGAACAACAGAATGATAAACATAATAAACATCATACCGACGATCGTGAATATAGTGATAAGAACGTTCTTGCCCATAGAATAACCGTGTGTGGTAGCCATACCGAAGAACAGAAGCATACCGAGCCATACGAAAGAAAGTGTGAGCAAAAGCGAGATCATCTTGGATTCATCGAGAGATGCGACGTTTGTCAAAAGTGTGACCGGCACCAAGAAAAGGATAAGCGGGAACAACGCATAAGAAGAAGATACAAAAATATCTTTGAAGTTGCCTTCGCCGTCAAACAGAGTCGTAAGACACCAGTTTGCAACGCACCAAAGCATGAGCGGAACTACAACCGTAAGAACGCCGTATATAAGTATATAGCCTGCGGAATTCTTGTTAGGACAGTAGATGTAAGATCTGCCCACTAAATAGTAGAGATAGGAAACAATTACAACAGCGTCTATAAGAAGCGCGCCTCTTACGGAGCCTCTCTTTTCGTGCTTCAGATCCCAGTAAGCATCGAACGGATGCATTATAAGGTAGAAGCCGTATATAAATTCTTCCCAGAGAGTTCTCTTGGTGAGTTTTGTAATGCCCTCTTCGTTCTTTTTGCCGACATATTTAAAGAACTTGGCAAGAAGAATACAGAGAACTACGACAACGATGATAACAACAAATACGTATTTTTCAACCCATTCTTTTCTCATGGCTTTGAAAGAGTCGGAATAACCCTGCGTTTCACCGATAGCTTCATAGTACATGAGGGATTCTTCATAATGGCCCTGACGGTAAAGGTTATTGGCTATACCGCGATAGGCTGAGTCGAAGTTATTGTTGGACTTGCGGATAGCTTCCCAGTCGGAAAGCGCCAGAGAATATTCTCTGTCATCAGTGTGTTTAAGAGCCTGAGCGATTACATCGCCGTAATCTGTTCTCTTGTAAACGGTGATGGAGTTGAGAGTTGCGTCAAGCACATAAAGAGAACTGTCGCGGTATTCGATTGCAGTAGGCTGACTGAGGTTACCGAGCTGAGCACCTTTATCACCGAAAGCGAAAAGCAAAATGCCATCGCTGTCGTAAGTATAAAGTCTGCATCTCTTGCTGTCAAGGATAGTCCACATACCGTTTTCACCTATGGCGACATCGACTATGGTAGAAGGTCCTGTTGTCCCTTCGTTAGGATTACTATTGTATGTAGTAAGCGATACTTCGCCGGCGGGAATAAAGAAACCGTTTCTTTTCATGATGTCGTCGCCCTGGCTGTTAAGACGCTTAACGGGAGCATAATCCTCATTGCCGGACGTAATTGCAGAAGTAAGAGTTTCTTCGTCTATGTCACTAGTTGTTACATAAAGGAATCCGTCTTCGTCAATGGCACAGTTGTTGTATGTAGCCGTGATATATTCCTCAGCTGTAACGTCCGGGAAAAGAAGACGGCGGATTCTTGTTGCAAGCGGAACATCTGCTTTCTGTGCGCCTATAAATCCCTGGAATGTACCGTCGGGATTTATGGAGAAGATACCGGAATATGTCTGGTCGGATACGATATACATTCTTCCGGAGGAATCAACGGAAATGGCAACAGGGTGGAAGATAGTATCTTCGCCCATAACGTCTGCCTGGGGAGCGTAGATGATACGCTGGAAATTACCTACGAGGTCGAAGCAAACTATACGAGAGTTGCTCGTGTCGCAGACGTAGATAGTTTCATCTGTTACAAACAAGCCCTGCGGAGAACTGAGCGCGTCAGGAACGCCGTGCTCGTTTATAAAGCTCGATATCTCGAACTGATATCTGAAATCTGAGTTGCACACTACTACCCTGTTGTTGCCCGTATCGGAAATATAGAGATTTCCGTCGTCGTCAAAGAAAATGTCTTTGGCGGATTTAAGGGCGGTAGTGCCCATATCGTAGTTTGTGATGATTCTTTCAGGAACATACGCATGAGGAGAACTCATCGTAGAGCCTTCCATCGAATATGTGTATGTTTCATAAGGCGCGGTCGCCGCAAATGCAGGAATCATGCAGCTTACGAGAAGCATGAGGCAGAGAACCGCGATAAATATTCTTGATGCTTTTTTCATTGAAGTTCCCTCCTCATCAGTCTTTCATACCGGACGAAGCCATCGTTTCGATGACGTTGCTCTGACCGATTATGAATACTATAATAGGTACAATCATCATTACAACGGAAGAAGCTGTACCTACGCCGGCACGATCTACACCGCCGGATACGATCTGACCGACCGCATAGTTGAATGTTTTGAGCTGTTCGCTGTAAATATAGTTAGAAGAACCCGTGTTCCAAAGGTCTTTGAACGAGTAGATGATAAGAGTTACCCAACCCGGTTTTACAACAGGCATTACTATCTGCCAATATGTTCTGAATTCCGAAGAACCGTCAAGGCGAGCAGCCTCAAGAACGGATACCTGTATACTGGATTCCATGAACGTCTGCATAAGGTACATACCGAGCGTTGCGCCCCATGCGGGAACGATGATAGCCCAATATGTATCGATCCAGCCGAGAGTACTCAAGGTCATAAAGTTTACGACCGAGGATACTGTCGCATGGAACATAAGAGAGAGTCTTACCATAGAAGAAAGAAGGTTTCTTCCGGGGAATTTGATCTTAGAAATCGCGTATGCGGCAAGAGAACCGAACACAAGATTACCGAAAGTACCTGCCACGGAAATGAAGAGCGTGTTGAAAATGTAACGTGAGAAAGGCACCCATGACGTCTGAAGCGTTTTAAACATGAGCGAGAAGTTGCTCAGCGTAGGATTTACAACATAGAATTTAGGAGGATATACCCAAAGTTCGTCAAGCGGTTTAAGAGCTTGAATTACCGCATAATACATCGGAAAAAACATGAATGCGCCGAGTATTACAAGGAATATGGTTATACAAAGGTCGCCGCCGGCAGAACGGTTGAGAACGACTTTATGATTTCTTGTTCGTAATTTTTTTCCCATATTACTGTCCCACCTTTGCAAGGAGTTTCTTTACAAGCATGTTACATCCTACCATCATGGCAAAGAGTATGGTTGCTATCGCTGAAGCGTAACCTATCTCATAACGAGAACCGCCATAGTCGTTCAAGTGATGAACTATCGTCCACGCGCAGTAGTTTACGGAAGGGTTGCCGCACAGAGAGTCTACGATAGAACCAAAACCGAATGCGCTTGTAATCGCAAGTATCGCACCGAACATAAGCTGAGGCTTCATGTTCGGAAGAGTTACATAATAAAGTTCCTGCCAACGGTTTTTGATACCGTCAACGGCAGCGGCTTCCATCTGCGCTTTATCTATCGTCTGAAGACCGCCTATGAACGAAAGGAAGGAGGTACCAAGGCTGGACCAGAGCGCGATGACTATACAAAGAGGCATTACATAATCTTCATTCTGGAAGAACTGTATAGGCGATTGTATGATTCCCAAACGCATAAGAAGGGAGTTTGCATAGCCGTAAGAGTCGCCGCTGAAAAATACGGTCCATATCGTCGTAGCGCCGCCGGAAATAGACGGCGCATAGAAGATAAGCGTTACGACAGAGCGTATCTTAGGTGAAAGTTCATTGATGAACCATGCAACGAAAAGAGAAAGGAAGTATGAAACAGGACCGATGATAACGGCAAATATAAGGGTGTTCTGCACCGCTATAAGGAATATGTCATCATCAAGGAACAGTCTTATGTAGTTGTCAAAACCGCACCATTTCATAGGTTCGATAAGGTTAAATATCGTAAAACTGTAAAAAATCGAAAGAATAACAGGAAGAACTGTGAAAAGAAAGAAGATAAGGAAGTAAGGAGCGCACATAACATAGGCTATGTAATTGCGTTTCATCTCTTTCAATGTCCACTGAACTTTCGACATGTCTTTTCTTGCAACCGGCTTTCTTCCCAAAGGCTTTTTGTCTTTGGTCGTCGTTGCTGAAGTTGTTTGTTCAGACATAGTAGTTTTTCTCCTTTACATAATATTGTTTGTAAAATGATTTCCTTCTGTCATCAACACACGTTATTACCAACTGTATGTCGTGGGCATAAAGAATTCGCGGTTAAGTTCTTCACGTTTTCTCTCAAATTCTTTGTTGATAAGATCGCAGTAGCTGAGAAGTTCATCACTGGGAGATGCATTATCATTGTAAGCCGCGAGGAATGCGAAGTTTACATAACGGGAAATGATATAAGCACCGGGCATATCAGGTACGCCGGCAAGTTTGTCTATACACTCATTTATGATCTTGATCTCGCTTGCGGACCAGTCCATTTCATCGAACGCTTCGATGTTTGCAGTGTTATATTTCGTGTTGGGACCGACATAAGCGATAAGTTCTCTTGCATACTGGCTCTGGATATTGGAGCGAGTCCACCATTCAATAAATTTGAAGGAAGCTGCATCTGTTCCGCGTTCAGCGGCGTCTTTCATGATGACCGTAGAAGCAACGGTAACAATGTTTGTAGAGTTGATCGAACCGTCTTCCTGAACCGTACCGGGAACAGTCGTAAAGCTCCAAAGCCCTTTAAGCTCTGTCGCAAATGCGGAGAACTGGTTGTAGAAGCTTGTAAGATCCGAGAAAATGATAGGCATTTCACCCGTTCTGAAACGGTTTGCCGCTTCGTAAGATATGGGAAGTCTGTAAAGCGTGAAAAATTCACACATTGTTGTAAAGGAGTCAAGCGCAACGTCGGAATCGTAATTGATCTTAGCGCCGTCTTCTTTATATATGGAACCGCCGTTCTGCATGATGAACATATCGAGTGTCTTAGTCATACCGATTGTATAGTTCTTGCTCTGAAGTCGGGGGATTATCTCTTTAAGTTCATCCCATGTTTTCGGAACGCTTATTCCAAGTTCCGCGAATATATCTGTACGATAGAACATTACGCTGAAGCTCATAGTGTTGGGTATAGCATAAGTAGCAAGTTCTCCGTCAGGAGAGCCTACCGCAACGGTAAGAGGAACAAGGGTTTCTTCAAGGAATCTGGAGCATACCTCAGAGAACTCTTCGTATCCTGAAAGGTCAAGCAGCGCGCCGCGAACCGCATAGTTGATAACGGTGTTTTCACCGGTACCTATCATAACATCAGGTCCTACGCCCGCAAGAGAGGCAGGAAGCAAAGCTCCGCTGGCAACGAGTTTGAGGTTTACGGAAATATTCGGATAGCTCTTTGTAAAGTCGTCGTCAATGAGGTTTCTCATTATCTGAGTATACTCACGGGAAACTACCGTCCAAACTTCTATCTGAATAATGTCTTCGCCGTCAACTTCGGAAGAGAAAGAGTTATAGTCGATGAAGAAGCTGTAGAAGAAGCTCTGTATCTCGTACCAAGCATCCTGCAAGAAGTTTGCTTCGGCTTTGGGAAGTTCTTCGCCCGCAGGCTGGATAAGGATATAGTCAAATGCAAGCGATTGCTTTTGCATATTGTTTATCCATGTACCGAGAGTACCGATATTCGATTTAAGAGATTCAAAATTCTTTGCGATCTGTCCTTCGCTGTCTCTTGCCATGTTCTCAAGGATTCGGGCAACATTCTCGAGCGTAGCCGTGTTTGAGCTAGTAACACCGGAGATCTCCTGAAATTCTTCGGAAATAGCGAAGAGTTCGTTTGCAAGTTCGCCCATTCTCTCAATCTCTTTTGGTATACGGGAATAGAACTTGTAGTTTGTATAACTGTCGGGGTTGGAACCTGTTATCTGAAGTATTTTAAGGTAGATGGAGTTGATTTCCGAAAGAGCCGTCTTAACTCTGGAAAGGATATCGCCCAAGTGACCGAGGTTTACTTCAAGAGAGAGTTTATGAGTCTTACCGCCCTCAAGGTAGAACTGAAATTCATAGTTTCCATCCGTGAGAGGAGCTATCTGCCAGTCAGAGTTATACATAAACTCAAGGTTGTTCGCTTCCTCAAACGGAATCTCGTCATCAAGTCTGAGTCGTCTGGAAACGAATATACCTTTGTTAGTGTTCTGAGAGAACCTGATATTTATCGTATACATACCGGACGTTTTAACATAGAATTCCCATTCTATCCACTGTCCGATCGTAGCCCAGTTTGAACCACCGATTGTATTTATAAGCGTCGATTTAGCGCTTGTCGGGCTGTTGATCGAAGATGTTTTGTTGTTTGCCGGGTAAAGCGTGTTGTCTGAGGTAGCGGAAGCCGTTTCAGCTTCAAAGTATATCTTCGTACCTGCGGGAGCCGCCGTATGTCCGAGGTCTTCATGCATCTTGAGATATTCTTCATATGTAATAGTATCTTCAGGTGCGCGGAGAGTGATGGTCGAAATGGTCAAAGGCTCTTTCTGAGCTTCAAGAGAAATGGTGTTTGTGCCTTTTTCAAGATAGAACACGAACTCACCGTTGTAATAACCTGTCGGGTCGGACACGGTGTATTCACGCCATTCGGGCGCCTGATTCTTTGAAGGACGGCTTTGGTTGCCGGCGTCATCTTCTTCGAAAATGATATTGCCTTCGTCATCTTTAAGGTAGTTATCTCTCCAAACCTTTGTAAAGAGGAGAGATCTGACTTCGCTGAACAGTACTGCGCCGTTTATGCGAAGCGTTCTCTCTATATTGGCGGATTTTGCTTCCGTCGGATAATAGGAGATATCAATGGCATAGAGTCCGGACTCAGGCACCTCAACGGTCCAAGTTGTCGTACCGATGTCGGGAGTCTGAAGCACCGAAGTTTTTCCATCCAAATTATTTATAATTTCAAACGGAACTGCGGCGTCGCTCTCGCCATAACCTTCGGGATATTTAAATTCCGAATAGTCAGTGGCATTGATTACGATATCTGCGCCGTCGTATCTTTCAGCGTCGGCGTATTGACCGTAATAATCTTTCCACGACAAATCATTAAGTTGTTCAAGCGTTTCGTCAGTGATTGATGTGCTCGACGAGGAAGAGCCGCTTGAAGAAACGGTCGCAGCGGACGCACAGAAAGTACATCCCGCAAACATCGCAAATGCAAGGGTTCCTGCCAAGACTTTCTTAAGTTTTAAAAATTTCATGCTTTCCTCCGAAACTTGCGCGCGCTTTACGGTGGTGCAAAAGCGCGGACGCAAAAAGCAAATTTATATGCATATATAATATCACATAGAAAACTTCAAAGTCAAGCAAGCAAACGGCTAAAATGATTCCCTTTAAGTATCATGCCGACGCAAAGTAACACCTATTTAATTGTTTGTTTTTTTGAGGTTTACAGTGCATTTAAATTTTTTTCACATTTAAAATTGTAAAAATGCTGTATTATTGAATCATTTCAATTCAATAATTCGTGTTTTTTCTACTTGAGCAGAAATTTTCATTTTTGTCAAGAAAAATCTCAAACTTTTCTCAAAAAAATCTTTTCAAAAAAGTCGGCCGTTTTTCACAACAAAATCAACAAAACCAGCAAGTGATTTTTATGCTACCTAAACAAATTATAACGTCTTTTTTCAGACTTTTAGTAAAAATGACAAATGTTTTTGTTCGACTTTTGTATTAAATATATATTCCGACTTTTTTTTAATAAAAAGCGGCAAGTTTGAATGTTTTAATTAAAAAGCATTCAAGCTTGCCGTTTATACGCACCTTTGCAAAAAATCAATCTATAAAACCGCCGAAAACAACGTCGTCGCCGTCATAAAATACGGCGGACTGCCCCGGCGTTATGGCTCTGGCAGGCTCGTCAAGCACGATATGAGCACCATTTCCATGAACAGTTGCCGAGCACAGAACAGGTTTAGCCGCATAGCGGACTTTTACCGAAAGGCGGGCGCTTTCGCCGTCTTTCAAAACGTATTTTTGGAATACGAGGTCGGAAATATTAAACTCCGTCTTAAAAAGTTCTTCTTCGTCTCCGAGAGTAACCGTGTTGTTATCGGGATCTATATGCGTAACAAACGCATGACGTCCCAAGGATATCCCGAGTCCCTTTCTCTGCCCTATCGTATATTTTGGAACGCCTTTGTGCTTGCCAAGCACGTTGCCCTTGGAATCGATAAAATCACCTTCGGGGAATTTCTTTCCCAACAGTTCCTCGATATAGGAGAAATGATCGTTTGACGGGATAAAGCATATCTCTTGGCTCTCTTTTGATTCTGCCGAAGGCAGTTCAAGTTCTTTTGAAATATTCTTAACATCCGTCTTTACATCGGCCGCAAGCGGAAAGAATAACATTTCGAGTTCTTCCTGAGAAAGCCTCCACAAAACATAGCTTTGGTCTTTTCGGGAATCAATACCGCGAGAAATACAATATCTGCCGTTTTCGGCGTTTTGTTTTATATGCGCGTAATGACCTGTCGAAACATTGTCAAAACTATTTTCTCTTGCATAGTCACATAATTTCTTGAACTTCACTTCCCTGTTGCATACAACGCAGGGGTTGGGGGTGCGGGCAGCGCAATACTCGGAAACAAAATTTCCTATGACACATTCAGAAAAATCTTCGGTGCAATCGATAATGTGCAATTTTACTCCGAGCGCATCCGCCGCGCGCTGCGCCGCCTCTATATCAGTATTTTCAAACATTTTAAGCACGGCGCCTTCGACTTGACAGCCCAGTTCCTTCAGTCTTAACACGGCGTAAGTGCTGTCTATACCGCCGCTCATTCCCAAAAGGACTTTCTTGTTTTTCATATCTTTTTCATTCATATATCAAAATAGGCAAGCGTTAATAAACGCCTGCGTTTCAAACTCTTTCCTTAGAATAATCAATACCGAAAAGTTCACATGAACTTTTCGGCTTCGGCAACGGCGGCGGCGTCGCACCTCTCATTGTATGCATGTCCGTCATGCCCTTTTATCCAAATAAATTTTATATTATGTTTAGCTGATACATCGAGATATTGCTGCCACAGATCGACGTTGAGTACAGGCTTTTTATCGCTTTTTTTCCAGCCGTTTTTTATCCACGAGCGAAGCCAGCCCTCGTTTATCGCAGAAACAACATACTTGGAATCGGAGCATATCTCAACTTCGCACGGCTCTTTCAAGGCGGAAAGTCCAGCTATTACAGCTGAAAGCTCCATTCTGTTGTTCGTCGTTTCTTTCTCTCCGCCGGATATCAGCTTCTCGTTATCTCCGTAAACGAGTATGCATGCATAACCGCCGGCACCGGGATTCCCTTTACAGGCTCCGTCGGTGTACATATATATTTTCTTCATAAAACCTCCGATGATACTGTTCCCTGCCGAAAAACGGCGGTATCTATATTTGATATCGATAAGTATATCAGAACTACTTCTTCATATTTTCGGGAAGAGTTCCCTTTATTCGCTCCCAATAAGCTTTGGCAGCCTGCTCGTTTTTGTTCTCGCCAAAGCGATAATAGCAAGCTCCCGCAATGTCGTTCGGCAAATATTGCTGTTTGACATAATGATTCGGATAATCGTGCGGATATTTGTAATTCTGACCTTTTTCCGCGCTGTTTTCTCCGTCAAAATGAACATTCTGAAGCGCGCGCGGTGTCGATATTCCCTTTCCTGAAGCAACATCAGCCGCCGCCGCATTATACGCGGCATAAGCGGAATTGGATTTCGGAGCCGTCGCAAGAGCAACAACGGCATGAGCAAGAGGTATTCCCGCCTCCGGAAGCCCAAGCTCCTTTGCGCTCTCCACACAAGCGAGCGTGAGTATTGCGCCCTGAGGATAAGCAAGACCTATATCCTCGCTCGCTATAACCTGCAGTCTGCGGCAAACGGAGATAAGATCGCCCCCTGCAAGGAGCTTTGCAAGATAAAATACCGCTGCGTCAGGATCGGAACCGCGGATCGACTTTTGAAGCGCGGAAACAAGATCGTAATGTCCGTCGCCCGCCTTATCAAACCCGCTCATTCCCATGACCTCGGGCAAAAACATCTTTATATCCTCAAGAGTTATCGTTCCAGAAGAAATATTCGCCACATTTTCAAATAAGTTTACGGCTCGTCTGGCGTCTCCTGCAGCCGAAAGAGCTATCGAGCGCACCGCCGCCTGATCTATGTTTATATTTTTTCCGTTTTCATTTTCCCAAAACGCTTTTGCTCCCATGACTGCTTTTTCAAGTTCTGAAACTTCAAGCGGTTTAAATTCAAATACGGCACAGCGCGAGATAATGGCGGGATAAACATAGAAATACGGATTTTCCGTAGTTGACGCTATAAGCGTTATACGTCCGTCCTCAATAAATTCGAGAAGCGACTGCTGTTGTTTTTTATTGAAATACTGTATCTCATCAAGATAAAGAAGTATGCCGTCGTTTCCCATTAAAGAGCCTGTTTCGGCGATTATATCTTTTATATCCGAGATTCCGGCGCTCGTTGCGTTGAGCTTGCGGAGCGTCTTTCCCGACGCGCGTGCGAGTATATTCGCAGACGTAGTCTTTCCCGTGCCGGAAGGACCGAAAAATATCATATTCGGTATGTGATTTGAAGCTATCATGCGTGAGAATATACCGTTTTCCCCGAACAGCTTCTTATCTCCGTATACATGAATAAAATCCTCCGGACGCATTCTGTCCGCCAAAGGTACCGTCAACATTTTTTTCTCCTTTCAGTGCGGATCATTTCACGCAGTTAAAATCTTTAAACGGACATATCTCGCACCTTGGCGCACGCGCCGAACAGATATCTCTGCCGAACATCACTATGCGGTGGCAGAAATCGGATTGCTCCGAATCGGGTATAAGAGGTTTGAGCGCCATTTCCGTTTTTACCGGATCTTTGCCTTGAGAGAGTCCCAATCTTGAGCAGATCCGTATGCAGTGCGTATCTGCCACTATCGCGGGTTTTCCGTAAACATCCCCAAGAATAAGATTCGCTATTTTTCTGCCCACTCCGGGAAGTGTGAGAAGGTCTTCCATATTGTCCGGCACTTTGCCGCCGAATTTTTCGGCTATGATTTTTGAAAAATCAATGATATTAGCCGCCTTCACCTTATATACGCCGCAGGAAAAGACAAGTTTTTCCACATCGGCATATTCCGCTTCTGCCATTGAGTAAACGTCAGGATATTTTTTGAAAAGCTCTCGGCACACAACGTTCACGCGCGCGTCGGTACACTGGGCGGAAAGTCTGCCCATGACCAACAGCCGCCACGGATCATTGCCGTATTCAAGCGCGCAAAGCGCATCGGGATAGAGTTCCTTTAGTTTTTCCGCAACAACGGCGGCTCTTTCCTTTTTTTCTTTTTTTGTCATATTTAAAGCTCCGCTATATCAAATATATCCGTATTTAAGTGAAACTTCAGCATTTTTGTAAAAAGCGCCACAGGAAATCCGACGATATTGTAAAAATCGCCCTCTATCCTTTCGGCAAAAGAAGCGCCGAGCATTTGTATCGCATATGAACCGGCTTTTCCCATGCACTCGCCGGTAGAAACATACAGTCCTATCTCTTTTTCGGAGATCGCACGGAACTTCACGTCAGTACGGTCAAAGTCCGTATATACTTCTCCGCCGAGGCGAAGCGTCAGTCCCGAATAAACGCTGTGCCACGAATCCGAAAGCAATCCGAGAGTGAGAAAAGCGTGTGTTTCGTCCGGCGGCTTTCCGATTATCATGCCATCATAAGAAACAACGGTATCGCACGATATTATAAGGGTATTTGAAATATCAACACCACGTTTCTTGAGTTCTTCGGCAACGCTGTCGCCCTTGCGGCGGGAGAGAACGGAAACACATTCTTCAGCCGTCATATCTGCGTCTACATGTTCGTCCGCATTTGATGATACTGTTTCAAACGGTATTTTTAACATCTCCAATATCTCTTGTCTGCGGGGAGAAGATGAGGCAAGTATAATTTTTTCTATCATAAAAATTCTCTTATATTCTCTTATATTCTTTTAAATTTTCCTTTCGGCGCAAGTTTTTTCTTCGCCGAATCTATCACGGCGTCGACTTCCTCCGCTTTTTCGTCGGTAAAGACGAAATGCGAGAAAAGACCGCCGATGTTCTTGTCAAGCATATATATAGGCACGCTGTTGAATATTACGTTTCTGTGTCCGCTCTCCCGCGTCACGGGAAATATCGTATCAGTCCTGTCTTTGAGGTAAGAAAATTTACGAGCGTCGCAGAAAGTACATTTTTCACGAGGCACACTAAGCCCGTTTATATCGCGTATCATGCATTTTTCAAGAGTCATAACAGGAATTTTACCGTAGACGACCGCTCCGCGCTCTATCGACGCGCCAAGCCTTTCAGCTCTTGCCGCAGACAGCTCAGGCGATATTACAACGGCGCAAAAACCAAGCCTTTCGTAAACGGCGGCGGAATACGGATTCCAAATATTCAGGCGCATATCGCCGAAAAGAGCAAATCCGCATTTTCGTGCCGTCTCCACCTGCCAGAGATTTGTAATAAGCGCTTTCCGACATCCCAGAGACGCGCATTTTTCAGACTTTTCGCGGATCTCGCAAAGCTCCGTGTCAAAAGCTATCGGCTGAAAAGCTATACCGACATTCTCATATTTGTGAAGACCGTGTAAAATGTATTCATCTGCGGGAACGAAAATATCATCAAAATAGCAGAGCGCTTTCGAAGTAACGCTTTCACCGCAAACAAAATAAGCCGTCTTTCTCGAACTTTTGATATGAGGAAAATTTTCTTTGACATTTCCAACAGTACCGATCACCCGATCTCCCGCAAGCTCTGTCTCAAATTTTTCGCAGAGCGAGCGGCGCAGAGCATTCAAAGCGGATATCGGAACCATTACGTTTTCCCCGATATCAACGGTGATGTCGCCGCTTTCAGCCTCAAAAAAGGTCTGGCCGAGCTTTAACAGATTTTCTTTTACCCGCTCACCGCTCATGGGACTTGTTTTTGCTTCTTCAGCGACAGTACCCTCTACCTCGGCAAAAAAGTTTTGTCCCGAACGGTCAACCCTTCCCGAAAGTCTTATAGGCTCGCCGGCAAAAATGCTCGCCTGCATTTTTATCGGAAGTTTTTTTCCGTATTTAACGTCTATCTCAGCCTCGCGCGAAGCTGATTTGTTTGCGTCAGTGCGAACGCCGAGCATTGCGCGCGAGATATTTTTTTCAAAATATCCGTCCGTGAACCCTGAACGGGAAAAGAGAGAAGCAAGAAACTCCATCTCCTCTTTTGTCGCATTTCTGCCCTCATCAAGAAGCCTGCGGTAGACGGATATGACGCCATAGACGTATTCCGGACTTTTCATTCTGCCTTCTATCTTGAGCGACGCCACGCCCAAAGGCAATATATCCTCTATATGAGAAGCCAATGAAATATCTTTAAGCGAAAGAGGATATTCACAGCCGCGGCACTTATATGGCAGACGGCAAGGCTGGGCGCATTCCCCTCTGTTACCGCTTCTTCCACCGATGACGGAACTCATAAGGCAAGCGCCCGAGTGACTTACACAGAGCGCGCCGTGAACGAAAATCTCCGTTTCGATAGGAGAACCCTCGCAAAGCAGCCTGAGGTCGGCAAGCGATATCTCTCGTGCCGCGACCATGCGAGAAAATCCAAGCTTTTCAAAAACTTTTGCGTTTTCGATATTTTCTCCGCATGCTTGTGTGCTGGCGTGGAGCTGTGCTTCGGGAAAATACCGCTTTATCTGAGACGCAAGCCCCAGATCAGCCGTTATGATAGCGTCTGCGCCGGCATTCAGCACGCGCTCCGCGTCATAAAGAGCCGATTTTATCTCGCCATCGTAAAGCTGCGTGTTCATTGTTATATTCGATTTTACACCGAGAATTTTAAGTCTTCGTATAGTCGAAACTATATCTTCGTCGGAAAAATTTTCAGCTCCCGCACGGGCGTTGAAATTTTTCGCGCCGAAATATACCGCGTCGGCGCCTGCCGCCACCGCGGCTTCCATTGAGCGCAGTGAACCCGCCGGAGCGAGCAGTTCGGGTATTTTTTTCTCAGTCTGCATTATTTTTCTTCGCTTCCTCAAGCGCCGCTTTTAGTTTTAAGTTTTCATCAAGAAGGTCGAGCGCATAAACAAAAGCGGCATCCGTTTTTGAAATCCCGCTGCCGGAAAGAGCAAGCGTATTCACTTTTTTGGAAACCACCGCCGCAAGCTTCTGAACATATTCAGGATTCTCATCAGTTATGAGATATATTGTGCTTCCTGCTATATTAAGCGTTACTTTTCTTTTGATATTTTCCATGGTTCGTTCTCCGTAACAATAATTTTTTCAAAAAGGATTGAATTTGATTTTTCAAAAGGATATAATAAATTATGATCTAAATAGAAATTATGAAGTAATATCTCGGAATATCCCGCAAGGCAAAATACCTTGGCTTCGCAGTATGCGTACCTGTACGCATTTATAAATATAATAACACATTTATCGAATAAATCAAATAGTTTTTCGAAAATCAGCCGTTATTTTTGTTTTTTCGGAACAAAAAATATTCCGCGATCGAAAGGAACGACATGAAAAAAATCATTCTCTGCAAATTCGGTGAGATCGCCCTCAAGGGAGCGAACCGAGCACATTTTGAAAAGCTCCTGAAAGTCGAGCTGAAAAAACGTCTTCGCAATTACGGAAGATTCAAAATATACTCCGCGCAAAGCACCGTTTATATAGAGCCTCTCTCCGAAGATTGTGATATGGACTCCGCTTACCGCGCGGCAAAGAACACATTCGGTATTTCCGCAATACAGATGGCGCTTGAAGTCCCCAAGGATATGGAACAGATCATCGCCGCAGTCCGCACGGATTTCATGCCTTATATTGCTGAGTGCAAAACTTTCAAAGTGGAAGCAAAGCGCTCCGACAAAAAATTCCCTTATAAATCTCCCGAAATATGCAAGCTCATCGGCGGAGCTATACTCGACGCCTGCCACGGCAAAAGGAAAGTCGACGTCCACTCGCCCGAAGTATGTGTGCGCGTTGAGATACGAGATTTTGCGGCTTACATATGCGCCGGACAGGAGCGCGCCGTCGGCGGTATGCCCCAAGGTTCAAATGGAAAAGGACTTCTCCTGCTTTCAGGCGGTATCGACAGTCCCGTAGCCGGTTATCAAATGGCAAAACGCGGCGTCAAGATAGAAGCTCTCCATTTTGAAAGCTTCCCCTACACAAGCGAACGCGCAAAGGAAAAAGTTCTGGATCTTGCCAAAAAGCTTGCCTGCCGCACGGGAGATATAAACGTCCATATAATTTCACTTACGCATATACAGGAAGTTCTGCGCGACACGATAGAAGAAGATTACTTCACGCTCATACTCCGCAGATTTATGATGAGACTTGCGATGAAAGTTGCAAAGCAATATTACTGCGACGCGGTAATAACCGGCGAGAGTATAGGTCAGGTCGCAAGCCAAACAATGCAGGCTCTTGTAGTCACTGACATCATTTCCGAAATTCCCGTGTTCCGCCCGCTTATCGGAAACGATAAAGAAGATATAATCAAGATAGCTCGCGAAATAGATACTTTCGAAACATCCGTACTTCCCTATGAGGATTGCTGCACTGTGTTCACTCCCCGCCACCCCAAAACAAGGCCGGAACTTGCCAAGGTCGAAGCGGAAGAATCGAAGCTCGATATAGAATCTCTTACAGAGGAGGCTTTTGCAACACTCGAAACTGTCACTGTAACCGGAGAAGAATAAAAAGCCCCGCGGCGCGCATTGTTCGGCGTATTCCTTACATAAAGTCACAATTATCGCAATAAAACTTAAATATTGACTTTTTACGCCGAATATGATATCCTTAGTTTGGGATTTTAGCTTTTAATCGGAGGTGAGCGAATGTCAGAAACATCATTCGGAACACATATTATTCTTTTTACGTCCTGCAAAGGCGGCGTCGGCAAATCCACCGTCTGTGCGAATATTGCAATGGCGCTGGCGCAGCTGGACAAAAAAATACTTCTTATAGATTGCGACTTCGGCAACAGATGTCTTGATATAATTCTCGGTCTTTCCGACGAAGCCGTTTATGATATCGGAGACGTTGTACTGGGAAGAATATTCCCCGAAGAAGCTGTTGTGCAAGACCGCCGCACGCCAAATATCCATTTTGTGGCGGCACCTTACAACTTCAGCAATAACATGAGCAAAAGCGCTTTTCGCCATGCGATAGGAGAATACGCCAAATCAGGAAAATACGATTATATTTTCATAGATACGCCCGGCGGCGTGGGAGAACCTCTCATGTTCGCGGCAAGCGTAGCGGATATAGCATATATCATCACAGCACCGACACGCGCGTCTATACGCGCGGCAGAGCGCACGGCGCTGTTCCTTGAAAAGAAAGGCGTGCGCCGCGAAAGACTTATAATAAACAAGCTTCCCGGCCGCTCCGTCAAAAGAGCCAAACAGGAGATAATATCCGTCATAGACGAAACATCAGTTAAACTTATCGGAGTTGTTCCGTATGATGCGGAAATTATACACGCCGGTGACGAAGGCAAACTTGTAGACGAAATGCTCAGTACGAACGTAACAAACGCTTTTGAAAACATCGCATACAGAACAATTGGAGAATCACGTCCGCTTTTCAACAACATAAGACGTCTGAAAAAACTTAGATAAGGGGTGTAAATGATGGAAATAGCATTGCTTGCAAACGACTCAAAAAAGGAACTGATGGTACAGTTCTGTATCGCATACTGCGGCGTACTTGCAAAGCATCGAATATGCGCCACAAAGTCTACCGGCTCCATGATATGTGACGCTACAGGACTTCATATCGAACAACTGCTTCCGGGCGGTCAGGGAGGTATGCAGCAGCTCACAAGCCGTATTTCATTTAACGAAATAGATGTCCTCATTTATTTCCGAGACAACGGTCCCCAAGATATCGAGCGCACTCTCGATGACGATTCGCTGATTCGCGCATGCGACCTCAACAATGTACCCGTCGCTACGAATATAGGAACGGCAGAGGTAATAATCACCGCTCTCGACAGAGGCGACATCGATTGGAGATATCTTGTAAACCCCAACTCCGACTATAATAAAAAACACTCAAGATGATCCCTTGCGTCTTTCTCAAATCGATTTTATTATCGACAGAAACAGAAAACCTCCGTATGTTTTTAATATACGGAGGTTTTCTTGCTTTTAAGGCTGACAACGTAAAGTTCAGTCTTCTCTTTTTTTATTCAGTTCCGCTCTTATGAGAAGTCCCGCGTTCTCAGGTCTTCTCAGCTCGGCATCATAATCAAGCGTAGCTCGCGCCGTTTCAAATGCACCGTAAAGAAGCTCCGTATCATCTGAAAGAGCGGCAAGGCGAAAACCTATATCTCCGCTCTGACGTATATATTCTCCTCTTTCCGCGATAAAATCTCCAGGTCCGCGCATGGCAAGGTCAAGTTCGGCTATCTTATATCCGTCGCGGTTTTCTTTCAGTATTTTCAAACGATTGATTGAGCGCTCGCTCTTACTGTCGGAAACAAGTATGCAATACGACTTTTTTTCTCCGCGTCCAACTCGTCCGCGAAGCTGGTGTATCGCTGAAAGACCGAACATCTCCGCATTTTCCACTATCATAAGCGTGGCGCTCGGCACATTCACGCCTACTTCTATGACCGTCGTGGAAACGAGTATTTTCGTATCACCTCTGCAAAAATCCGCCATAGCCTTCTCTTTTTCAACGCTTTTCATCTTTCCGTGTATGAAACCTATCGGTATGTCGGGAAAAATATCTTCCGAAAGCTCTCTTGCATAGTCGACAGTAGCAAAAAGTTTCGGTTTTTCCCTCTCATCTTCTCTTGCACGTTCAAAAGTAAAAAGCTCGGAAAGCTCTACCTTTTCTCCGCTTTCGTTTTCAAGCACTTCTTTTTGCTCCTCGACAGATGGACACACGATATATACTTGACCGCCATCCTCAATATTTTTGCGGATAAAGGCGTACATGCGCTCCCTATAAGAGCCGTTCACTACAAAAGTATCTACCGTTTTTCTTCCGGGCGGCATTTCATCGAGCGCGGAAACGGAATAGTCACCGTAAATCACATAAGCGAGCGTGCGCGGAATCGGCGTAGCGCTCATTGAAAGCATATGTGCTTCCGGACTTTTCGCGCAAAGACGAGCACGCTGTCCCGCTCCGAAACGATGTTGTTCGTCTATGATGACAAGTCCCAAGTCTTTGAACTCAACAGTGTCCTCTATAAGCGCGTGCGTTCCGATAACTATATCCGTAATGCCGAATTGAAGATTCTGACATATCCTTCGTTTTCCTGCCGCCGTCACGGCTCCCACCAATAACTCAGTCCTATAACCCATACGCTCAAACAGCTCTCGAAAAGACTCGTAATGCTGACGGGCAAGGATCTCGGTAGGCGCCATTACGGCGACTTGAGCGCCGCCGCTCACCGCTATATATGCGGCATACTGGGCGCACATCGTCTTTCCTGAGCCGACGTCGCCCGTAAGAAGTCTGTGCATGCGCGTTCCGCTCGTCATGTCGTTCTCGGTCATGTCAAAAGCGCGCGACTGCGCCCCCGTCGGCAGATACGGAAACATAGAAAGGAATCTTGCTCTATCTGGTTTTCTGAAATTGAAACGGCTCGGCACGCTCTGCTTGTCAGAGGAGAGCATCATCTGTATCGCAAAAAGATACATCTCATCAAAAGCAAGTCTGCGGCGAGCTTTTTCCGCTTCATCAAATGTCTGCGGCTCATGTATGCCGCGCAGAGCGTATGATATCTCCGAAAGAGAATATTTTTCGCGAACGTCATTTGAAAGGTATTCGGAAATTGAGTTTTCACCGGACAGAGCAATGTTCAGAGCCTCCCTCACAGATGCGGACATAAACTTTTGTGAAAGACCTGAAGTAAGCGGATATACAGGCACGAGCGGACGAAGTTCTCTGCCCGGAATCAGCGGCTCAAACGCAGGCGAAGAAAGCGAACATTTGCCTGCGTATTTTTTTATTCTGCCGTAAAAACGAAAGTAAGCGCCCTCTCTCAAAACATCTTTAATATACGCCTGATTGAAAAAAGTTATTTCGCACTTTCCCGTTTCATCTACCGCATTTAGCTTTGTAATGGTCATGCCTCGTCTTATCAAAGCGCTTTTCGGCGGAGCGGCAACGCAAAGGATGAAAGCGCAAAGCTCACCGTCCGTCGCCTCCGCGAGCATTTTCACGTTTCCGCGATACTCATATGCGCGCGGAAAATGCAGGATAAGCTGTCCGACGTTTTCAATGCCCAGCTTTGAAAACGACTTTGCGCGTTTTTCCCCGACGCCGCGGAGTTTTGTCACAGGCGTAAAGGCTCCGCTTTTTATCTCTTTCATATGTACCTCCGCATTTTTATCTGCAACGTTTGATAAAAGTATAACATTTGCATATTTTTTAGTCAAGATTGCACTTTAAATATTGAAAAATAAAAAAAATATGCTATACTATATTATTATATTATTGTTTAAAGCGTTTAAAGCAAATTCGGATTTGGAGGTTTATATGTCCGACAAAGTGACGCCGAGGATACTACAAGGATTCGCGGAATTTTTACCCAAAGAACAGATATTGTTCAACAGTATTTACGATAAGATCAGAAACATATATGAAAAATACGGGTTTCTGCCCATAGATACCCCGACGATAGAACTTTCTGAAGTTTTGCTTGCCAAAGCAGGCGGCGAAACGGAAAAGCAGATTTACCGATTCAACAAGGGCGACAACGACCTTTCGCTCCGCTTCGACCTCACGGTGCCGCTTGCAAGATATGTTGCCATGCATGAACCGAACCTCGTTTTCCCGTTCAAGCGCTATCATATGAGCAAGGTCTTCCGCGGCGAACGTCCGCAAAAAGGACGCTTCCGCGAATTTTATCAATGCGACATAGACATCATCGGCGC
Organism: uncultured Eubacteriales bacterium; assembly: GCA_949299535.1. Lineage (GTDB taxonomy): Bacteria > Bacillota > Clostridia > Oscillospirales > CAG-272 > UMGS731. The sequence continues at coordinate 4,075 of CASGAQ010000004.1, read as the reverse complement.
AGAAGAACTGCCGCTGGTTTATGACGCGGAGATACCCGCGGTAATATGCGACGTATTCAAAGAGATAAATATCGGCGATTTTACAATACGAATAAACAACAGAAAGATACTCGGCGGATTCTTCTCCTCCATAGGGCTTTCCGACAAGATAACTGATGTTCTCCGCATAATCGATAAACTCGAAAAGATCGGCGAGGACGGCGTTTCAAAAGAGCTTGCGGCTATCGGCGCAGACAGCGAAACGATAGCAAAAATCCTCTCGTTTGTAAGTATTTCAGGTACGACTGACGATATTCTCGCACAGCTTTCGGCACTTGCGGAAAGCTCCGTTAAGGACGAGATGTTCGCGCAAGGCGTAAGTGAGCTTTCCGAAGTTGTCGGATATATGAGAGGTTTCAATATTCCCGACAAAAATTTCGCAATCGACCTCACCATAGCTCGCGGACTCGATTATTATACGGGCACGGTATATGAGACTGTACTCAACGATTACAAAAAACTCGGCTCCGTCTGCTCAGGAGGCAGATATGAGAACCTCACAGGTTACTATACCGACAAAAAAATGCCCGGTATCGGCATTTCGATAGGTCTTACAAGACTTTTTTCACAGCTTCTCGACGCAGGAATCATTTCCGCTGACAACTCAAGCCTTGCAAAAGTCCTTGTCGTCCCGATGGATAAGACAGTGCTTCCTTTCGCCCTTTCGACAGCTTCGACTTTCCGCGCGGAAGGTATCGCCACAGACGTATATCTCTGCGAAAAAGGCATGAAGCAAAAGATGAAATACGCTGACAGGCTCGGCATTCCCTATGCCGCCATAATAGGCGAAACGGAAATGCAGAACGGCTTCATATCTCTTAAAAATATGCGTCAAGGCGGCGAACAGCTCACGCTGTCCGTTCAGGAAGCCGTAAATATACTTAAATGAAAGGAATAAACAATAATGACTGCATTTGATAAAACAGACAAAAGAACCAATTATTGCGGAAATCTCAGAAAAGAAGATATCGGCTCCCGCCAGTGCGTTATGGGTTGGGCAGCCCGCGTGCGCGACCTCGGCAGTCTGATATTCATAGACCTGCGCGACCGCACGGGTATCGTTCAGCTCGCATTTGACGAAAATACAAACAAAGAAGTTTTCGAAGCCGCAAGAAATACCCGCGCAGAATACGTCATTGTTGCAAAAGGCAAAGTCAGACAGCGCTCCTCCGTAAACGAAACGATCCCCACGGGATTTATCGAGATAGAAGTTGACGAATACAAGATACTCAGCGAAGCACAGACGACGCCTTTTGAGATAAACGAAAACGCTGATAACGTGCGCGACGAGCTGAAGCTCAAATACAGATACCTCGACCTTCGCCGCCAAAACCTCCAGAACAACATCATCATGCGCCACAATATAGCCAAAGTAACGCGCGACTATTTCTATGAGAACGATTTTCTGGAGATAGAAACCCCTATGATGATAAAACCCACTCCGGAAGGCGCGCGCGACTACGTCGTTCCCTCACGTATACATAACGGTTGCGTTTACGCTCTTCCTCAGTCTCCGCAGATATACAAACAGCTCCTCATGGTTGCCGGTTTTGACAGATACATTCAGCTTGCACGCTGCTTCCGCGACGAAGACCTGCGCGCAGACAGACAGCCGGAATTTACTCAGATAGACCTTGAGATGTCGTTTGTGGATCAGGAAGACATTATGAATATGATGGAAGGCTATGTTGTCCGTCTGTTCAAAGATATCCTTAACGTTGATATCCCCCAACCTATCCCCCGTCTTAAATTCGAAGACGCTATGAATCGTTTCGGCTCGGACAAGCCCGATACTCGTTTTGCCATGGAGATTCAGGATATTTCAAACGTAGTAAAAGATTCTCCTTTTTCGGTATTCTCCGCTGCTGTCGCTGCCGGCGGCAGCGTCCGCGCCATAGTCGCTAAAAATGCGGCTTCCAAGCTCACAAGAAAAGAAATAGACAAGCTTGCCGAACACGCAAAAGGTATAGGTGCAAAAGGTCTTGCTTATATAAGATACTTTGACGAAACCCCTACATGCTCTTTCGGAAAATTCCTCGGAGAAGGCGAACTTGACGCGATAATGGAAAAGATAGACTGCCGACGCGGAGATGTCGCTCTTATCGTGGCAGACAAAGACAAAATAACTCTCCCCACTCTCGGTGCGCTCCGTCTTATCGTCGCAAAACAGACAGCTCTTATTCCCGAAAACAAATACAATTTTGTTTGGATAACGGAATTTCCCTTCTTTGAGCAGGACGAGGAGACCGGCGAATGGGTTGCAATGCACCATCCCTTCACAATGCCGCTCGACGAATGTCTGCCTTATATCACAAGCGATCCCGGAAAAGTTCGTGCAAAATGCTACGACCTCGTTCTCAACGGCATAGAGATATCGTCAGGCTCAATACGCATCACGAACCCTGCTCTCCAGCAGCAGATGTTCGAATCTCTCGGAATGAAGAAAGACGAAATAGAACGCAAATTCGGCTTCCTTGTTGACGCATATAACTACGGTGCGCCTCCTCACGGCGGCGCCGCTCTCGGACTTGACAGACTCGCCATGATCATGTGCGGCGCGCCCAGTCTGCGCGACGTTGTCGCCTTCCCGAAAGTTCAAAACGCTTCGGAAATCATGTCAGGTTGCCCGGCGCCTTTCGAAGCAAAAGCGCTTGATGAACTCGGACTCACTCTCAAAGAGTCAAAATAAATTCTATTTCTCTAAGAAAGGATATCTCCAATGAAAGAATTTCTTAACAGTATTCTCACAAAGATCGGTGAATTTGTCACGGATTTCGGATTCCGCCTTCTCGGCGCGATAATCGTTTTGCTTCTCGGAATCATTTTTATCAGATGGTTCACCAAATTCATCACAAAAGGCAAAGGCTTCCAGAAAGTGTCTAAAAACGCACAGATACTTATCTCCAACCTTTTGAAAGGACTTCTTTATGTAGTTCTTTTCATCACCATTGCTTCCATGGTCGGCGTTCCCGCCGCTTCTCTTATTGCGATCCTCAGTTCCTGCGGTCTTGCCATCGGTCTTGCTCTTCAGGGCGGTCTTTCCAATATCGCAGGCGGTATCATAATCTGCTGCACAAAACCTTTTGAAGTAGGCGACTTTATCGACGACGGTTCTCACAGCGGAACAGTTAAGGACATCGGTCTTTTCTACACGACTCTCACTACGGGCGACAATAAAAAGGTAGTTATCCCCAATGCGACGATCTCCAATGCATCTATCGTAGACGCCAGTGCATATGAAACGCGCCGTCTTGACCTTGACTTCTCCGTCGCTTACGATTCCGATATCGAACTTGTAAAAGAAACTCTTTCTTCTCTTGCAAGCGCTCATGAGCTCGTTCTCAAAGACCCCGCCCCCTTCGTTCGTCTTGCAGAACAGGGCGATTCCGCACTCAAATTCAAACTTCGCGTTTGGGTAAAATCCTCAGATTACTGGACAGTAAACTTCGATCTACTCGAAGCTTCCAAGAAAGTATTCGACAAACGCGGTATCGAGATCCCCTTCCCACAGATCGAAGTTCGTCAGAAATAATTACAATATTAAAAAGGACACCTGCGCGGTGTCCTTTTCAATAAGGAAATATATATGGAACAAAAGCTTTTTACTAAAAATGACAGCGGATTTATATGCGCCAACTGCGGGTTTGAAGTAAAGCCGCTCGGATACACTTCCCGCAATCATTGCCCCAGGTGCCTTTGCTCCCTGCACGTCGATATCAACCCGGGTGACAGAGCGTGCAGCTGCCGCGGAATAATGCGGCCGATAAAAGCACTTCCCGACCCGAAAAAAGGTTACATCATAATACATAAATGCGATAAATGCGGAGAAATACACCGCAATAAAGCGGCGCATGATGCAAAGACTCAGCCGGATGATATAAATTATATAATAGAACTTACAAGCAGGGAGATATGAGCAAAAATCTCTCGGTAAAATAATGGGGCTGTCTCATTAAGATAGCCCCAAAACAGAAAAAGCGGATGCTATTTACCGAAAGGTATTGAGCATCCGCTTGCTTTTTGGTATAATTAAATC